>JADIZG010000038.1 GCA_016704895.1 Betaproteobacteria bacterium
CGAGCTCCGGCAGGCGATCGAGCCATGGCACGTGCTCGGCGAGGAGATGTCCGGGAGCGGTACGGCGCGCTACGTCGACTCGTCGGTGGAGCGCGTGCAGCTCAAGGTGACCGGAATGACCGAGGGGCGGCACGCGGTCGCCTGCAACGGGCGCACGCTGCCGCTCACGCCTACCGGCATCCCGGGCGAGTACGTCGCCGGCGTGCGGTTCCGCGCGTGGAGCCCGCCGTCGGCGCTGCATCCGACGATCGGCGTGCAAGCGCCGCTCACGTTCGACCTCGTCGACACCTGGTCCGCGCGCGCGCTCGGCGGCTGCACCTACCATGTGTCGCACCCGGGCGGCCGCAGCTACGCGACGTTCCCGGTCAACGCGAACGAGGCCGAGGCGCGCCGGTACGCGCGTTTCTGGGCGCACGGCCACACGCCCGGGCCGATGACGCTCGCTCCGGAGCCGCCCAATCCGGCGACGCCGGCGACCCTGGACCTGCGTTACGCGATTCCGTCGCGCGCGCGCCGAGCGCCCGCGCGACGCTGACGTGCGGCGTCCCGGGGGCGCCTCGCGAGGGCGTTTGCACGGGGCTTCGTGCCGGCGGATCGGCCGGGCAGCTAGAATCGACGTCCGCCGATACCGCCGCGGACGCCTCGACGGGGCATCGGGCGACGCCTTCCCACGATCGAACCACCGCCCGCCGACGACCGAATGATCCGCACCCGCTTCGCACCGAGCCCCACCGGTTTCCTCCACCTGGGCGGCGCCCGCACGGCGCTGTTCGCCTGGGCGTATGCCCGCCGCCACGGCGGCACGTTCGTGCTGCGCATCGAGGACACCGACGTCGCCCGCTCGACGCCTGCGGCGGTCAAGGCGATCCTCGACGCGATGGACTGGCTGGGACTCGCCTACGACGAGGGCCCGTACTACCAGATGCAGCGCATGGACCGCTACCGCGCGGTCATCGCCGACATGCTCGGGCGCGGGCTCGCCTACCGCTGCTACATGCCGGCGACCGAGCTCGACGAACTGCGCGCCGCGCAGATGGCCGCGGGCGAGAAGCCGCGCTACGACGGCCGCTGGCGACCCGAGAACGCCCGCGCGAACGGCCTGGTGCCGCCGGAGGGCGTCGCGCCGGTGATCCGGTTCCGCAACCCGGACGAGGGCATGGTCGCCTGGGACGACCGCGTGAAGGGGCACATCGCGGTCGCCAACGCCGAGCTCGACGACCTGGTGATCGCACGGGGCGACGGCACGCCGACCTACAACTTCTGCGTCGTCGTCGACGACATCGACATGGCGATCACGCACGTGATCCGCGGCGACGACCACGTGAACAACACGCCGCGCCAGATCAACATCCACCGGGCGCTCGGCCACGAGCCGCCGGTGTTCGCCCACGTGCCGACCGTGCTCGGCGAGGACGGCCAGAAGCTGTCCAAGCGCCACGGCGCGGTCTCGGTGATGGAATACGAGGCGGCCGGCTACCTGCCCGAGGCGATGGTGAACTTCCTCGCGCGGCTGGGCTGGGCACACGGGGACGACGAGGTGTTCGGTCCGGGCGACTTCGTGGGCTGGTTCGAGCTGGACGCGATCAGCGCGGCGCCGTCGCGCTTCAACACCGACAAGCTCCACTGGCTCAACCAGGAGCACATGAAGCGGATGCCCTCGGCCGACCTCGGGGCGAGGCTCGTGCCGTACCTCGTGCGCGCGGGGCTGGATGCCGCCGCCGGCCCGGATCCGGGCGAGGTGGCGGTGCTGCTGCGCGACCGGGTGCGCACGCTCGCCGAGATGGCGGATGCCGCGCATTACTTCTACGCGACGCCGCACCCGTCCCCGGATCGCGTCGCCGAGCACCTGAACGACCACAACCGGCCGGCGGTGAAAGGGATCGCGGACGCGTTCGCCGACCTGCCTTGGACGCGCGAGGCGATCGCGCAGCGGCTCAAGTCCGAGGCGGCGAAGCACGGATTGAAGCCCCCGCAACTCATGATGCCGCTGCGGATGCTGGTGGCGGGGACGACGCAGACACCGTCGCTGGACGCGGTGCTCGCGCTGCTTCCGCGGGAGGCGGTGCGCTCGCGGATCGCGGCGGGATTGCCATTGTAGCGCGCCCCGGACGAGCTGTCGGGCTTCCGGGGGGAGCGCGAGCCCGGTAAAATGCGGAATTTCCAGCACCGGGTACGCCATGCCCAAGTTCGTGTTCGTCACCGGTGGCGTCGTTTCCTCGTTGGGGAAGGGGATCGCCGCCGCGTCGCTGGCCGCGATCCTCACCTCCCGCGGGGTGCGCGTCACCAACCTCAAGCTCGACCCCTACATCAACGTCGACCCCGGGACGATGTCGCCGTTCCAGCACGGCGAGGTCTACGTCACCGAGGACGGCGCCGAGACCGACCTGGACCTCGGGCACTACGAGCGCTTCACCGACGTCCGGATGGGGAAGCGCAACAACTTCACGACCGGCCAGATCTACGAGAGCGTGATCCGCAAGGAGCGCCGCGGCGACTACCTGGGCGGCACCGTGCAGGTGATCCCGCACATCACCGACGAGATCAAGGCCTGGATCGCGGCGGGGGCCGGCGACGCCGAGGTCGCGGTGGTCGAGGTCGGCGGGACGGTCGGCGACATCGAGAGCCTGCCGTTCCTCGAGGCGATCCGCCAGTTGGGCATCCAGCTCGGCCGCGACAACGTCTGCTACATCCACCTGACGCTCGTCCCGTACATCCCGGCCGCGGGCGAGATGAAGACCAAGCCGACGCAGCACTCGGTCAAGGAGCTGCGCGAGATCGGCATCCAGCCCGACGTCGTGCTGTGCCGCGCCGACCGGCCGGTGCCGGACGGCGACCGCCGCAAGATCGCGCTGTTCACCAACGTCCCGGCCGAGGCGGTGATCCCGGCGCTCGACGCCGACTCGATCTACAAGATCCCCGCCGCGCTGCACGCGGAGGGGCTCGACGACATCGTCTGCCGCAAGCTCGGCCTGGCGCCGCCACCCGCCGACCTCGCGGTCTGGACCCGGATCGTCGACGCGCTCGAGCACCCGGAGCATCGGGTCCGCATCGCGATGGTCGGCAAGTACGTCGACCTCACCGAGTCGTACAAGTCGCTCTCCGAGGCGCTGATCCACGCCGGGATCCACACGAAGAGCAAGGTGGAGATCCACTACGTCGACTCCGAGGCGGTCGAGCGCGACGGCACCGGGGCGCTCGCGGGCATGGACGCGATCCTCGTGCCGGGCGGGTTCGGCAAGCGCGGCGTCGAGGGCAAGATCCGCGCGATCCGCTACGCGCGCGAGAATCGCATCCCGTACCTCGGCATCTGCCTCGGCATGCAGCTCGCCGTCATCGAGCACGCGCGCGACCGCGCCGGGCTCGCCGGCGCCAACTCGACCGAGTTCGACCCCGACACGCCGCATCCGGTGGTCGCGCTGATCACCGAGTGGCAGGACCGCGACGGCAACGTCGAGCGGCGCAGCACCGAGTCCGACCTCGGCGGCACGATGCGGCTGGGCTCGCAGCCCTGCGAGGTCGTCGCCGGCACGCTCGCCCACCGGATCTACGGGGCGGCGACCGTGGCCGAGCGGCATCGCCATCGTTACGAGGTCAACAACCACTACCTGCCGCGGCTCGAGGCGACGGGGCTCGTCGTCAGCGCGCGCGCGAAGAGCGCGACCGCCGGCGACCTTTGCGAGATGATCGAGCTCACCGACCACCCGTGGTTCTTCGGCTGCCAGTTCCACCCCGAGTTCACGTCGAATCCCCGCCGGGGACACCCGCTGTTCGTGAGCTTCGTGCGTGCCGCGCTCGAGCAGCAGCGCACGACCGGCGCATCGGCCGCGGCCGTGGCCGAGCTGGTCGCGTCGATCTAGGCCGCCACGTGAAGCTCTGCGGTTTCGACGTCGGTCTCGACCGGCCGCTGTTCCTCATTGCGGGGCCGTGCGTCGTCGAGTCGGAGCAGCTGCAGATCGACGTCGCGGGCAGGCTCAGGGAGATGACGGCGGCGCTCGGGATCCCGTTCGTCTTCAAGTCGAGCTACGACAAGGCCAACCGCAGCTCGCACGCGAGCTTCCGCGGACCGGGCATGGACGAGGGGCTGCGCATCCTTGCCGAGGTCAGGCGGCAGGTTGGCGTGCCGGTGCTGACCGACGTCCACGAGGAGGGCGAGATCGCGACGGTCGCCTCCGTCGTCGACGTGCTGCAGACGCCCGCGTTCCTGTGCCGGCAGACCGACTTCATCCAGGCGGTCGCGCGCGCCGGCCGCCCCGTCAACATCAAGAAGGGCCAGTTCCTCGCGCCCGACGACATGAAGCAGGTCGTCGCGAAGGCGAAGGCCGCGAGCGGCGCCGACAACCTCATGGTCTGCGAGCGCGGGGCCTCGTTCGGCTACCACAACCTCGTCTCCGACATGCGCTCGCTCGCGATCATGCGCGACACCGGCTGCCCGGTCGTGTTCGACGCGACGCATTCGGTGCAGCTGCCGGGCGGGCAGGGCACGTCGTCGGGCGGCCAGCGCGAGTTCGTGCCGGTGCTCGCGCGCGCGGCCGTCGCCGCCGGCGTGGCGGGCCTGTTCATGGAGACGCATCCCGATCCGGCGAAGGCGCTCTCCGACGGTCCGAACGCCTGGCCGCTGCCGCGCATGAGGCAGCTCCTCGAGACGCTGGTCGAGCTCGATGCGGCGGTCAAGCGCGCCGGCTTCCCCGAGTCCGGGCTCATGAACGCCGCCCGCTGATCGGCCGGTCGCGAACCTTTCCCGACAACTCCCCGGAAGCCTGCGCCCATGTTCGTCCACCTCGTCCTGATCAAGCTCAAGCCCGGCGTCACCCGCGCCGACCCGCGCGTCCCGGCCTGGGAGGCGCTGTTCAAGGCGCTGCCCCCGCACTGCACGGGCATCGTGCGACTGGAGAGCGGGTGGAACTTCACCGATCGCCCGATCGCCTACGATTACGGCATCAACATGGCGTTCGCGACCCGCGAGGACCTGGCCGCCTACGGTCCCAATCCGAAGCACCAGGACGTGGTCGCGAAATTGCGCGAGATCGCCGACTGGATCATCTGCGACTACGAGGCGCCCGACGCATGACCTTGCCGCCCCTCACCCCGGCCCTCTCCCCGCGATGCGGGGAGAGGGAGCATCACGCCGCTCGCGGGGACGCCGCGCCCGACGCCGCGCCCGGACGCCGGATGCACCGGAACGCCTGCCGACTTCTGCCAACTGACTCCTGACTCCTGCCCATGAGCGCCATCGTCGACGTCATCGCCCGCGAGATCCTCGATTCCCGCGGCAACCCCACGATCGAAGCCGACGTGGTCCTCGAATCCGGCGTCTCGGGGCGCGCGGCCGTGCCCTCGGGCGCGTCGACCGGCTCGAAGGAGGCGATCGAGCTGCGCGACGGCGATGCGCAGCGCTACCTGGGCAAGGGCGTGCTGCGCGCGGTCGAGAACGTCAACACCGAGATCTGCGAGGCGATCCTCGGCCTCGACGCGTCGGAGCAGGGGCTGATCGACAAGTCGCTCGTCGCGCTCGACGGGACCGACAACAAGGGGCGGCTCGGCGCGAACGCGATCCTCGCCGTCTCCTGCGCGGTCGCGAAGGCGGCGGCCGAGGAGTCCTCGCTGCCGCTCTACCGCTACCTGGGCGGCGCGGGCGAGATGCAGCTCCCGGTGCCGCTGATGAACGTGATCAACGGCGGCGCGCACGCGAACAACAAGATCGACCTGCAGGAGTTCATGCTGGTGCCGCTCGGCGCGCCGACGTTCCGCGAGGCGCTGCGCTACGGCGCCGAGGTGTTCCACACGCTGAAGAAGCTGATCGACGCGCGCGGCATGCCGACGACGGTCGGCGACGAGGGCGGGTTCGCGCCCGACCTGCCGTCGAACGAGTCGGCGCTGCAGCTGCTCGTCGAGGCGATCGACAAGGCGGGCTACGAGCCGGGACGCGACATCGCGCTCGCGCTCGACTGCGCGGCGTCCGAGTACTACGTGGACGGCGCCTACCGGCTCGAGGGCGAGAACCGCGTGCTGACGCCCGCGCAGATGATCGACGTGCTCGCGACCTGGTGCGGCAAGTATCCGATCGTGAGCATCGAGGACGGGATGTCCGAACACGACTGGGACGGCTGGAAGGCGCTGACCGACCGGCTCGGCCGCGACGTGCAGCTCGTCGGCGACGACATCTTCTGCACCGACACGAGGATCCTGAAGCAGGGGATCGCGAAGGGCGTGGCGAACTCGATCCTGGTCAAGATCAACCAGATCGGCACGCTGTCGGAGACCTTCGCCGCGATCACGATGGCGAATCGCGCGCGCTACACGGCGGTCGTCTCGCACCGCTCGGGAGAGACCGAGGACACCATCATCGCGGACATCGCGGTGGGAGCGAACGCCGGGCAGATCAAGACCGGGTCGCTCTCGCGCTCCGACCGCATCGCCAAGTACAACCAGCTCCTCCGCATCGAGGAGGACCTGGGCGACGCCGCGAGCTACCCGGGTCGCGGCGCGTTCTTCAACCTCGCGTAGATGACATCCCCCCCGAACGCGCTGCGCGCGGTTCCCCCAGGGGGCGGCGAGCTCGGGGCGGCCCGTCGCGCGCCATCCCCGCGCGGCGGGTTCCCCCGAGGGGGGCGGCCCGTCGCTCGCCATGCCATCCCCCCCGAACGCGCTGCGCGCGGTTCCCCCCCGAGGGGGGCGGCGAGCTCGGGGCGGCCCGTCGCTCGCCACGACTCGCGGAATGTTCGCGGTAGCCCGATGCGCTGGCTGGCCCTGATCTTCGTCGCCGCGATCGTCGCGCTGCAGTACCCGATGTGGCTCGGGAAGGGCGGCTGGCTCGCCGTGCGCGAGCTCGACCGCCAGGTCGCGCTGCAGCGCGACGGCAACGACAAGCTCCGCGCGCGCAACGAGGCGCTCGACGCGGACGTGCGCGACCTCAAGACCGGCAGCGAGGCGATCGAGGAGCGCGCACGGTCCGAGCTCGGGATGGTCCGCCAGGACGAGGTGTTCTTCCAGCTCCAGGGCACGGTAGCGGCCAGACCCGCGCCCGCGGCGCGCTGAAGCGCCACGCCGGCTGAGGCGCGCGTGCCCCCGACCCGCATCGTCTCGCGCCAGAACCCGCGCTACCGCGAGGTCGCACGGCTCGTGTCGTCGTCGCGCGATCGGCGCAAGGCAAACCGATGCGTGCTCGAGGGCGAGCACCTCGTCGCGGTCCACCTCGAGCGGATCGGGCTTCCCGAGGTCATGGTGGTGAACGAGGACGCGCTGGCGAGACCCGGCGTCGCCGGACTGCTCGCGCGCCTGCCCGAGTCGCGCCTGCTCGTCGTGCCGCGCGCGCTGTTCGACGGCATGGGCGCGCTGCCCCCGGACGTCGGCGTCATCGCAGTCGCGCCGGCACCGAGACCCGCCCAGAAGCCTCCGGGCGACCTGTGCCTGCTGCTCGAGGCGATCCAGGACCCGGGGAACCTGGGCTCGATGCTCCGGACGGCCGCGGCATTCGGCGTGAAAGATGCCTACCTGTCGCGCGATTGCGCGTTCGCGTGGTCGCCGAAGGTGCTGCGCGCCGGGCAGGGGGCGCACTTCCAGATCGCGATCCACGAGGACGCGGACCTGATCGCGCTGGCGCGCTCGTACCGCGCGGATGGCGGACACGTCGTCGCGACGGTGGCGTCGAGCGGCAAACCGCTCCACGAGGTGCGCATCGCCGGACGCGTCGCCGTCGCGGTGGGGAACGAGGGGGCGGGGCTTACCGCGGCGCTCCGTGCGGAGGCCGACCTCGCGGTCACGATCCCGATGCCCGGCGGCAGCGAGTCGCTGAACGCCGCGGCCGCCGCCGCGGTCGTGCTCTACGAGGTCGCGCGGCAGCGGCTTACTGCTGCGGCACGCCGCTGAAGGTCCCGGTCTCGGTGCATCCGTTGCCCAGATTCGCGGTCCACGCGAGCTCGATGCCACCGTTCGACGTGCGGCGCATGTCGGTCACGACCGCCGGTGTCGACGCCGAAGACCTCGCAGACGTAGGTCGCGTCGGCGATCTGGAGCACGCGGCCGAACTGCACGGCCGTTCCCTCCATCACGCAATCGGTGTAGCCGTCGGTGGTGATCTGCTCGATCCGGACGAGCGAACTCGGCCTCGTGCGTGACGATGTACTGGTAGGCGAAGGGCTTCGACGAGGCTCCGCTGCTGCAGCCGGCCGAGCTCTTGATCAGCACGCCGCCCAGGTAGGTGCCCGCGAGGTCGATCGCCGTGAGCGACTGCCGCTCGATCGTCTTGACGACCTGCGTCGTGTCGACGCGGTAGGTGAACACGCCTCGAACGACGTTCTCCGCCACGAACTGCGCCTCGCCGACCATCGTCTCGGTCGCGTCGGTCGGCAGCCACGCGCCGCCGAACCAGCTGCCCGTCACCCGGTACAGCGCGCCGGAATAGCGTCCCGCCCCCGTCTGCACCATCGACGCGACGTACCAGACCGGCTGCTTGTCGGGGCCGTAGATGAAGAACGTGACGAAGATGACGCCCGGGCTCTGCGCGAAGTTGACGCCCCAGCCGGACTCGACGCCGCCTGCCGCCCACCAGATGTCCGAGTAATCGGGGTCGGCCGCGCGCGCAGGCAGCGCGAACGCGAGAGCGGTGGCGAAGAGGGCGATGGCGAGGCGTCGAAGCATGCGTAGGCCTGGGACAGTAGCTGCGATACGCGATGTTACCCCGCCTCGCCGCTGGTGCAGAGCCTAGCGCGGCGGTTCGCGCGGCTCGGCCGTCGACGCTGCCGCGACTCCGCGCGCACGTTCGTGCCACTGCTCGCGCCGCCCGATCGACGGCTGCGCGCCGTCGCCGGTGCACGCGTGCGAACCCGAGGCGATGCCCTCCGCGAGCGCGTCGCGCAGCGCAGCGCCGCGGTCGAGGGCGGCCGCGAGTGCGCCGGCGAACGCATCGCCCGCGGCGGTCGTGTCGCGCACGTCGACCGGTGCCGCCGGCAGCCGGTAGCGATGCCCGGCGTCGGCGGCGACGAGCCCGTCGGCACCCAGCGTCACGATGGCCGCGAGCCTCCAGCGATCGGCGGCCGCGGCGCAGAAGTCCGCCGGATCGGAAGGCAGTCCGCGCTCGCGCGCGACGAACTCCGCCTCGTGCTCGTTGGCCACGAGCACGTCGACGGCGCCGAGAAGCGCGTCGGAAACGGGCGCCGGCGGTGCCAGGTTGAGGATCACGCGCGAGCCTCGGTCGTGCGCGCGCGCGGCGAGTGCGATCACCTCGGTCGCCGGAACCTCGAGCTGGAGCAGGAGGGTCGTCGCGGGACCCAGCGCGGCGTCCGCCACGGCGGCGCCGCGCGCGTCCGCGTTCGCGCCGGGCACGACGGTGATCGTGTTGCGTCCCTGCGCATCCACGTGAATCAGCGCGATGCCGGTCGGCCGGGTCGAGATCGCCACGCCCGACAGATCGACGCCGGCGTCGCGCAGCGTGCCCAGCGCGATTTCCGCGAACCCGTCTCGCCCGACTGCGCCGACCAGCGTTACGCGGGCTCCGGCCCGGCGCGCGGCAAGCGCCTGGTTCGCGCCCTTGCCTCCCGCATGCACCGCGTAGCCCGACGCCATCCGGGTCTCGCCCTCGCGCGGCAACACCGCGACGGTCGCGACGAGGTCGGCGTTGATCGAGCCGAAGACGACGACCATCCGTCAGCGGCCGCCGAGCCGGTTGACCGTCCCCTTCACGAGCAGGATGTTGCCGTACGGGCGCAGCTCGCCGGTGCGGACGACCGCGAACGCCTCGCGCGCACGCTCGTAGAACGCGAGCCGGTCGAGGTGGCCGATCTCGACGTCGGCGAGGTCGTGGTCGGCGAGCACCGCGGCGAAGTCGGCCACGGGCTCGGGGATCGCCTCCGGCTCGCCGATCACTTCCATCGTCCATGCCGGCGCCGCGCCCGAAGTGTCCAGCGGAAACACGTCGAGCACGGCCGCGAGGACCTCGTGCGCGCCCGCGCCGGCGACCGTGATCACGAGCCGCCCGACGGAGGCGGACGGGAAGTTGGCGTCGACGATCGCGATCGCGTCGCCGTGACCCATCGACGCGAGCGCGTGCAGCAGGTCGGGCGTGAGGAGCGGGGGGATTCCCTTGAGCATCGTGCTTCTCCGGTCGCGAACGCGTTCGCGGGTCAGTAGACGTGGCGCTCGACCTTCGCGCGGTGCAGGATCGTCGTGGCGATCTCCTCGATCGACTTCGACGTCGTGTCGATCATCGGGATGCCCTCGCGCTGCATCATCGCCTCGGCCTCGCGCACCTCGTAGCGGCAGTTCTCGATCGAGGCGTAGCGGCTTCCGGGCCGCCGTTCCTCGCGGATCTCGCGCAGCCGCTCGGGCAGGATCGTGAGCCCGAAGAGCCGGGGGCGGTGGCCGTCGATCGAGCCGGGCAGCTTGTGGTCGGCGAAGTCGTCCGGCGTGAGCGGGAAGTTCGCCGCGCGGACGCCGAACTGCAGCGCGAGATAGAGCGAGGTCGGCGTCTTGCCGCAGCGGGACACCCCGACGAGGATCACCTGCGCCTTCGCGAGCTCGCGCGTCGCGGCGCCGTCGTCGTGCGACTGCGCGAAGTTGATCGCCTCCATGCGCGTGTAGTACTCGTGGCTGTTGGCGATGCCGTGCGTGCGTCCCGCCGCGTGCGAGCTCTTCGCGGCGAGCTCGGCTTCGAGCGGAGCGATGAAGATCTGGAACAGGTCGAGCGTCAGCGCCTCGGCCCGGGCGCGGATCGTCTCGCTCGCGATCTCGTCGACCACGGAGCTGAACACGATCGGGCGGCGCCCCTCGGCGACGCCGGTCTCGTTGACCTGGCGGATCACGTCCTCGACCTTCTCCGGCGAGTCGATGAACGGGACGGTGATCCGGCGGAACTGGAAATCCTCGAACTGCGTGAGCAGGCTGTTCCCGAGCATCTCCGCCGTGATGCCGGTCCGGTCCGAGATGAAGAAGACCGTGCGCCTCGTCGGCATCGTTCAGGCCCCCGAGGGCGCGGACGGCCGGGGACGCCGCGAATCACCACCGGGCCCACACGGGCTCGACACCCGCGGGCAGCGGGGGGAGGTCGCCGAGGTCGAGCGAGCCCTCGCCGGGCCCGTGGAAGTCCGATCCCGCCGACACCGAGAAGCCGTGGACGCGCGCCAGCGTCGCGAAGCGGACCGCCTGGGCCGGGCTGTGCGACGACGAGAGCACCTCGATCGCGTCGCCGCCGGCGTCGCGGAACCCGGCAAGGAGTTGCCGCATGCCGCGCTCGCCCGCGACCTTGTAGCGGCCGGGATGGGCCAGCACGGCGACCCCGCCCGCGCCGTGGATCCAGCCGATCGCCTGCTGCAGCGTCGCCCAGCGGTGGTCGACGTGTCCGGGCTTGCCGGGGGACAGGTAGCGGCGGAACACGTCCTTCATCTCGCGCGCGTGGCCGGCATCGATCAGGAAGCGCGCGAAGTGGGTGCGCGAGACCAGGCGTTCGCTCGTGACGAAGCGCATCGCGCCTTCGTAGGCATCGGGGATGCCGGCGGCGGCCAGCGACTCGCCGATGCGGCGCGCACGCGCGCTGCGCCCCTCGCGGATCGAGCCCAGCCCCGCGGCGAACGCAGCGTCGCCGGGAGCCACCCCCAGCGCGACGACGTGGATGGTGATGTCCTGCCAGCTCACCGACAGCTCGCACCCCGGCACCAGCGCGATGCCGGCTTCCCGGGCCGCCTCCGTCGCCTCGGCGAGCCCGGAGGTCTCGTCGTGGTCGGTGAGCGCCAGGACGTCGACGCCCCGCGACGCGGCCCGCCGCACCACGTCGGCCGGGGACAGAAGCCCGTCGGAACGCGTCGAATGCGAGTGGAGGTCGTAGCGAAGCGACACGAGCGCATTTTAGCAGTGCGCCCCGGCCCGTCGCTTTTCTGGTTCATCGCCGCATGCCGCCTGTCGGACTGGCTTGCCTAACGGGGCCTTTGGGTGAAAAATATGCCATTGGGATAGCAGCTGCCATCGTGGCGCTCGCGACTCCCGGGAGGCCCGCGTCCGTGAAGCTGCTCGAACGTGTCCTGAACCCGCGCGAAATCCGGCGCCGCCTTGGTCTGAACCAGGAACAGTTCTGGACCCAGATCGGTGTCACCCAGAGCGGCGGCTCCCGCTACGAAAGCGGCCGGGAGATGCCGCGCCCGGTGCGCGAGCTCCTGCGCCTGGTCCACGTCGAGCAGATCGACCTCACGCAGGTCAAGCGCGTCGACTTCGAGATCATCAGCTACCTCAAGGAAGCGCATCCGGACCTCTACCGGAGCCTTCGCCGTGCCGCCCGCGGTCGGCGGAACGCGCAGGGGCTCGCTGCGGCGCCGGGCCTCGAGGGCGACGACGGTGACGGCGACCTGGCGCTCGTTCCCGAGGCCCCGGTCGAGCGCTGACGCGTTCCCCGCGGTCGAGCCTCTCGCGCCGCAGCACGTCCGCCGGGCTGCGCCCGCGCGGTAGCATGACGACTGCATCGTTGTCGTGCTGCAAAGCAGCACGACGGTGATCGGTCTGTCTTCTATCGCGGGAGCGGGTATGCAGGACGTGGTGCGTGTCGTACCGTTCGATGGGTTGCGCATGACCGACGTCGAGTCGGTCGGAGGCAAGAACGCTTCGCTGGGCGAGATGATCGGCCAGTTGGCGCACGCAGGCATCCGGGTTCCCGGAGGCTTCGCGACGACCGCCGCCGCGTTCCGCGAGTTTCTCGCGCACGATCGCCTGGGCGAGCGGATCAACGCCAGGCTCGCCACGCTCGACGTCGACGACGTCGCGGCGCTGGCCCGCGCCGGCGCTGAGATTCGCCGATGGGTCGTCGAGGCGCCGCTGCCGGGCGCGCTCGAATCGGCCGTCCGCGGGGCGTTCGCGCGCCTCGAGGCCGCGTCGCCGGGAGCGACGTTCGCGGTTCGCTCGTCGGCAACCGCTGAAGACCTGCCCGAGGCCTCGTTCGCTGGACAGCAGGAAACATTTCTTAATATCAGTGGATTAGAAAATATAATTCACGCGATACATGAGGTATTTGCCTCGCTGTGGAATGATCGGGCCATCGCCTACCGGGTCCACAAGGGCTACGCGCACGCCGACGTCGCGCTCTCCGCCGGCGTCCAGCGCATGGTCCGCAGCGACCTCGGCGCAGCGGGCGTCCTGTTCACGCTGGACACCGAGTCGGGCTTCGACCAGGTCGTGTTCATCACGGCCTCCTACGGACTCGGCGAAACGGTCGTGCAGGGTGCGGTGAACCCGGACGAGTTCTACGTTTACAAGCCCAACGTCGCGGCAGGACGTCCGGCGATCCTGCGCAAGACCGTGGGAAGCAAGGCGGTGAAGATGATCTTCGCGGGCGGCAACTCGGCCGGGAAGTCGACGACGACCGTTCCGGTCGCCGACGCCGACCGCCAGCGGTTCTCGATCACCGACGACGAGGTCACCGAGCTCGCGCGCTACGCGGTCGCGATCGAGAAGCACTACGGGCGTCCGATGGACGTCGAGTGGGGCCGCGACGGCGTCGACGGCAGGATCTACGTGCTGCAGGCGCGTCCGGAGACCGTCCGGTCGCAGGAGGGCGCGACCGAGCTGCGGCGCTACCGGCTCAAGTCGACGTCGGAGGTGCTGGCGAGCGGGCGCGCGATCGGCCAGAAGATCGGGCAGGGCGAAGTGCGCCTGATCAAGTCGGCCTCCGAGATGGATCGCGTGCGGCCGGGCGACGTGCTCGTGACCGACATGACCGACCCGGACTGGGAGCCGGTGATGAAGCGCGCCGCGGCGATCGTCACCAACCGCGGCGGGCGCACCTGCCACGCCGCGATCATCGCGCGCGAGCTCGGGATCCCGGCGGTCGTCGGCTGCGGCGACGCGACGCGCACGCTCGCGGAGGGCGCGCAGGTCACGGTCTCGTGCGCCGAGGGCGACACCGGGAACGTCTACGCGGGAAGGCTCGAGGTCGAGATCGTGGACGTCGCGCTCGACAAGATGCCCCCGTGTCCGACCAAGATCATGATGAACGTGGGCAACCCGGAGCTCGCGTTCGCGTTCCGGCGGCTGCCGACCGAGGGCGTGGCGACGATCGCGGCGGCGTTCTGGCCGAAGAAGGTCATCGTCCGCCTCTCGGACTTCAAGTCGAACGAGTACTCGAACCTCGTCGGCGGCAAGCGCTACGAGCCGCACGAGGAGAACCCGATGCTGGGCTTCCGCGGCGCCTCGCGCTACGTCGCGCCGTCGTTCTACGACTGCTTCGCGCTCGAGTGCCGCGCGATGAAGCGCGTGCGCGACGCGATGGGGCTCACGAACGTCGAGGTGATGATCCCGTTCGTGCGCACGCTCGCCGAGGCGAAGGCCGTCATCGGGCTGCTCGCGCAGAACGGCCTGAAGCGCGGCGAGAACGGCCTGCGCGTCATCATGATGTGCGAGATCCCGTCGAACGCGCTGCTCGCCGACCGGTTCCTCGAGCACTTCGACGGCTTCTCGATCGGCAGCAACGACATGACCCAGCTGACGCTGGGCGTCGATCGCGACTCGGGCGGCCCGATCGCCGCGACGTTCGACGAGCGCGACGACGCGGTGAAGGCCATGCTCGCGATGTCGATCGACGCCTGCCAGCGCCACGGGCGCTACGTCGGGATCTGCGGCCAGGGCCCGTCCGACCACCCGGACCTCGCCGAGTGGCTGGTCGACCTGAAGATCGAGAGCATGTCGCTCAACCCGGACACGGTCGTCGAGACCTGGCTCAAGCTCGCGAAACACGTGGCGGACCGCAAACACGCGCCGGGCACGTAGTCGTCCGAAGGGCCGAGTGCGCGTCGCGCACGTTCCGTGGTCCGATCGGCCCATGAAACGCGTCGCGTCGCGCCGATTCGACCTCGCCCGGTCGCGCCTCGCGCGAGCCTTCGTGCTCGCGTCGCACGGCGCGACGATCGTCCTCCTCCTCTCGTTGCCGCTCGACGCGCCGCTCGCGGCGTCCGCCGCGCTGCTGGTGGCTGCGCTGGGGGCGCGGGAGTGGCGTTGCCTCGAGCAGGCGCTCGCCGGCATCGTCGTGCGATCGGACGCCTCCGTGGTCGCGCTTTGCCGCGACGGCCGCGCGTGCGAAGGGCGCCTCGCGCCGGGATCGATTGCGCTGCCGGCGCTCGCCGTGGTTGCCTGGCGGCGGGAGGGCGAGCCGCGGGTGCGGATCGAAAGCGTTCCTCACGACCGCCTGGCGGCGGATGCACATCGCGCCCTTCGCGCAGTGCTTCGCTACGCGACGAGCGGCGACGACGCGGGCGAGCCGGCGAGCCACGGGCGCGCCTCGATCAGCATGGCGCTCTCGGCCTTGGGCTGGCCCGCGAGGAGGTGCAGGTAGAGCGGGACGAGGGACGAGGGCTCGGGAAGGCGAGTGCGGTCCTCGCCCGGGTGCGTGCGCCCGCGCATCGGGGAGCGGATCGGGCCGGGCACGACGGCGTTGACGCGGAGGTTCGCGCGCGACTCCCATTCGTCGGCGAGCTCGCGGGCGAGTGCCGCGACGCCGGCCTTGGTCACGCCGTAGCCGCCCCAGTAGGCTCGCGGGGCGAGGCCCCGATCGTCCAGCGTGAACGTCACCGACGCGTCCGGCGCCTTCGACAGGAGCGGCACGAGCGCGCGCGTGAGGCCCATCGGCGCGGCGACGTTCACGCGGAGGAGCGAGAGCCACGCATCGTAGGACTGGTGCTCGAGCGGACCGAGCGAGCCCAGCATCGCGGCCGTGTGAACGAGCCCGTCGACCCGCTTCAGCTGCGACTCGAGCGCCGAGGCGATGTTGCCGAAGTCCGACGCCTCGGCTTTCGCGAAATCGAGCGGCAGGATGATCGGCTCGGCGTGGCCCGCCGCGACGATCTCGTCGTAGAGCGCCTCGAGTTTTCCGACCGTCCGGCCATGCAGCACCACGGTCGCGCCGCGTTCCGCGCACGCGCGCGCGATCGGGGCGCCCAGTCCGCCGGTCGCGCCGGTCACGACGACGACTCGTCCGGCGAGGTCGGGCAGCGTTGCGAGCGCGGGATCGGGGAGGGGCACGGGGAGACGCGCGGGCAGGCGATGGCGGGCGCGGGCCCGGATCATAGCGCAACCCCGTCGCCGCCGCGTCGCGGCTTGGCGAACCGGCATCCGGTCCCGGCCGTTTCGCGTGTCGTGGCGGGGATGGGATTTGCGCGTCCTCGCGACCGTGCGTATAATCGCGGATTCGCCGTGGGGGTATAGCTCAGCTGGGAGAGCGCTTGCATGGCATGCAAGAGGTCAGCGGTTCGATCCCGCTTACCTCCACCACCGACCGTTCGCGCCCGCTCGCACCGCGATCGCAGCGCGGGCGGACGAGGCAGCGGCACCGTTGTAGCAGTTCGAAGCATCTCGGGTCCCCATCGTCTAGAGGCCTAGGACATCGCCCTTTCACGGCGGTAACCGGGGTTCGAATCCCCGTGGGGACGCCAGTTCGGCGGCGCCGGCAGGCGCCGTGACGCTCGACACGCTGCGCGCAATCTCGTCTTGACGCCGAACGACCCCGCCGCTCCCGACGCGACCGATCGCGAGTCGGTCACCGCATCGATCAAGGCATCGTACGAAGCGATCCGCTATCGCAGCCGCCCCTGCCCGACGAGCGCGCCCGCGCGCATCGCCACGGTCGCGAGGCTGATGGGCCTCGACACGCCCGACCCCACGACCGCACGCGTGCTCGAGATCGGTTGCGGCGACGGCGGCAACCTGGTGCCGATGGCCGCAGCGGCGCCGCAAGGACGCTACGTGGGTGTCGACCTGTCGCCGGGTGCGATCGCCGAGGCGCGCGCCATGGCATCCGACCTCGCGCTTTCCAACGTCGAGCTCGACGCCGTGGACCTTCGCGACCTGCCGCCCGGCCTCGGCACGTTCGACTACATCATCGCGCACGGCTTCTACTCGTGGGTGCCTGCCGACGTGCGCGAGGTCCTGCTCGGCACGCTGCGCCGGCGCCTGTCGCCGGACGGCATCGCGTTCGTGAGCCACAACACGATGCCCGGCTGCGCGTTGCGCGGCATCGCGTGGAGCCTCCTTCGCCCGCACGTCGCGGGCATCGGCGACCCCGCGCGCAGGATCTCGGAGGCGCGGTCGATGGCGGCGCTCGTGGCGGAGGCGATGGCGGACCAGCCGGGACTTGCCGGGGTGCTCGCGGGCGAGTTTCGCGACGTCGCCGAACGGCACGAGTTCCACGTGCTGCACGACGACCTCGCGGTCGTGAACCACCCGGTGCTGTTGCGCGAGATCGTGGCCGAGGCGGACGCACACGGTCTTGCCTGGCTCGCCGACGCCGACGTCTACCGGCATCCCGCGCCGGCCTACGGAGAGAAGATGAACGCGTGGCTCGCGGCAGCGGATCGGCTGACGCGCGAGCACGTGATCGACCACTTGCGGCTGCGTCGCTATCGCGAATCGTTGTTCGTCCACCGCGCCAGGGGGCTCGGCACGCCGCTCGCGGGCGAGCGACTAGCGAACATGCACGTCGGAGCCTCCAACACGACGGCCGAGCGGCACGGCTCCGCGCCGCGTTCGCAGGCGGATGGCGATCGCACGCCCGCGGGGGTCCAGCGCATGCTGCTCGGGCGACTCGCCGCGGTGCATCCGGCGAGCGTCCCGGTGCAGGAAGTCGTTTCGTGGATCACTTCGCACGGTTCCGCGGGCTCGACGCTCGCTGCGCCGGCCAACGCGCTGCGCCTGCTGCTGAGCGCGTGCCTCATGGGCGCCATCGTGCCGTTCGCCTGGCCGCTGAGGGCCGCGCAGGGGGCGGGCGCGATGCCGCGCGCGTCCGCCGTCGCGCGCTGGCAGGCCTCGCGCCGCGATTTCGTCGTCAACCTGCGCCATGACAGCGTCGTGTTCGACGACCCGGTGCGGCGGCGCCTGCTTCCGCTCGTCGACGGCACGCGCACACGCGACGCGCTCGCGCTCGAGCTGGCCGCGATTTCACCGCATGCAGCGGATCCGAGGCGCCTGGTCGACGAGCACCTGGCGCATTTCGCACGTATCGGCGTGCTCGAGGCCTGACAGGCATTCGGGCCGCGCGGATACAATGGCGGCGTCTCAGATACGCGGCGCGCGATGTCCCCCGAGATCCACGAAAGCCTGAAGGCCGCTTACGAGGACGTCGCGTACGTCGGGGGGCCGAATCCCTGCAGCCAGCCCAGCCGACTCGCGGCGATCGCGACGCTGTTCGGCCTCGCGCTGCCCGGTCAGGCGGCGCGCGCGTCCTCGAGGTCGGCTGCGGGGATGGCGCCAACCTGCTGCCGATGGCGGCCCGGATGCCGGGGGCGACGTTCACCGGTTGCGACGCTTCGGCGCTGCTCATGCGCCGCGCGAACGACATGGCGCGCGGACTCGGGCTCGCGAACGTCGAGTTCGTCGAGGGCGACCTGCGCGAAGTCGCGGGATCGCTCGGGACGTTCGACTACGTCATCGCGCACGGCTTCTATTCGTGGGTGCCGGCGGACGTGCGCGACGCCTTCCTCGCGCTCGCGCATGGGCACCTGGCGCCGGGCGGCCTCGTCTACGTGAGCTACAACGTCCTTCCGGGCTGCTTCGTCAGGCAAATCGGGTGGGATGCGATCAAACTCGAGGACGCCGGCGCGGCGACCGCGCGCGAGCGGCTCGAGGGCGCGCGGAGGGTGAGGCGCGACCTGGCGCAGGCGTGGAGGGCAGCGGGCGGCATGGCCGCGATGCTGGCCCCCGAGTTGGCCGACGACGCGGGCCGGACCGACGGGCGCTCTATCACGACGACATGTCGGGCGTGAACCAGCCGGTGTACTTCACGGCGTTCGCCCGGCACGTCGCGGCGCATGGGCTCGGGTTCCTCGCCGAAGCGGAGCTCGGCACGATGGGGGCCGGAGGCCTTCCGCCGGCGATGCAGAAGATCATCGTCGACGCGGATCCGATGGCGCGCGAGCAGTACATCGACTTCGCCCGACTCCGCCGCTTCCGCCAATCGATCCTCGCGGCCGCACCGGACGTGCAGCGGGCCCGCTTGACGCCCGCGGCGCTGGAGCGGCTCCACGTTTCCGCCGTCACGGGCGTGATCCAGGAGCGCGTCGCGACGGGCGGGCGTCCGGGGGGCGACCTGCTCGTCGACGTGCTGGCCGAGCACTACCCCGGTACCATCTCCGGCGCCGAGCTCGTCGATGCACTGGTGGCGCGCGGTGTGCCCGCGAACGAAGCGGCGGGGCTGATCCTCCGCGGGTGCTTCGCCGGGGCGTGCGAGCTGCACCAGAATCCGCTGCCGGCGATGCCGGGCGCGTCGGAGCGTCCGCGCGCCTTCGCCGTCGCTCGATGGCAGGTGGCGCGATCGGAAATCGTCACGAACCTGCGGCACGAAGGCGTGCATCTCCACGAGGAGGATGCGCGCCGGCTGCTCGTCGCCGCCGATGGAACGCGCGACCGCGCGGGGCTCGCGGCCGCGCTGGGTTCGCGGCCCGATGCCGCCGCGTTCGCCGACCAATGTCTCGACCGGTTTGCGCTCACCGGCCTCCTCGAGTCTTAGACATCCGGGAAGGACGCACACCGATGACCGACTTACGCACCGCTCGAGCACCGCATCGCCGCGCAATGGGACGCCGAGATCGTCCCCGAATTGACCGAGTACATCCGCGTGCCGGCGAAGTCCCCGCACTTCGACGCGGACTGGGAGGCGCACGGGCACATCGAGCGCGTGGTCCGCGCCGCCGAGCGCTGGGTGCGCGCGCAGCCCGTGCGCGGCCTCGAGGTCGAGATCGTGCGTCTTGCCGGCCGCACGCCGGTGCTGTATTTCGTCGTGCCTGCGAGCGACGGCGCGGGCAGCGGCCGCACCGTGCTCATGTACGGCCACCTCGACAAGCAGCCCGAGATGACCGGCTGGCGGGAAGGCTACGGACCGTGGACGCCGCGCTACGAGGACGGGAAGCTCTACGGACGCGGCGGCGCGGACGACGGCTATGCCGTATACGCATCGCTGTCGGCGCTCGGGGCGCTGCAGGCGCAGGGCCTGCCGCACGCGCGCTGCGTCGGCCTGATCGAGACCTGCGAGGAGTCGGGAAGCTACGACCTGCCGGCCTACCTCGAGGCGCTCGCGCCGCGGATGGGACGGGTCGATTTCGTGATCGGGCTGGATTCGGGCGCCGGCGACTACGAACGGCTGTGGCTCACGACGTCGCTGCGCGGCATCGCCGCGGGCACGCTGTCGGTCGAGGTTCTGACCGAAGGCGTGCACTCGGGCGACGCGTCGGGCGTCGTGCCGTCGTCGTTCCGGATCGCGCGGAGGCTCCTCGATCGGATCGAGGACGGTGGGTCGGGCCGCATCCTCCCGGCGGCATTCCACGCGCCGATCCCCGACGAGCGGGTCGCGCAGGCACGCGTGGCGTCGGGCATCCTCGGCGAGACGATGGTCAAGCGCTTCCCCTGGTCGGGGCGCACGCGCCCGATGGTCGACGGGAATGCCGAGGTCGTGCTGAACCGCACGTGGCGGCCCGCGCTGTCGATCACCGGCGCGGACGGCCTGCCGCCGATCGCGAACGCCGGCAACGTGCTGCGGCCGGCCACGAAGCTCAAGCTCTCGCTGCGCATTCCGCCGACGCTCGACGGCGAGCAGGCGACGGCCGAGTTGAAGACGCTGCTGGAGGCCGACCCGCCCCACGGGGCGACCGTGCGCTTCGAGCCCGACCAGGGCGCCACCGGCTGGAACGCGCCGGCCACCGCGCCCTGGCTCCCGGACGCGATCGACGCGTCGTCGCGCACCTTCTACGGCCAGCCCTCGGGCGCGCTGGGCGAAGGCGGGACGATTCCGTTCATGGGCATGCTCGGCAAGCAGTTCCCCGAAGCGCAGTTCCTGATTACCGGCGTGCTTGGCCCCAAGTCGAACGCCCACGGCCCGAACGAGTTCCTGCACGTTCCGTATGCCAAGCGGCTCACCGCCTGCGTCGCGCAGGTGATCGTCGCGCACGCGCAACGGCCAGGTGACGCCAGGCCCGCGGCGCCGCGACCCTCGAGCAGCGGCCCGATCCGGTGAGCGCGCCCGGAACCCCGGACGCCGGCGCCGTCGCGTCGTCGTCCTCGCGACCGGCGGCACGATCGCCTGCGAAGGCTCGACGCCGACGCAGGTCGTCGGCTACTCGCGGCCCGCGCTGTCGCCCGATGCGCTGATCGCCTCGGTGCCGTCGATCGCGACGGTGGCGGACGTCCGCGCCGAGCAGCTCTTCCAGGTGCTCTCGGGGCACCTGACGGTCGCGAACTGGCTCGCGCTCGCGCGGCGCGTCGGCGAGCTCCTTGCACGCGACGACGTCGACGGCATCGCGATCACGCACGGCACCGACGCGCTCGAGGAGACGGCCTACTGGATCACGCTGACGGTGCGCTCGGAGAAGCCGATCGTGCTGACCGGCGCGATGCGGCCGGCGAGCGCGCTCTCGGCGGACGGCCCGATGAACCTGTACAACGCGGTCGCGCTGGCGGCGAGTTCCGCGGCCGTCGGCATGGGGGTGCTGGTCGCGATGAACGACGCGATCCACGCGGCGCGCGACGCGACGAAGATGCGCACCTCGAGCCCGGACGCGTTCGACTCCCCTGAATTCGGGCGGCTGGGCCGCATGCAGGGCGGCGTCGCGCATTTCCACCGGCGGCCGCTGCGCCGGCACACGATCGCTTCCGAGTTCGACGTGCGCTCGCTCGACTCGCTGCCGCGGGTGGACATCACGTACGGGCACACGGGGGCGACGAGGGTTCCGATCGACGCGCTGGTCGCCGCCGGCGCGCGCGGGATCGTGAACGCCGGGGTCGGCCAGGGCGACGTCACGCCCGACGTCCTCGCGGGGCTCGACGACGCGCGCCGCGCCGGCGTCCACGTCGTGCGCGCCTCGCGCGTGCCGGGCGGGACCGTGATCGCGAACGGCGCGATCCGCGACGACGAGCACGACTTCGTCGCCGCGGACACGCTCAACCCGCAGAAGGCAAGGGTGCTGCTGATGCTCGCGCTCACGGCCACGGACGACCGGCGCGAGATCCAGCGCATCTTCGATCAGTACTGAAGATCCGTTTCGCGCATGGGCTCGCGAACGGGAACGAACGCGTCGCGCTGCCGCGCGTAGAGCCGCAGCAGCAGCCGGCAGACGTCGAGGTCGAACGTCGGCCGCGCCGGCGCGTCGACGAGCGCCGAGAGCTCGCCGTCGTCCCGCGCGGTGCCGATCCAGTGCCAGTCGCGCACGACGTGCACGTCGGTGCGCGACGGGTCGGCCGACGCTTCGCGCACGAGCGCGGGACCGGGCCAGGGCCAGGCGGGGATGGCTTCGCCGGCGAGCGCGCCGATGAGACGCGCGTCGTGCGCGTCGGCGGCTTCCTCGCCGACGCACGCGCCCTCGCACTTGCGCAACTGCCGCGCGAAGCACGGGCCGTCGCGTCGCTCGAGCCCGAGCCGGGTCCAGCAGAGGCGGTGCTCGGCCGCGAGCGACTGGAGCATCGCGCGCATCGCGCGCTTCGACGAGTACGGCCCGAAGGCGCCCGGCACGTCGGCAGGATCGACGTCGGCTGCACGCACGAACGCCGGCCGGCCGTCGTCGCCGATCGTCATCACGCCCGCGTCCGCCTTGCGGCGCAAGGCGCGGTTGTGCGCCGGCATCACCGACTTGATCAGCGCCGATTCGCGCAGCAGCGCGCCGAGCTCGCCCGCCGTCGTCTCGAACTCGATGCGGCGGATCTCGGCCGAGAGCCGGGCATCGGTCTCGTGCTGCCAGTCGCCGCAGAAGTGCGCGGCGACGCGGTCGCGAAGGTGGATGCTCTTGCCGACGTAGAGCGGCAGCGGGTTCTCGCCGTAGAACAGGTAGACGCCGGGGGCATCGGGGATCGCGTCGAGCGCGTCCGAAGGAAGCTGCGGCGGCAGGCTGGGGATCCTGAGGAGCCGCTTGACCGCCGCGTCGATCTCGGGCGCGGGCAGCGTCGCGTAGAGCTTCTGGACGAAGAGCCAGATCGCGCGAGCGTCGCCGAGCGCGCGATGGCGGCTGCCCGGATCGAGGCCGTGGCGCGCGATCAACGCGTCGAGCCCGTGGCTCGCGGCTTCGGGATCGAGGCGGCGCGACAGGCGCACCGTGCACAGCACGCGCGGCGAGAACGGGAGACCCGTGCGCGCGAGCTCGTGCTTCAGGAACCCGAAGTCGAACCGGGCGTTGTGCGCGACGAACAGGCAGCCGTCGAGACGCTCGGCAACGTCGTGCGCGAGCGACGAGAACGTCGGCGCGCCGCGCACCATCGCGTCGGTGATGCCGGTGAGCGACTGGATCACCGGGGGAATCGGGACGCCGGGGTCGACGAGCGACGACCACTCGGACACACGCGGGGGTCCTCCGTCCGGAGCGCAGTCGACGCGGACGATGCCGATCTCGGTCACCCGGTCGTCGGCCGCCCGCGTCCCGGTGGTCTCCAGGTCGACGAACGCGAGGGCGGGGGCGAAGAGCTTCATGCCGGGCAAGGGGGAAAACGGCGATCCTGACGCGGGGGCTTGACCGACGAACGATCGTTCGCTATGGTAGCACCATGTCGAACGATCGTTCCTACCTCGAGTCGCTGAAGGATTATTACGCGCGTCACCGCGCACTGCCTTCCTACGCGTCGATCGGCGGGCTGCTCGGGCTCAAGTCGAAGTCGTCGGTGGCGGCGCTGGTCGCCCGGCTGAAGCTCGCGGGCTTCCTCGAGTCGACCCCCGATCGCCGCCTCGCGCCGACGCGCCGCTTCTTCGCCCGACCGCTCGCCGATTCACCGGTGCGCGCCGGCCTGCCCGAGCACGTCGACGACACCGAGGCCGACGCGCTCACGATCGACGACTACCTGATCGAGCATCCGTCGCAGACGGTCCTCGTGCGCGTCAAGGGCGATTCGATGATCGACGCCGGCATCCTCGAGGGCGACCTCGTCGTCGTCGAGAAGCAGCCGTCGGCGAAGAAGGGCGACATCGTCGTCGCGATCGTCGACGGGCAGTTCACGCTCAAGCGGCTCGACGTCGACCGCGGCCAGTTCATCCTGCGCGCCGAGAACAAGGCCTACGCGCCGATCCGCCCCGAGGGCTCGCTCGAGGTGTTCGGCGTGATGGTCGGGCTGGTGCGCAAGATGGGTTGATCGGGGTCAGAGCGTAATCTTCCCACGTCAGGACGGCGATGGCGATCGTCCGGGAAGGTCAGGCTCTGACCCGATACCCAGGCTCCCGCCCGCCGGCGACACGATTGCGCCCGGCGGCCTTCGCGCGATACATCGCCGCATCCGCAGCCCCCAGCATCGCATCGGGGCCGGCGAGCGATGTGTCCGCACACCAGCCGATGCTGACGGTGATTGCGAGCCCGGGAGCGATGCCCGACCAGTCGTGCTTCTCGATGGCGGCGCGCACCTTCTCGCAGGCGGCACTCGCCGCCTCGGGACCGGTCTCGAGCAGCACGAGCACGAACTCCTCGCCGCCGTAGCGCGCGACGAGGTCGGTGTGGCGGACCTCGCGGACGAGCAGGTTGGCAATCGCCTTCAGCACCGCGTCGCCGGTGGCGTGCGTCCAGCGGTCGTTCACCTGCTTGAAGTGATCGAGGTCGGCGATGGCCACCGTGAGCGGCCGGCCATATCGCACGGCGCGGTCGTACTCGTCCCGCAGCCGCTGGTCCAGCCGGCGCCGGTTCGCGACGCCGGTGAGGCTGTCCTCGCGCGTCTGCCGCTCGAGCTCGACGACGAGCCGGGACTTCTGCGCGTCGGCGGCGGCGAGGTCGAGGTTCAACGCCGCGAGCCGCGTGTTCGCCCTCGCGAGCTCGTCCTGCTTGGCGCGCAGCAGATCCGCCTCGCGTTGCGCGGCCGAGACCTGGTAGCGGACCGAGAGCACCTTGAGCCGGTTGTCGGAGGCCTCCGACATCAGCGCCCGCTCGATCTCGCGGCTCGCGCGCAGATGGCGAACCGCCTGCGCGGGCTCGCCGCAGCGCTCGTGGAGGTCCGCCAGCGCGTCGTGCGCCTCGAGCTCGAACGTGCGCAGGCCGTGCCGCTCGGCCGACGACATCGCGAACGCGAGATGCGCGCGCGCCTCGGCCGGCCTGCCGGTCCGGTCGCACACGCGCCCGAGGCCCAGCGACGCATTCACCACGCCCTCGTCGTACCCGGTCGCCGTCGAGCGCTCGAGCGCCTCGCGCAGCGCGCGCTCGGCCTCGTCCAGCCGGTCCATGCGCTCGAGCGTCGCGCCGAGGTTGTTGAGCGCCCCCGCCTGGCCGAGCGTTTCCCCGGCGGCGCGGAAGCCTGCGAGCGCCGACCGCAGCGTCGCGAGGGACTCGTCGAGCCGCCCGAGGTTCTTCTGGTTGATGCCGATGTTGTTGAGCGTGCGCGCGCGCTCGACCGGGTCGGACTCGGCGCCCGACAGCGCGAGGCTGCGCCGGTACCAGTCGAGTCCTTCCTCGTGCCGGCCCGCGCGCGAATGCACGACGCCGATCGTGCGCATCGCCGCCGCCTGCGAGCGCAGGTCGCCCGACGCTTCGGCGATCGCCAGCGCGCGCAGGTGGTGCGCGAGCGCCTGCGGCGCGTCGCCGAGCTTGTCGTAGACCTGTCCGAGGCCGCGCAGGGCGTCGGCTCGGCCCGCGTCGTCGCCCGTCGCCTGGAATCCGGCGAGCGCCTCGCGGTAGGCCGCGAGGGCGCCGGTCTCGTCGAGCGCGAGCTCGGCGGCGCGTCCTTCGAGGTAGCGTGCGCGTGCCCGGGCGCCCACGTCGGAAGCCGCCGTCGCGAGCGCGGTCGCCTCGGCCGCGAGCCGTGCGGCGCTTCGCGCGTCCTGCGAGAGCGCGCTCGCCGATTCGGCGAGCAGTGCCGCGAGGCGGTCCGCCGGCGACTCCGCGCGGGCAGGGAGCGGGATGGCGCCCCTCATGCGCGTGCCTCCGGGCGCGAGACTTCCACCAGGCAGTCGTAGAACGTCGCCGCGCGACCCATGTCGGTGAGCCCCTGACCGGTCACGGCATTCGCGTTGCGCCCGTCCGGCGAGAGCTTGCGCCACCAGACCGACGGCGCGACGACGACGCCGGGGCGCGCGCGGTCGGTCACCTCGGCGGTCGCCTGGAACTCGCCCCGGTCGTTGTGGATGCGGACGATGGCCCCGGAGACGATGGCGCGCGGCGCCGCGTCCTCGGGATGGATCAGGAGCCTCGGCCCGCGCTCCTCGGCCACGAACGCCGGCAGGTTGGCGAACGAGGAATTGAGGAAGTTCCGGGCCGGCGGCGAGATGAACGCGAGCGGATAGCGCGCGGCGAGCGAAGGATTCGAGACCGGCGATTCGCGCGGCAGCACGACCTCGGGCAACGGGTCGTGGCCCGCGGCGGCAAGCGACGCGCTCGAGAACTCGCATCGGCCGGACGGCGTCGGGAAGCCGCCTTGCGCGAACGGCGCGTACGCGTCGGGCAGCGCGAGGCGGCGAAAGCCGTCGCGCTTGAGCGCATCCCAGTCCCAGCCGACGATGCGCGGGTCGTCCGCCCGGAACGCTCGGCGCGCGAGGTCGTCGTCGCTCTCGCGGAAGCAGGGCTCGTCGTAGCCCATCGTCGCGGCGAGCCGGCGGAACAGCTCGGTATTGGGCAGCGCCTCGCCCAGCGGCGCGATCGACGGGTTGTTCGCCTGCACGTGCAGGTGGCCGTACGAGCTGTGGACGTCGAGGTGCTCGAGTTGCGACGTCGCCGGGAGCAGCAGGTCGGCGTAGTCGGCCGTGTCGGTGCGGAACAGGTCGTGGACGACGACGAACAGGTCGTCCCGGGCGAAGCCCCGCACGACCTTCGCGGACTCGGGCGCGACCGCCACCGGGTTGCTGTTGTAGACGAAGATCGCCCGGACCGGCGGTTCGGACGCGTTCAGCGCATCGCCGATCGTCGACATGTTGATCGTGCGCGGCTGCCCGCGGATCAGGTCGGGGCGCTCGAGCGCGGCGGCATCGACCGGGTAGGCGCCCGACGTCGTGAGCAGCGCGCCGCCGGCGCGGTCGCGCCACGCGCCGGTCAGCGCCGGCAGGCAGGCCACCGCGCGCATCGCGTTGCCGCCGCCCGCGTGGCGCTGCATCCCGTAGTTCACGCGGATCGCCGAGGGCCGGATCGTGCCGAGGTCGTGCGCGAGACGCTCGATCTGCGCGACCGGGACGCGGCAGATCGCGGCCGCGCGTTCCGGCGTCCACTCGGCGGCACGCGCGGCGAGCGCGTCGTAGCCCAGCGTGTAGCGCTGCACGTAGTCACGGTCGACGAGGCCGTCGCGCATCAGCACGTGCATGAGCCCGTACGCGAGCGCGGCGTCGGTCCCCGGCATCGGCGCGATGTGCTCGTGGCACTTCTCGGCGGTCGCGCTGCGGTACGGATCGATCGCGACCAGCCGGGCGCCGCGACGCTTCGCTTCCTGCGCGCGCGTCCAGAAGTGCAGGTTCGACGCGATCGCATTGCTGCCCCAGATGACGATCAGCCTGCTGTCGACGCAGGCCTCGACGTCCATGCCGACCGCGGCGCCGACGACGCTCGTCCAGCCGGCCTTGCCGGCGCTCGCGCAGATCGTGCGGTCGAGGAGCGAGGCGCCCAGACGGTGGAAGAACCGTCGGTCCATCGAGCCGTACTGCAGGATGCCCATGTTGCCCGCGTACGAGTAGGGCAGGATCGTCTCCGGGCCCTCGGCCGAGTCCGCAAGCTCGCGGAAGCGCCTCACGATCGTCGCGATCGCCTCGTCCCACGAGATGCGCTCGAACTCGCCGCGGCCCTTGGGCCCGACGCGCCGCATCGGATGCAGCACGCGATCGGGCGAGTACGTGCGGTCGAGGTAGCGCCCGACCTTCGTGCAGAGCACGCCCTGCGTCGGCGGATGGTCGGCCGCGCCGCGCACCGACACCGCGCGGCCGTCCTCGACCGTCACGAGCATCGCGCAGGTGTCGGGGCAGTCGTGCGGGCAGGCGCCGCGGACGACGCGGCGGCCTCCCGTGCCGTCGTCGGGGGCCATCGGGGATTCGCTGTCGGGAGCGCCGATTGTATGCGACCGGCGTGCCTCCGTTGCGCTACGCTTCGCCCCGTGGCAGGTATCCGAACCGTTACGTTCGCCGACGGCGCGCGCGTGCCCGCGCTGGGGTTGGGTACGTGGAAGATGGGCGAGCGTCCGGAAGCCCGGCGTGCGGAGGTCGACGCGCTCGTCCACGGCTTCGATCTCGGGCTCGCGCTGGTCGACACCGCCGAGATGTACGCGGAGGGCGGGGCGGAGGAGGTGGTGGCGCGCGCGCTCGCGGGACGGCGCGACCGCGTCTTCGTGGTCTCCAAGGTCTATCCTCACAACGCGGGCCGCCGGTCGGCCGTCGCGGCGTGCGAGCGCAGCCTCGCGCGGCTCGCGATCGACCGGATCGACCTCTATCTGCTGCACTGGCGCGGCCGCATCCCGCTGGCGGAAACCGTTCGGCGCGACGGCAAGATCGCGCGCTGGGGCGTGTCCAACCTCGACGTCGACGACCTGGACGAGCTCGCCGGGGTTCCGCAGGGCGCGGCGTGCGCGGCCGACCAGGTGCTGTTCCACCTGGGCGAGCGGGGCATCGAGCGCGGCGTCCTACCGCGCTGTCGCGCATGGCCGATGCCCGTGATCGCCTACTCGCCGTTCGACGAAGGGCGACTGCTCGACCACCCGGATCTGGTCCGGATCGCGCGCGAGGCCGGCACGACTGCCGCGACGCTCGCGCTCGCCTGGGTGATCGCCCATGACGATGTCATCGCGATTCCGAAAGCCGCGCGGCGCGCGCACGTCGATGCGATCCGCGCCGCCGCCGACCTCGCGATCACGCCGGACCTGTCCGCCGCGCTCGATCGCGCGTTCCCGCCGCCGCGCAAGCGGACGCCGCTCGCCATGCTCTGACGCGCGGCGGGGTGGCGCGGTTCGGCTCCCCGCGCACGCCGCTGACGGCGACTCGACCGCTCGTCGGGTGGTCGGGCCGATACGAGCGAAAAATCAATGACTTGCCATTGTCATTCGCGCCCGACCGGCACGGGTGGCACGCTTGCTGCTCCACGGTTCGTGACAGCGGATCACCGCGAACCTGGACAGGAGAACGTTGTGAACTACACGCACTACGATTATCTCGATCTCGCCCCCGGTGCATCGACCGCGCGCATCGAGGCGGCGTATGCGCAGGTGCTCCAGCGCTTCCAGTTCGGCCGCACCGACGCCGGCCAGGATCTCTCCGGCCTCGTCCGGATGATCCACGCGGCGTACCGCGTGCTTTCGGATCCCGAGGCGCGCCGCGCCTACGACGAGCAGCTCGCCCACGAGGCCGCGCTCGCCGACGCGGAGCTCAAGGCGGTGCTCGACGCGCAGGCGCACAGGCTCCCGCGCTACGCGCAGGACGTGCCCGCGGCACTTCGGGTCGTCGCGAACCAGCTCGCGGCCTGACAACTTTTCCCCGGTCGCTGCATTCGGATTCTCGACTGCCAACACAGCGATGCGGTCGGCGACCGTCTTTTCTTCCCTCCGCGCCCGGTGGCACGGCGGTGCCGGGCGCCGGAACGCGCTCAGGACGCGGCGCACCCGAAGCAGGATCGCTTATGCCCGACGCCACGGACAGGCATGCACAGGCGGCTCCGCAGCGTCCGCGCGCTCGACCGTGCGCGCCGTGACGCGCGGGAAGCGCCCGGCGCGGATGCTTCCGCCTGGCTTCGTCCCGCTGGTGCGTCACTGAGCCAAGGAGCGTCACGAACACGAACACGCGCTCGACCGGACGGCCGAAGGCGGGAGGGCGCAAACGGTGGGAACGTAGGACTTTCGAACGAAGCATTCGCAACCACGCGCGGCGGCCACGAACCGTCGCCCTGACCTCGGGACAACGACCGTGGACCGCTGCCTCAACTGCCACTACTACGATCGCAATCCTTCGACCGGCGCCGGCGGCAAGTCCGCGAATGCCGGACAGTGTCGGCGCAACGCGCCGATGCTCTCGCCGGTCAATCCGAAGACCTACATGATCGAAGGCGTCTGGCCCACGATGCGCGACGAGGACTGGTGCGGCGAGTACCGGGCCAGCGCCCGCCGCGGCGAGACGAGCCGGGCCGACGCGCTGCTCGCCACATTGACGCCGGCGGTGCCGCGCATGGGCGCGGCGGCGGCCGCACCGCTGTCGATCGGTGCGCTGCGCGGCGGCGACGACTGATCCGGATTCGCGCGTTCCCGCGTCGCCGGGAGGGCGCGAACGTCCCCGGGCTCACCCCTTGAGCCTGCCGGGCTGGTAGAGTCCCCGCACCCTTTCCGCTGCGCCGTGGCGGCATCGTTCGCCGCGGCGCCCTTGAACGATGTCCGACGCCTTAGCGCGGGCGCTCGCCGGCGCGACCGTCGTCACGCCCAACCGGCGCCTCGCGCGCCATCTCACCGATGCCCACGATCGCGCGCAGCTCGCGGCGGGGCTGCGCGCATGGCCGGCGGCGCAGGTTCTGCCGTGGACCGCGTGGATCGCCGCGATGGAAAGCGAAGCCGTCGCCGCCGGGGCGCTGCCTGCGCTCGCCCGCCTCCCGTCGCACGCGGGCGTGCAGCTGTGGCGCGCCTCGATCGAGGCGGATGGCACGCCGTTGCTCGATGACGCCGCCCTCGCGGCGTCGGCGGCCGAGGCCTGGGAGCACGTCCACGCCTTCGGCACCGGCGCGGAGAGCTGGCGGGCGTGGGCGGGAGGCAACGACGAGCCCGCGGCGTTCGCCCGCTGGGCCGAGCGGTACCGCAGCGCGCTCGCCGCGCACGGCGCGACGGATGCGTCGAGCGCGGCGGATCGCGTGGTCCGGGCCGCGCCGGCGATGCCCTCGTGGCGCGGCCGGCACGTCGCGTTCGCCGGATTCATCGACATGACGCCCCAGGCGCGGCGCGTGGCGGAAGCGCTCGTGCGCGCCGGCGCGAACGTCGACGAGGTTCCGACCGTGGGCGCACCTCTCGCACCGGCGCGGCGCGCGGAGTACGCCTCGACCGACGACGAGCTCGTGGCCGCGCTCGGATGGGCGCGGCGCGAGGTCGAGCGCCGTCCGGAGGCGACGGTCGGCATCGTCGTCCCCGATCTTGCGCAACGCCTCGTCGGCGTCCGGGCCCGCGCGAGCGACGTGCTGGGCGTTCCTCCGGAGGGAGCGGGGGGTGTCCGGTCATGGAACGTCTCGCTGGGCGAGCCGCTCGACGCGACGCCGATCGTCGGCACTGCCGTCGACGTGCTGGCGCTCGCCTGGTCGACGCTGCCCGCAGGCCGCGCCGCCGCGCTCCTGCGGTCGGCATTTCTCCCCGGCGCCGGCGGCGGGGCGCGAGAGTCTCGTGCGCGCATCGAGCGCACCTGGCTCGAGCGCGGCTTGCACCGCGTGCGCGTCGTCGACGCGATCAACGAACTTCGGCGGTCGGAGGACGCTCTGGCGGAACGCTTCGAGTCCGTTCGCATGGTTGCCTCGCGCACCCGCCGCGCCACCCGCCACGGCTGGGTCGACGCCTGGCGCGAGGCGCTGCGCGTGTCGGGATGGCCGGGCGAGCGTCCGCTCGCGAGCCCCGAGCACCAGGCGGCAGGTGCCTTCGACGGCCTGCTCGTCGCGTTCGCCGCGCTCGATGCCACGGCAGCCGCTCGCGCCGAGATCGCGGGCGACGAGGCGTTGGCGCTGCTCGCCGAGTTGGCCGCAGCCACCCCGTACCAGCCTGAGTCGCCGCCGGCGCCGATCCAGATCCTCGGGCTGATCGAGGCGATCGGGTTGCCGTTCGACGCGCTCTGGGTCGCCGGGATGAGCGACGCGGCGTGGCCGCGCTCGCCGCGACCGCACCCGCTGCTGCCGGTGCGCTGGCAGCGCGAGCGGGGCGTGCCGCGCAGCGACGCCGCGGGCGAACTCGCGTGGGCGCGCGAGGTCGCAGCGTGGTTCCGGCGCGCGGCCCCCGTGGTGATCACGAGCCACGCGGCGAACGGCGACGACGGGCCGGCGACGCGCTCGGCGCTGTTCGCCGACGCGGAGGCGATCGCGATCGACGTGCCCGCCACGGCGGCGCGACGCATGTTCGACGCTCGCCCCGCGCGCGAGCGACTGGCCGATCCGGTCGCGCCCGCTCCCGCGCCGGGCGAGCGCCACAGGAAGGGTTCGGGCCTGATCGAAGCGCAGAGTGCGTGCCCGTTCCAGGCGGTCGCGGCAACGCGGTGGCGGGCCGACGCCTGGCCGGCCGCGGCGATCGGCCTCACGCCGATGGAGCGGGGCATTCTCGTGCATGCGGCGCTGGCGGCGTTCTGGCGCGAGACGCGCGACCACGCCACGCTCGTCGCGCTGGCCGGCGATGCCGGGCGCTACGCCGACGCGCGCGAGCGCGCGGCCCGCGCAGCGATGGCCGCGATCGACGACGCGCGCTGGCGCCGCGTGCCCGCGGCGGTGCGCGCGCTCGAGGCCGGCCGGCTCGCGCGCCTGGTCGGGGCATGGCTCGACGCGGTCGAGCTTCCGCGATCGCCTTTCACGGTCGTCCACGTCGAGCACGAGGAGCGGCTCGTCCTCGGCGCGCTCGAGCTCGAGCTGCGTCTCGACCGGCTCGACGAGCTCGCCGACGGCGGCGCGGCGATCGTCGATTACAAGACCGGGAAGGTGCCGTCTCCGGCACGCTGGATCGCCGACCGTCCCGAGGCCACGCAACTCGCGCTCTACACGCTGGCGCGGCGTGCCGCCCATCCCTTGGCCGGCGTGCGCGCAGTCGTGCTGGGGCAGGTGCGCCCGGGAGACTGCAAGGCGGTCGGGTTCTACGCCGACGAGGCGGCCCGATGGGGAGCGCCGCCGGTGCGAAACCCGGGTGCCGGCATCGTCGACTGGCCTGCCCACGAGGCGCGATGGGGGGCGCTGATGCACGGTCTCGCCGACGAGTTCGTGCGCGGCCACGCGGCGGTCGCCCCGCGCGACGCGGCGGCGTGCCGGACCTGCGCGCGGCAGGCGCTGTGCCGCGTCGGCGAAGCGTCGGCCCCCGAGGTCGAGGAGGAGGGCGAGTGACCCGCGGCGACACCCGCCTCGCCGAGGACGCGGCAGCGCGCAAGCGGGCGCTCGACGTCACGCGCTCGTTCCTCGTGCAGGCGCCGGCGGGCTCGGGCAAGACCGAGCTCCTGATCCAGCGACTGCTCGCGCTGCTCGGCCGCGTCGAGCATCCCGAGCGCGTGCTGGCGATCACGTTCACGCGCAAGGCGGCAGGCGAGATGCGCGATCGCGTGATCGGCGCGCTGCTCGCGGCCGGGCGCGACGTCGACGAGTCGGCGCTTCAACCGCACGAACGCCTGACCCGCGGGCTCGCGCGAGAGGTCCTCGCGCAGGACGCGCGGCGCGGCTGGCACCTGACGCTGCATCCGTCGCGACTCGCGATCAGGACGATCGACTCGCTCGCGCAGGGGATCGCGTTGCAGGCGCCGATCGCAAGCGGACTGTCCCCTGCGCCGCGCTTCACCGACGATGCGACACCGCTCTACCTCGACGCCGCGCATGCGGCGATCGCGGGAGCATCTCCGGAAGACGAGCGCTGGCGCGCGATGCTCGACCATCAGGACAACGACGCCGACGCGCTGGCGCAGCTCCTCGCGCAGATGCTCGCGCAGCGCGAGCAGGGGCTGACGCTCGCGCAGGGCGGCGTGCGCGACGTGCGCACGGTGCTCGAGCGCACGCTCGCGCGCGAGGTGGCTGGCGAGCTCGCGCTCGCCGGGGACGCCGTCGCGGCCGCCGACTTCGCGCCGCTCGTGCCGGTGGCGAGGCTCGCGCTGGCGAACCTGGACGACACGCAGCTCGAGCTTCGCGCCGCGCTGCAAGGCTGCGTCGAGCGCGGCGCGCCCCCGCCGATGGACGTCGAGCACGTCGCCGACTGGTGCGCGATCGCGACCTGGCTGACGACGAAGGACGGGAAGGGGATCCGCAAGAGCCCCGCAGGCATGCCCGGCATCCCCCCGATCGGCAAGGGGCCCGGCAGCGATGCGCGCCGCGGCGATGCCCATGCCGTGGCCGCGTGGCTCGAGGCGCTCGCGGGCGTGCCCGGTCTCGTCGACGCGCTCGCCAGCGTGCGCGGTCTTCCGCCGGTGCGTTACCCGGGCGACGAGTGGCATCGGATCGCGTCGATGCTCTCGCTCCTGCCCGAGCTGGCGGCGCGCCTCGCCACGGTCTTCGCCGAGGCCGGCGAGCTCGACTTCCCGCAGGCGACGCTCGCCGCGCTCGCGGCGCTCGGGACCGGCGACGAGCCGTCCGACCTGCTGCTGCGCCTCGACCTGCGCGTCGAGCACGTGCTCGTCGACGAGTTTCAGGACACCTCGTACGCGCACCTCGAGCTGATCCGCCGCCTCGTCTCCGGCTGGACCGACGGCGACGGCCGCACGATGTTCGCGGTCGGCGATCCGATGCAGTCGATCTACCGCTTCCGCGGCGCCGAGGTGCGCGCGTTCGTCGAGGCGCAGGCGGCGGGCGTCGTCGAGGGCGTCCCCGTCGAGTGCCTCACGCTTCGTCGCAATTTCCGCTCGCAGGGCGGACTGGTCGATTGGACGAACGGCGCGTTCCCCGCCGTGCTGGGTTCGACCAACGATCGATGGCGCAGCCGCGTCGCGTTCGCGGACGCCGTGGCGGTGGAGCCGGCGATCGACGGACCCGCCTGCACGATCGACGTGGCCGCGGACGCGGAGGAGGAAGCAGAGCAGGTGGTCGCGCGCGTGCGCGAAGCGCTGGCGGCCCCGGGCAACGTCGCCGTGCTCGTGCGGGCACGCACGCATCTCGCGCACATCCTTCCCGCGCTGCGCGCCGCGTCGATTCCGTACTCGGCAGTCGACCTCGATACGCTCGCGGACCGTCCGGCCGCCCGCGACGTCGCGGCGCTCGCGCATGCGATCGCCCAGTCGGACGATCGCCTCGCGTGGCTGGCCGTCCTGCGAGCACCGTGGTGCGGGCTCGCGCTCGCCGATCTCCACGCGCTGGTGCTCGCGGCGGATGCGACGCCGTCGCGGTCGATCGCCGCGGCCGTCTTCGCGCCGCCCGGCACGCTGTCGGGCGACGGATCCGCGCGCCTCGCTCGCCTGGCGGCGGCGCTCGCGCGGGCGCGCGACGCGCACGGGCTCGCGCGGATGTCGGATCGCGTGCGCGACGCGTGGATGGCGCTCGGCGGTCCTGCAACGCTGGACGAGCCCCTCGATCTCGTCGCGGTCGACGGCGTGCTTGCGCTGCTCGCCGAGCACGAGCGTGCCGGCGACCTGCCGGACTGGAACGCGTTCGTCGCGCGGCTCGGCGGAATGCGCCTCTCGCCGCCCCCGGGAGAGGAATCGCGGGTTCAGGTGATGACGATGCACAAGGCGAAGGGCCTCGAATTCGACACGGTCATCCTGCCGGGGCTCTCGCGCGGTAAGTCGCGCAGCGAGACGCCGCTGCTCCGGTGGCGCACGCGTCGCAACGGGCTCATGGTCGGGCTCGCCAAACCCCGGGGCGGCGAGCACGACGGCGTCTACGATTACCTGCGCCGGCTCGCCGCCGACGAGGACGGGGCCGAGCTCGCGCGACTGGCTTACGTCGCGTGCACGCGCGCAAAACGCCGGCTGGCGCTGGTCGCCGTGCTCGACGCCAAAGACGGCGAGTCGGGGCGCGAGTGGACGCTCCCTGGCAAGGCATCGATCCTCGGCCTGCTGCGCGTACCGCTGGGCGAGGCTCCCGCTTCCGCGCCGGCCGTCGTGGAGGAGGGCGCCGCGCCCGCGACCTGCGTCGAGCGCCTGCCGTTGGGCTGGCGCGCCCCTGCCGCCCCTGCACCTCTCGTCTTTCCCGTCGCCCCGCGAGTGGTCGAGCCGGCGCCGCCCTTCGACTGGGCGCGCGAACGTGCGCGGCGCCTGGGCGTCGTCGTGCATGCGCTGCTCGCGCAGATCGCCGTCGACGGTTCCGCGGCCTGGAGCGGCGAGCGGCTCGCGGCCCAGACGGCGCGCATCGTCGCCCAGCTGGTCGGCGAAGGAGCGCTGCCGTCGGAGGCGCCGCAGGAGGCCGTCGACGTTCGCGCGACGCTCGCGCGCGTGCTCGACGACGAGCGCGGGCGCTGGCTCCTCGATCCGGCGCACGCCGAGGCGCGCAGCGAATGGGCGCTCGCGGGCCTCGACGGCGGCGACGTGGTCCACGTCGTGCTCGACCGGACGTTCGTGGTCGAGGGGTTCCGGTGGATCGTCGACTTCAAGACCGGCACGCACGAAGGTGCGGATCCGATCGCGTTCCTGGACGCCGAGGTCGAGCGCTATCGGCCGCAACTCGCCCGCTACGCGCGGATCGTCTCCGCGCTCGATCCCACACCGATCCGCCTCGCCCTCTACCATCCGCGCGTGCCCGGCGGCTGGCGCGATCTCGGGATCGCGACGCGCGCCTGCGATCGCGAGCCGACACTGGCCCGTTGCGCGAGGCCGCCGGCGTCGGCGTGGCGAGGGCCGGCGACGCGGGAAGGGCCGGGCGGCGGGGGGGCGCCGCGCCCCCGGGCGCCCGTCAGCGCGCACGCGGCTTTCCGCTATAATTCAATGCTTTGTCACGCCCCATCGCGCTGCCAGGCGCGGCAACCTCTCACGTGCGTCTCATCCGCGGCCTGCCCGCGGTCGCCGACCGACCGGTCGCGCTGACCGTCGGGAACTTCGACGGTGTCCATCGCGGACACCAGGCGATGCTCGCGCGGCTCGCCGAGGCGGCGGACGACCTGGGGCTCATGCCCGCTGTGCTCACGTTCGATCCTCACCCGCGCGAGTTCTTCTCCAGCGAGCGTGCGCCCCCGCGGCTGTCGAGTTTGCGCGGCAAGCTCGAGGTGCTGCGCGCGTTCGGCGTCGAGCGCGTCTACGTCGCGCGCTTCAACCGGGCGTTCGCCTCGCTCGATCCCGATCTGTTCGTCGACGACGTGCTCGTCCGCCGCCTCGGCGCGCGCTGGGTGCTGGTCGGCGAGGACTTCCGCTTCGGCCGCGCCCGCGCCGGCGACCTCGCGCTGCTGCGCCGTCACGCGCGACGGTTCTCGGTCGAGTCGATGGGGGCGGTCGAGGTCCACGGCGAGCGCGCGAGCTCGACGCTCGTGCGCGAGGCGCTCGCGTCCGGCGATCTCGCGAAGGCGACGAAGCTCCTCGGGCGGCCCTATGCGATCGGCGGCCACGTCGCGCACGGCGCGAAGCTGGGGCGCACGCTCGGCTACCCGACCGCGAACCTGCCCCTGAAGCGGCGTCCCGCGCTCCAGGGCATCTTCGCCGTGCGCGTTCACGGCCTGGGGCCGCCGCACCGCGGTGTCGCGAGCCTGGGGGTGCGTCCGACCGTCGCGCACGGCGGACAGCCGCTGCTCGAGGTGTACCTGTTCGACTTCGACCAGGCCGTCTACGGAAGGCGGATCGTCGTCGAGTTCCTGCACAAGCTGCGCGACGAGGCCCGCTTCCCCGACCTCGACTCGCTCACGCGGCAGATCCGCGCCGACGCGGATGCCGCGCGCGCCTATTTCGCGGCGTCACGCGCCGCGGACTGAAATCACCCATGGCCGACGACAAGAAACCCGACTGGAAGTCCACGCTCAACCTGCCCGACACGCCGTTCGCGATGCGCGGGGACCTCGCGAAGCGCGAGCCCGGCTGGGTGCGCGAATGGCAGGAGAAGAACGTCTACGGCGCGATCCGCAAGGCGTCCGCCGGCCGGCCGCGCTTCGTGCTGCACGACGGCCCGCCGTACGCGAACGCGGCGATCCACATCGGCCATGCGGTCAACAAGATCCTGAAGGACGTGATCGTCAAGAGCCGGACGCTCGCCGGATTCGACGCCCCGTACGTTCCCGGCTGGGACTGCCACGGCATGCCGATCGAGGTGCAGATCGAGAAGACGCACGGCAAGCACCTGCCGGTCGAGCAGACGCTCAAGCTCTGCCGCGCCTACGCCTACGAGCAGATCGCGCTGCAGAAGAAGGACTTCCAGCGCCTGGGCGTGCTGGGCGACTGGGACCGGCCGTACCTGACGATGGCGTACGGCAACGAGGCCGACGAGATCCGCACGCTCGGCCGGCTGCTCGAGAAGGGCTTCCTCTATCGCGGACTGAAGCCGGTCAACTGGTGCTTCGACTGCGGAAGCGCGCTGGCCGAGGCCGAAGTCGAGTACGAGGACCGCCAGGACATCGCGATCGACGTCGCGTTCCCGATCGCCGACGCCGACGAGCGCACGAAGCTCGCGCGCGCGTTCGGGCTCGCGAAGGCGCCCGAGGGACCGATCGCCGCGGTGATCTGGACGACGACGCCGTGGACGATCCCGGCGAACCAGGCGCTGAACGCGCATCCGCAGTTTGCCTACGCGCTCGTCGAGACGCCGCGCGGCCACTTCGTCGTCGCGCAGGACCTGGTCGAGGCGTGCCTCGCTCGCTGGAGGCTCGACGGCCGCTCCGTCGCGACCGCGCGTGGCGACGCGCTCGAGCTGATCGCGTTCCGCCACCCGTTCTACGACCGCGCCGCGCCGGTCTACCTCGGCGACTACGTGACGCTGGAGCAGGGCACCGGCATCGTCCACAGTTCGCCCGCCTACGGAATGGACGACTTCCTGTCGTGCCGGCGCTACGGGATGAAGGACGACGACATCGAGAACCCGGTCGAGGGCGACGGCCGCTACGCGGCGAGACTGCCGCTCTTCGGCGGCCTGAAGATCTGGGACGCGAACCCGAAGATCGTCGACAAGCTGCGCGAGGCGGGCGCGCTCATGCACGCCGAGAAGTTCACGCACAGCTACATGCACTGCTGGCGCCACAAGACGCCGATCATCTACCGCGCGACGACGCAGTGGTTCGCCGGCATGGACGACGTGCCAGGCTATCGCGGCGCGAAGCCGTCGCGATCGCTGCGCGAGACCGCGCTCGAGGGCATCGAGCGCACGCAGTTCTTCCCGTCCTGGGGGAAGGCGCGCCTGCACGGCATGATCGCGCACCGACCGGACTGGACGCTGTCGCGCCAGAGGCAGTGGGGCGTGCCGCTTCCGTTCTTCGTCGACCGCGACACCGACGAGCTGCACCCCGACACGCCCGCGCTCCTGGAGCTCGCCGCGCGCATGGTCGCCGAGCGCGGCATCGAGGCGTGGTTCGAGTCGACCTGCGAGGACTTCGGCGTCGACGAGAAGCGCTACCGCAAGCTCACCGACACGCTCGACGTGTGGTTCGACTCGGGCTCGACGCACCAGACCGTGATGGGCGGGCCCGAGGGGCGCACGAAGCAACTCGGCTCCCATTCCGGCGACACCGGGTTCCCGGCCGACCTCTACCTCGAGGGCTCGGACCAGCACCGCGGCTGGTTCCACTCGTCGCTGCTCGTTTCCTGCATGCTGAACGGCGTGCCGCCCTACCGCGGTCTCCTGACGCACGGCTTCGTCGTCGACGGCGAAGGCAAGAAGATGTCGAAGTCGAAGGGCAACGTCGTGGCGCCACAGAAGGTGTCCGACACGCTGGGCGCCGACATCCTCCGGCTGTGGGTGGCCGCGACCGACTACTCGGGCGATCTCAACATCTCCGACGAGATCCTCAAGCGCAACGTCGAGGGGTACCGGCGCATCCGCAACACGCTGCGATTCCTGCTCGCGAACACGTCCGACTTCACTGCCACGGACGCGATCCCGGTCGCGAAGCTGTTCGAGGTCGACCGCTACGCGCTCGCGCGTCTCGCCGCGCTGGCCGAGGACGTCGCGCGGGACTACGACCGCTACGAGTTCCACCTGGTCGTCCAGAAGCTCACGACCTACTGCTCCGAGGACCTGGGCGGGTTCTACCTCGACGTGCTGAAGGACCGCCTCTACACGACGGCCGCGGCGAGCCCGGCGCGCCGCTCGGCGCAGACCGCGCTCGCGTCGATCCGCGATGCGCTGCTGATGCTCCTCGCGCCGGTGCTCTCGTTCACGGCGGAGGAGGCGTGGCGGATCGTCCGTCCGGACGATCCGACGATCTTCGTGCGCACGTGGCGCGAGGCGGTCCCCGTCGTGGCGGACGGCGCGCCGTTGCTCGGCAAGTGGAGCGCGATCCTCGCCGCGCGCGCCGCGGTGCTGAAGGAGATCGAGGCGGTCCGCCAGTCGGGACGCATCGGCAGCTCGCTGCAGGCCGAGGTCACGATCTCGACGCCCGAGCCCGCGTACTCGGCGCTCGCGTCGCTCGGCGACGACCTGCGCTTCGTGACGATCACCTCGGCCGCGCGCGTCGAGCAGGGCGACGTGCTGGCCATCGCGGTGAACCCGTCGGGCGGCGAGAAGTGCGAGCGCTGCTGGCACTGGCGCAGCGACGTCGGCGAGGATGCGGCGCATCCGACGCTGTGCGCGCGTTGCGTCGCCAACCTGCACGGCGCGGGCGAACCGCGCGCGCACGCGTGAGGCGGGGCGGATGCCGATGACGACGTCGGCCGCGCCGGTCGGACGATGGCTCGCGCTGGCGATCGCCGTGATCGTCGCCGACCAGCTCACGAAGGCAGCGGTGCTCACCGCGTTCCGGCCCGGCGAGGAACTGCCGCTGCTGCCGTTCCTGTCGCTCGTGCTGACGTTCAACCGCGGCGCCGCGTTCAGCTTTCTCGCCGGCGCGGACGGCTGGCAGCGCTGGCTCTTCGCGACCATCGCGGTGGCGGCTGCCGTGTTCATCGTGTGGCTGCTGAAGCGCGGCGGGAACCGGCTCTACTGCCTCGGCCTCGCGCTGATCCTCGGCGGCGCGATCGGCAACCTGATCGACCGACTTTGGCTCGGCCAGGTCGTCGACTTCGTGCTCCTGCACTGGCGCGGCTGGACCTACCCGGCCTTCAACGTGGCGGACAGCGCGATCACCGTCGGCGCCGTCCTGCTCATCCTCGACAGCTTCCGCCAGCGGCGCGCCGACGCGCCCGCGGCCCCCTGATCCCATGGACGTCCTGCTCGCCAACCCCCGCGGATTCTGTGCCGGCGTCGACCGTGCGATCGCGATCGTCGAGCAGGCGCTCGCCCAGCACGGTGCGCCGATCTACGTGCGCCACGAGGTCGTGCACAACCGGACCGTCGTCGAGGACCTGAAGCGCAAGGGCGCGGTGTTCGTCGACGAGCTCGACGCGGTGCCGCGCGGCGCGACCGTCGTGTTCTCGGCGCACGGCGTCTCGAAGGCGGTGCAGGCCGAGGCCGTCGCCCGCGGGCTCACCGTGTTCGACGCGACCTGCCCGCTGGTGACGAAGGTCCACGTCGAGATCGCCAAGATGCGCGAGCAGGGGCGCGAGATCGTGATGATCGGCCACGCCGGCCACCCCGAGGTCGAAGGCACGATGGGCCAGTGCGAGGGCGGCGTGCACTTGGTCGAGTCGGCCTCCGACGTCGACCGGCTCGACGTCGCCGACCCGGACAAGCTCGCCTACGTGACGCAGACGACGCTGTCGGTCGACGACGCGGCGGGCATCGTCGAGGCGCTCCGGCGCCGCTTCCCGGGCATCGTCGGCCCGAGGAAGGACGACATCTGCTACGCGACGCAGAACCGGCAGGACGCCGTGAAGGCGCTCGCGCCGCGGGTCGACGTCGTCATCGTCGTCGGCAGCCCGAACAGCTCGAACTCGAACCGGCTGCGCGAGGTCGCCGCGAATCGCGGCGTGCCCGCGTACATGGTCGACACCGCCGACCAGCTCGACCCCGCATGGGTCGCCGGGCGCGCGCACGTCGGCGTCACGGCGGGCGCGTCGGCCCCCGAAGTGCTCGTGCGCGAGGTGATCGCCCGCCTGCGCGCGCTCGGCGCCGGCGCGGTGAGCGAGCTCGCCGGGACGATCGAGCGCGTCGTGTTTCCGCTTCCGGCGGGCTTGCGCGGCGGCCACCCGGTCAAGCCGCCCGAGACCGGTCCCGGCAGGCTGACTGGACGGCCTGGCCCGGCGTCGAGGCCAGCGGGGCGGGTCCGGCGTCAGGCCGGCTTGCGGCGGACCCACGCGAGCAGGCAAACGAACGTCGCGACCGCGAGCGCGCCGGCGGTGGCCGCGACGAGCGCATGGCGCCCGGACTCCGAGTACGCGCGAACGATGCCTTCGGCGGCGTACCACGGCAGCAGCAGCGAGAGGATCTGCCGGGACTTCGCGGCGCCGCGTGCGGTTCCCGGAACGAGCAGCGCGAGCGGCAGCGCCTTCAAGGCGAGCCAGGCGCCGCCGGTGGGGGCCGGCGCGAGCACCGTTTCCCAGAGCAGCTGGAGCATCACGAGCGCCACGAGTCCGGCGACCGTCCCCCGGGCGAACGCCGGCGCCCGGCCGTCAGACTTCGCGATCATGGCCCCCCCCAGTGGGGCACGAGTCCGGGCTGGCCTGCCGGCGCTCACTCGACCGACACGTATTCGTGGATGTCGTAGCCGGGACCCTGGTCGGAAAGCTTGGTCAGCACGGCCGTCCCGGCATGCGTTCCGCGATGGAGCGCGATCGCCTGCTCGAGCTGGAAGGCGCCGGCCGGCGCGACGACCTGCCACGGCGTGGCGTCCGGCCCTTCGTCGTCGCCGGGCAGCACGATCACGGGCATGAGGCCATTGCCCGACGCGCCTTCCGGCGCGGCTCCCGCGGCTTCGGCATGATCGGCGAGGAGCTCGCAGCCGAATTCCAATGACGTGCCCTTGAGCGTGTTGCGGAACCAGCGCACGACCGCGAGCTGCAGCGTCAGCCGGCCCTCGACGCGCAGCGAGACCAGCTCGCCGATGCGCAGCGACGCGGGACTGGCATCGGTTTGCCTGAGCGCGTAGCCGGCGGGGGTGTGGTTGATGACCTGGCAGTGCGTCATCGGCGGCAGGCCGCCCGGCACCTGCGGAGGCGTGACGCCCGGCGGGCGCCCCTTGCTGTACTGCCACGCGCCCGCGAACCCGACGCACATGACGACGCGCGCGCGCGAGGGCAGGCGGTTGAACTGGCGCGCCGGCGGGATCGCCCACTGCCGCAGCAACCGCTGCAGCAGCGCGACGTACGCGCGGCGCGACGCCGGGTCGCGCGCGAGGTCCTTCGGCATGTCGCCGCCGCCCTCGAGCGCGCGGAGCTCCTCCTGCAGCTGGAAGGCGAGGTCGAACGTGAGCAGGTAGAGCCGCGAGCCCTCGATCGAGCCGCCCTTGTTCGCCGAGAACGGCGGAAAGTCGTGGCCGACCGGGACGATCGCGACCGACTTCGCGAGCCGGTGCACCGGCGCGACGTCGGTGAGCTTCGCCCAGTGCGTGTGCGTCTGCAGGTAGGCCAGCACGGTCCCGAGCTGGCCGGGGTGGAAGCCGTAGGGATTCGCGAGCGCGAGGAGCAGCGCCTGCACGTAGATCCGCTCGGGCGTCGCCTCGGACACGTCGCCCGGGATCGTCGCCAGGTGCACGCCGCGATCGCGCGCGTACGCGTAGACGGCGTGCGCGTCGATCCACGTGTTCGCGGGCACCGGCGAGTACGACTGGTACGACGCGGCGAGCACGCGCGCGAAGCACTGCAGGCAGCGATGGACGAGCGCGCTCGCGAGCCGCACGCCTCCCAGCGAGATGCGCTTGCCCGCCTCGCTCGCCAGCAGGTGCTTGAACGCCGTGGAGAGCTCCTGCGCAAGGGTGAGGGCGGCCTTGGCCGCCTCGAGCGGCGCCCCGGTGAGCGGGTGGGACGCCTGCAGCACCTGGCGCTCGAGCCGCGGCCACAGCTGGCCCGCCGACGACCAGTACGCCTCGGCGAGCTCCATGCGCCGCGAGTCGCTCATCCCGACGCGGTTGGTGGCCGCGAGTGCATCGCCGATCACCTGCGCCGCGCTGACCGGGTCGCGCTTGATCGCGTCCGCCAGCCACCTGGAGACGTGCGCAACCCGCGTCTCCGGCGGGTTCGCCGGATGCGATTCGAGCCTGGGAAGCGTGAGGGAGAGGGCCATGAGGCGGGGGGTGGCGCGATTGTAAGCGATCGTCCCGCCGCCGCCGCGTCAGGCGCGGTCGCCTGGCGAAAGCGGCAGGTACCGTGCGCCTCCCGCGTGCAGGAAGGCGTCGAGCTCGTCGCGTCGCGCCATCGCGTCCGCGTAGCCCAGCTTGAGGAGCGTCCGGACGTAGCCAGGCTCGAAGAGCAGGTAGGAGGTGAGGTTCGCGCCGGTGCCCTGCGTGCTCCCGAAGCCGCGCATCAGATAGCGGACGCCCGCGGGCAGCCTCGAGGCGTAGCCCATCGCCATCTCGCCCAGGTCGCGCGAGGGGGCGAGGACGAATGCGTCGACGTGGCCGAGCCGGATGCCGCGGCGCGCGAGCTCGTCCGCCGGGACGACGCTCGCCAGTCGGTTCAGCTGGTGGAGCCGTTCGAGGTCGGCGCCCAGGTTGTCCAGGAAGACGGTCGAGAGCGCGTGGCCGGCCGTCTGCGCGAACGACGGGTAGCGCGGCTGCCCGTGCGAGTTCGCCCGCTGGCCGGCGAACTGGCCGATCGACAGCACGAGCACCCGCCTCGCCCCGAGGTGCAGCGCGGGCGAGAGCGGCGTGAGCTGGCGCACCGACCCGTCCATGTACCAGTCGTCGCCGAGGCGCACGGCCGGGAACACGAACGGGATCGCGGTCGAGGCGAGCAGGTGGTCGACGCCGAGCATCGTCACGCGGCCCTCGCGACGCGTGCGCCGCCACGGCGCGGCGGACGGCTGCGCCTGGAAGAACGTGATCGCGAAGCCGGTCGAGTACGAGGTCGCGTTGACGGCGACCGCGTGGAGCGCGCCGGACCGGAGGTTCGCGTCGATCCGCCCGAAGTCGATGGCGTCGCGCAGGAGCCCGCCGAGCGCGCCGTTGTCCAGCATCGAGGCGGCCTCGTCGGGGCCGGGCCGGCCGGTGAGCACGCCGGCGAGCCAACGCATGCCGTGGCGGGACAACTGCGCGAGGTCGGTATCGTAGACGTCGCCCGTGCGCACGCGTCGCCACCAGCGCACGAGCCGGGCGACGCCCAGGCGGAAGTCGTCGGCGTGCGCCGCGAGCGTCACGGCATTGATCGCGCCCGCGGACGTCCCGCACAGCACGGGAAACGGCAGGGGCCGGCCGCGCGGCGTGAGGCGCGCGAGCGCCCGCAGCGCCCCGACCTGGTAGGCGGCACGTGCGCCTCCTCCGGGGAGGATCAGCGCGGTTTCGACGGGGGCGAGGGCCATGGACTCGGGTGTGGCGGCGGCGTGAGCCACCAGGGCAGGCGCAAGGGCCGTGCCCATCCCCGCGCGATCGTAGCGCGGGCGCGCCAGCCGCGGGGGCCACGGCCGGCCCCGGGCGGCACACCAGTTCAGGTGCCGGTACGAAGCGTCCGGTCGAGGATCATCAGCATGGCCGCCGTCGCGCCCCAGATGTAGCGTTCGCCATAGGGAATGGCCCAGAAGTCGCGGCGAACGAGCCCCTGCATCCGGAAGTGGCGCTGCTGGTTCGCCGGATCGAGCAGGAACGAGAGCGGGACCTCGAACACGTCGGCGACCTCGACCGGATCGGGCGTGACCGGGAACGGGGGCTCGACCCAGCCGACGACGGGCGTGACGCGGTATCCGGTCACGGTCTCGTAGTCGGCGAGGTTCCCGAGCAGCGTGACGCGCGCACCGGGCAGACCGACTTCCTCGTGCGCCTCCCGCAGCGCCGCGGCGCCTGCGTCGGCATCCTCGGGTTCCATCCGCCCGCCCGGGAAGCTGATCTGTCCCGGATGGTCCGGCAGGTCCGCGCTGCGCTGCGTCAGCAGGACCGTCAGCCCCTTCGTCGCGATTGACCAGCGGAACCAGGACCGCCGCCGGCGTCGTGCGGCCCTCGCGCCCGGGCAGCCGGAAGCCGTCGCTCATGCCGAGCGTCGCGTCCGGGGCAGGGCGTCGCAGCTGCGTCTCGAGCCACTGGCGCTGGGCGGTGCGGGGGAGGCGGAACAGCGGGATCGACATCGAGGAGCGTCGCAGCGCGCGGTTCCGGGCCGCACGCCAGAATGATACCGCGCGGGGCGTGGAGCCTGCCCGGCGGCGCCCGACTATAATCGCGCCATGTCCAAGCCCGGCGTCGTCCTGTTCGCCCACGGTGCCCGCGACCCGAAGTGGTCGGAGCCGTTCGAGTCGCTGGCCGCGAGGTTCGCCGCGCTCGAGCCCGACGTCCCGCTTTCGCTCGCCTATCTCGATTTCATGACGCCCGACCTGCCCGGCGCGGTCCGCGCGCTGGTCGCGAAGGGCTGCGACGCGATCACCATCGTGCCCGCCTTCCTCGGCGTCGGCGGCCACGTCCGGCGCGACGTTCCGGAGATCGTCGAGGCGCTCTCGCGCGAGCACCCGGGCGTTGCCTTTCGCATTGCGTCCGCGCTCGGCGAGGAAGCGTCGGTGCAGGACGCGATGGCTCGCGCTTCGGTCGCCGCGGCGAAAGCCTGATCGGTGAAGGTGGCCGTCGTCGGGGCAGGCGTCGTCGGCCTGTCGACGGCCTGGTGGCTCGCGCGCGACGGTCACGAAGTCACCGTCATCGATCGCAACGACGGCGTCGCGCTCGAGACCAGCTACGCGAACGGCGCGCAGCTCTCCTACAGCTACGTCGCGCCCCTCGCCGGTCCCGGCGTGCTGCCAAGAATTCCGCCCTGGCTCCTGCGTCGCGACTCGCCGCTGCGGTTCACCCCGGCGCTCGATCCCGACCAGTGGCGCTGGCTCGCGCGCTTCGTGCTCGCGTGCAGCCGGGAGCAGAGCGAGGCGACGACGCGCCGGCTGCTCGGACTGTCGTTCTACAGCCGCAAGCTGATGCACGAGTTCGTGGCGAAGCACCCGATCGAGTTCGGGCACGCGATGAACGGCAAGCTCGTCGTCCACTCGAACGAGGACGATTACGCCGCTGCCCGCGACCTGGTCGACTACCAGCGCTCCCTCGGCTGCGAGCAGGACGCGCTCGGGCGCGACGCCTGTCTCGCGCTCGAGCCCGCGTTCGGCGACGGCACGCGCGGCCTCGGCGCGCGGCTTGCCGGCGGCATCCACACGCCCGGCGAGGAGGTGGGGGACTGCTACCGGTTCTGCGTCGGACTCGAGCGCCTCCTGATGGCGCCCGAAGCGGGCGTGCGCTTCGCGCTCGGCATGCAGGTCAGGCGATTCGTGGCCGAGCGCAATCGCATCGTGGCGGTCGACACGTCCTCGGGCCCGATCGACGCCGACGCGTTCGTGCTGGCCGCGGGCACGGCGTCCGGGCGGCTCGTCAAGGGACTGGGCTGGAAGCTCCCCGTGTATCCGCTCAAGGGCTACAGCCTCACGCTTCCGGTGACCGGCCCGGCACCCCGGGTCTCGGTCACCGATTTCAAGCGCAAGGTGGTGTACGCGTCCCTGGACACGCGCGAAGGGGCGCGCCTGCGCATCGCGGGCATGGCCGACATCGCGGGCTGGTCGCACCAGCCGGATCCGGTGCGACTGACCCAGCTCGTCGCCGAGGCGCGCGCCGCGTTTCCCGACGCGGCCGACTACGACGTTCCGGTCGAGCGGATGGCGCCGTGGTGCGGCCTGCGGCCGGCCACGCCGCTCGGTTCGCCGATCCTCGGGCCCTCGCCCGTGCAGAATCTCTTCCTCAACGCGGGCCACGGCGCGCTCGGCTGGACGCTCGCGCTCGCGAGCGGTCGCATCGCGGCGGACGCGATCGCCCGGCGGCGCTCCGAGATTCCGCTCGCGGGGCTCGGTTATCGCGACTAGCATTTCCGGAACCGCGTCCGCCCCAGCCACCTACGAGGATCCTTGCCGATGCGCGCTCTGGGATGCATGGTCGTTCGCGACGAGTGCGACATCATCGAGCTGACGGTCCGGCACAACCTCGCGTTGCTCGACGGCATCGCGATCATCGACCACGGATCGACCGACGGCACCTCGGAGATCCTCGCGGCGCTCGCCGCCGAGGGTTTGCCCGTCTTCGTGACGCCCGACCGGAACCCCAAGTTCCGGCAGAAGGCGATGATCAACCCGCTCGTGCGGCACGCGGCCATGACGGCCGACATCGACTGGATCTTCGTCATCGATGCCGACGAGTTCATTGCGGCGCCGTCGCGCGCGGACCTCGAGGCGACGCTTCACGGACTTCCTGCGGATCGCCATTCGACCCTGGCGTGGCCGACACGGATCCCGTCGTCGTTCGACCCGAACGTCCGGCTGCCGGAGAGGCTCGCGCGGACGCGCCGCGTCGTCAATCCGGGCCAGCGGCACGCGAAGATGGCACTTCCGAGGCAGGTGCTGCTTCGGCCGGGCGTCGAGATCGGCGCCGGGCAGCACGAACTCGAGGCCATGCGTCCCGACGTCGTGCTCGCGCCGGGCCACCCGGTGCCCGAGGCGGAGATCTCGATCGTCCACGTTCCGATCCGCTCCGCCGACCAATACGTCCGCAAGTGCGCAGCCGGCTGGCTGTCGATCGTCGCGCAGGAACGCAGGCGGGTCTACCATAGCGTCCAGTGGCGCGACGCGTTCGACGCCTACGTCGCCGGCGAGCCTGTCGACGACGCGACGCTCACGACCGCTGCCATCAACTACGGCATCCCGCGCGAGTCCTGGGGCAACCATGTCGGGCGCCTCGAGGACGCGCCCCCGTTCCTGCTGGCGCAGGAGGAGCGCTATGGGAGGCTGGCTCGCACCAGTGGACTCCCGGCGTTGCTGAAGCTCGCCGAGCGGCTGCTGACCGCGCCGCGGTAACCCGCTCCGGCCGCGACGAAGGCGCAGAATGCCCGAGATGGACCGTCATGCCGTGTCGTCGTGGGTGCCGCCCGCTTGCGCGCTGTTCGTCGTCGCGGCGATGCTCACGACCACGCCGGCGCTCGCGCAGCAGGCGAACGGGACGCTGCACGCGAACGGCAGGAGCGCGAAGCTCGAGCACGCGATTGCGGTGGAGGTCGACAGTGCGACGGAGCCGGGCTACCTCGACGTCGTCGTCGTGCTCTCGGACCGCAGGCTCTCGGCCGCGCAGGCCCGCGACGCGGCCGGCCTCGAGGCGATGAGTCGCCGCGACGGGCTCGTCGCGCTGCGCGTCGTGCTGAACCCCGACGCGAAGGTGACGAGCGCCGAGCCGCTGCATCCCGCATTCACGACGTTCGTGAGCTCGGCGCTGTGGGTACGCTTCGAGCCGACCGCCTACGACGAGAAGCGCATCGCGGGTCGGTTGCGCACGCCCGGCCCGCAGAACGAGTTCCGCCAGCAGTGGAGCTACGACGTGTCGTTTTCCGCGCCGATCGTGCTCGACCCCGACGCGACGACGGTGCCGCGCCGATAGCCACCGGGCCGCGCGAGCCTCGCGAACCGCGCCGCCGCGCGATGGGGCTTCGAAGGGCTCGTCCAGCGGTCGGGCGGCGGCAGGCGGCGCACGATCGGCGCGCGCGCAGGCCGCGAACCGCCCGCGCCAGCGGGCACGCCCCCGCGCCGTCCTCGCACCAGAAGCACGTGATGCGGGCGAGGGCCAAGCAGGGGCGGCAGTGGCGGCGAAATGACGCGCATCCTGCGTTCCGGACCGGCTAGGATAGCGTTCCCTTTGCCCGAACGCCCCATGCGCCCCGTCGTCATCCGTGAAGTCGGCCTGCGCGATGGCCTGCAGAGCCTCGCGCGTACCCGAACCACCGTCGGTTACGCCGAGCCGCTCGCGGTGCGCGACCTGTTCGGCCGGGCGTTCGCGATCGCCGGGGATCGGCTGAACTGCGGTCACTTCCACGAAACGCTGCCCCCCGTGACTGCCGAGGCGAAAGCGTGAGTACCCCGGCGAACGGTTCGGCTCCGCAGCCGCTACGTGGCGTTCGCGTGGTCGAGTTCACGCACATGGTGATGGGACCGACCTGCGGAATGGTGCTCGCCGACATGGGCGCCGAGGTGATCAAGGTCGAGCCCATCGACGGCGACCGGACGCGGCGGCTGCTCGGCGCCGGCTCGGGCTTCTTCCCGATGTTCAACCGCAACAAGAAGAGCGTCGCGATCGACCTGCACAGTGCAGAGGGCGCCGAGGTCGCGCGCCGACTTGCCGCTTCGGCGGACGTCGTCGCCGAGAACTTCAAGCCCGGCACGATGGGCAAGTACGGGCTCGACTACGCGTCGCTGTCGACGATCAACCCGCGCGTCATCTACGTCAGCCACAAGGGGTTCCTGCCGGGCCCGTACGAGAACCGCACCGCGCTCGACGAGGTCGTGCAGATGATGGGCGGGCTCGCGTACATGACCGGCCGCCCCGGCGACCCGATCCGCGTGGGATCGAGCGTCAACGACATCATGGGCGGGCTGTTCGGAGCGATCGGCGCGCTCGGCGCGCTGATCCAGCGCGGCATCACCGGCAAGGGGATGGAGGTGCAGTCGGCGCTGTTCGAGAACAACGTGTTCCTCGTCGGCCAGCACATGCTCCAGTACGCGATGACCGGCAAGCCGCCGGCGCCGATGCCCGCGCGCGAGAGCCCCTGGGCGATCTACGACGTGTTCACGGTGAAGGACGGCGAGCAGATCTTCCTCGCGGCCGTGTCCGACGCGCAGTGGGTGACGTTCTGCGACGCGCTCGGCTATGCCGACCTGAAGGCCGATGCCTCGCTCGCCGCCAACAACGACCGCGTGCGCGCGCGGCCGACGCTGCTGCCGCTGCTTCGCGAGCGGCTCGCGTCGCGCAGCGCGGGCGAGCTGGCCGCACTGTTCGAGCGCGCGGGCCTTCCGTTCGCGCCGATCCGCAGGCCCGAGGACCTGTTCGACGACCCGCACCTCGCGGCGACGGGGGGGCTCGCGGAGGTTCGCCTGCCCGACGGCGAGCAGGCCGGCCGGACCGTGAAGACGACGCTGTTCCCGATCACGATGCAGGGCAGCCGTCTCGGCGTGCGCCTGGACCCGCCGAAGCAGGGCGAGCACACGCGGGAGCTGCTCGCGTCGCTGGGCTACGCGCCCGGCGAGATCGACGCGCTGTACGCGCAACGCGCAGTGGCGTGACGCGCGGGGGGGCGAGGGCAGGCCGAGGCGCAGGCGCGCCGGCGCCGGAATAGGTGACCGAGATCAATTCCGGTCGCGCGCATTTCCGCAAGAATCGGCGCCAACTCCGGTCTGCTCGCTTCCTCCGCTCACGTGCTTCGACTTCGACAACGCCCCGCCGCATGGCTCGCGATCTTCGCGATGCTGCTGGGCGCGCTCGCGCCGACCATCAGTCGTGCGATGGTACCGGGCGCCGGCGCAAGACTGCTCGCCGACGTGTGCTCCGCCGCGGGCGCGGGCTTCGTCGAGATCGACCGCGCGAAGGCGTCCCGTTCCGGCGACGCTGCGATCGATCGCGAAGGCGAGGGCGGGCAGCAGGCGCATTCGCCGGACCGCTGCCCGTACTGCTGCACGCACGCAGGCGTCGCCGTCGCGTCCCCTCCGGCCACCGGACTGCTCGTCGCCTCGCCGGGCAGCGTCCGACTTCCTCGTCTCTCCTTCGTCTCGCCGCGACCGCGTCACGCGTGGTCGCCATCCCATCCCCGCGCGCCTCCCGCGCGCGCGTGAACCCCTCGCCGCGTGACTGCCTCCGGCAGGCTCGTCGGCGCGCCCTGAACCCGCTGCGCCTCGGCTGAGGCGCGACCCGCTGTCGGGAGTCGCCGCACGTCGGCGCGCCGACGCCGAGCGGCCGCTTTCGCGCGCAACGTCGTGCGTCACCAGCGCACGGACGCCACATCCTTCATCGATCGAGTCGACCATGAAACACGATTTCAAGCCTCTTCCCCTGCTGATGGCGATGGCCATGGCGCTGCCGGCGATGGCACAAACCCAGGAGGTCCATCTCGGCAGCGTCGAGGTGACCGGATCCCGCGAACCGTCGAGCGTCAACGCGACGGTCGTCGGCGCACAGTCCATCCAGGCGTTGCGGCCAGCGACCAGCGACACCGCGAGCCTGCTGCGCAACGTCCCCGGCGTCAGCCTCTACGGCGCCGGCGGCGTCTCGAGCCTGCCGTCGATCCGCGGCCTGGCCGACGACCGCATCCGGATCAAGGTCGACGGCATGGACCTGATCGCGTCGTGCCCCAACCACATGAATCCGGCGTTGTCGTATCTCGATCCGTCGAACGTCGGCACGCTGACGGTCTTTGCCGGCATTGCGCCCGTCAGCGTCGGTGGCGACAGCATCGCCGGCACGATCGTCGCCGAGACGCCGGCGCCGGTGTTCGCCGAGCCCGGGCAGGGCACCCTCGCCAAGGGCGAGATCGGTGCGTACTACCGCAGCAACGGCAGCGCGATGGGCGGCAACGTCTCCGCCACGTTCGCCACCGAGTCCTTCAGCGTCTCCTACACGGGCGCGACGGCCGAGAGCGACAACTACCAGGCGGGCCGCGACTTCAAGACGTCGCCGGTCACAGGCCGTGAAGGACACTCGCTCCCGCTCGACGAGGTCGGTTCGACCGCCTACAAGAGCCGCAACCACGAGCTCGGCATCGCGTTCAAGGGCGGCGCCCATCTGGTCGAGGCCAAGGTCGGCTACCAGGAGATTCCCTACCAGCTGTGGCCGAACCAGCGCATGGACATGCTCGACAACGTCCAGCAGCGGCTGAACCTGCGCTACCGGGGAGCGTTCGGCTGGGGCACGCTCGAGGCGCGCGCCTGGCGCGAGGACGTCGAGCACTTCATGGACTTCGGCGCCGACAAGCGCTTCTGGTACGGCCCGGATTCGGGCGGTCCCGCCGCGCCGTACGGCCTGCCTTGCGCGCCGGCCAGCGCGACCTGCGCCGGCGGGATGCCGATGAACACCGAGAGCACGAACACCGGCGTCGTGCTCAAGGGGAGCGTCGACCTCACCGAGCGCGACCTGCTGCGCCTGGGCGCCGAGTACCAGCGCTATCGCCTCGACGACTGGTGGCCGGCGTCCGGCGGCGGGATGTGGCCGAACACGTTCTGGAACGTCAACGACGGCAAGCGCGACCGCACGGCGGCCTATGCCGAGTGGGAAGGGCGGCCCGATCCGCGCTGGACCACGCTCGCGGGCGTGCGTTACGAGCGCGTCGAGACCGACATCGGGCCGGTGCAGGCCTACAACAACGGCGTCGCGCCGGCGAGCACGCTGGTGCCCGCGTTCAACGACCGCGACCGCCGGCGCACCGACGACAACTGGGACGCGACGGTTCTCGCCCGCTACACGCCGGACCAGACCATCGACATCGATGCCGGTTTCGCGCGCAAGGTGCGCTCGCCCGGCCTCTACGAGCGCTACACGTGGATGAGCCGCGGCATGGAGATGCTGATGGTCAACTGGTTCGGCGACGGCAACGGCTACATCGGCAACCCCGACCTCGTGCCCGAAAAGGCCCACACGGTCTCCGTCACGGTGGACTGGCATTCCGCGGACCGGAGCCGCGCGCTCAAGGTGACGCCGTACTACACGCGGGTGACCGACTACGTCGACGCGCTGCGCTGTCCGGCCTCGCTCGGCGGCGCGTGCGCGACCCAGACGCCGGGCGGCGGCAAGTTCGTCTACCTCCAGTTCGCCAACCAGGAGGCGCGGCTCTACGGGATCGACGTGTCGGGAAAGGCGCCGCTCGCGAGCACCCGCGTGGGCGAGTTCGGGCTCGAGGGTCTCGTCGGCTACACGAACGGCCGCAACCTCGACACCGGCGACAACCTGTACAACATCATGCCGCTCAACGCGAAGCTGATGCTGACGCACCGTCACGGCGGCTGGGACAACGTGCTCGAAGTCGCGATGGCGGCAGCGAAGGACGACGTCTCGGCCGAGCGCAACGAGGTCGAGACCGCCGGCTACGCGCTCGCGAACCTGCGCGCGAGCTACAGCTGGCCGAAGGTGCGCATCGACCTCGGCGTCGAGAACCTGTTCGACACGTTCTACTCGCTGCCGCTCGGCGGCGCGTACCTCGGCCAGGGCACGACGATGACCTCGACGCCGGTCGGCTCGGTCCCGGTGTGGGGTACGGCGGTTCCGGGCATGGGCCGGTCGATCTACGCCGGCGTCAAGGTCACGTTCTGACCCGTCAGGTCGCGCGCATCGATGCCGGCGGCTTCAGGGCGCCTTGTCGGGCTTGTGGAACGCCGGCCATCGACGCAGGACGAGATCGCGAGCCTCGGAGTACGCGTAGCAGCTGTCGATCCGCACGGGGCGGCCGGTGTCGTCGAGCTCGTCTCCCCGGGCGAATCGCACTTCGGCCAGCGTCTGGTAGGCGGCCGTGCCCAGCGGGATCAGGAGCTCCACCAGATGCGTGCAGGATTCCCTGCCGAGCAGGCCCTTGACGCGTGCCGTCCAGCCGGCGGCGATCCGTGCGCCCTTGAGTTGCGCGAGCGATCCGGCGGCATGCGGGCAGTCCGCGAACGGGAAGCCGTCGACGACCGCGACGACGTCCTTGACCACGAGGGAGGCGTCCACGACGAGGCGGACGCTCATGTCGTGGATGGGCACGCCCGCCGGCATCGGGGTGTCGCGTCCCTGCGGCTGGATCGGGTGCGTCTTGATGTCGGTGACGCGCCCTCGATCTCGTAGTCGCCATCGCTGCGGCGGTAGCCGCGCATCTCGATGGTCCTGGCGGTGGAGCTCTTCGCGCGTTCGACGGAGGCCGGCAGGGGCATCGCTGTTCCTGGGGCGTGGTGGGTCCGGGTCGGGGAGCAGGGGACCGCGCGAGCCGGCGAATCCCAGGTCGGCCATCCGCACGAGCGTCCGACGCGGCATCATCACCGATGCGGCGGGGTGCTACCCGTGCGCCGGTCGTCGCTCGGGCCGCCGGTTCCCCGGCATCCCGCAGGGAGGAAACGATGAGCGAGTATCGCAAGGGAACCCTGCTCGACGCGGTCGCCTACCAGGAGGGCGCCGTCGTCAGCAAGACCGTGATCGACAAGAAGTCGGGGACCGTGACCTTGTTCGCGTTCGCCCAAGGGCAGGGCTTGAGCGAACACACAGCTCCGTTCGATGCCCTGATCCAGGTGCTCGAAGGCGAGGCCGAGATCAGGATCTCCGGAGCGCCCGTTCGCGTCCGGGCCGGCGAGATGATCGTCCTGCCGGCCAGCGAGCCGCATGCGCTGAAGGCGGTCGAGCGCTTCAAGATGATGCTCACGATGATCCGGTCGTGACGGCGGGACCCGGATCGATGCAGGCGCAGCGCTCGCCCCGACGACCGTGCGGGGCGCGCGGGGCGCCGAAGGCGCGGGACGATCCCCGATGAGCTTCGCGACGGATTACCTCGCGCAGCTCGAGGCCTTCGCGGCATCCGCCCGCTTGCCCCGGGTGCGGGCGCTCCATCTCCCGCCCGAACGGCCGGTCCGGGACAACCGGGGAGAGTTCTGCGCGCTGGAGCTCGAGGACGGATCGCTCGGCCTCTCGTACGTGCTGCTCGACGATACGCTCGCCCGGCTGACCCGCGAGCTCGACCGACTCGGCCTCGACGGCGCCGACCCCCTCGCGGTGGCGAGGCGCTACGCCGTCGACCGCGGGCACTGGAAGACCGTCGGATTCGCAGCGGCCAACGCGCTCACGCGCTGCCTGTTCGACCGTGCGGCATTCCGCCCGGACGACAGCACCGATTCGATCGGTCAACTGAACCCGGGGCCCGGCGACCACGTGGGGATGATCGGGCTCTTCACGCCGCTCGTCCCGCGGATCCTGGCGACCGGCGCGCGCCTCACGGTGCTCGAGCTCAAGGCCGACCTGGCCGGCTACCGCGAAGGCTACCGGGTGACGCTCGATCCCGGAGAACTCGCTCAGTGCACGAAGGTGATGTCGACGAGCACGCTCCTGCTCAACGACACGCTCGATCGCATCGTCGCGTGCTGCCCCGGCGCCCGCGCGTTCGCGATGATCGGTCCGAGCGCGGGATGCCTGCCGGACGGGCTGTTCGCACGGGGCGTGACGCTCGTCGGCGGCACCTGGGTGCGCGACCGGGAGGCGTTCACGGCGGCGCTGGAGGCCGGCGAGCCGCTCGGCGAGCATGCCAGCAAGTTCGCGCTGACCGCCGAACGCTATCCGGGGTGGCGCGCGCTGGTCGACCGCGCGGCGCTGGCTGGGTTGCACGGGCCCAGCGACGTCGGATGTTGATGCGCGTCGACACGCGTCGGCGGGGAGGGGCCGGCGCGGTGCGCAAG
>JADIZG010000039.1 GCA_016704895.1 Betaproteobacteria bacterium
GTAGTTCTCGACGAACACGTCGGCGGCGTCGGTGAGCCCGGTGCATCATCTCGAGGCCGCGCGGGTCGCCGAGGTTGATGCAGGGGCCCTTCTTGCCCATGTTCTGCTGCAGGAAATACCCGCTCTGGCCGTCGATGAAGTACGCGTGCTGGCGTCCGGCGTCGCCGGTCGTGGGACGCTCGACCTTGATCACGTCCGCACCGAGCGCCGCGAGGCAGCGCGACAGGTACGGGCCCGCGAGGAAGTGGCTGTAATCGACGACGCGGAAGCCGGCGAGCGGCAGCGGTTGGCGGTTCATGGCGGAAAGGGTCCGGGTTGGCGGCGCGGAAAGCGGATCGGTCGATTGCGCGGGATCGCGGTCATCGGGAGGGCGGCAGGGTCGCGAGCCCGTGCTCGATGCCCCGGATGCAGGCGACGAGCGTGTCGTTCACCGGCGTGGGGACGCCGAGCCGGCGTCCCTCGCGCGCGACCGCGCCGTTGATGAAGTCGATCTCGGTGACGGAGCCGCGCTCGAGGCTCTGCAGGATCGACGCCTTGAAGTCGAACGGCAGCCTTCCCGGCGCGAAGCCACGGCTCGCGCGGATCGGTGTACGAGAGGGCGATGCCGCCGGCGCGCGCGACGGCCATCGCCTCGGTCACCGCCGCGACCGCCGCCGCCTCGACCTCGGGCACCGCGTAGAGCCTGCCGTAGGGCAGTCGTGTGATGCCCGAGAGTGCGCCGGTCGCGACGTTCACCAGCAGCTTGTCCCAGATCGTGCCCATGACGTTGCCGCTGACCGTCGTCGCGAGGCCGGCCCGATTGAATTCGTCCGCGATCGCGCGCACACGGTCGGTGATCCGGCCGTCGAGCTCGCCGATGATCGTTTCCTTGCCGCGCGTTCCTGCGAGAACGATCCCGGGGGCGAGGATCTGGCCGCCGACGTAGGTCCTGCCGGCGAGCAGCCGCTGCCTGCCGACGACCTCGCCCAGCACCTCCTCGTGGCCGAGCCCGTTCTGCAGCGACATCACGACCGTGTCTCGGCCGATCAGCGGGCCTCGCAGCCTCGATCGCCTTGCGCGTGTCGAACGACTTGACCAGGACGATCACGAGGTCGACGGGCGCGAGGCCGGCGCAGTCGACCGCGGCGGCGACCCTGACGGAGCGCTCGCCGTCGTCGGTTCGGACCGTGAGGCCGTTCGCGTTGATCGCGTCGACGTGCGCGCGATTGCGGTTGACGAGCCACACGTCCGATCCGGCCTCGGCGAGCGCCGCCCCCATCGCGCTGCCCAGCGAGCCCGCGCCCAGCACGCAGATCTTCAACGCTACTCCTCCTTGCGTTCGTGGCGCTGGCCGGACGGCGCGGCGCCGCGGGCGGCCGGCGCCCGCAGCCCGTATTGTCCATGCATCGGCGCAGGGGTGCGCGATCCGGCCGCCTCGCCGCTCCTGCGGGGGTTGAGGCGGCAATCGTGCGGCGCGCACGGGTATGCTTCGACTTTCGTCCCGTCCCGACCGACCCAGACACGCCATGCCCGCGAAGAAGCCCAACCTGCTCGTGATCCTGATCGACGACCTGCGCTACGACGAGTTCGGCGCGGGCGGCCATCCGTACATGAAGACGCCCAACGTCGACCGGCTCGCGAGCGAGGGCGCGCTGTTCGAGCGCGCGTTCCACCCGACGCCGATCTGCTCGCCCAACCGCGCCGTCGATCGTCAGCGGCCAGTACGCGAGCCGCCACGGGATCATCGACAACGTCGCCCGCGATGCGATGAGCCATCGGCTGCCGAACTACCACCTCGACCTGCAGCGACTGGGCTACGAGACCGCGCACATCGGCAAGTGGCACATGGGCAACGACGGCATGCCGCGGCCCGGCTACGACTACTGGGTGAGCTACGACGGCCACGGCAAGCTCATGGACCCGACGCTTAACCACGACGGGCTCCACGTCCAGCACAAGGGCTACGTCACCGACATCATGAACCGGCTCGCGGTCGAGTTCCTCGAGCGCAAGCGGGACAAGCCGTTCTCGCTGTTCTTCGCGCACAAGGCCGTCCACCCGGACGCGGAGCAGGCGGCCGACGGCACGCTGCGCATCTCGGCGCAGGGCGGCTACGTCGTCGCCGACCGGCACAAGCATCTCTACCGCGACGACGTGTTCCCGCGGACGCCGAACATGATGACGCCCGACGAGGTCGTCCGGCACAAGCCCGCCTGGGCCGAATGCTTCGCGATGAAGACCGGCGAGACCGCACGCAAGATCCTCGACGCGCTCAAGTCGGGGTCGCAGGAGGAAATCCGGGCGCGCGCGCAGATGATGGCGGCGGTCGACGAGGGCCTGGGCGCGATCTTCGAGGTGCTCGAGCGGCAGGGCGAGCTCGACAACACGTTCGTCGTGTTCGCCAGCGACAACGGCTTCTTCTTCGGCGAGCACGCGCTCGGGCCCGAGCGGCGCTTCGCGTACGAGGAGGGGATCCGCTCGCCGTTCCTCGTGCGCTATCCGCGGCGCGTGAAAGCGGGGACGCGCGTCACCGACCTCGTGATCTGCCAGGACATCGCGCCGACGATGATCGAGCTCGCGGGCGGGAAGCCGGGGCCGCAGATCCAGGGCCGGTCGCTGCTGCCGCTCTTCGCGCGCGGCTCGAAGCCCGCGCGCAACGGCAGCCGCGCCGGCTGGCGCAAGTCGTTGCTGGTCGAATACTGGGCCGAGAATGCGCTCCCCTGGCTCATCGGGATGACCTACAAGGCGGTCCGCACCGACCGCTACAAGTACGTCCACTGGGTCAATCGCGGCCAGGCGGGCGAGCTCGACGAGCTCTACGACCTCGACGCCGACCCCTGCGAGCTCAGGAACCTCAACCGCAGCCGCGCCGCCGCGCCGGTGCGCGAGCGGATGCGGCGCGAGCTGCGCAAGCTGATCGCGGACGCCGCGGGGCTTTGATCGCTGGTCCTGCCCTCTTCCCCGCGCGGGAGAGGGCCGGGTGAGGGGCCCCGTCAGTTCGCCGTCGCGCCCGCCGCCTTGACGATCGGCACCCACTTCGCGAGGTCGTCGACGATGAGCTTGCCGAAGGTCGCCGGCGCCATCGGCGGCGCGAGGTCGAAGCCCTGCGGTCCGAGCTTGTCCTTCGCTTCCTGCGACGCGAAGATCCGGTTGAGCTCGGCGTTGAGCTTCGCGACGACGTCGGGCGGCGTGCCCGCGGGCGCGACGAAGCCGAACCAGGTGTTGACCTCGTAGCCCTTGATGCCCTGCTCGTCGAGCGTGGGCACGTCGGGCAGGAGCGGCGAGCGCTTGAGGCTGGTGACGCCGAGCGGCCTCGCCAGGCCTCCCTTGATCTGCGAGATCACCGTCGGCGTGTTGAAGAAGCCCATCGCGACCTCGCCCGCCATCACCGCCTGCACGCCCTGCGGCGCGCCCTTGTAGGGCACGTGCACGAGCTTCGTGTCGGTCACCTGGCCGAACAGCACGCCGGACAGGTGGTGGCTCGTTCCCGCGCCCCCGGAGGAGAACGTGAGCTCGCCGGGCTTCGCCTTCGCCGCCGCGACGATGTCCAGCGGCTTCGTCGCCGTGCTCTTCGGCGGGACGATCATCACGTTCGACACGCCGCCGACGAACGAGACCGGCGCGAAGTCCTTGACCGAGTCGTAGCCGGGCTTCGCGTAGATCGCCTGGTTGAACACCAGCGTGCCCTGCGACGCGAACGCGATCGTGTAGCCGTCGGGCGCCGAGCGCGCGAGCTCGGCCATCGCGATCGTGCCGCCCGCGCCCGGCTTGTTCTCGACGACGACCGGCTGGCCGATCGCCTTGCCGAGCTCCAGCCCGGCGAAGCGCGAGACGATGTCGGCCGTGCTGCCCGCGGCGAGCGGGACGAGGAGCTTGATCGGCTTCGTCGGATAGCCCTGCGCGGCGGCGGTGCCGGCGGCGAGCGCAAGGAGGACGCCGATCGCGGCGCGGATCGCCCGGCGGCGTTCGGTGGCGTGGCAGGTCATGCGGCAGCTCCTTCGTGAAGGATCGCGGACGATGATACCGGCGTCCACCGGTGGACGGAAGGCGCGCGGAGCGGTGAGTCGGGGCGGAACGGCGATCTTCCCTCAGGGCGCCGCCGGGCGTGCGGGTGGGCACGGGGATCCGGGGCGAGCTGCGCATCCTGGCGATGACGCATAATCCACGAGCCTTTTCCCGAACGCGGGGTCGCGCATGGCGTACATGACGGTGATGCTGGTGGTCCTGCTCGGCGTGGCCGTGTGGCTGTATTTCCACACCAATCCGCCCGGCGTGCCGACGCGCCCGCTCGCGATCTGCAACGCCCTCGTGTTCCTCGTCGCGGTGCCGGCCGGCATCGCCGTCGGGAGCGTCCTCTACGCCGGCGCAGTCGCCGCCAAGGGCGACCAGACGGCCCTGCCGATCTACCTGTCGATCATGGCGGGCGGCACCGTGTTCCTGATCGCGATGATGTTGGGCGGCATGGTGCGAAGCTTTTTCGTGTTTCCGCCGGAGAAGCGCGCCGGGTCCGGGCAGGTCCCGCCGTACCGCACGCCGTACGGCTGATCGCGGCGTCAGGCGCGAAGGGGCTCGACGCGCCCGTCGTCCGGAACGGCGTCGGCGATCCAGACGGCGAGGTCGGCGCCACCCAGGGCCAGCACTCGCGCCGGGCCGGCCGCCGGCGCCACCGCTCCGGCCTCGTCCAGCGCCGACGCGCTGATCGCAAAGCGGCGGCCCGCGCTCCGCGCGGCTTCCGGCAGGAGCCTCGCGGCGTCGACCGCTCGCCCGACGACGGCGCGCGACCGCCGCCCGCGGAAGTCGATTGCGCCCTGCACCACGACACCCGAGTGCACGCCGACGTGCACCAGCGGCTCGACCCCGCATTCGCGTGCGAGCCCCGCGGCGAGCAAGGCGATGCGACGGTCGATGCCGCGCGCTGCGGCGAGCGCGCGTGCCGCCCCGGCGCCGGGGCCGTCGTCGGTCGCGAACACCGCGAGCACGCCTTCGCCCGTGAACTCGACGACCTCGCCGCCGGCCTCCAGCACCGCCTCGCCGATCGCCTCGGCCATCCGGTTCATCGCGAACAGCATGTCGTGAGGGAGGCTCCGGCGGCCCGTCGCCACGTGTTCCACCACGGACGCGGCCAGGATCGCGACGCGGCGCTCGACCGCGACCTCGCGGTCGCCCGGCGGATCGTCGAGCGTGACCAGCGGCACGAGGCTCACCGAGTCGACCGGGCGCAAGCGGCACGCCAGCCGCACGTCGGCCGGCGCTCCGACGCGCTCGAGCGTGCGCGCCTCGTCGTCCCCCGGCGGCTCGCAGGCGGCGAGTCCCGCGGTCACTCGCACGCGGCAGGTCGAGCATCGCGCACGGCCTCCGCACACCGACGTGTGCGGAATGCCGTGGCTGCGGCTGGCCTCGAGCACGGTCCAGCCGCGCGGCACCGACACGCTCCGTCCCGGATAGCCGATCGTGACGACCCGGTCGAAACGCCGCTCGACCGCGGCGCGGACCTCGCGCGCGACGAAGACGAGGCGACGAGCCCGGAGCCAGACCGGCGAGCAGGCCGTCGCGCAGCCGCGCGAGCGAAGTGCGCACGTCGGCGCCGGCGACTTCGGCGTGGATCCCCACCCAACCCGGGTCGGCCGCGAGCCGGCCGATCTCACGGCCCATCACGACGAAGCCGAGCCCCGCGAGCACCGGCACCAGCAGGGCCGCCGCGAAGAGCGGCAGCTTCAGGCGCATCACGGCCTCGTGCCGCTTGAACGCGAACCAGACGCCGAGGCACCCGTGGAGCCAGCCCGGCACCAGCATCGCGAGCTGGCGCCCCTCGCCGTCGGACACCCACAGGCCGTAGAGGATTCGCTCGTAGACCGGCGACAGGCCGTGCGCCTCGAACGCCCAGCGCGTGGCGACGACGTGGCCGATCAGCAGGATCGGCGTGCCGAGCCCCAGCAGGATGCGGACGAAGTCGAGCGGAGGCATCCGAAGCGTCCGTCGCTCGTAGATCGCGACCAGCGCGAGGCCGACGTGCACGGCCGCCGCGCCGTAGAGCAGCAACGTTCCCGGCACGCTGTGCCAGACACGCACGGCGGCGGCGAGCCCGGCCTCGGCCGCCGGGATCGACCAGAGGCCGACCGCGTGGTTGACGAGATGGGCCGCAATGTACGTGAACATGACGAGCCCCGAGGCGAGCCTCAGGTCGCGGCGCGTCACGCGGACGGGTCCGATGCGCATCGGCGCATTATCGCGCGGCGCGACCCCTGGCGCTCCGGAGCGCCGGGTCTCCGGTATCCTCGCGTCGCGAGCCCCGATGACTTCCACCGACCCGACCGTTCCCGTCGTCGCGCTGCGCGGCGCGATGCTCTCCTGGACCGGCGACCCGTTCGCGGTCGGTGCAAAGCGCGCGCGCCGATACGACGCCGACGCGATCGTCGCGATGGCGGGCGGGCGCATCCTGCACGCGGGCCCGGCCGCGACCGTGATGCGCGCGCTGCCGCGCGGCACGACGGTCGAGCGCCTGCCGCGCGACGCGCTGATGATGCCCGGCTTCGTCGATTGCCACGTGCACTATCCGCAGCTGCCGGTGATCGGAAGCTGCGGCACGCAGCTCCTCGACTGGCTGACGCGCTACACGTTTCCCGCCGAGGCGGCGTTCGCCGACGGCCGCGTCGCCCGACGCGTCGCGCGCGACTACCTCGACGAGAACCTGCGGCAGGGCATCACGACGGCGGCGGTGTTCTGCACCGTGCACCCGGGGTCGGTCGACGCGCTGATGCGCGAGGCGGCGACGCGGTCGATGCGGTTGATCGCCGGCAAGGTGCTGATGGACCGCAACGCGCCGCGCGCGCTGCGCGACACGGCGACGCGCGGCTACGACGAGTCGAAGGCGCTGATCGCGCGCTGGCACGGCCGCGGGCGGCTCGGCTACGCGATCACGCCGCGCTTCGCGGTCACGTCGTCGCCCGCGCAGCTCGAGGCCGCCGGCGCGCTGTGGCGCGAGCACCCGGACTGCTGGGTGCAGTCGCACGTGTCGGAGAACGCCGGTGAGATCGCGTGGGTGAGGAAGCTCTTCCCCTCGCGCTCGCGACTACGTGGACGTCTACGCGCGCTTCGGGCTCACCGGGCGGCGCGCGATCTACGGGCACGGCATCCACCTCTCGGAGCGCGAGTGGCGAGCGATCGCGTCGTCGGGCACCGCGATCGCCCACTGCCCGACGTCCAACCTGTTCCTCGGCAGCGGGCTCTTCCGCTGGGATCGCGCGAAGAAGGCCGGGCGGCCGGTCGAGGTCGGCCTCGCGACCGACGTCGGCGGCGGCACGACGCTCTCGTTCCTGCGCACGATGGGCGAGGCCTACAAGGTCGCGCAACTGGCGGGCACGTCGATGCCCGCCGCGCACGCGTTCTGGCTCGCGACGCAGGGCGGCGCGCGGGCGCTCGACCTCGAGGGCAGGGTCGGCAACCTCGCGCCCGGCTGCGAGGCGGACCTCGTCGTGCTCGACCTCGCGTCGACGCCGCTCGTCGCGCAGCGCATGCGCCACGCGAACGACGTCGACGAGGCGCTGTTCGTGCAGATGACGCTCGGCGACGACCGGGCGATTCGCCAGACCTGGATCGCAGGGCGCAAGGCCTGGGATCGCGACGAGGCGGGCAAGGCAGTCCGGCGGCGGTAACTTCCTGTCACAAATCCTCGCGAATCTTCGGTAGACGAGGTGCCGCCGCCGGGCGTTGAATGCACATGCCCGGCCCGGGAGGGGCGGAGCGCCCGGAACGGAGGAGTGCCATGTCGAACGCAAGGAGCCTTGCCGTGCTGGTGCTGGCCGCGTCGCTTGCCGTCGCGGGAGCCGCGCAGGCCGAGGGCGGAAGCGGAAAGGGCCACAAGGCGAAGAAGGGCAAGCCGGCCCAGAGCGGGACCGCGACCGTGCACCGCTCGAAGGGCGCCGACGGCGTCACCGATCGCACCGTCACCGGGCCGAAGGGCAAGACGCAGACGATCGACCGCAGTCGCGGAGGCGACGGCGCCGTCGACGCGACGGTCACCGGCCGCAAGGGGCGGAACGTCGACGGTGGACAAGCAAGCACGCCCGGCCCCGACGGCCAAGACGCAGACGCACGCGGACGGCGCGATCGACGCCACGATCACCGGCCGTCAGGGCGGAACGTCGACGGTGGATCGAAGCAAGGGCGCGGACGGCGTCACCGATCGCGTCGTCACCGGTCCCGGCGGCAAGACGCAGACGATCGATCGCACGCGCGGCGGTGACGGTGCGATCGACGCGACGATCACCGGGCGTCAGGGCGGAACGTCGACGGTGGATCGAAGCAAGGGCGCGGACGGCGTCACCGATCGCGTCGTGACCGGCCCCGGCGGCAAGACGCAGACGGTCGACCGCACGCGCGGCACGGACGGCGCGATCGACGCGACGATCACGGGGCGGCAGGGCGGAACGTCGGCGGTGGATCGCTCGCGCAACAGCGACGGAACGACCGACGCGACGATCGTTCGCAAGTGAGAGCCTTCGGCGCGGCCGCGCCGGTCGCCGCAGCGGCAGCGCCGGCGCGACCGCGCGGGTAGAATCGGAGGACGCGTCGACGCCGGGCAAATCAGCCCGGCGTGTCGGCGTGTCCTCCGATGTCCGACACGATCGCACCCTCCCCGCCAGCTCCACCCCGTCGGTCGTGGCTGCGCCGCCTCGCCATCGCCGCAGCAACGTTCGTCGCGCTGGTCGTCGTCGCCTGGCTCGCCGTTCCGCCGATCGTACGCTCGCAGCTCGAATCCAGGCTCACCGAGGCGCTCGGCCGCAAGACGACGGTCGAGGCGGTGGCCTTCGATCCGTTCCGGCTGCGCGTGACCGTCCGCAAGCTCGCGATCGCCGACGGTGACCGGCCCGCGCCGCTCGTCGCGTTCGACGAGCTCGTCGCCGACCTGTCGACTGCGTCGATCTGGCATCGCGCGCCGGTGCTCGACGCGCTGAGGATCGTGCGTCCCGCGGTGTCGCTCTCGCGTGACCGCGACGGGCGCTACAACGTGCAGGACCTCGTCGATCGCGCGCCGTCGGAACCGGACGGCCCGACGCCGCGCTTCTCGCTCAACAACATCGAGGTCGACGACGGCGTGATCGCGTTCGACGACGGCGTCGCGGGCCGCAAGCACCGGGTCGAGGCGCTCGACGTCGCCATTCCGTTCCTCTCGTCGCTGCCCTACCAGACCGACATCCGCGTCACGCCGAAGCTGAACGCGACGTTCAACGGGTCGCGCTTCGAGCTCGGCGGGACGTCCTCGCCGTTCGCCGAGCGGCCCGAGGCCACGCTGGACGTCGACCTCGACGCGCTGCCGCTGAAGGACTACGTCGCCTACCTGCCGTCGAAGCCGCGCATCGAGCTCGCCGGCGGTGCGCTGACGACCCGCCTCAAGGTCGCGTTCGTCGACGGCAAGCCCGGCGAGCGCCGGCTCGAAGTGCGCGGCGATGCGCGCGTCGACGCCCTCGCCGTCAAGCGCCGCGACGGATCGACGCTCGTCACCGCCGACCGGATCGCGCTCGCGCTCGACCGCATCGACGTATTCGGTCACGACGTGCGCATCGCGTCCGCGACGGTCGATGCGCCGGCGGTGGACCTGAAACGCCTCGCCGACGGGACGTTCGAGCTCGCGCAACCGCTGTTCGAACCGGCCGCCGCTGCGAGGCCCCGCGCCGACGCGCGCGCGAAGCCCGCTTCGGCGGCAGCGCCGGACAAGCCCTGGTCGATCACCGTGGCGAAGGCCGCGATCGCCAGGGGGACGATCGCGATGGCCGACGAGGGCTCGACGTTCCGCTCGACGCTGGTCGACGTCGCGGCCGAGGCGACCAACCTCTCGACGAAGCCGGGCGAGAAGGCGCACGTGAGCGTCGCGTTCGTCTCCGACGACCGCATCGCGTCGTTCAAGGCCGAGGCCGACGTCGAGCCGACGGTGCCCGCGGCGACCGGGACCTTCGAGCTCGGGAAGTTCTCGCTCGCGCTGCTGCTGCCGTTCTACCGGGACGCGCTCGCCGTCGACGTGCAGAAGGGCTCGCTCGACCTCGCGGCGCATTTCGCGCTCGGCGCCGACGGCAACGTCACGATGTCGCAGGGCGTCGCGTCGGTCAGGGAGCTGACGCTCGCGCTGCCGGGCAACCGCAACCCGCTGTGGCGGATGCCGGCGCTGGCGGTCGGCGGCATCGACGTCGACGTCGGGGCGCGCAAAGTCACGCTGGCGGAGATGCAGGGCCGCGACGTGAGGTTGCGCGCCGTGCGCGAGCGCGACGGGACGCTGGAGCTCGCCCGGATCGTGAAGAAGACGGAAAAGACCGGGTCCGCAGCTGGCGAGCCCGGCTGGTCGATGCAGGTGAAGCGCATCGCGTTCGAGCGCAGCGCGATCGACATCGAGGACCGCGTGCCGGAGCCCGCGGTCAAGCTCGCGCTCCGGAGCGTGTCCGCGACCATCACCGACTGGTCCAACGCTCCCGGCGCCAGGGCGGGGCTTGCGCTCCGCACGCAGGTGGGCGAGGGCGGCCGGCTCGCGTTCACCGGTCCGTTCGCCATCGACCCGTTCTCGATCGCGGGGCGCCTCGACGCGTCGGGGCTCGCGCTCGTCATGGCGCGCCCCTACGTCGAGCCGCACGTCAACGTCGTGCTGACCGGCGGGACGCTCGCCGCGAAGGGCGAGCTGGCGCTCGCCGTCGTCGAGAACGCGCCCGTGCGCGCGACGTGGAAGGGCGACGTGACGGTGACCGACTTCGCCTCGCTCGACCGCCCGACGTCGTCGGATCTCGCGCGATGGAAGGCGCTTGCGCTCGACGGACTCGACGTTGCGACCGAACCGCTCCGCGTCGCGGTGAACCGGGTCGGCGTCGAGGATTTCTACACGCGCGTGATCGTCTACCAGGACGGGTCGCTCAACCTGACGCGCCTGCTCACGCCGGGCGCGGAACCCGAGCCCGCACCGGATGCGAAGCCCGCGCCGCCACCGGTGACGCCGGCGGGGGAGCGCAAGCCGCTGCCGATCACCATCGGCAGGATCGAGCTCGCGCGCGGCAACGTGAACTTCTCCGACTTCTTCGTGCGCCCGAACTACTCGGTGAACCTGACCGACGTGGCCGGCAACGTGTCGGCGATGTCGGCGGACCTGGCGGGGGACGTCGCGATCTCGGCGCGCGTCGACCGGACGGCGCCGGTCGACGTGTCCGGCCGCATCAGTCCGTTCGCGAAGGAGCTGACGCTCGACATCGCCGCGAAGGCGAGCAACGTCGACCTGCCGTCGCTCACGCCCTATTCGGTCAAGTACGCCGGCTACGGGATCGAGAAGGGCAAGCTCACGTTCGACGTGCGCTACAAGGTCGAGAACCGCAGGCTCGCGGCCGAGAACCGGCTCGTGCTCGACCAGCTGACGTTCAACCCGCAGCGCGTCGACAGCCCGACGGCGACCAGGCTGCCGGTGCTGCTCGCCGTCGCGCTGCTCAAGGACTCGCGCGGCGTGATCGACATCCAGCTGCCGATCTCGGGCTCGCTCGACGACCCCCAGTTCTCGGTAGGCGGGCTCATCGTCCGCGTCATCGTCAACCTGATCACGAAGGCGATCACGGCTCCGTTCGCGCTGCTGGCGGCGGTATTCGGCGGCGGCGAGGAACTCTCGACGGTCCCGTTCGCGTACGGCGTCGCCGCGATCGGCGCGGATGCGCAGAAGCGCATCGACACGCTCGGCAAGGCGCTCGCCGATCGTCCGGGGCTCAAGCTCGACATCGGCGGGCGCGCCGATCCCGAGGCGGACCGCGAGGCGCTGCGCCGCGCGGCGGTCGAGGACGCGATCAAGCGCGCGAAGTTGAAGTCGCTCGCTTCGTCGGACAATGCGCCCGTGTCGGTCGACCAGGTGGCGATCGGCGCCGAAGAGCGCACGCGCTGGCTCACGGCGGCGTACCGCGCATCGTCGATCAAGGAGCGGCCGCGCAACGCGATCGGCATGCTGAAGGACGTCCCGCCGGTCGAGATGGAGGCGATGCTGCTGGCCGACGCGAAGGTCGAGGACGACGCGCTCGTGCTGCTCGCGAACGCGCGCGCGCAGGCCGTCAAGGACGCGCTCGCGACGAAGGGCGTCGCCGGCGAGCGGCTGTTCCTGACCGCGCCGAAGGTCGCCGCCGCGGGAGCCACGGCGGCGGCGGTCACCGCCGAGGCCACGCCGGGCGCGCAGGCGCCCGCCGCACCGGCGTCGCTCGCGCGCGTCGACCTGGCGTTGCGCTGACGCTCGGTATCGGACGCGCGTGCGGCGCCGCCGTCGGTTGCCGCGGCCCATGGGCGGAGCCACAATGCGCCGGGGACCGCATCAGGAGGAAGGCGCATGAAGATCATCGTGGCGATGCTGGCAACGTGTCTCGCGGCGACGCTCCTGCCGGTCGCCGGACTCGCCGCGACGCCGGCGCAGGAGCAGGCGTTCGTCGACACCTACCGGAAGGCGTTCGAGGGCAAGGACGCGAAGACGCTGCACTCGCTGATGTACACGGAGGGGGCGGATCCGAAGGCGCTCGGGTTCTACCGGATGATGACCACCGTGGGCATGGGCTCGAAGGTCGCGTCGATCGCGCTCGTCGACCTTACGGCCGAGGATCGTGCGCGCGCCGACCGGACGATGCCCTCGCCCGACGGCAGGTCGCTCAAGCTCTCGCTCAGGCCGGTGAAGAAGCTCGTGATCCGCGTCGAGACGAAGACCGCGGACTCGTCGTCGACCGGCACGAGCGAGGTGTTCGTCGCCGAGCACGACGGGAAGCTGTGGATCCCGGTGCCGGCGCCCGCCAAATGAAGCCGGTGTCAGACACGGTGTCAGACACGGTGTCTGACACCGCTGGTCGATGAGCGCGTCCGCACACCTGCTCCCCGAGCACGAAGGGCTGCGCCACGCGGTCGCGTGGCTCCTCGAACGGGGGACGTGGACGCCGGAGCTCGTCGACGAGGCGAGCAGGCGCTTCGACCTCTCGCCGGTGGACGAGGAGTTCCTGCTGATCGAGGCCGCGCGCCTGGCCAACGCGGCGAGCGTGCCGCCCGGGCGGCGCTAGCGCTCCGGTCAGCCCGCCGCCTCGCGGATCCATCCCGCCACGGTCGCGGTGGCAGGCAGCCTTCCGGACGACACGAGCCTGCCGTCGATCCACAGCCCCGGCGTCCTGACGACGTCGTGGGCGATGATCTCCTGCATGTCGGTCACCTTGACGATCTCGCCGGCGATGCCCGTCTCGGCGAGCGCCTGGCGCGCGATCTCCTCGAGCTTGCGGCAGTTCGCGCAGCCCGGGCCCAGCACCTTGATCGTGATCATGCGTGGTCTTCCTGTCGCCGAGGGGCGGAAAGCATCGCGCCCGCGCGCCGGACGGCGAGCGCGAGCACGACGATGAAGGCGGCGACGCCGGACGCGAGCGCGACGAGCGGCGTGCCGTCGATCCACGCGCCGTAGGTGAGTCCCGCGGCGGTGCTGAACAGCGCGACGAAGCCCACGTAGGTCCACGCCTTGCGGCGCCCGACGATCGCCGAGATGATCAGGATGCTCTGCAGCGAAAGCTCGGGATCGGCCATCAGGTAGGCGAGCAGCGGGCCGCGGTGCATGCCGAGGTCGAGGAACATCTTCGCGACCGGCACCTCGACGAGCGTCGGGAAATACATGAAGACGCCGAACGTCACGCCGGCGAGGTTGCCGGCCAGCGTGTTGCGTCCGGCGAGCGCTTCGATCCATTCGGGCCGGATGACGGCACGCATCATGCCGACGACGAAGACGCCGACGACGAGCAGCGGGAAGATCTGCTTGACGAAGCGCCACGATTCCCACAGCCAGGACTGGACGTCCTCGCGCGGGAGCGCGCGTCGCGCGGTCGCGGCGATGAGCGCGAGGCACGCCGCGATCGCGAAGAACTTGCCCGGGACGCCGATCGCGAGGCCGCGCGCGTCGGCCCGGACGACGAGGCTCGCGACGAGCAGCGTCACCGCGATCAGCGCGATGCTCGCGCGCGTCCAGCCGTCGAAGCCGTCGAGGATGTTCTCGAGGCCGCGCCAGGCGCACACGCCGATCGCCGCCAGCAGGACGATCAGCACGACCCCCTGGACCGACACGCCTTCCTCGCCGCGGGCGGCGTCGAAGGGCACGAGCCGGTCGAGCGCCGCCTGCCAGGGAAGCGTGTCGGCGAACGGAAGCGTCAGCTCCACCACCGGCGAGGTCAGCCACGAGAGCTTCAGCGTGCCTGCGAGCAGCAGCACGACCCACAGCGCGATGAACGCGAGCGCCGCGCGGCTCATCCCCGCCTCCGCCTGCGCGGCGAACATCGTGTCGGTCGAGCGGTCGCGCGCCGCGTCGTCGGCGCGGAACAGCAGCGCCATCACGAGCCCGATGCCGATGCCGAACGCGAGCGAGAGCACGAGGCGCGCGATCGCGAGGTCGGGGCCGATCACGCTGCTCGTGTAGACCAGCGCGAGGATGTTCGCGGCCGGCGCGAAGAACAGGAACGTCATCGCCGGCCCGATGCCCGCGCCCTTCCGGTAGATGCCGGCGAACAGCGGGACGATCGTGCACGAGCAGACCGCGAGCAGGGACCCCGCGGCGGCCGCGGCCGGATACGAGACGGTGCGCCGCGTGTTGCGGCCGAGGAAGCGCGTGATCGCCTCCTTCGGGATCAGCGCCGTCATGCCGCCCGCGATGAAGAACGCGGGCAGCAGGCACAGCAGCACGTGGGCGGCGAGGTAGGCGGCGAGGTTGCCCGCGCCGCTCTCGACCAGCTTCGCGATCAACGCAAATCCCGCATCCATCCTGTTGATTGTGCCTGCAACGAGGCGGGCGGACGCTGACGCCGGTCAAGCAGGCAGCGAGGCGAGGGGGCCGGCGTCGTCCTTCAGCGCTTCGCCAGGATCTCGCGGCGCACGAGGTCGATGTGCTCGCGCAGCGTGAACACCTCGCTCGCGAAGGCGGGGGGCATGCGCCTCTGTCCGACGGCGCGCGAAATCTCGGCGAGCTCCTGCAGCCACTGGTCCACCGGCGCGTCGCCCTGGCGCGTCGCGACGTCGCGCTCGAGCATCGCGAGCCGGCCGTACCAGCGGACCAGGCGCGAGCGGTCGCGCCACTGGACGACGCGCGGAAGCAGGTTCACCAGCGGAAACACGAGGAAGAGGAGCGGAACGAGGAGCACGACCAGGCGTTCGACGAGCGCCGCGGCCCAGAACGGCATCGCCTGGTACAGGAAGCTCGGTCCGAAGCGGTGGTGCTGGTCCGCGTAGGGCGAGACGGGCAGGTCGACGCGCGTGGTCCCCGGGAACTCGCCGGCCGTCTCGAACACACCCTGGCCGCCGTGGATCTCGCGTGCCGCGTCGATCAGCAGGTTGATGATCGCGGGATGGAGGTCGTCGCGCGCGGCGAGCATCGCCTTGGTGCCGATCGTCGCGACGTCGGACGGCGGGAGATTGCGCGCGAGGTCGATCGTGCCCGCCGGGAGCGTCAGGCGGTTGATGTAGCCGTACCGCCGCGCGTAGGCGTCTGCACGGGGAAGGCTCATGAGCCTGATCGCCGGATCGAAGATCGCTTCCTGGATCAGCGGCGAGTCCGCGCCGCCGACGAACAGCGCCGCGTCGATCTCTCCCGACCTGAGCTGTCGCAGGGCCTCCTTGCCGCCGGTCTCGTGCAGCGTCGAGTTCGCGGGCGTGACGCCGTTGGCGGTCAGGAGCGGGTCGACGAACGCGAGCGTGCCGCTGCCCGGGATGCCGATCGCGATGCGCGACCCGACCAGGGTGTTGTTCCGGGCAATCGCGCCGTCCGGACGGTAGAAGAGCCACAGCGGCTCGACGTAGAGGCTCGCGAGCATCACGAGCCGGTCGGCCTCCGGGAACGTCGCGATACCCCCCTGCATGAAGGCGACGTCGACGCCCGATTTCGGGTCCAGCAGCAGCCGGTAGTTCTCGGCGGCGCCGGACGTCTTGCGCTCGACGACGCGGATCCCGTGCTCGCGGAGCCACGTCGCGTACCGCTGCGCGTGGCGGTGGTACAGGCCGTCTTCGACGCCGGACGCGATGACGATCGTCCGGGGCGGCAGCGGCTGCAGCACCTGGAAGGCGATCCAGACCGCGGCGCCGATCGCCAGCAGCGCCAGCAACACGAGCTGCAGGTTTCGACGTTGAAACAAGCGTGCGATGGAGGCGGCAGGCATGAGCCGTAGCGGCGCGGGTGGGGCGGACGGATTCAACCACACTCCGGTCCCGGCGGGTTCGTCGGCCGGAAGGCGCACGTGATTCGGGCGCCGGCTGCGCGGCGCAGCGGGCGCCCGTCGGAGGCGAAACCGGGTCAGACCTAGATGAACCCCGGGGTCAGAGGCCCGGGCCAGACGCGGCGCTTGTACTCGCCGGTGCGGGTGTCGACCTCGATCCTGTCGCCGGTGCTGACGAACAGCGGCACCGCGACCTCGAAGCCCGTCGCGAGCTTCGCGGGCTTGGTCACCTTGCCCGACGTGTCGCCCTTGACCGCGGGCTCGGTGTAGCTCACCTCGCGCACGACGGTGTTCGGCAGCTCGACCGAGATCGCGCGGCCGTCGTAGAACGTGATCTCGCAGGAGAGGCCGTCCTCGAGGAAGTTGAGCGCGTCGCCCATCGATTCCTTCTCGACCTCGAACTGGTTGAACTCGCCGTCCATGAACACGTACATCGGGTCGCCGAAGTACGAGTAGGTCACTTCCTTCTTGTCGAGCTGGACCGTCTCGAACTTCTCGTCGGCGCGGTAGATCGTCTCCGTGCCGGTGCCCGACAGGAGGTTCTTGAGCTTCATCTTGACGACGGACGCGTTGCGGCCGGACTTCGAGAACTCGGCCTTCTGCACGACCATCGGGTCCTTGCCGACCATGATGACGTTGCCGGCCCGGACTTCCTGGGCGATCTTCATCGGTATCTCCGGGGCGGAACGCCCGGGTAGGGGCAGGCCGCCAGAATGGGTGGGTTGGGAAAACCCATAATTATAGCCGCCCCCGGGCAAACTCAACCAGCCCGGCGGCCAGTTCCGGCCGGGACGCCAGCGTTTCGGCCCAGGCGCGACGGTGGTCGGCGAGTCCCGCCCGGGCCCGGTCGAAGGGCGGCCAGGCGGCCGCCAGGCCCGGTCCGTCGCCCTGGTTGAGCGCTTCGGTGAACCGCCGGACCGCGGCCGCGGGGCCGGTCGGCGCCCCGGCCAGGTGACGGTCGAGGAACGCGGCGACCTTGGCGTGGTGCGCCCCGTCGGCCTGCGGATAGGCGTGCCAGGCGAACGGGATCGTCGCCCACTGGGCGCGCACGAACGAGTCCTCGCCCCGGACGATCGCCAGGTCGCACGACCACAGGAGCTCGTCGAATCCGGCCTGCGCGACGAACGGAATCGACGCGAGCGCGAGCGACCCCCGCACGTACGGCTCGCCCGGATGGGGGACGCGGCCGCCGGCCCAGCGATCGATCGCGTCGACCGCCACCCCCTGCGGGACGAGCGCCACGACCGGGTCGTCGCCGTCGGCCCATGCGTCCAGCAGCGGGGGGAGGGCTGGCGTCGGATAGCAGAACAGGAGCGCGACGCGGGCGTCCGGGGACACCTCCGCCCCGACCGAGGCGAGCGTCGCCTTGCGGGCCGCCGGATCGCGCCGGAACGCGTCGCGCCGCGCGAACAGCCCCGCCTCGCGCAGCAGCCCCCCGGTCGCGGCAGTGAAGCCCGGGCACCAGTACCAGCGCGCGAGGCCGGTGCGCGGCTCCGGAGACGCCCGGCGGTGCGCGCCGTCGGCCCAGGGTTCGGCGGTCAGGTACTCGAGGACGATCCAGACGGGCGGCCGCGCGGCGCGGGCCATGGCGTCGACCCAGCCGTCGGGCAGTCCCGCGCCGAAGGCGTCGATCACGACGTCGCCCGGCTCGAACGGCGTCCCGGCCGCGGGGCCGCGCCGCACGGTCACGCCGTCCACGGTTGACGCCGCCGCCAGCGGGTCGACGCCGGGCGCGATGCGCGCGAGCGGGACGGGATCGTCGATCCACAGCGTGACGCGCTCGCCGTGCTCGATCGCGAGCATGCGGGCGAGGCGAAAGGCGACGCCGGCGTCGCCATAGTTGTCGACGACCCGGCAGACGATGTCCCAGCGTGTCGGGTCGCGAGCCATGGCGGGATTTCACCACGCCCGGCCCCGCGGCGGGGCGCTGGCGCGGCGATTGCTAGAATCCCGGGCGAAACCCGCGAAAGCCGCCATGGAAACCGAGCCGACCCTGCCGATCGTCGACGTCGTCTCCGACGTCGTGTGCCCCTGGTGCTACATCGGCAAGCGCCATCTCGACGCCGCGCTCGCGACGCTCGCCGAGGCCGGCCAGCCCTTGCCGACCGTGCGCTGGCACCCGTACGAGCTCAATCCCGACCTGCCCGCCGAGGGCGTCGACCGCCGGGACTATCTCGAGCGCAAGTTCGGGGGGGCCGCGCGCGCCGCGCAGATCTACGATCGCGTGCGCCGGGCCGGGACGCAGGCCGGCATCGCGTTCGACTTCGAGCGCATCGCGCTGCAGCCGAACACGCGCGACGCGCACCGGCTGATCGCGTGGGCGCAGACGCGCGGCGACGCCACCGCGCTCGTCGAGCGGCTGTTCCGCGCGTACTTCATCGAAGGCGCGTTCGTCGGATCCCACGAAGTCCTCGCCGGACTCGCTTCCGACGCCGGCGAGGATCGCGATGCGGCGCTCGACTTCCTCGCCTCGGAGACGGGGCGCGGCGAGGTCGCGGAGGCGGAGGTGCGCGCGTCGCAGCTGGGCATCTCCGGCGTGCCGTTCTTCATCGTCGACGGGCGCTACGGCCTGTCGGGCGCGCAGCCCGCCGAGGCGATCGTCGAGGCGCTGCGCCGCGCGC
>JADIZG010000040.1 GCA_016704895.1 Betaproteobacteria bacterium
CGCGAACAGTTCGTCGATCTCGTCCTGGTCGGTCGCGAGGTCGTCGTCGGGCAGCCACACGTAGTCGTAGTCGCGCCAGAACGGCTCGCGCTGGAGCAGCCTTTGCGCGCCGATGAACTTCTGCCCGGGGTCGTCGATGCGAGGAAACGGTCCGTCGCGGTACTTCTGCGGGTCGCGGCCGTAGTAGCTGACGACGAGGTCGAAGCTGCGCCGGAGGCGACAAGGATCGACCAAGGTGGGGTCCAGCGACGTGTCGCCCGCCCGAACGACGACGAGAACACTCCAACGGCGCGGACCTGCGAAGGACCGGTCATGGCGTCATCCCGGACCGGAGGCGGCCCGACGCGACGGAGGTGCTCGGAACGATCTTGCGGACGTCGGGCAGGGGCATGGCGGATCGACGTTGCGCGTGCGAACACAAGTCTAGGGCCCGGCCGGACGCGACCGGCCGGGATATCGCGATCGCCGCGGACGCAAGCGACCGTCAGGCTAGCGGCCTTCGGGACCCCTCGAAGGTGCATCCCTGCGCATCTTAGCGAATCCAGGATCGCCAGGAGGTCGAAGGCCGCCGCCTTCGGGGCCATCGAGCGCGATGCCGTGCGCATCATGCAGCCGCGGCCCGCCGCGTCGAGCGCGCGACTCGTCCCCTCGCGGTGCGTCGTCCGACGCGGAACTACCCTTCGAAGTGCACCTGCGGCGCCTTCCCAGCGCGGCTCAAGGACTCTCCGACCCGTACCGGACGCAAAGGCACGAACGGCATCGCGAACACCGATGCTGCCTGCAAGTGCTCGATCGGTTGGCTTGCATCACCACTTCATCTCGCCCTTGTTGACCTTGGCACCGATCTCGAGCGCCACCATCAGGCCCGCTGCGGGATAGGCCGACTTCATCGCTTCGATCAGCGCGGCCGAGTCCCCCCGCTTTCGCCAGTTCAGTTCGAAGCGAGTCAGGTAGGACTAATGTATAGGCAAGCTGGGAGGCGTCATTCCTGCGCCAGTCGGCTCGCACCTGTGCAGACTGCGTGTCGGCCGTCCAGACGTGCAGGCCGGCGAAAACATTGACTCCGCCCACGATGGCCTTCAACGAGGGAATCCATACGTAGCTGCGGTGCGGGAGGGAATCATCCAGCCCCCCTGACCTCGAGTGTCTGGCCTTCCACGCGAGTCGTATTCCCAGTCATGACCTCCGGGCACCGGAACGTCGGTCAGCGCATTGGCGCCCAGTCGCGAACCCCACACCTGCAGCCTGGCGGGGGGCGTCGCCTGGATCTTCTTCACGGTGGGCGCACTCGCGATCAGCGTCGCTTCGGGAAACACCGTCTTCAGTACCCCCGCGCCGAAGTAGAAGTCCGGGTCTGCCTGGCTGACGTAGATGGTCTTCAGCGTTTTCCGGCTGTCGAGAACCATCGCGGCGATCCGGTGCGCATCGGCCCGAGTGAACCCGGTATCGATGAGCACGGCGTCCGTCCTGCCGGATACCAGGACGGCGTTGACGTGGAAGCTGCCGGCGTCGCCGTTGTAGACCTGAAGGGAGAGCGGCGCACGATTCGCCTGGGCGGCGGCCCCGCTGGCGACGACGCCCAGCGTCAGGCTGGCAAACAGCGGAAGGAGAGGCTTGATCATGGCATCGCTCGCATTGGCTGGGTGACGGCGCCACTATATTTGCTACGAAACGGTAGATAAACAGTAAGATAGTCGACAGTTTGTCTACTGGATCGATCGAATCGATGGACCGGATCACTGCCATGCAGGTCTTCACCGAAGTGGCCGACCGCGCCAGCCTGACCGACGCGGCCGGATCACTCGACATGTCGCGGGCCATGGTCTCCCGCTATCTGGAAAGCCTCGAGCGTTGGCTCGGCGTACGGCTGCTGCAGGCGACGCGGCGAGTGAGCCTCACGGATGCCGGCGAGGCGCTGCCGCGCTGCCGCCAGATGCTGGACCTTTCGCGCGACCAGCAAAGCGTCACCAGGTGCAACGCGCGGCTCCCTCAGGCAAGCTGCGCATCGACGACCAGCACCTCCTTCGCCATGGCCTACCTGGCCGACGTCGTGACGGACTTCCTTTCCCGGTACCCGCAAACGCAGGTCGAGCTGATTGCGACGGAGCGAGCCGTCAACCTGGTGGAGGAACGCATCGACCTGGCGGTGCGGATCGGCAACGAAGGGGACGACTCGCTGGTGGCTCAGGCTAAGGCGTGCCGGTCCGTTGTCTGCGCGTCGCAGGCTTACATCGAGAACGGGCGGCTTCCCGGGCGTCCCGGGCGACCTTCGACACCACCGGTGCATCACCCATGCCACCGTCGGCCGCACCGATTTCCGCTTCCGGCAAAACGGCCAGACGCTCCGGATACCCGTGAGAGGACAGTTGCAGAGCAACGAGGCGGCCGTCACGCGCCGGGCAGCCCTTGCCGGCGCCGGGATCGCGATGTTGCCGACCTATTTCGTCAGCACGGATCTCGCCTGCGGTGCACTCGTCCGCCTCCTGCCCGACTGCGAGCCCGAGCCTCTCGGAATCCACGCCGTGTACCTGTCTCGCCAGCATCAACCGCAGCTGCTGAGGACGATGGTCGACTTTCTGGCCGACAGGATGAGGGGAGAGGTGTCGCCCTGGGACCGGGTGATCGCCTCGTCGACGAAGCAGACGACCTCGGCCGCCAGGTCCCGAGTCGGCGGCAATGGAACAAGGCGACGCGGGCCCAAGGCGAGCTGACGGCCGTCGCTGACCGGCCACGGGCGGGTCGGCACGGGAGTCCGACGGCGGAACCGCCCGAAAGGGCGGCTTGCAGCTACCTTCGCCGTGTGCGGCCGTTTGCGGGGGGCGGCCGATGCCGGAACGTCGCGCCGTCGGGAGCCGGCTCGCCCGCTGATCACTCGCTGCGCTTGTAGATGGACCTGCCTTCCTTGATGGTCTCCACCACCTTGACGTCCTTGATCTTCATCGGTTCGACCTTCAAGGGGTTTTGATCCAGCACGACCAGATCCGCCAGCTTGCCCACTTCCAGCGAGCCCTTGGACGACTGTTCGCCGTATTGCTGAGCGACGTTGATCGTCATCGCCTTCAGCGCCTCGAGCGGCGTCACGCGCTGGTCCGCGCCGATCACCTCGCCGCCGCGCGACAGGCGGTTCACGGCGGACCACATCATGAACATCTGGTCGAGCGGGGCGACGACGAAATCGGTGTGATTGGTCGGCACCAGCCCCTTGTCGATGGCGTCACGCATCGGGCTGATGTACATGGCCTGCTCGCGGCCGCGATTGGCGATGTGCGCCTCCGCGAAGTAGTAGGTGTGCAGCGTGTAGAGCGACGGCCGGATCCTGTACGTCACGTACTTGTCGAGCTGATCCTTGCGCACGAACTGCGAGTGGATCATCGTGACGTTGCGCTCCTTGCCGAGGTCGCCCGCCGCCGCCTGCTCGTGGGCGCGGAGGAAGGCGTCGATGGCACCGTCCCCGTTGGCATGCAGGTTCAGCGGCACGCCCATGTCGTAGACGGTTTTCACGGCCTTGCCGATGACTTCTTCCGGGAAGGTCAGTTCCCCCGACCACTTCTTCTCGCCGCCGGGGCCGCCGGTCAGGTACGGCGTGGTGAAGTAGGCGGTCCTGCCCTGCGGCGACCCGTCGATCGTGATCTTCACGCCACCGATCTTGAGACGGTTCTCGTACTTGCCCCAGGTCTCCTTCGGGTACTTGGCCAGCACCTTCTCGAGGTCGGTGATGAACGGGTAGGCGATCACGTCGATGAGCGTGGCACCGCCAGCGGCCGCGCGCTTCATCACTTCCAGGTCGCCCAGATGGGTGGCGCCCTCGTGCGCGGTGGTGACACCGTGCCGTGCATACAGCATCTGCCCGGCCTTGGACCACGCGACCTCCTGCTCCTTCGTCGGCTGCGGCAGCGACGCGAAGATCGGCAGGTAGGCCGTCTCCATGATCAGGCCCCAGGGCTCCTGCGTGCCCGGCTTGCGAACAATGACGCCACCCGGCGGCGTCCTGGTGTCCGCGGACAGGCCCCACTTCTTCATCGCCGCCGAATTCAATACCGCGCCGTGCATGGAGACGTGCCCGACCAGCACCGGATTGTCGGGGAAGGCCCTGTCGAGGTCGTCGCGATTGAGCAGGCGCCCGTCCGGCATGACGTTCTCGTCGTAGCCGTAGGCCTGGATGACCTCGCCTTTCGGAATCCTGTTGGCATCGCGGTACTTCACGAGTTCGGCGACGATGCTGGCGGGGTCCTTTCCCGGCCCGGCCGGCGGCGCATACAGGTTCACCTGGTTGGCGACGGTCAGCGAACTGACGTAGTGGCTGTACGCGTCGAAACCCGGCAACAGCGCCTTGCCACCCAGGTCCACGACCACGGTGTTTGCGCCCCTGTGGGCCTTCTCGACTTTCGGCGCGCGTGCCACTGCCACGATCCTGCCGTCTTTGACGGCCAGCGCCTCCGCGTTCGGCTGCCTGTCAGTGACGGTGACGATGTCACCGCCCGCGTAGATGGTGTCGGCGGCATCGACCTGAGGCTGCGCGGCACGGGTTTGCTGCGCCGGTACGGGCTCCGGCGATTTGCCGCAGCCGGTCAACAGGCAGGCGGTCGCCAGCGCGAACGCGGGAAGGCGGAGGGCGAGTCTCATGGGGGCTGCCTCGGGCAATCGAGATCGTTGGTGAAGGTACGGTGCCCGGCGCGACGAAGGCACGGTGCAGCCCACGCGAGACCGGTCCGGATGGTACCGCGTCGCTCGGGAATGGGTGCATGGACGGCAAAGGCCTCTCGGGCTGCCCCGGCACCGGCCGCCATGACCGGGCCAGACGGACGAAACCGGCGACCAAGGCCGATGATGTGCGGCCGTCATGCGGCGAGCCAACAGCTCGAGCGAGCCTTCGCTTCGGGTGGAACCCGGTCACTCGACCTATCGCCTCCGCCGTTGCCCGGGACCGGACGATACGGGGCTGTCAGAACGCTCGCGCGATGCCGTCGAAAGCCGTCGTGTCGTGGCGACGGATCCCCCCGATCATCGCGGGTCGGACGTCGGCTCGGCCTCGCGATCCCGAGCACGCCCCGCTGCGAGCCGCACCCGCGCGACCGTCCCGCCGCCGTCGCGCGGCAGGATATCGAGGGTCCCGCCGTGCATGCGCGCGATGCGCTCGACGATCGCGAGCCCGAGTCCCGCCCCGGCCGCCCCGTCGGCCCGTGCGCGCGCGTCGCTCGCGCGCGTGAACGGGCGCTTCAGCCGCTCGACGTCGTCGGGCGCGATGCCCGCGCCGCGGTCGCGCACCTCGATCGTCGCGAACGCTTCGCCGTCGGCCGTCACGACGTCGACCGGCGGAGCGCCGTAGGCGAGCGCGTTGTCGACGAGGTTCGCGACGAGCCGCGAGACGGCGGTGGGCTTGAGCGGCAGCGGTCGCACGCCGCCGGGCCGGAATCCGATCTCGCGTCCGGCCGCGACGTAGCGGTCGACGCACGCCTGGACGATCGGGTCGAGCTCGGCCAGTTCGCGCCCCGACGTGTCGTCCGCGCGCGCGAAGTCGAGGAACTGGCCGACGATGCGGTCCATCTCCTCGATGTCGGCGACCATGCCCGCGCGCTCGGCCGGATCGTCGCCGCCGCCCATCTCGACGCCGAGCCGCAGGCGGGCGAGCGGCGTCCTCAGGTCGTGCGAGACGCCGGCGAGCAGCAGCGCGCGATCGCGCTCGATCTGGCGCAGGTTCGCGAGCATCGCATTGAACCGGCGGTTGACCGCCGCGATCTCGGACGGGCCGGACTCGGGCAGCGGCGCAGGCGTGCCGCCGCGTCCGAGCTCGTCGACGGCGGCGTTCAGCTGCCGCAGAGGACGGGCGAGGTAGCGCGCGGAGACGTACGCGGTCGCGAGCAGCAGCAGGACGATCGCGAGCGACCACGCGAGCGCACGCGAGGGCGCGCCGTCGAGCTCGCGCGGCGCCGGCATCGGGAACGCCGCCCAGTACGCAGTGCCTCCCGCCTGCAGGCGCACCAGGAATTGCTGGCGGCCCGGCAGCGCGCGCACCTCGGTGCCGGGGCCGAGCTCCGCGCGCAGCCGTTGCTCCAGCTCGGCGACGAGCGGGGTCTGCGGCGGTCCGGCGTGCGCGAGTGCCGGACGCTCGGATTCGGGGATGATGCGCGCGCCGAACTCGCGGCCGATGCGACCGAGCGTCGCGCGCCCCTCGGCGCCTTCGAGCGCCGCGCGCATCGCCTGGAGCTGCGCGATCTTGGTGTCGCCGAACTGTCGGGCCACGAGCGCCGCGCGGTCCTGCCGGAACAGCAGGATCATCGAGACCGTCGCGATCGCGACGACCGCGACGAGCAGCAGCGTGAGCCGGCCGAACAGCGAGCGGGGAGCGAGCGTCACCGGGATTCGCCCGCGCCGGGATCCGCGTCGTCGGGCACGTAGACGTAGCCCACGCCCCACACCGTCTGGATGTAGCGCGGGTTCGCCGGGTCCGGCTCGACGAGCTTGCGCACGCGCGACACCTGCACGTCGATCGCGCGGTCGAACACCTCGTGATCGCGCCCGCGCGCGAGCTGCATCAGCTTCTCGCGGGCGAGCGGCTGGCGCGGGTGCTGCGCGAACACGCGGATCAGCGAGTACTCGCCGGTCGTCAGGTGCGTGACCCGGTCGTCGGCCGACAGCGTGCGCGCCGCGAGGTCGAGCCGATGGCGCCCGAACGCGACGACGCCGGTCTCGTCCGGGGTGCCGGGCGCGGGCCGCAGCGCGTGCCGGCGCAGCACCGCGTGGATGCGCGCGACCAGCTCGCGCGGGTTGAACGGCTTGGCGAGATAGTCGTCGGCGCCCATCTCGAGGCCGACGATCCGGTCGACGTCCTCGCCCTTCGCGGTCAGCATGATGATCGGGACGTTCTCGCCGGCGCCGCGCAGCCGCCGGCAGACGGCGAGCCCGTCTTCGCCGGGCAGCATCAGGTCGAGCACGACGAGACTCGGCGGATCGCGCTGCAGCCACTTGTCGAGCTCGCGCGCATCGGGAATCGCGCGCACCTCGAAACCCTGGCTCGCCAGGTAGCGATCGAGGAGGTCGCGCAACCGGACGTCGTCGTCGACGACCAGGATGCGGGGCGTGCCGTTGGGGGCCTTCGGGTTCATCGGCGGCCGGAGGGGGAGGAAAGGCTGCTCGCGTCCATCACCGGATTGGACCCTACCGGACCGCGGCCGCGAGGATGCGTGCTGTAACCGATTGTAACGACAGACCGCTTCCGCAACCTGCGGTTGCATTCGCGGCCGCCGAACGGGAAACCTCGCGGGCAGTCTGCGTTCTGACCCATCGAGTCCGGCAATGCGGCGGTGCCGCGCCGGATGATTTCCCCCAAGCCGAAAGGAACCGACATGACGCACCCCCCCAGCCGCCGACCGCTCGCGCTCGCCGCCGCAGCGCTGCTCCTCGCCTCGACCGTTGCCGCCGCCTCCCCGGGAGGCCCCGGCGGTCCCAGAGGGGGACCGGGCATGGGCGGGCCGGCGACGTCGGGCGCGATGGTCGAGCAGGTCATCGAAGGGCTCCGGGACAAGCTCTCGCTCGACAGCGCGCAGCAGGCGATGTTCGACAGCGCGCACTCGCAGACGATCGCGGCGCGCGACAGGATGCTCGCCAGCCGCGCCGACATCCGCTCGAAGGTGCAGGCGGAGCTGGCGAAGCCCGAACCGGACCTCGCCGCCGTCTCGGCGATCCTCGAGGCCGCGGAGGAGCAGGGCCGGTCGCTGCGCCACCAGGCCCGCGACCAGTGGCTCAAGGTTTACGCGAGCCTGCGCGCGGAGCAGAAGGTGATCGTGCGCGACGAACTCAAGGCGCGCATGGCGCGAATGGACGCGATGCAGGAGCGCATGAAGGAACGCAAGCCTGCGCGGCATTCCTGAGCGGACGACAGACGTCGCGTCGCCTGAGCCGAAAGGCCGGCGCCCCTTCCCGGGGTGCCGGCCTTTCGCTTTCGGGATCGGCCGCGGCGCGACCAGCCGCACGAACGGGCCCGCGAACGCTTCGGCGGCGGTGCCCGTCCGACAGCCGAACGGCAGCCCGTCCGACGCGACCGGCCCTTGCGCTGATCCTCCTTTGGGGCTAGGGTTATGACGTTGGCATAGCCGCGCGACCCGGGGACACCCGCCGCGCCCCCGATGATGAACGCGCAGGCGCCGTCGCGCCGAACACCTGCCCTGACGTCCCGCCGACCGGCGGCGGGCGCACCTGCGCGGGTGACGGCATACCGGGTGGCCTGCTGGGCCGTCGGGATCGCCGCGTGGCTGCTGCTGTCGTTCGCCGCGGGCGCCGGTCCGGTCGAGTCGGCCGGCGCGGCCCGATCGGACCGAGGCGCCGAGGCGTCGTCGTCCCTCCTGCGCCGCCTGAAGCCAGCGACGGCGACGCCGTCCCGCTCGCGCTGACGCCGCTCGCGCCCGCGCCAGGCGAGCGCGAAAGGCGCTCGACCTCGCTGACGTCTACCGCTTCTTCAACCGTGCGACCGGCGTCCACTTCTACACGGCGGACGCCGCCGAGCGTGCGCACGTCCTCGCGACCTGGCCGCACTTTGCCGACGAGGGCGCGGTGTGGCGCGCGTTGCGGACCGCCGACGCCGGCACCGTTCCGGTGTGGCGGTTCTTCAACCGGGACACCGGTGCGCACTTCTACACGACCGACGCACACGAGCGCCAGCGCATCCTCGTGACCTGGCCGCAGTTCGCCGACGAGGGCGCGGCATTCCACGCCTACCTGTCGGACGCGTTCGACCGCGCGCCGGTCCACCGCTTCTACAACACGCAGACGCGCACGCACTTCTACACGGCGCAGGACGACGAGCGCGACTTCGTGCAGCGCACGTTCCCGCAGTTCGCCTACGAGGGCGTCGCCTACTATGCGGTCGGCCTCGCTGCGGGTGCCGGCGCGGCGGCGAAGCGCGACGCGTTCCGGCTCGTCGACCAGGCGACGTTCGGCGCGACGCCCGCGGACGTCGACCGCGCGCTCGCGATCGGCGCCCCCGCGTGGGTCGACGAGCAGCTCGCGAAGCCCGCCTCCGGCTATCCGGCGAGCACGTTCTGGTACGAGTCGCTCTACGAGAACGACAACTGCACGTTCGGCTCGGCGAACGAGTCGGCGGCCTATCGATGCGCGGTCGACCAGCTCACGCTGACCGGTTGCGCTCGCGGTTCTTCACCAATGCGCTCCACGCGCCCGACCAGCTCCGCCAGCGCGTCGCATGGGCGCTGTCGCAGATCTTCGTCGTGTCCGGGATGAAGGACCCGGACATGGAGACCGCGTACGTGCAGGCGCGGTGGCACCACGCGCTCGCCGAGCAGGCGTTCGGCAACTTCGAGGGCCTGCTCCACGCGATCACGATGTCGCCGGCGATGGGCCACTACCTCGACATGGCCGACAACGCGAAGGCGGATCCGGCCGAGGGCACCGAGCCGAACGAGAACTTCGCGCGCGAGCTCCTGCAGCTCTTCTCGATCGGCGTCGTCGAGCTCAAGCGCGACGGCACGCCGCTGCTCGACGCGCAGTCGCAGCCGGTGCCGAGCTACGGCCAGGCCGAGGTGCGTGCTTTCGCGCGCGCGCTCACCGGCTGGACCTACGCACCGTACCCGGGGGGGCTGGCCAAGCACGAGGAAGACCAGCGCTATTACGGGTCCCCGATGGTGGCGGTGGCCTCGCAGCACGACACGGCGGCGAAGCGCCTGTTGCGCGGCATCTCGCTGCCCGCGGGCCAGACCGCGGACGCGGACCTGCGCGCCGCGCTGCGCAACGTGTTCCTGCACCCGAACGTCGGGCCGTTCATCGGTCGCCAGCTGATCCGCCACCTCGTGACCGGCTCGCCTTCGCCGGCGTACGTCGACCGCGTGGCCGCCGTGTTCGACGACGACGGCGCCGGCATGCGCGGCAACCTGAAGGCCGTCGTCCGCGCGATCCTGCTCGATCCGGAAGCGCGGAGCGCCCCCGACGCGAACCCGCGCTATGGCCGCTTCCGCGAGCCGGCGCTCTACGTGACCGCGTTCCTGCGCGGCGTCGGCGCCGCGAGCGACGGCTACCAGCTCGACGAGGTGACCAAGGCGATGGGCCAGAACGTCTTCTACGCGCCGTCGGTCTTCAACTACTACCCGGCCGAGTACCGGATCCCCGGCACCGACGTCGTGGCGCCACCGATGGGCATCCACAACACGAACACGGTGCTCGCGCGCAGCAACTTCGTCTACGCGATGCTGTGGGAGGACGGGATCTGGCCCGACGAGGACATCGCCGGCGCGATCGGCACGAAGGTGGCGCTCGCACCGTGGGCGGCGCTCGCCGCCGACTCGCGCAAGCTCCTCGCCGCGATCGACGACCGGTTCTACGGCGGCGCCATGCCCCCGGGCGTCAAGGCGGCGATCTACGACGCGCTGGTGCAGATCGACGACGCGCAGGAGCGCGCGCGCACCGCGCTGTTCCTCGCGACCACGGCGTTCCAGTTCCAGGTCGGCCGGTGAGGGGGGGCTCCATGAGTCGTGTCGACACGATCCGGCGCCGCCTCCTGCTCGCGGCGGGAGGCCTGACGGCGTCGGGCCTCGTGCCGCGCCTGTCCGGCCTCGCGCTTCCCGGCGCGAGCGCGCAGTCCGCGCAGGACTACAAGGCGCTGGTCTGCGTCTTCCTCTACGGCGGCGCCGACAGCAACGACATGGTCGTGCCGCTCGACGACTATGCGGCCTACGGCGCGGTGCGCGGCCGCGGCGGCATGGGGCTCGACGCGGGCGAGCTCGTGCCGATCCTGCCGGCCTCGACGGGCCGTCGCTACGGCTTCCACCCGGCGCTCTCCGACCTCGCGCCGCTGTTCGCGGCGAAGAAGGCCGCGGTGGTCTGCAACGTCGGCACGCTCGTCGCGCCGCTGACGCGCGCGCAGTACCTCGCTGGGGCCAAGTCGCCGCGCAACCTGTTCTCGCACTCGGACCAGCAGCTGCAGTGGCAGGGGCTCGTCCCCGGCGCGCTCGTCAACACGGGCTGGGGCGGCCGGATCGCCGACCGCACCGACGCCGGCAATCCGGTGCTCGCGATCCCCGGCGTGATCTCGCTCGACGGCGACGCGCTTTTCACGGTGGGCGAGAGCTCGGTGCCGCTCGCGCTGCCCGGCGACGGCGGCAACGGACTGGCGGGCGACCCCGACACCCCGTGGGGCAGGATCCGGCTGGACGCGATGCGCCGGCTGCTCGCGGTCGAGCGCGACAACATCGTCGTCGCGAAGGCCGCCGACACGATGGACCTCGCGCTGCGCAGCGCGGAGACCGTCAACCGCGCGATCAATGCGGATCTGCCGGTGGTCGACGCCGCGTTCTCCGGCGTCTACTCGGGGCTCGCCGACCAGCTCCGCCGCGTCGCCACGCTGATCGCGGGTCGCAACGCGCTGGGCGTGCGTCGCCACCTGTTCTTCACCGCGATGGGCGGCTACGACACGCACGCCAGCCAGCGGGGCGAGCTCTGGAGTCGCTACGACGAGCTCGGCCCCGCGCTCGCCGCGTTCCAGCGCGCGCTCGACGCGCTGGGCGTCGCGGCCGAGGTGACGACGTTCACGCTGTCCGACTTCAATCGAACCTTCCGCGTCAACGCGAACGCCGGGACCGATCACGCGTGGGGCGGCCACCAGATCGTGATGGGCGGGGCGGTGAAGGGCGGCACGTTCTACGGGACGTTCCCGACGCTCGCGATCGGCGGCCCCGACGACGCCGGCGACGAGGGGCAGTGGATTCCGACGACGGCGCTCGACCAGGTCGGCGCGACGCTCGCGCGCTGGTTCGGCGTGCCCGGCCCGGCGCTCACGCAGGTCTTCCCCAACCTGGGGGCGTTCGCGGCGCCGGACCTGGGGTTCCTCACCTGAGCCCCGGTGCGCCGGGCTCGATTCGTCCGTCATATTTCTTGGCGCACACCGTGGTTCGGGCCGCCGCGCCACGAGAAACGCCCGCGAACTCTGCCCAAGCCTGCAGGAAGCGCCCCGCGCCGGGCGACCCGCGCCATTCGAACGTCATGAAGCCGGTAGGGGTAATTTTTCCGCGTGTGCCAGAAAATATAAAAACACCATTAAAACAGTATGTTACAATTAATCGTTCATGTGACACTGACATAAACTGTGGATCGCTGACTGCCGTTGGTCGGCCAGACATCAAATGGGGCTTGATTGTAAAGTTATGCCGATGGAATAATCGCACCAGGGTCGGAGCGCGCATCGCGTCCACCCGGGGGCGAAAACGGCAGGGGAGGTCCGAAGCGATGCGTCAGACGAATACACCCAGGGTCGGTCTTCGCGCATTCGCGCGCCATTGCATCGGCCTCGCCGCCCTCGTGCTCGCCGCGCTCGCGGGCGCAGCCCAGGCGCAGCTGCCGTCGCCCGTGTTCCGGTTCTACAACACGCAGACCGGGACGCACTTCTACACGATCTCCGTCGCGGAGCGCGATCTCGTGCTCGCGCGCTACGCGCAATTCGCCTACGAGGGGCCGGCCTACTACGCGTATCCGGCATCGCAGGGCGGGCAGCTCCCCGTCTACCGCTTCTACAACACGCGGACCGGCACGCACTTCTACACGCAGTCGGAGGCGGAGAAGAACTTCGTCCTGGCGACCTACCCGGTGTTCGCGTTCGAGGGCCCGGCGTACTACGCGCCCGCGGGGGCGAGCTCGGGCAACGTCCCGCTGTTCCGCTTCTACAACCAGAACACCGGCGCGCACTTCTTCACGACCAACGCCGCCGAGCGCGACATGGTGCTGCAGCGCTGGCCGTTCTTCGCGTACGAAGGCACCGCGTACCAGGTCTACCAGACCGGCGCGGCGACGCCGGGCGTCAACATCCTGCCCACCGCGAAGCTCACCGTGTCGCCCGGGTCGGTGCCCACCGTGCCCGCGATCGTCACGCTCAGCGTCGAAGCGTCGGATGCCGACGGCAGCGTGATGCGCGTCGAGTACTACTCGGGCGCCACCAAGATCGGCGAGACGGTCATCGCGCCGCACTCGATGAACTTCCCGATCACGATCGCCGGCAGCTATTCGTTCAGCGCGATCGCCTACGACAACAGCAACGCGTCGACGTCGACGTCGACGGTCGCCGTCAATGCCGCGGTGGTCGCCAACGTCGCGCCCAAGGTCACGCTCGCGACGTCGACGACCTCGCTGCCGGCGCCGGGCGTTGTCACGCTGACCGCGACCGCGACCGACGACGACGGCACGATCGCCAAGGTTTCGTTCTACGACGGCGGCTCCAAGATCGGCGAAGTCGCGTCGGCGCCCTACGAGCTCGCGTACAACGCGGCGGTGTCGAAGTCCTACAACTTCAAGGCGATCGCGACCGACGACAAGGGGGCGACCGGAACCTCGGCCACGATCGGCGTGACCGTCGGGCCGGCGACCAACGTGTCGCCCAAGGTCTCGCTGGCGGTCTCCCCGACGACGCAGTCGTCCCCGGGGCCCGTGACCCTCACGGCAACGGCGTCCGACACCGACGGCACGATCGCGAAGGTCACGTTCTACCAGGGCGTCACGATGATCGGCGAGGCGACGTCCGCGCCGTACACGGCATCGTTCACGACGACGACGAGCAGGCACGGTCTACAAGTTCACCGCGGTCGCCACCGACAATCTCGGCGCGACCGGCTCGTCGGCCGAGATCGGCGTCACGGTCGGCACGGTGAACGCCGCGCCGAAGGTCACGGTGACGAGCTCGCCGGCGAACCAGGGCGTGCCCGGGCCGCTGACGCTCACCGCGAACGCCACCGACACCGACGGAACGATCGCCAAGGTCGCGTTCTACAACGGCGGCACCAAGATCTCCGAGGACACGACGTCGCCGTTCACGGCCACGTTCACGACGACGACGACGGGGACCGTCTACAAGTTCACGGCGGTCGCGACCGACGACAAGGGGCTCTCGACCACGTCGACCGAACTCGGCGTCACCGTCGGGTCGGTCATCAACGCGGTGCCGAAGGTCTCGCTCTCCGGCACGCCGACGTCGCAGACGACGCCCGGAACGGTGACGCTCACGGCGTCCCCGACCGACAGCGACGGCACGATCACGAAGGTCAGCTTCTACGCGAACGGCCAGAAGTTCGCCGACGTCCTGACGCCGCCGTTCACGACCTCGTACACGACGACCAACACCGGGACGATCTACAAGTTCTACGCGATCGCCACCGACGACCGCGGCGCGACGGCGACGAGCCAGGACGTCAACATCTCGGTCGGCACCGGCACCAACAACGCGCCGAAGGTGACGCTCGCGGTCGCCAGCACGCAGATCGCGTTCCCGGGCACGGCGACGATGACCGCCACGGCGAGCGACGTCGACGGCACGATCGCGCGCGTGAGGTTCTACCAGAACGGAACGCAGCGCGGAGAAGTCACGACGCCGCCGTACACCTTCAGCTACACGACGACGGTGCCGGGCATCTACAAGTTCAAGGCGATCGCCACCGACGACAAGGGCGCGACGACGTCGACGGCCGAGGTCCCGGTGACGTCCGGGACGCCGACCCAGCTCAACAAGAAGCCGACGGTGTCGCTGTCGCTGTCCAACACGCTCGTGATGGCGCCGGCGACGGTCACGCTGACCGCGACCGCGAGCGACACCGACGGGGCGATCCAGAAGGTCCAGTTCTACCGCAACGGCGCGAAGATCGGCGAGAAGACCGCGACGCCGTTCACGTTCACCGACACGATCGCCTCGTCCGGCAAGGTCAGCTACCACGTCGACGCGACCGACGACGTCGGCAACGTGAACACGACGCTGCAGCAGGTGGTCTCCGCGCAGGTGCCGCCGGCGGTCGCGACGACCGACCCGGACATCTGGCGGCTCCTGAACCAGGCCACGTTCGGCGCCTCGCAGGCCGAGGCCGCCAGCGTCAAGTCGCTGGGCATCACCGGCTGGATCGACGGCCAGTTCGCGAAGCCGGTCACCGGCTACCCGGCGAGCCGCTACAACAAGGTCCAGCTCGCCGAGACCGCCGACTGCACGACGCGCGATCCGCTGGGCAACAACTACCCGTCGAACTCGCCGCAGGCGATGTGCGTGCGCGACCACCTGTCGCTCGCGATGGTGCAGCGCGACCTGTTCACCAACGCGGTCTACGGCGGCGACCAGCTGCGCCAGCGCGTCGCCTGGGCGCTGTCGCAGTTCCTGGTGATCTCGGGCGTCGAGCGCGACCTGTCCTACGCGCACGTGATGGCGCGCTACCAGCAGATCATGTTCGACAACGCTTTCGGCAACTTCGAGACCATCCTCGCGAAGATCTCGGTGTCGCCGGCGATGGGCAACTGGCTCGACTCGGTCAACAACGACCGGCCCGACGCGACGAAGAACCGCGTGCCGAACGAGAACTACGCGCGCGAGATCATGCAGCTGTTCAGCGTCGGGCTGGTCGAGCTCAAGTCGGACGGCACGCCGCTCCTCGACGCGAACGGCGATCCGATCCCGACCTACGACCAGGACGACATCAAGCAGTTCGCCCGCGTGTTCACCGGCTGGACCTACGCGAACCCGGACGGCAGCGCGATCACGAAGAAGAACGCCGTCTACTACGGCGCGGACATGGGCGTCTTCCCGGGCACCGCGACGACCGGTCACGACACCGACGCGAAGACGCTGCTGAACGGCACGACGCTGCTGGCCGGCCAGACGGCGCAGAAGGACCTGGCCGACGCCGTCCACAACGTGTTCGTTCATCCGAACACAGGGCCGTTCGTCGCCAAGCTGCTGATCCAGCGGCTGGTCACCGGGAACCCGTCGGATGCGTACGTCGGGCGTATCGCGGCCAAGTTCGCCAACAACGGTTCGGGTGTTCGTGGCGACCTGAAGGCGGTCGTGCGGGCGATCCTGCTCGACGCGGAGGCGCGCGGCGCGGCCAAGGCCGATCCGGCGTTCGGATCGCTGCGCGAGCCGGTGCTGATGATCACCGGGCTCGTGCGGGCGCTGAACGGGGTGACCGACGGGGCGGCGCTGGGCGACCGGACCTCCACGCTCGGCCAGCGGCCGTACTACGCGCCGACGGTGTTCAACTACTTCCAGCCGGACGAGACGATTCCGGGCACCTCGATCCTCGCGCCCGAATTCGGCATCCACGACAGCAACTCGGCCGTCACGCGGACCAACCTGGTCTACTCGCTCGTGTACAGCGGGATCGCGCCGGACCAGACGCTGCCGGGGGCGACCGGCACGCGCCTCAACACCTACCAGTTCGACCAGTACGCGACCGACGCCGCCGTGCTGACCGACAAGGTCGCCGAGATGCTGGTCGGCGGCGCGCTGCCGGCCGCGGCGCGCACCGCCGTGATCAACGCCGTGAACGCGGTGACGCTGTCCGCGACGCCCACGGCGCAGCAGTTGACCGACCGCTCGCGCATGGCGGTCTACCTGATCGCTTCGTCGTACCACTACCAGGTCCAGCGCTGACATGAGCACGAACCGCCGACAATTCCTCGCACGTTCCAGCGCGCTGACCGGCGCGGCGATGGCCGGCGCCTTCGGGCGCTTCGGCATCGAGTCCGCCAGCGCGCAGGCCGCCGACTACAAGGCGCTGGTCTGCCTGTTCCAGTTCGGGGGCGCCGACAGCAACAACATGGTGGTCCCCGACACCGACTACGCGCAGTACGGGCTGGTTCGGACCGCGGGTTCCCAGGTCGGCATCCCCCAGGCGAACCTGCTGACGTTCACGGCGTCCAGGCAGGGCGGGAAGTCGTACGGCTTCCATCCCAGCCTCCAGCCGCTCAAGGACCTGTACGACCAGAAGAAGCTCGCCATCGTCGCGAACGCCGGCACGCTGATCGCGCCGATCACGATGACCGAGTACAAGGCCGGGATCAACCGTCCGCCGAACCTGTTCTCGCACTCGGACCAGCAGATGCTGTGGCAGGGCCTGCTGCCGGGCGAGATCGTGCGCACCGGATGGGGCGGCCGTCTCGCCGACAAGCTCGCGTCGATGAACACCGGGCAGAAGATCCCGACGATGGTGTCGGTGTCGGGCACGCAGGTGTTCAACTCCGGACACGACACCAGGCCGTTCGTGATTCCGGGGAACGGCGGCGTGCTGCTGTCGGGGCAGGGCGCCGACGCCGTGAGCACGGCCCGGTACAACGCGCTGCGGACGCTGCTCGGGACCGGCGGCGGCAACAAGATATTCGACGGCGCAGCGTCGATCCTCGACAAATCGCTGTCGGCTGCCGACGCCGCGAACCCGTACCTGACCGCGACGCTGCCCGCGACCATCCAGACGGCGTTCACGGTCGGCGGCACCCTGCTCAACACCGGTCTCGCCAACCAGCTGAAGCAGGTCGCGCGGCTGATCGAGGCCCGCGGCGCGCTCGGCGTCAAGCGCCAGGTCTTCATGGTCAACATCGGCGGCTGGGACACGCACTCGAACATCCTGACCAACCAGGCCAACCTGTTCGGCCAGATGGCGCCGGCGATGCGCGCGTTCTACGACTACACGGTCGCCGCGGGCATCTCGACCAACGTCACGACGTTCACGATGTCGGACTTCAACCGCACGTTCATCGGCAACCAGACGATCGGCACCGACCACGCGTACGGCGGCAACTACCTCGTGATGGGCGGGGCGGTGAAGGGCGGCGACATGTACGGCACCTACCCGCAGCTCTTCCTGAAGGGTCCCGAAGACACGGGCAGCAACGGGGCGTGGCTGCCGACGACCTCGGTCGACCAGATCGGCAACACCCTCGCGACCTGGTTCGGCATGTCGGCGGCCGACATCGCCTACACGTTCCCGAACCTCGCCAACTGGTCCGCCGGCGTGCGCAACGTCGGCTTCATCTGAACCGATAGCTGGCGCGAGGCGCGCCGACGTCCCCCGCGGTCCTGCGGCTGTTGCCTCACCGGCCGAGCACCCCCCTGCGACGCCGACGCAGGACCGCAACTCTCTCGATGCCGGCCGGGCTTTCCGGCCGGCATCGCGCTTCTCCTCCATCGACCGCTCACGCCCGCCGCGCACCGGTCCAGGAACGCAACCGGGGACAAGACCCCGGTTACCCGGGCGGGCCGCCGGGGGGGGGGGGGGGCGGCCGCGCGCCGCCGGGGGGCCGCGGGGCCGGCCGGCGGCCGGCCGCGCCCCCCCCCCCCCCCCCCCCCCCCCCCCGGCCCCCCCCCCCCCCCCCCCCCCCCCCCCCCCCCCCCCCCCCCCCCACCGCCTCCCGCCCCCGGCCCCCCCCCGCCCCCCCCCCGCCGGGGCCCCGGCCCCCGCGCCCGGCCCGCCGGCCCGGCCCCCGCCGCGCCCCCCCCCCCCCCCCCCCCCCCCCCGGGCGGGCGCCGGCCGGCCGCCCCGCCCGGCGGGGCCGTGCTCCGGGACGCGACCAGCGTTGACGCTGCGGCCTCCAGCGACGCCGGGACGACCGGCTTCGCGAGCAGCATGAAGCCCGCCTCCCGCACCTCGCGTGCCGCGCCGGCGCGCAGGTCGCCGCTGACGACGAGCGCCGGCACCGGTTCGCCCAGTTCGTCGCGCATGCGCGCGATCGCGGCGAGCCCGCTCGAATCGTCGCCCAGGCGCAGATCCGCGACGATGAGGTCCGGGTAGCGCTCGGCCTCGCCCAGCGCCGCCAGCACCGCTTCCGCGTGCGGCCCCCCGGCGATCTCGGCGCCCCAGGTCGAGAACAGCGCCCGCATGCCGTCGACGGCCGACGGGTCGTCGTCGATCACGGCGATGCACGCCCCCGCGAGCGAGGGTCCCGCGGGCGACCGCCGGGCGCACGAGGACGGCGCGTCGGCGGCGCGCGCCGCGACGATGCCGAAGCGCGATCCGTGTCCCGGCGCGCTCCGGAGCGTGAGGTCGTGCCCGAGCAGGACGGCGAACCGCCGCACGATCGCGAGGCCGAGCCCCATGCCGCCCGACCGGGGCCGGCCGGCGCGTCCGGGCACCTGGAAGAACTCGTCGAAGACGCGCTCGCGATGCTCGGGCGCGATGCCGGCCCCGCTGTCGACGACCTCGATCGCAACGTTGCCGCCTCGCCGGCGCGCCCCGACGACGACACCGCCGCTCGTCGTGTAGCGCAGCGCGTTCGACACGAGGTTGCGGAGCATCCGTTCGAGCAGCACCGGATCGGAGAGCACCGACAGGCGCGTGCGCACGAACGAAAGCGAGAGGCCGCGCGAGCGCGCCTCGACGGCGAATTCGTGTGCCAGCCGCTCGAACAGCGGGGAAAGCGGCACGCGCTCCCGGCTCGGGTCCAGCGCCCCCGCTTCGAGGCGCGAGAGGTCGATCAGCTGCGCGAACTGCGCTTCGAGCGCGACGAGCGCGCCGCGCACGCTCGCGACCAGCGGCGCGAGCTCGCCGTCGCGCGCACGCCTTGCCAGTGCCGCCACGAACAGCCCGAGCGCGTGGAGCGGCTGGCGCAGGTCGTGACTGGCCGCGGCGAGGAGCTGGCTCTTGCCCCGATTGGCGTCCTCGGCCGCCGCACGCGCGTCCAGCGCCGCGCGCGTGCGCGTCTTGAGCTCGCCGATCAGGTCGGCGTTGCGGTGGCGCGTCGCCAGCGCATCGGTGAGCACGTCGTTCAGCCGGTGCCCGAAAGCGAGCACGAACGCCAGCACCACGACCATCACCAGCGCGGTGTACAGGTGCACCGGTCCGCCCTCGGAACCCACGCGCAGGATCAGCGGCACCAGCGCGGGCAGCACGAAGCCGTAGAACGACGGCTTGTACACGGCGGTCAGGTTGAGGCCCCCCAGCACGACGCCGAAAAGGCACACGATCGAGAGCGCCTGGTGCGCGGGCGTCCCGGGGAACATCGCGATCGCCGCGATGCCCCAGAGCGACCCTGCCGCGGTCGAGCCGACCGACCAGTAGCACCCCCAGCGCCGCATCGCCGACGGTCCCGGATGCGCCCGGCGCCACGCGCGTACGAGCAGTCGGCGCCAGCCCTGGTTGGCCACGACGAGCGCGAGCCACGCGGCCATCAGTGCGGGCGGCGCCTGTCCCCACATCGCCGTGCAGAACAACGCTCCGCCGAACAGCATCGACGCCGTCGTGCGCGGCCAGCTCGCGTAGAGCGTCGCTACCTGGTCGGCGCGCGCGCGCGCGAGCGGCGAGGGTGCCGCCAGCGCGGGGCTGCGGTCGGCGTCCATGCGCCCGGGACCGTGCGTCAGCCGACGCGGACCGACTCGACGTCGACACCACGCCGCGCGAGCTCGACGACCGCCTGCGTGCGCGTGTGGACGTTGAGCGCGCGCAGGATCGCGGAGACGTGGACCTTGACCGTCCCCTCCGACAGCGCGAGGTCGCGGCAGATCAGCTTGTTGGGCTTGCCCTGCACGAGCAGCCGCAGCACGTCGGACTGGCGCTGCGTGAAGCCGATCTCCATCCCGACCGGCCAGGCCCCCGACGCTCGCGCGCGCGGGTCCGATGCGCTCGCGACGGGTCGTCCCCCGCGCAGCGCGGCCTTGACCGCGGCGATCACCTCGGCGGCATCGGCGCGCTTCGCCAGATAGCCGCGCGCGCCCGCGGCGAGCGCGCCGTCGATCGTCGCGCGGTCGTGCGTCGCCGAGAGCACGACGATCGGCAGCCGGGGGCGCTCGCGCCGCAGCTCGGCGAGGAACGCGAGCCCGCGCGTGCCGGGCAGCGCGAGGTCGAGCAGCATCGCGTCGCAGTCGGCGTGCAGCGCGAGCACGCGCAGCGCGTCGTCGCGCGAGAGCGCGGTGAGGAGCGTCCAGGCGGGCTCCGCCTCCGCGACGTACTGCGCGAGCGCCTCGAGGATCAACGGGTGGTCGTCGACGACGAGCAGCTTCATGGCGGTCTCCCGGCAGGCGCGCCCGGATGGGCGGCGAGGAGACGTTAGGCCGGCGGCGCGGGCCCCGCCACTGTCAGTTCTGACAGGGCGCCGATATCCGGCGCGGGCGTTCGGTGCTCCGCATCGGGGCGTTGGCTCGACGCGCTCGCGCGGCGCGGCAGGCTCGCAGGCGGCGGAAGGGCCGCGTCTATTCGTGCCGCAACGCCTCGATCGGCACGAGCCGCGACGCCTTGCGCGCCGGGTAGAAGCCGAAGAACACGCCGACCGCCGCGGAGAATCCGAACGCGAGCAGGACCGCGCCCACGCCCATCTCGGTGCGCCATCCCGCGAAGTGCCCGACGGCGAACGACGCGATCGCGCCGAGCACGATGCCCACGAGTCCGCCGATGAGCGAGAGCGTCACCGCCTCGACCAGGAACTGCATGAGGATGTCGCGCCCCTTCGCGCCGACCGCCATGCGCAGCCCGATCTCGCGCGTGCGCTCGGTGACCGACACCAGCATGATGTTCATGATGCCGATCCCGCCGACGACGAGCGACACCGACGCGATCGCGGCGAGCAGGATCGCGAGCACCTGCGAACTCGCTTCCTGCGCGGCGAGCACCTCGGAAAGGTTGCGCACGAAGAAGTCGTCCTCCTGGTTCGGCTGCAGCTTGTGGCGCTGGCGGAGGAGCTCGCGCATCTGCTGCTCGGCGCTGGAGACGTCCGCGCCCTGCCGCACCTTGACGGTGATCGTCCCGACGTTGCGGGCGCGCACCTGCTGGCCGCCGAGCACGCGCTTGCGGGCTGTCGAGATCGGGATCAGCACGACGTCGTCCTGGTCCTGGCCGATCATGCTCTGGCCCTTGCGGTCGAGGAGCCCGACGATCTCGTGCGGCACGTTGCGGATGCGGATCGTCTCGCCGACCGGGTCGGACTCGCCGAAGAGCGTCCGCGCGACCGTCTGCCCGACGAGCACGACCTTCGACGCCCCGTCGACGTCGGCGCCGGTCATCGGCCGGCCCGACGTCACCTCCCATTCGCGCGCGACCAGGTAGTCCGGCGTCACGCCGAGGATCTGCGTCGACCAGTTGCTGTTGCCGAACACGACCTGCCCGCCGCCGCGCAGCTGCGGCGCGGCGACCTCGATCTCGGCGACCTCGCGCGGCAGGGCCGCGGCGTCGTCCTCGGAGAGCGTGAGCTGCGCGCCCGAGCCCATCCGCACGCCGCCGGAGGTGACGTTGCCGGGCAGCACGATGATGAGGTTCGAGCCCAGGCTGCGGATCTGGTCCTCGACGCGGGCCTGCGCTCCCGCGCCGATCGCGGTCATCGCGATCACCGCGCCGACGCCGATGATGATGCCGAGCATCGTGAGCGCGCTGCGCAGCTTGTTGACGCGCAGCGCGGCCAGCGCGATCTTCAGCGTCGCGAGGAAGCTCATGGAAGCACGCGCCTGCGCGTCGGCGCGCCGACGCTCATCGCGGCCTCTGCCAGGTGGCGTTCGCGGGCGCCGGGGGCGGCGCCGGCGTCGTGACGGCATCGGGCGCGTGCGCGATGCGCGGCGCGTGGCGGACGTCGGAGACCACGCGACCGTCGCGGAACAGGATCGTCCGCGAGGCGAACGCCGCGACGTCGTTCTCGTGCGTGACGACGACGATCGTGATGCCCTCCCGGTTCAGCGCCTGCAGGAGCGCCATCACCTCGACGCTGGTCGCGGTGTCGAGCGCGCCGGTCGGCTCGTCGGCGAGGATCAGCTTCGGGTCGTTGACCAGCGCGCGCGCGATCGCGACGCGCTGCTGCTGCCCGCCCGAGAGCTGCGAGGGATGGTGGCCGGCGCGGCCCTCGAGACCCACCTGCGCGAGCCGCTCGCGCGCCCGCGCGTGGCGCTCGGCCGCCGCCACGCCCGCGTAGAGCAGCGGCAGCTCGACGTTGTCGAGCGCGGAGGTCCTCGGCAGCAGGTTGAACTGCTGGAACACGAAGCCGATCTTGCGGTTGCGGATCGACGCGAGCGCGTCGGTGTCGAGCGACGCCGTGTCGTCGCCGTCGAGGCGGTAGCGGCCCGACGTCGGCACGTCGAGGCAGCCGATCACGTTCATGAACGTCGACTTGCCCGATCCGGAGGGCCCCATCACCGCGACGAACTCGCCGTGCGCGATGTCGAGCGTCACGCCCGCGAGCGCGTGCACCTCGGTCTCGCCCATCCGGTAGACCTTGACGAGGTCGCGGGCTTCGACGAGCGGTGCGTCTGCCTCGTGCGCGGTCGTCGTGCCCGTACGCTGCATGGAGGTCGGGTCGACGCCGTCAGAAGGGCAGGCGCGGTCCGGTGCCCGCCTTCGCGGCGGGCGCGTTGGCGAGCTGCGTGCCGACGATCACCTCCTCGCCTTCGGCGAGTGGGCCGGACACGACCTCGGTCGCGTTGCCGTCGCTCAACCCGGTGCGGATCGTGACCTCCTTCGGCGCGCCGTCGACCGCCGTGTAGACGCGGCCCGAGCCGCTGGCGCTCGCGCGGCCGGTCTCGGCGGCGACGATCTCGGCGTAGCGCTTCTGCTGCTCGGCGTTCAGGATCGCGTTGATCTTCTGCCGCGCCTCGGCGCGCATGCGCTCGCTGCGCTGCCGGCGGTCGGCGTCGTTCAGGTCGCGCAGCTCCGCGAAGCGGCTGCGCTGCTCGGCGAAGATCTCGTCGACGCGGGCAGCCTGCGCGGCGTCGAGCTTCAGCTCCGCGACGAGCCGCTGCCGGCGCGCCTGCGCGTCGCCGCCGCCCGCGTTCCCGCCCGGGGCGGTCGCCGAAGCTTCCTGCGCGGCGGCCGCGCCGGCCGGTCGCCAGCGCAGCGCGGCATTGGCGACCTTGAGCACGTTCTCGCGGCTGTCGGAGACGATGCGCACGTTCGCGGTCATGCCGGGCACGAGCCGGAGGTCGGGGTTCGGGGTCGCGACGATCACCGTGTAGGTGACGACGTTCTGCACCGTCTGCGCGGACTTCCGGATCTGGTCGACCCGGCCCTCGAACGTGCGGCCCGGGTGCGCGTCGACGGTGAACGTGACCCGCATGTCGGGCCGGATGCGCCCGATGTCGGTCTCGTCGATCGCGACCGCGACCTGCATCTTCGCGAGATCCTCGGCGATCGTGAACAGCGTCGGCGTGTTGAGGCTGGCGGCGACGGTCTGCCCGGCGTCCACCTGGCGCGAGATCACGACGCCGTTGACCGGCGCGGTGATCGCCGTCTTCTCGAGGTCGTTGCGCGCGGACGCGAGCGCCGCCTCGCGTTGCATGATGGTCGCGGCCGCGTTCGCGACCTGCGCGTCCGCGGACCTGACCTGTGCCTCGGTCGTGCGGATGGCTTCCGCCGCGCCGCGCTCGGTGAACTGGGCCTTGTCGCGGTCGGCAGACGAGATGAATCCCTTCTGGACGAGCGATTCCTTGCGTTGGAGGTCGCGCGTAGCGTCCTCGTGCGTGATTCGGGCGCGGATGAGCTGCGAGCGCTGCGCGGCGGCGTCGCTCTCGCGCTGCAGCAGCGCCGTGCGCGCGGCCTCGAGGTCGGCTTCCGACTGCCGCACCTTGAGCTGGAACGATTCCGGGTCGATGCGCGCGAGCAGCTGCCCGCGCTTGACGACGCTGTTGAAGTCGGCGTGGAGCTCCTTGATCTGCCCGGAGATCTGCGAGCCGACCTGCACGGTCGTCACCGCCTGCAGCGTGCCGGACGCCGACACGACCGCCTGGATCGATCCGCGCTCGACCTTGGCCAGCCGGAACGCCGGCGCGCCCGCGCCCTTGCCGAACCAGGTCCACGCGCCCCAGGCTGCGGCCGCGATCGCGGCGAGGGCGAGGGCGGTGAGGGCGGGGCGGCGCCACGCGGAGCGGCGGGAAGCGTGGGCGTCGGTGGGCATCGGGAGGGCGTCGGCCTGCTTGGGAGTCGCGGACGGGTTGAGCAAACGGAGGCGCGTGCGTACGGTCAGGCGTTCGTTCGCATGCTCGCAAGGGATCGATCACCGAGGCTGCGGACCCGGCCCCGGGGCGCTGACGGGCGGGTTCTGTGCCGCCGGGGCCGGAGGCCCGTTGCCTTGCGCGCGCGCATCGTCGGTTCGCCGCCCCAGGGCCTGTTAACGCTACCGGGGCACTCGCGCCGATGCCGCGCTGGCCGCAGGGCCAGGCGCGAGTGCGGCCGTGTGCTTCACAGCACACCACAAGCGAGCAACAACGCCCTGCGGCCAGCGCGGCATCGGCCCTCCGGGTGATCTCAGGAAACGGCCGCCCTCAGCGTTGCACGTCCTCGCAGTAGGCCGGCTACTGCTTGCGGCGTGCGCCTCGATGGCGGCCGTTTCCTGAGTCACGCGAGCGTCCCGGTAGCGCTAACAGGCCCTAGCCCGTGGATCGGCCGAAGCCTTCCTTCTGCTGCTCGGCCTGCTCGAGCCTGAGCGCGCGCAGCCTCGTCTCGACGACCGAGCTCTCGTAGAAGTTCGCGTCGCCCGCCTTGATCGCGAGCTCCAGCTGGTCGATCGCGAGGCGCAGGTTGCCCATCCACGCGTAGTACTCGCCCAGGTGCTGGTGCTGCTTGAGGCTCCTGCCCTGCGCGGCATAGGCCTTCGCGGCGATCTCGTGCAGCGGACCGTTCTGCGGGAAGCGCTGGAGCTGCGCCTCGGCGAACGCGGACGCCTGCGCCGGGCGTCCGGCCTTGATCAGCGCATCCGGATAATCGTAGACGAGCTGCAGCTTGTTCGGATAGCGCGGGAGCGCGGCCTCGAGCCGCGTGACGGCGGCCGCGGCCTCGCCGCTGTCCATCAGCACGTGGGCGGCGATCGCCTCGATCATCGGGTGCGGAGGCGCGATCGTCTCGAGCGCCGCGAGCTCCTTCTTCGCGCGCGCGAACTGCTTGTCGCGCAGCAGCGACGCGACCAGCCCGTAGCGCGCCGCGACCTCGCTGTTGTACTTGCGCTCGGCGAGACCGTTGTCGAACCAGGCCACCGCCTCGTCGGAGCGCCCGGCGTAGCTGCGGAGGAGCGCGCGCACCATCTGGAAGTCGAGCGAGTCCGCGACCTGCCGGTAGGACTTCGACTGCGCGCGCGCCTGCGCCTCCGCGATCCGCTCGTAGGTGATCGGGTGCGTGCGCAGGTAGGTCGGCACGTTGCCGTCGGTGAAGCGCGACGCCTTCTGCAGCCGCTCCATCAGCGCCGCCGCGCCCCCGGTGTCGAAGCCGGCCGCGTCGAGGCGCTGGAACCCGATCCGGTCGGCCTCGTACTCGTTCTCGCGCGTGAAGTTGAGCTGGTTCTGGACCTGGAGCGCCTGCGCCGAGGCGATCGCCGCGGGGACCATGTCGCTCGACGACGAGCCCGAGCGCGCCGCCAGGATCGCGACCGCGAGCGCCGCGAGCGACATCAGCAGCGAGTTCTTCTGGTTTTCCAGCATGCGCGCCATGTGGTTCTGCGTCACGTGCGTGATCTCGTGCGCGAGCACGCTCGCGAGCTCCGACTCGGTCTGCGTGAGCAGGATCAGGCCGGTGTTGACGCCGATGAAGCCGCCCGGCATCGCGAACGCGTTGATCGACGGGTCGGGGACGCCGAAGAAATGGAAGTCGGCGCGCGCGTCGTTCCGCGCCGCCACCAGCCGCTGGCCGAGCTCGTTCAGGTAGTCGTTGACCTCGGGGTCGTTCAGGTAGGCGCCCGCGGCGCGGAGCTGCTTGAGCGCCGTCTCGCCGATCTTTCGCTCCTGCGCCGGCGAGAGCGCGACCTGCGCCGAGTCGCCGAGGTCCGGCAGCGTCGAGGCGGCGGGGGCGGAGGCGCGAGCGGATGCCGCGGGCGTCGCGTACTGCGCGCGGGCCACCGGTGCGACCGCGGGCGTGAAGGCGAGGACGAGCGCGAGCGTCGCGGACACCGTCCGACGCATTCGCGGGAGCGTGCCGGAAGGCGCCGGCGGCGGGGAGAAAGGAGGAGCCACCCTGCTATGATGCTCGAATGGTCGTCGGAGTTCACCGGCGACCGCTCCGACGCCCGGAATATCCGATGCCGAAGTCCCCGCCGCCCGCCCGGGCGCCGTCGTCGCCGACGCGGCGCAAAGGCGCAAACAAGGGCGCAAGCGTCCATTTTACCCACTTCGACGAGGCCGGGCAGGCGCACATGGTCGACGTGGGCGGCAAGGAGGTCACGCACCGCGTGGCCCGTGCCGTCGGCCGCATCGCGATGCAGCCGGAGACGCTCGCGCTGGTGCGCTCGGGCAGCGCGAAGAAGGGCGACGTGCTGGGCGTCGCGCGCATCGCCGCGATCCAGGCGGCCAAGCGCGCGTCCGACCTGATCCCGCTCTGCCATCCGCTGCCGCTCACGCGCGTGGCGGTCGCGTTCGCGTTCGACGCGGGCACGCCGGCCGTCGAGATCGAGGTGACGGCCGAGACGCTCGGCCGCACCGGCGTCGAGATGGAGGCGCTCGCCGGCGCTGCCGTCGGGCTGCTCACGATCTACGACATGTGCAAGGCGGCCGATCGCGGCATGCGCATCGACGCCGTCCGCCTGGCCGAGAAGCGCGGCGGGCGCTCGGGCCACTACCTCGCGCCCTGACGCCGATCCCGCCGGCGGGCGGGCGCCCCTCTACTGGTTGGACCACTTGACCGCTGGACCGCTGCGCCGGTAGAGTCCGCGGGCGTCGCGACCGCGGCCCCCGCCCCCAGGCGGGAGAAGCCGGCCTGGCCGGCGCTGGGGTGCCCCGGCCGGGGCGCCCGGGATGGAGGGTTCCGCGTGCCGTTGACGATGGTCGAGCCCCAGAGGCTCTACCGCAGCATTGCCGACCAGATCGCCGCGCTGATCGACCGCGGCGAGTATCCGGCCGGGGCGCGGCTGCCCGCCGAGCGCGAGCTCGCGCGCGAGCTCGGCGTGTCGCGCACGTCGGTCCGCGAAGCGATCATCTCGCTCGAGATTGCCGGCAAGGTCGAGGTCCGCGTCGGCAACGGCATCTTCGTGAGGCCGCACGCGGCGGGGCTGCCGCGCGAGGACGACGACGGCCCCGGGCCGTTCGATCTGCTCGCCGCGCGCCGCATGATCGAGGGCGAGATCGCCGCCGCGGCCGCGAAGCTCGCCAAGCGCCCCGATCTGAAGGCGCTCCGCGCGATGCTCGACGAGATGCGCGACGCGGACGACGACTTCGCCCGTCGCGACACGGCCGACCGCGAGTTCCACCTGCGGATCGCCGAGATCACCCGCAACGGCGCCCTGGCGCACGTCGTCGCCGCGCTGTGGGAGCAGCGTCGCGGCGAGCTGTGGACGCGCATCGAGAAGCATTTCCATACGCCGGAGCTCCGCGCCCGAACGATCGAGGACCACGCCGCGATCGTCGATGCGCTCGAGGCCGGCGATCCCGACGCGGCGCGCGCCGCGATGCAACGACACCTCGCGCGCGTCGCGCGAGAGTTCCAGCGCCGGCTCGAGCCGGGCGGATCCGCGGAAGCGGAACGCCGGGGCGGGCACGGCGACCGGCCCGAACGCGCCGCCCGGCGCCACCACGAAGGAGGAGTGAGCTCATGAAGACGATGTCCCGACTGGCCGCCGCGCTCGCGGCCGCCGCGATCGCCCTGCCGGCGACCGCGAAGGAATTCCGCTCGGCCGACGTCCATCCGGAAGACTATCCGACCGTGATGGCGGTCAAGTACATGAGCGACATCATCAGTCAGAAGACCGGCGGCAAGCACTCGATCAAGGTCTACACGGGCAACGCGCTCGGCGGCGAGAAGGACACGATCGAGCAGACCAAGATCGGCGCGCTCGACCTGGTCCGGATCAACGTCGCGCCGATGAACAACATCTGCCCGGAGACGATGGTCCCGACGATGCCGTTCCTGTTCCGGTCGAAGGAGCACATGCGCAAGGTCCTCGACGGCCCGGTCGGCGACGAGATCCTCAAGGCCTGCGCGGCGCAGGGCTTCGTCGGCCTCGCGTTCTACGACTCGGGCTCGCGCTCGCTCTACACGGTGAAGAAGCCGGTGAAGTCGCTCGCCGACGCGAAGGGCCTGAAGATCCGCGTCCAGCAGTCCGACCTCTGGGTATCGCTGCTGCAGGCGATGGGTGCGAACGCGACGCCGATGCCCTACGGCGAGGTCTACACGGCGCTCAAGACCGGGCTCGTGGACGGCGCCGAGAACAACTGGCCGTCGTACGACACGTCGAAGCACCACGAGGTCGCCAAGTTCTATTCGCAGACCGAGCACTCGATGGCGCCCGAGATGCTGCTGATGTCGAAGAAGATCTGGGACACGCTGACGCCCGACGAGCAGAAGATCTTCCAGGCGGCGGCGAAGGAATCGGTTCCCTACATGCGCAAGCTCTGGGACGAGAAGGAGAAGAAGTCCTACGACCTGGTCGTCAAGGCCGGCGCGCAGGTGATCGAGGTCGACAAGAAGTCGTTCCAGGCCGCGATGAAGCCGGTCTACGACAAGTTCATCGTCGACGCGAAGCTGAAGAGCATGGTCAGGCGCGTGCAGGAAACGAAGTAGCGTGTCCCGCGCGGGGGGAGGGGCGGACCGCGCCCGCCCCCCGCAAATTCCCGAGGATCCCGGATGCTGACTCGCGCCTGCGCGACGATCGCGAAACTCGCGCTGATGGTCGCGGTGTCGGGACTGTGCCTGATCGTCGCTGCGGTGGCGATCCAGGTGTTCGGCCGCTACGTGCTCAACGACACGCCGACCTGGGCCGAGGCCGGCGCGCTCGTGCTCGTGATCTGGGTGACGATGCTCGGGGCCGCGGTCGGCGTGCGCGACGCCGGCCACATCGGAATGGAGTCGCTGCTCGTGCTCGTCAACGAGCGGGTGCGCCACCGGCTCGAGCTCCTGATCCATGCGCTGGTCGCGACGTTCGGCGCGCTGATGGCCTGGAACGGTGCCCTGCTGGCGGCGTCGGTGTGGGGCTACAACATCCCGACGCTGGGCATTCCCGAGGGCCTCAACCACGTTCCGGTCGCGCTCGCGGGCCTGCTGATCGTCCTGTTCTCGATCGAGCACATCGTCGCGCTGCTGCGCGGCGTCGAGGTGGAGCCGGCATGGCACTGACGATCCTGTCGGTCGTTTTCCTGGCACTGCTGGTCCTCGGCGTGCCGGTCGCCTTCTCGATCGGCCTGGCCGCGGTCTCGACGATCCTCTACGAGGGCCTGCCGGTCGCGGTCGTGTTCCAGCGGATGGCGGCGGGGATGAACGTCTTCTCGTTCCTCGCCATTCCGTTCTTCATCTTCGCGGGCGAGCTGATGCTGTACGGCGGCATCGCCGACCGGATCGTCGCGTTCGCGAAGAACCTCGTCGGGCACATCCGCGGCGGGCTCGGGATGGCCAACGTGGTCTCGTGCACGCTGTTCGGCGGCGTGTCGGGCTCGCCGGTCGCGGACGTCTCGGCGATGGGCGCGGTGATGATCCCGATGATGAAGCGCGAGGGCTACCACGCCGACTACGCGGTGAACGTCACGACGCACGCCTCGCTGGTCGGCGCGCTGATGCCGACGTCGCACAACATGATCATCTACTCGCTGGCGGCGGGCGGGAAGGTGTCGATCGCCGCGCTGATCCTCGCGGGGCTGCTGCCGGCGCTGATCCTGACCCTCTGCAACCTCGGCGCCGCGTACTACGTCGCGCGGAAGCGCGGCTACCCGGCGGGGACCTGGCCCGGATGGCATGCGGTGTGGGTGGCGCTGGCCGGCGCCGTGCCCGGGCTCTTCATCGTCGTGATCATCATCGTGGGCATCCTGTCCGGCGTGTTCACGGCGACCGAGTCGGCGGCGATCGCCGTGATCTACTCGCTCGTGCTGACGATCGTCGTCTACCGCAGCATGTCGCTCGACAAGTTCCTGAAGGCGGCGGCGAAGGCGGTCAAGACGACCGGCATCGTGCTGCTGCTGATCGGCATCTCGGCGACGTTCGGCTACCTGATCAGCCTCTACAGCGTCGCCGACCTGACCGGCAAGGCGCTCTCGACGATCTCGACCAACCCGCTCGTGATCTTCTTCCTCGTCAACGTGATCCTGTTCCTGCTCGGCACGTTCCTCGACATGGCGGCGACGATCCTGATCTGCACGCCGATCTTCCTGCCGATCTGCGCCCAGTTCGGGATGGACCCGGTGCAGTTCGGCATGATGATGCTGATCAACTGCGCGCTCGGGCTCAACACGCCGCCGGTCGGCACGACCCAGTTCGTCGGCTGCGCGATCGGCGGGATATCGGTGGGCGAGGTGATGAAGACGATCCTGCCGTTCTACAGCGCGCTGGTGCTCGCGCTGATGCTCGTCACCTACGTGCCGGGCTTCTCGCTCTGGCTGCCGCGCCTCGCCGGTTACACGGGATGACGCCGCCGGCGCCGACACTCTCGCTCGCGGCGCTCGCCGCGCTGCCCGACGCGGTCGCTCGGCCGCGCTACGACCCCGCGTCGATCGGCGTGGGCATCGTGCACCTGGGCCTGGGCGCGTTCCACCGCGCGCACGGGGCCGTCTACGTCGACGACCTCCTGGCCCGCGATCCGCGCTGGGGCATCTGCGGCGTCTCGATGAAGACGCCGCGCGCGGTCGCACCGCTCGCAGCGCAGGATGGCCTCTACACGCTGCTCCTGAAGGACCCGTCCGGCACGACGGCGCGCGTCGTGGGATCGGTGCGCGAGACGATGTTCGCCCCGGGCGATCCGCGCGCGCTCGTGCGCAGGATGGCCGACCCGCGCGTGCACGTCGTGACGCTCACGGTGACCGAGAAGGGCTACTGCCACGACCCGGCGACCGGGCGCCTCGACCTCGCGCACCCGGACGTCCGCCGCGATCTCGCGCATCCGGACGAGCCGGTGTCGGCGGTGGGGTTGCTCGCTGCCGCGCTCGACGAGCGACGGCGCACCGGGGCCGGCGCGCTCAACGTCGTGTGCTGCGACAACCTGCCGCACAATGGGCGCGTGCTCGAGGGGCTCGTTTCCTCGTACGCCACCGCCCGTACGCCCGAGCTCGCGAACTGGATCGCGACGCACGCGGCGTTCCCCTGCACGATGGTCGACCGCATCGTTCCCGCGACGACCGACGCCGACCTGGCCGACGTCGAGGCGAGGCTCGGCGTGCACGACGCGGCGCCGGTCGTCGCGGAACCCTGGATCCAGTGGGTGATCGAGAACCGCTTCGTCGCGCCGCGCCCCGCCTGGGAAGAGGCGGGCGCCGAGATCGTGGCCGACGTCGCGCCGTTCGAGACGATGAAGCTGCGGCTGCTCAACGGCAGCCACTCGACGCTCGCGTACCTGGGCTACCTCGCCGGGCACGCGACGATCGCGCAGGCGGCCGGCGATCCGCTCCTCGGCCGCCTCGTCGCGCGGCAGATGGCCGAGGAGATCGTGCCCACGCTCGCGAGTCCGCCGGGCACCGACCTCGCGCACTACTGCGCGACGCTCCTCGTCCGCTTCCGCAACCCGGCGTTGCCGCACAGGACGGCGCAGGTCGCGATGGACGGGTCGCAGAAGCTGCCGCAACGCCTGCTCGGCACCGTGCGTGACCGGCTCGCCGGCGGAGGATCGATCCGCCACCTCACGCTGGCGGTGGCCGGCTGGATGCGCTACGCGAGCGGCGTCGACGAGCACGGCGCGCCCATCGACGTCGCCGATCCGCTCGCGGCGCGCTGCGCGGAGATCGCGGCCGCGGCCCACGGTGATCCGGTCGCGCTCGCGCGCGGCTTCCTCGGCATCGCCGCGATCTTCGGCGAGGACCTGCCCGCGAAGCCCGCGTTCGCCGACGCGGTGACGCGCCACCTCGAGTCGCTCGTCCGGCGCGGCGTCGCCGCGACGCTCGAACGCCGCGTTCAGCGACGCGAGCGCGCTCTTCATCACGCCCGACCACTACGTGTTCCGGATGCTCTACAGCCAGGGCGTGAGCCTCGAGTCGCTCGGCATCCCGCGGTGCGACGGCGGCCCGGTCGAGACCGACGCGCGGAAGATCTGGCGCACGTTCGCCGCGCACTGGCACGTGTTCCACGGCACGCCGACGCGCCTGTGGCTCGACCACGCGTTCTCGACGGTGTTCGGCATCCGCGAGCGCCTGTCGCCGGCGAGCGCCGACGCGATCTTCGACGCGATCAACGCGTCGCTCGCGACGCCCGCGTTCCGGCCGCGCGCGCTCTTCGAGCGCTTCAACATCGAGGTGATCGCGACGACCGAGAGCCCGCTCGACACGCTCGAGCACCACGCGGCGATCCGCGCCTCGGGCTGGAAGGGACGCGTCGTCACCGCGTATCGCCCCGACCCGGTCGTCGACCCGGAATTCGAGGGCTTCCGCGCGAACGTGGCACGCTTCGGCGAGATCACCGGCGAGGACACGTCGACGTGGTCGGGCTACCTCGCCGCGCACCGCACGCGGCGGGCGTTCTTCGCGTCGATGGGCGCGACGTCGACCGACCACGGCCACCCGACGGCGCGCACCGCGGACCTAGACGCGGCCGCGTGCCAGCGGCTGCTCGATCGCGCGCTCGCGGGCACGGCCGGCGCCGACGAGGCCGAGGCCTTCAGGGCGCAGATGCTGACCGAGATGGCGACGATGAGCCTCGACGACGGGCTCGTGATGCAGATCCACCCGGGCAGCTTCCGCAACCACAACCCGCAGCTCTTCGCCGCGTACGGACGGGACAAGGGCGCCGACATTCCGATGCCGACCGACTACGTGCGGGCGCTGAAGCCGATGCTCGACCGCGTCGGCAACGAGCGCGGGCTCACCGTGATCCTGTTCACGCTCGACGAGACGAGCTACGCGCGGGAGCTCGCCCCGCTCGCCGGCCACTATCCGGCGCTGAAGCTCGGTCCCGCGTGGTGGTTTCACGACAGCCCCGAGGGCATGCTGCGCTTCCGCGAGCAGACCACCGAGACCGCCGGCTTCCACAACACGGTCGGCTTCAACGACGACACGCGCGCGTTCCTGTCGATCCCGGCGCGGCACGACGTCGCGCGCCGGATCGATTGCCGGTTTCTCGCGACGCTCGTCGCCGAGCACCGGATCGACGAGGACGAGGCCTACGGGCTCGCCCCCGAACTCGCGTACGG
>JADIZG010000041.1 GCA_016704895.1 Betaproteobacteria bacterium
CGGCCACAGCACCGCGCCCAGCGACGCGAGCACGAACGCGAGCGCGAGCCACTCGGTCGCGCCCGGGCGCTCGCCCAGCACGACCATCCCGGCGAACACGCCGACGACCGGCACCGGAAGCGACGCGAGCCCCGACACGGCGACCGGCAGCGTGCGCGCGAGCGTGAACCACGCCCAGTGCGCGAGCGTGCCGGCGAGCAGGATGTTGTAGCCGATCGCGAACCAGACGAGCCACGAGACGTGCGCGAATCGCGCGAGGCCGACGTCGTCGAAGAACGGCGCGGCGGCCGCGAGGGGCATCGCGCCGAGGAGCATCATCCAGCCGGACAGCGTGTTCTGCGCGATCGGCGGCTTCCACTTGCGCAGCAGCACCGTGCCGATCGACCAGGAGATCGCCGAGCCGATGATCATCGCGGCGCCGAACGGGCTGCGCCGGATCAGCGCGAAGTCCTCGCCGAGCAGCAGCCCCATGCCGATCATGCCCAGCACGAGCCCGATCACCTTGCGCCGGCCCATCGGCTCGTGCAGCACCATCAGCGCGACGAGCGTCGCCCACACCGGCATCGTGTAGGCGAGGATCGCGCTGCGGCCCGCGGGGAGCTGCTGCACGCCGAACAGCACGAGCCCGTTCCAGCCGGCGATGTTGAAGAACGCCAGCGCCGCGACCTTCGGCCACCAGGCGCGCGGAATCGCGATCGACTCGCCCGACGCGCGCGCGATCGCGAGCAGGCCCGCCGCGGCGAACGGCAGCGTGAGCGTGCGGAACGTGAGCGGCGGGATCTCGGTGACGCCGAGCTTCAGGACCGGCCAGTTGCAGCCCCAGATGAGCGCGAGGATCGCCATCGGCACGTAGGCGTGCGACAGCCCGTGCGACGCCGCGTGGCCCGCGTCGGCGCGCGACGTCACGCCCGCTCGCCGTACTTGCTCTGGTGCAGCGCGCGCGCCTGCACGACCCAGGCGTCGCGCCGGATGCGCCCGGGAAACTCGGCGAGCTTCGCGTCGAAGGCGTCGATGTCGTGCTCGGTCCAGTGCGCGATCTGCCTGAACGTCGTCACGCCGAGCTGGTGGAGCATGCGCTCGAGCATCGGACCGATCCCGACGATGAGCTTCAGGTCGTCGGGCGAGCCGGGCCCGCCGAGCAGCGTCGACGGCGCGTTGGTCTCGAAGTCGACGACGAGCGTGCGGTAGCGGGCGGTGTCGGCACGAGCGTCGGCGAGGGCCGCCAGCAGCGCGCGGCGGTCCTCGGCGAACGCGGCGAGCGGGTACTGCTCGGCGAGGACGTCGTCGAGCTTCGCGCGGAGGCGCGCGGCTTCGGCCTCGTACGCAGCGACGAGCCGCGCCTTCTCGCCGGCGATCGCGTCGTCGGGGGCGGGCAATGGTGGTGGCGGCGGCGACGCTTCGGCGGCGGCGGCGGGAACGGAGGACTGGGCGATCGCGCCCGCTTCGACGGCAGTGGCCTGCGAGAACGGAGGCGGGTCGGCCGCGCGCGCGTCCCGACGGCCGGCGATCCGGCCGGCGCGATAGGCGAACACGATGCCGATCGCGAGGGCGATCAGCGCGAGCAGCGTCAGTCCGTTCACGGGGGAAAAGAAACGGCGCGCCCGGGCGGCACGCGAGACGCATTGTAATCCGAAACCGCCGCCATCCCCCGGGGCCGCCGCCCCCGCGCTGCTAGAATCGCACGCGTGGACACGCCCCCAGACCGTCTCGAGCGTCCGGACGCCGGCACGCGCGCGCCGGCCGCAACGCCGGCGAGGCCGCCCGGACCCCGGGGCTTCGCTGTGTGGATCGCGCTGGCGCTGGTCGCGGTCGCCGGGCTCCTGGCCTGGATCGACGCGAGCCGCGACTTGGCCGAGATGCGCGCCGACGTTGCCGGGCGACTCACCGTCGCCGACCAGGCGACCGCGCAGTTCAAGGCGCGCGACGCGGCGATCTCGGGCGAGCTGCGCGAGATGCAGGCGAAGCTCGCGCTGCTCGAGACGCGGCTCGCCGAGTCGCAGTCGCAGCAGTCGGCGCTCGAGACGCTCTACCACGACCTCGCGCCGTCGCGCGACCAGCTCGCGATCGTCGAGGTCGAGCAGGTGCTCGCGCTCGCGAGCCAGCAGCTCGCGATCGCCGCCAACGTGCCGGCCGCGATCGCCGCGCTGCAGCTCGCCGACGCCAAGCTCGCGCGTCTCGACCGGCCGAAGTTCGGACCGCTGCGGCGCGCGATCGCCTCCGACATGGAGAAGCTGAAGGCGATGCCCTACGTCGACACCGCGGGGCTCGCGGGCAAGCTCGACGCCGCGATCGCCTCGATCGACGCGATGCCGCTCGCGCGCGAGGAGCGCGTGCCCGCGCCCGCGGCACCGGCTCTGCCCGCCGACGCGCCGGCGTGGTCGCGGTTCCTGCGCGACATGTGGACGGACCTGAAGGGGCTCGTGCGCATCGAGGTGAGCGACCGCGCGGCGCCCCCGCTCGTGACGCCCCCGCAGCAGTACTACCTGCGCGAGAACCTGCGGCTCCGGCTGCTGTCGGCGCGGCTGTCGCTCATCGCGCGCAACGAGCCCGCGTTCCGGGCCGACGTGAAGGCCGCCGACGCCTGGCTTCGCCAGTATTTCGACGCGCGTGCGAAGCCGGTCGCCGCGGTGCTCGCGTCGCTCTCGGCGATGACGTCGGTGACGATGCCCGCCGAGGTGCCCGAGCTCACGCGCAGCCTCGACGCGGCGCGGTCGCTGCGCGTCGCGCAGGACGCGCAGGCGGACGCGCCGCGCGGCCGCCGGTGACCTTCGCCCGGTCGGCCGGACACGCCTGACGCACCAGCGATGCGCGCCCTCGCCGCCTTCCTGCTCATCGCCGCCCTCGCCATCGTGATGGCGCTCGTCGCGAAGGCGAACCCGGGCTACGTTCAGTTCGTCGTGCCCCCGGTTCGCGCCGAGGTCTCGTTCTTCGTGTTCCTGCTGCTCGCGCTGGCCGCGTTCTTCGCGCTCTACGCGATCATGCGGCTCGCGTCCCGCATCGCCACCCTGCCGCGCGAGGTCCGCGCGCATCGCGCACGGCAGCAGCTCGAACGCGCGCGCGCGAAGCAGGACGCCGCGCTGGTCGCGATGCTCGAAGGCCGCTACGGCCGGTCGCGCGAGCTCGCCGACGAGGCGCTCGCGCTGCCGCGATCCGGGGGCTTGCCCGCGCTGCTCGGCGCCCGCGCGGCGATCGACATGCGCGATTTCGGCGCGGCCGCGCGACTGCTCTCGCGCGCCGATGCCCGCGTCGCGAGCCTGGAGGTGCCTCGACTGATGCTCGAGGCCGAGCTCGCGCTCGAGCAGGGGCAGGCAGGCGAGGCGCTCGCGAAGCTCGACGCGCTGAAGCGCGAGGCGGGCGCGCACACGGCGGCGCTGCGGCTGTCGCTGCGTGCGCTCACCGCGGCCGGGCGATCGTCGGAGGTGCCCGCCGTCGTCGACCAGCTCGTGCGCCGCAAGGTCTACGACGCGGAGCAGGGCGCGATGGTGCGCGCGAGCGCGCAGGCCGAGGCGCTCGCGGGGCTCTCGCAGGACGCCGCCGGGCTGCGCGACCTGTGGAACCGGCTGCCGGAAGCCGACCGGCTGCACCCGAAGGTCGCGCTCGCCGCCGCGAGGTCGTTCGTGCGGCTCGGCGGCGACCGCGAGGCGGTCGAGATCCTCGCGCGGAGCCTCGACCGGCAGTGGGATCCCGCGCTCGTCGCGGCGTTCGCCGACTGCCGCCCCGCCGATCCCTCCCGGCAGCTCGAGACCGCGGAGCGCTGGCTCACGCAGCACAGCGACGACGCGACGCTCCTCTGCTCGCTCGGCCGGCTGTGCGAGCGCGCGCAGTTGTGGGGCAAGGCGCAGACCTACTACGAGGCGAGCCTCGCGCTCGACGACCACTGGCGCGCCCACGTCCTCCTGGGCAACATGCTCGCGCGGCTCGGGCGCGACGATGAGGCGAACGCCCACCTCGCCGCGGGCCTCAAGCGCGCGCTGGCCGACCTGGGAGCGTCCGGGCTCGCCGGAAATCAGGGTCCCTGACCCTCGTTTCCCCCATGCCGCTCGCAGTCCTCGCCTACCACTCGCACCACGTCGTCGGCCCCGGCTACGGCGAGAACGACCACGTCGCGTTCGCGCGCGACCTCGACGGGCTGACCGACGCGCACTGGCGCATCGTGCCGCTCGCGGACCTCGTGCGCGCGCATCGCGAAGGCGCGTCGGAGCGCCTGGTGGCGCTGACCTTCGACGACGGCCCGGTCTACGACGTCGACGACGTCGTGCACCCGGACTACGGCCTGCAGCGCGGATTCGCGAACGCGATGCGCGCGTTCGCCGCGCGACGACCGGGGGCGCAGCCGGCGCTGCACGCGACGAGCTTCGTGATCGCGTCACCGGAAGCGCGATTCGCGATGGAAGCGAGCGCGGATCCGCGTTACACGTGGCTCGCGCCCGGATCGATGGGCGAGGCCTGGTGGTCGCCGGCGATCGACTCGGGGCTCGTCGCGATCGCCAACCACAGCTGGGACCACCTGCACCCGGCGCTGCCCGCCGTCCGGCATTCGCGCGACGCGCGCGGCGACTTCTCGCAGGTGCGAAGCGTCGCGGACGCCGACGCGCAGATCCGCGACGCGGCGGCCTACCTCGCCGTCGCGACGGGTGGCCGGGCGTCGCCGTACTTCGCCTATCCGTACGGCCACCACAATGCGTTTCTCGCGAGCGACTACCTGCCGTCGCTGGGCGACGCGCTCTGCGCGGCCGCGTTCACCTGCGAGCCGCGCCTGGTCGCGCCGGGCGATTCGCGCTTCCTGATGCCGCGGTTCGTCTGCGGCGCGGACTGGCGATCGCCGGAAGAGCTCGCCGCGCGGCTCCGGTAGCGGCCTGCGCGTTCCCGCGCGCTTGATGGGCATCAAATCGGTCCCGCCCGCGCTGCGTATGATGGGACGATCGCCGCCCATGGCGCGATGTCCCTGATGCGCTTCGACCGCACCGTCGTCCTCGCCGCCCGCTGGCTCGCGTATGCCGCGATGCTGGCGAACGCCGTGTTGCCGGTGCTCGCGCACGCGCATGGCCTGCAGCGCTTCGACGCGACGGGTCGCGCCCAGGTGTGCGCGGGCGGGGAACTGCGCTGGGTCCGGGTGGACGCCGACCGACGGATCGCCGGCTCGACCGATCCGCTTCCCGGCGAGCGCTCGACCGCGGCCGAGGCGTCCGCCTGCCCCGTCTGCGCGGCGTCCGCGGGTCACGACGCGATGCCGTCCGCCGGCGCAAGGCCGGTCGCAGTCGTCGACACCTGCACCCTCTGCACTTCCGCCCCGGACGCGTCCGCGCGCGAGCACGAACGCTGGCTCGCCGCCGCCGCCCGGGCTCCTCCGACCCTCCTCGTTTCCTGAGCCGCGCGACGGGGCATCGCCCCGCCGCCATCACACGCAGCACCGGGACCGCCGCACGCGCATCGCGCAGCGCGGAGGCGTCCACGACGACCCCTCCGGGCCGTCGGCTGCCACGCGGGACTCGAGCATCGGATCGCCGCCCGGCCGTGCCGGGGCGGCGTCCGGACGGAAAAGGAGTGAGGTCATGCATTCGATCAGCAACGAATCAGGTGCCGGGGCGATCCGGGACATCCGTCGCGGTGGAATCCTCTTCACGGCCGGCACGTCGACCGGCGTGTGGCGCATCCTGAGCGGGGCGGTTCGCCTCGATCACGTCGACGCGAGCGGATCCCGTTTCGTCCGTCTCGCGGTCGCAGGCGATTGCGTGGGCGAGGAGACGCTCGCGGGCGGCAGCCACCTGTCGGACGCCCGTGCCGTCGTCCATTGCCAGGCGCAGCGCCTGGCGACCGGCGAGGGCAACGACGGGAGCGCGCTGGCGGCGGGCATCCTCCAGCGCCAGCACCAGCGGTTCCTCGACGTGGTCCGGCTGCGCACCGGCACGGTGTCCGACCGGTTGCGGTGCCTGTTCGCCATGCTCGCCGGAGGGAGTGCACGCGCGATCGGGACGTTCGCCTGCCCGGTGCCGACGCTCGCCGATCTCGCCGCGATCGTCGACGCCGCGCCGGAGACCGTTTCCCGGGCGCTCGGCGACTTCAGGCGCGAAGGCGTCCTGCGGGAGCGCCGGCGGGCCGGCGTCGTGGTGGACGGTGCGCGCCTGCACGCGCATCCGCGGCCGAAAGAAGCGGGGCACGCGGAGGTTCGCGCACCGAGCCTCGCCCACCGGCGCCGGCACCGCCGGTCCCCCGTGACCGCCGCAGGCAGGGTCGTCGCCGGCATCGCGTGAAACGTGCCGATCTTCCCGGGCGCTGCGGTCGGTGCGTGCGAACGACTTCGTCCTGACGGCGGCGCCCGCCGCGCCCGGCAGGGCACCTGGATGAATTCAACCTATCGATCAGATAACCACAATCGATTGGCGTTATTTATGAGAATCGTTATCATCCACGCATGCGCCATCGAATCGATCCTTCGCTCGCCAAGACGCTCTCGTTCGCGGCGGTCCATTTCACGGTCGCGTTCACCGTCGGCTACCTGCTGACCGGCAGCATCGTCGTCGGCAGCGTGCTCGCGCTGGTCGAGCCCGCGTGCAACACGGTCGCCTACCACTTCCACGAGAAGCTGTGGGCCCGCCGGTCCGCGCGCAACGGCGGCGTCGCGGCAGGCGCGGCGCCGGGACACGCGTGATGTTCCACCGCACGATTGCCGCGTCGATCGCGCGCATCGAGAACCGATTCCCCTGCACGCGAGGCGAGGATCAGCCCTTGCGTGCGTCCGCCTCGGCCGCGTACGTGAAGCTGTCGGCGAAGAACTCGTCGGCCGGAAGGTGGCACTCGGCGGTGAAGTCGCGCCTGGCGGCGTCGATCATCGGCGGTGCGCCGCACGCGTACACCTGGTAGCCGGACAGGTCGGGGAAGTCGTCCATCACCGCGCGGTGGACGAAGCCGGTGCGGCCGGGCCACGCGTCGTCCGGCAGCGGATCGGACAGCACCGGGATGAACGTGAAGCCGGGGTTCGCCTGCTGCCAGCGGCCGGGCAGGTCGGGCAGGTACAGGTCCCTCTTCGAGCGCACGCCCCAGTAGAGCACCATCGGCCGGTCGATGCCGTGATGCAGCGCATGCTCGATCATCGCCTTGATCGGCGCGAAGCCGGTGCCGCCCGCGACGAAGATCATCGGCTTGTCGGAGTCCTCGCGCAGGTGGAACGAGCCCAGCGGTCCCTCGAGGCGAAGGATCTCGCGGCCCTTGAACTGCGTGAAGAGCTGGTCCGTGAAGAGGCCGCCCGGAACGTGGCGGACGTGCAGCTCGAGCAGCGCGTCGTCGTGCGGCGGGTTGGCGATCGAGAAGCTGCGGCGCCTGCCGTCCTTGAGCAGGAAGTCGACGTACTGGCCGGCGAGGAACTGCAGCCGCTCGTTGGCGGGCAGCTTCACCTTGACGATCGCGACGTCTCCGGCGGGCTTGTCGATCGACTCGATCCGGCAGGGCAGCCGCTTGATCGGGATGTCGCCCGCACGGCGCACCTCGCGCACCTCGATCGCGATGTCGCTCAAGGGCTTCGCGCAGCAGAAGAGCGCGTAGCCCGCGCGCTTCTCGTCGTCGGTCAGCGTGGTCGCCTGGTGCGGGCCGTAGTCGACCACCCCCGACAGGAGCCTGCCCTTGCAGGTCCCGCACGCGCCGTTGCGGCAGCCGTAGGGAAGCAGTAGGTCGGCTCTCATCGCCGCCTCGAGCACCGTCTCGTCGGCGGCGCACGCGAACGCGTGGCCGGCGGGCTTTATGGTAACCTCGAACGTCATGTGTATCGTGGTCTCGCGCGCCGGACCGGTCGTGGTCGGCGCTCCCGGCGTTCCCGCCCCCGGCGCATGATCCGCGTGCTCGTCGTCGGCTGCGGCGACGTCGCGATGCGCGCGGCGCGCCTCCTCGCCGGCCGCGCACGCCTGGTCGGCCTCACGCGCAGCGCCGACGACGTGCCGAAGCTTCGCGCCAACGGCTTCGTCCCGATCGTCGGCGACCTCGACGACCTGCGCACCCTTCGGCGCCTTCGCGCGGCGCCCTACGCGGTGATGCACTTCGCGCCGCCGCCGTCGGAGGGCCGCGGCGATCCGCGCACGGGCCATCTCGTCGCAGCGCTTTCGGCGGCGGGCAGAATACCACAGCGATTCGTCTACGTTTCGACCTCGGGCGTGTACGGCGACTGCGCCGGCGCACACGTCGCCGAGACGCGGCCGCGCCGCGCGCAGTCGCCGCGCGCGCGCCGGCGCGTCGACGCCGAGGACCGCCTGCGCGCGTGGGCGGCGCGCAACGGCGTGTCGCTCGCGATCGTGCGCGCGCCGGGCATCTACGCGCAGACGCGGCTTCCGCTCGAGCGGCTCCGCCAGCAGACGCCGGTGCTCGTCCCGGAGGACGACGTCTACACGAACCACGTCCATGCGGACGACCTCGCGCGCGTCGCGATCGCCGCGCTCTTCCGCGGCCGGCCGAACCGCGCGTACCACGCGACGGACGACGCCGAGATGAAGATGGGGCAGTGGTTCGACGCGGTCGCCGACGCGTACCGGATGCCGCGCCCCCCGCGCGTCGGCTGGGAGGAGGCGGAGGCGCGCATCGCGCCGATGCTGCTCTCGTTCATGAGCGAGTCGCGGCGCCTGTCGAACGACCGGATGAAGCGCGAGCTCCGCGCGAGGCTCCGCTATCCGACGCCGCAGGCGATGCTCGACGAGGCGGCGCCGCGCGAGCTGCGCAAGCAGATGCCGCTCTCTTTCTGACGTGACCGACGACAGCGCACCGGCCGCGCCGCGCACGCTCGCGCAGCGCGTCGACGCGTGGGAGCGGCTCGTCCGGCTCGACAAGCCGATCGGCACGCTGCTCCTGCTGTGGCCGACGCTGACCGCGCTCTGGATCGCGGCGCGCGGCACGCCGCCGCTGTCCGTCGTCCTGGTCTTCTCGCTCGGCACGCTGCTGATGCGCTCCGCCGGCTGCGCGTTCAACGACTGGGCGGACCTGGGCTACGACGCGCACGTCAAGCGCACGAGCCGCCGGCCGCTCGTGACCGGCGAGGTCACGCCGCGCGAGGCGCTCGCGGTGGGCGCGGGGCTCGCGCTCTGCGCGTTCGCGCTCGTGCTGTTCACGAACCGCGCGACCATCGTGCTCGCCGTCGCGGCGCTCGCGATCTCGATCGCCTACCCGTTCTTCAAGCGCTTCTTCGCGCTGCCGCAGGCGTTCCTCGGCATCGCGTTCTCGTTCGGGATCCCGATGGCGTTCGCGTCCGTGCGCGGCGAGGTCGAGTGGCCCGGCTGGCCGATGCTGGCGATCAACCTGCTCTGGGTGATGGCCTACGACACCGAGTACGCGATGGTGGACCGCGACGACGACGTCCGGATCGGCATGCGCACGTCCGCGATCACGTTCGGCCGCTTCGACGTCGCCGCGATCGCGATCTCGTACGCGGGCTACCTCGCGGGCATGGCGTGGGTCGGCCGGCTGATGGCGCTCGGGCCGGTGTACTACGCCGGCCTCGTGGCCGCGCTCGCGTGCGCCGGCTATCACCTGTGGCTCATCCGCGATCGCGACCGCGAGGCGTGTTTCCGCGCATTCCTGCACAACCACTGGTTCGGCTTCGCGGTGTTCGCGGGCACCGCGCTCGACTATGCGGTTCGTGCACGCGCATGGCCCAGGCTCGCGTAGCGCGCGCGGGGGCGCACGGTCTCCCGCCGGTCCTGCCCCGCGATGCGCGCATCCTGGTTCTCGGCAGCTTTCCGGGCGTGGCGTCGCTCGCGGCGGGCCGGTACTACGCGCACCCGCGCAACCACTTCTGGCCGGTGATGGGCGCGATCCTCGGCGAGCCGCTGCCCGCGATGTCCTACGAGGACAGGCTCGCGCGCCTCGCCGCGCGCGGCATCGCGCTGTGGGACACGATCGTCGCGTGCGATCGCAAGGGGTCGAGCGACCAGGCGATCCGCAACGCCATGCATGCCGAGGTTTCGCGCGTGCAGCGCGCGTGCCCGGGCGTCGTGGCGGTCGCGTTCAACGGCAACACGGCCGCGCGCGCCGCGCCGCGATGGCGCGAGGCCGGGTACGCCACGGTCGCGCTGCCCGTCGACGAGTCCCGCGTACACTCGACCGCTCGACGAGAAGATCGAGGCGTGGCGGGCGCTCGAGGCATGGCTTTGACACGGAGGCGACGATGGAGCTGGGACTGAAGGATCGTGTGGTGGTCGTGACCGGCGCGAGCAAGGGGATCGGGCTTGCCTGCGTGCATGCGTTCGCCGCCGAAGGCGCGCGCGTCGCGATGATCTCGCGCTCGCGCGCCAACCTCGACGCCGCGCTCGCGGCGATGCCGCCGTCGGCGCACCGGCCGGTTGCGGTGGTCGCGGATCTCTCGCGTGCCGACGAGGCGGCGCGGGCGATCGCCGAGGCCGGGCGCGCGCTCGGGCCGATCGACGTGCTCGTCAACTCGGCCGGCGCGGCGAAGCGCCATCCGCCCGACGAATTGACGGCGCAGGCGTGGCACGACGCGATGGACGCGAAGTTCTTCAGCTACGTCCATCCGATCGACATCGTCGTCAAGTCGATGGCGGCGCGCGGGCGCGGCGCGATCGTCAACATCGTCGGGCAGGGCGGCAAGGTCGCCAATCCGGTCCACCTGCCGGGCGGCGCGGCGAACGCGGCGCTGATGCTCGCCACCGCCGGGCTCGCCGCCGCGTATGCGCCGAGGGGCGTGCGCGTCAACGCGATCAACCCGGGCGCGACGCTCACCGGTCGCGTGCAGGAAGGGCTTGCCGCCGAGGCGCGCATGACCGGGCTCGCGGCCGACGAGGTGCTCGCGCGCATGAGGCAGCGCATTCCTCTCGGGCGGCTCGGGACGCCGGAGGAAGTCGCGCGCGTCGCGGTGTTCCTCGCGTCCGACGCGGCGAGCTACGTGTCCGGCGCGATCGTTCCGATGGACGGAGTGTCGACCCCGGTGATCTGAGTGTGACCCCCGAGCGCGGGCGAGGGGGGGGGGGGGGGGGGGGGGGGGGGGGGGGGGGGGGGGGGGGGGGGGGGGGGGGGGGGGGCGCGGCGACCTGGGGGCGGGTGTGGTCCCCCCGAGACTCGCTGCGCGAGTCGCCCCCCGAGGGGGCGCGGCGACCTCGGGGCGGCGGGTGTGGTCCCCCGAGACGCGCTGCGCGGGTCGCCCCCGAGGGGCACGGCGACCTCGGGGCGCCCTTCGGTCGCCGGGTCGCCGGATCGCGCTCCGCAAGCGCGTCAGCGCGCGCGCTCGCGGACCGCGAGCGACGCGAGCGCGCCGATCGCCGCGGAGCCCGCGAGGATCGTGATGCCGAGGCTCCACGCGGACGCCAGTTCGCCTGCTTCCCGGCCGCGGTCGATCGCCAGCCCGACGAGGGGCTGCAGGATGCCCGTCCCGAGGAAGATGCCGGTGTTGGCGACGGAGGTGGCGATGCCCGAGTGCTCGGGGCGGTTGACCTCCTTCGCGATCGCCCACGACAACGTGAAGCCGGGGATCAGCAGGCCCATCAGGAAGAACCACGCGAGCGTCGCCGGCAGCGGCCACGCGGCATGCAGCAGCCACGGAAGCCACGAGAGCGCGAACGCGAACGTGCAGACGCGCATCACGCCGCGGCGGTTGCCGAGCCGGTCCGAGACGACGCCGATCGCGACCGCGCCGAACGCGACGCCCAGCAGGAGCAGGCTCGTGTGCTGCGCGGCGACGACGCGCGGGTAGCCGTACGCGTGCTCGAGCCAGGGCACGGCCCAGAGGCCCGCGAAAGCGAGGAAGCAGCCGCCGACGCCGACGTTGACGGCGAACCCGGGCCAGGTTGCGCGGTTGGCGAGCACCGAGACGAGCGCGGCGCGCCAGTCGAGCTTCGCGCCGGGCACCGGCGACGGGGCGAGGGGCGCGAAGCCGAGCATCTCGGGGCGATCGCGCACGCGCCACCAGGTGGCCGCTGCGATCGCGAACGACAACGCAGCCAGCGCGACGAACACCGTGCGCCACGACGCCTGCGTGACGACCCACGCGAGCGGCGCGCCGGCCACGACGGCGCCCAGGTTGCCCGCGAACATCGTGATGCCGTTCAGCGTCGCGAAGCGTCGTGCCTCGAACCAGGTCGCGCTGACCTTGAGGATCGCGATGAACGCGACCGACACGCCGACGCCGACGAGCGTCCGTCCGACCGCGGCGACTTCCCAGCTGGGGGCGAGCGCGAACGCGAGCGACCCGATGCCCGCGACGAGCGAGCCGCCGGCGAGGAGCCGACGCGGACCCGCCGTGTCGGCCAGCACGCCGACCGGGATCTGCAGCAGCGTGTAGACGTAGAAGTAGGTCGCGGCGAGCGTGCCGAGCACGGCCGCGGGGATGTCGAACGCCCGCTGAAGCTCGCCCGCGATCGCCGCTGGCGCCGTGCGGTGGAAGAACGACAGCACGTAGCCCGCGAGCACGATCGAGAACACGGTGCGGCGGGCGCGCAGAAAGGTGGCGGAGGAGGGCATTGGGGGATTCTAGGTGATCGCCGACGGGCGATGGAGCGTCGTGCCGCATGGCGGTCACACTCCATGCGTCCGAACGGGCGCTTCCTCCCGCGCCCGGCGACCCCCATCGCCTGTCCCCGATCCCTGCGTTCTGCACCCGTAGAGGGCCGACCGGCTAGAATCTCCCCGAACAGCGATCAAGGTGCCCATGGCCTACCGCGACTTGCGCGACTTCATCGACCAGCTCGAGCGCGACGGCGAGCTCGTCCGCGTGCGCGCGGAGGTGGATCCGAAGCTCGAGATGACGGCCTTCTGCGACCGGGTGCTTCGCAAGGGCGGCCCCGCGATCCTGTTCGAGCGGCCGAAGGGGTCGTTCCGCGCGCCGTCGGGCGTGGCGATTCCCGTCCTCGGCAACCTGTTCGGCACGCCCGGCCGCGTCGCGCGCGCGATGGGCGCCGATCCCGCGAACTGGCGCGAGAGCCTGCGCGAGGTCGGCCGGCTGCTCGCGTTCCTCAAGGAGCCCGAGCCGCCCAAGGGCCTGAAGGACGCGTGGCAGAACACACGCCCGGTGTTCATGAAGGTGCTCGACATGGCGCCGAAGGAGCGGAGCTCCGCGCCTTGCCAGGACGTCGTGTGGGAAGGCGCGGACGTCGACCTCGCGCGCCTGCCGGTGCAGACCTGCTGGCCGGGCGACGCCGGGCCGCTGATCACGTGGGGGCTGACGGTCACGCGCGGACCGCACAAGAAGCGGCAGAACCTCGGCATCTACCGGCAGCAGGTGATCGGCTCCGACAAGGTGATCATGCGCTGGCTCGCGCATCGCGGCGGCGCGCTCGACGCCCGCGAGCACGCGCACGCGCATCCGGGCGTGCCGTTCCCGGTCGCGGTCGCGCTCGGCGCCGATCCGGCGACGATCCTCGGCGCCGTCACGCCGGTGCCGGACACGCTTTCCGAGTACCAGTTCGCCGGGCTCTTGCGCGGCGGGCGCACCGAGATCGTCCGCTGCATCACGCACGACCTGCAGGTGCCCGCGTCCGCGGAGATCGTGCTGGAAGGCCATTTGACGCCCGACGCGAGCGACCCGACCGGCTACGCGACCGCGCCCGAGGGCCCGTTCGGCGACCACACCGGCTACTACAACGAGGTCGAGCGCTTCCCGGTGCTCACGATCGAGCGGATGACGATGCGCCGCGACCCGATCTACCACTCGACCTACACGGGCAAGCCCCCCGACGAGCCGGCGATGCTCGGCGTCGCGCTGAACGAGGTGTTCGTGCCGCTGCTGCAGCGGCAGTACCCCGAGATCGCCGACTTCCACCTGCCGCCGGAGGGCTGCAGCTACCGCCTCGCCGTCGTCTCGATGAAGAAGCAGTACCCGGGCCACGCCAAGCGCGTGATGTTCGGCGTCTGGAGCTTCCTGCGCCAGTTCATGTACACGAAGTTCATCGTCGTCACCGACGACGACGTCGACATCCGCGACTGGAACGAGGTGATCTGGGCGCTGACGACGCGCGTGGATCCGGCGCGCGACACGCTGATCGTCGAGTCGACGCCGATCGACTACCTCGACTTCGCCTCGCCCGTCTCGGGGCTGGGCGGCAAGATGGGCATCGACGCGACGAACAAGTGGCCGGGCGAGACCGCGCGCGAATGGGGCCGCCCGATCGCCATGGACGCGGCGGTGAGCGCGCGCGTCGACGCGCTGCTGCGCGAGCTGTCGCTCTAGGCGTTGACGCGCGTTGTGGAGCCGGCCGCGCCGTCGCGCCCGGGCGTCGGCACGCGCCGGGGCGGGGGCGGGCGGTCGGGGGGGGGGGGCGGGGGACGGGCGGCCCGCGTCGACGCGCTGCGGCGCGGTGGGGATTCGTGGTCGCGCTTCCCGCGCCCGCTCAGGCACTTTGCACGCCCTTTCGATAAGCGGCGAGCCGTCGCGTCAGGCCTTCGACCGCCGCGATTACCGTGGGCAGGGCATCGTCGATCGGCGGCGGCGTGTATCGAAGCACGATGTCGGCGATGAATGGATCGTCGACCATCGGGTACGACGTCGGCGGCGGCGCGTCCTTCAGCACGAAGAAGCCGTCGACGTACGGTCGGAGCATGTCGTCCGGCGTCGGTACCCGACCTGCGCGAAGCCCGGCGTACGCCTGGTAGAAGTTCGAGTCGGTCGGGTAATCCCGGCCGCCGGCAATGCGCGCGAGCCGCCGGACGCCGAACTTCTTCGTGTGCTGCACCACGCTCCGGGCGGGCAGGTGCGCGACGCAGAATGCGGCCGGCGCGCCGACCATCGGCAGGCGGCGCGCCGTCTGCGGCTTGTTCCCGACGTAGACCTCGTGGTTGCCCTGGCCGATGTAGGCACCGGGTATCGCAGCGAAACTTCGGGCCACGGCGACCTTTCCCGTCCCGCGAGCCCGTCCGGTCAGCCTGCGGGCGGCGCGGGCGCAGGCAACGACGTCGCGGCTGATGCCGTCGAACGGCGGAGCATAGGTCGGCCAGTCGAACACCGGATGCACATCCGGCGGCAGGGATCCCAGGTATCGCTCGAGCTCCGCGCGGCTCCCGACCTTCAGGAACTCGTCGGCATCGAGCGGAAAGACGAAGTCCGCCGGCGTCCGCGCGAACACCTCACGCGCTGCGCTGGTCGTGATCTCGGCCTGCAGGTACCCGGGCGCCTCGTGGCGCTTGACGACGAGCGGCAGCCGCTCGGCGCACAGTGCGGTCAGGATCGCCGGCGTGCGGTCGGTGGAGTTGTGGTCGACGACCAGCATCCCGTCGAGGATCGTGAGGTTGTGGCGCACGAAGGCCTCGACGATGTCTTCTTCGTTGCGAACCATCGATACGCCCCAGATCTTCATCGCGGGGCCCGATCCGGGGCGGGCGCTACCGGGCGAGCGGCGGCGAGGCGGCGGACGAACCGTTCCACTGCCGCAAGCACGAGAGGCAGCGCATCGGCCGCGGTCGGCGGCGTGTACCTGAGCGAGACCGGCGCGAGGAACG
>JADIZG010000042.1 GCA_016704895.1 Betaproteobacteria bacterium
CGCGACGGCGTCGGCGTCAGGATCGCCGGCACGTTCGCGTCTCCGCTGCCGATCCCGGCGGTCGAGTATTTCCACGCCGGCTTCGGCCATTACTTCGTGACCGCCCAGGCCGACGAGATCGCCGGTCTCGACGGGGGTGCCTACGGCGGCGCGTTCGCCCGCACCGGCACGGAATTCCGGGTCGTCGACGGTCCCGTCGATGGAGCGGTGCCCGTGTGCCGCTTCTTCACCGTTGCGTTCGCGCCGAAGAGCTCGCATTTCTACACGGCCGATCCGGTCGAGTGCGAGGGCGTCAAGGCGAACCCCGCCTGGCAGTACGAGAAGATCGCCTACTACATCCGGGTCCCGACGGGCAGCGGCTGCCCGACCGGCACGGTCCCCGTCTATCGCATGTACAACAGCGGCCAGACCGGCGCGCCGAATCACCGGTTCACGACCGATCCGGCCGTCTACGCCGAGTTCACGACCAACCTCGGGTGGGCGCCGGAGGGCATCCGGTTCTGCGCGCCGGAATGACCGCCGCGGCGCGGGCGGCGCCCGGCGCACCCGTAGAATGAGGTTTTCCGAGACCGAGCCCGCCATGACCCAGGACGAACTGAAGCAGGCCGTCGCGCGCGACGCGATCGCGCACGTCGTCGACGACGCGTGGATCGGCGTGGGCTCCGGCTCGACCGCGAACTTCTTCATCGACGAGCTCGCGAAGATCAGGCACCGGATCAAGGGCGCCGTGGCTTCGTCGGTCAAGACCGCGGAGCGCCTCAAGTCGCACGGCATCCCGGTCGACGAGCTCAACAACGTCGGGCCGCTGCCGGTCTACGTCGACGGCGCCGACGAGGTGACCGAGCACGGCGCGATGATCAAGGGCGGCGGCGGCGCGCTCACGCGCGAGAAGATCGTCGCGGCGGCCTCGCGCAAGTTCGTCTGCATCGTCGACGGCTCGAAGCTCGTCGACGTGCTCGGGAAGTTCCCGCTGCCGGTCGAGGTGATCCCGATGGCGCGCAGCTACGTCGCGCGCGAGCTCGTGCGCATGGGCGGCCAGCCCGAGCTGCGCCAGGGCTTCACGACCGACAACGGCAACGTGATCCTCGACGTCCGCAACCTGAAGATCCTCGACCCGGTGAAGCTCGAGACCGAGATCAACCAGCTCGCCGGCGTCGTCACCGTCGGCCTGTTCGCGCGCCGCGGCGCGGACACGATCCTGATCGGCGGCGAGAACGGCGTGCGGCGGATCGACGTCCGCCGCTAGGTGCGATGGCCGAGCGCGATCCCGACGCTCCCGGCGCGACCGGCGGGAACGTCCCGGCCCTTTCGCCCGATCCCGGCGCCCACGCGCCGCCGCACCTGCGGCTGGAGGCGTTCGTCTACGGCACCGTCCTCGCGCTGATCGTCGGCTGGGTGCTCTACATCGGCAAGGGGATCTTCGCCCCGATCGTGATGGCGATGCTCGTCGTCTTCGTCATCGTCGGATTGACGCGCCAGCTCGCGCGGATTCCCGTCGTCGGCGCCGTGCTGCCGCTGCAGCTGCGCTACGCGCTGGCGGTGGTCGTCAGCGTCGGGGCGCTCACGCTGATCGCGTACATCGCGATCGACAACGTCGACCGCGTGGCGGCGCGCGCGCCGGCGTACCAGGCGTCGCTGCTCGGCACGATCCAGAGCCTCGCCGCGCGCGTCGGGTTCGAGAGCGAGCCCACCTGGGCCACGCTGCGCCAGCTCATCCGCGACCAGATCAGCATCCAGTCGCTCGTCGGATCGACGGTGGCGGCCGCAGCGTCGATCCTGGGCGTCGCGATCGTCGTCCTCCTCTACGTCACGTTCCTGCTGGTCGAGCGGCGCGCGTTCTCGGCGAAGGTGGATAAGCTGTCGACCGATCCGCGCAGTGCCGCGCTGATCCGCCAGATCGTCGCCGACGTCAACGCGCGCGTCGGATCGTACCTGGCGCTGAAGACGCTGCTGGGCATGATGCAGGCCGTCGTGAGCTGGGTCGCCATGTGGTGGTTCGGGCTCGAGTTCGCGACGTTCTGGGCGATGCTGATCGTGCTCCTCAACTACATCCCCTACATCGGGTCGTTCCTCTCCGTGTTCTTCCCGGTCGCGATGGCGATCGTGCAGTTCGGCGATCCCAACACGATCGTCACGCTCGCGATCGCACTCGTCGTCGTGCAGTTCGCCATCGGAAACTTCCTCGACCCGTACCTGCTCGGCAACTCGCTCAACCTCTCCCCTGCCGCCATCCTGGTGAGCCTGTCGGTCTGGTCGGGGCTCTGGGGCCTGCCCGGCGCGTTCCTGGCGGTCCCGATCACCGCGGTCATGGCGATCGTGTTCTCCGAGTTCGCCGCCACTCGCCCGATCGCCGTCCTGCTGTCGCGCAACGGCACGCTCTCCGGCGATTGACGGCCGCCGGCCCGGCGGCGCCGCCCGCCCGCGCCCGCGCTACAATCGCCGGATGACAAATCTCGCCGTCCCGGCCTTGGGCACGTTCGCCGACGTCGCCGCGTACATGCGCGGCGTCGGCGAGGCCGCGCGCGCCGCCGCGCGGGTGCTCGCGCGCGCCGACACCGCGGCGAAGGACCGCGCGCTCGCCGCCATGGCCGCGGCGATCCGGCGCGACGAGGCGAAGCTCCTCGCGGCGAACGCGGAGGACGTCGCCTCCGCTCGCGCGGCCGGGCACGATGCCGCGTTCGTCGACCGGCTGACGCTGACGCCGACGTCGATCGCCGCGATGGCCGAGGGCCTCGAGCAGATCGTCGCGCTGCCCGACCCGGTCGGCGAGATCTCGGAGATGCGCTTCCGCCCGACCGGCATCCAGGTCGGCATGATGCGCGTGCCGCTCGGCGTCGTCGGCATCGTCTACGAGTCGCGCCCGAACGTGACCGCCGACGCGGCGGGCCTGTGCCTCAAGGCCGGCAACGCGACGATCCTGCGCGGAGGCTCCGAGGCGATCCGCAGCAACACCGCTATCGCCGCCTGCGTGCACGAGGGCCTGCGCGCCGCCGGGCTGCCGGAAGCCGCGGTACAGGTCGTCGCGACGACCGACCGTGCGGCCGTCGGCCACCTGATCGCGGACGAGAAGCACGTCGACGTGATCGTGCCGCGCGGCGGCAAGAGCCTGACCGAACGCATCGCGCGCGAGGCGAAGGTGCCGGTGATCAAGCACCTCGACGGCGTGTGCCACGTCTTCGTCGACGCCGCCGCGGACGTCGACATGGCGGTCCGCATCGCCGACAACGCGAAGACGCAGCGCTACTCGCCGTGCAACACGATGGAGACGCTGCTGGTGCACGCGGCCATCGCGCCGCGCGTGCTGCCGCCGCTCGCCGCGATCTACGCGGCGAAGGGCGTCGAGCTGCGCGGTTGCGAGCGCTCGCGCTCGCTCGTCCCGGCGATGAAGCCGGCGGCCGAGGAGGACTGGAGCACCGAGTACCTCGCGCCGATCCTCTCGATCCGCATCGTCGATTCGCTCGACGAGGCGATCGACCACATCGCGAAGTACGGCTCGCAGCACACCGACGCGATCGTCACCAACGACCACGCGGCCGCGATGCGATTCCTGCGCGAGGTCGACTCGAGCTCGGTGATGGTGAACGCGTCGACGCGCTTCGCCGACGGTTTCGAGTTCGGGCTGGGGGCCGAGATCGGCATCTCGACCAACAAGCTCCACGCCCGCGGGCCGGTCGGCCTCGAGGGCCTCACGTCGCGCAAGTGGATCGTGCTGGGAAGCGGACAGGTTCAGGCCTGAGCGCGCGGGGGGGGGGGGGGCGGCGGGGGGGGGGGGGGGGGGCGGGAGGGGGTGGGTCGGCCTTCGGCCGGGTTACCGGGCGAGCCGACGTCGTCGGGCTGAAGCCCGACCCACGACGCGCGAGTCGCCCCTGGGTCGGGTTTGAGCCCGAAGGGGACACGGCTCACAACGGCGACAGCGCGTCGTCGCGGATCGCGAATCCCCAGCCCGCCTCGTCGCGAGGGTACGCGACCCCGCCTTCGACGCGCAACGGACGGTCGACGATCGCGTCGATCCAGTCGAACGACTCCGCGCCCGCGCCGTTGCCGATCGTGCACAGCAGCGGCACGTCGTAGTCGCGGTAGTAGTGCGGCAGCACGGGGATCCCGTGCGACTGCGCGAGCGCGGCCGACGCGCGCCACGCCTCGACGCTGCCGAGCCGCAGCAGGTCCGGCTGCCACAGGTCGATCGCGTTGCGGCGGGCCAGCTCGCGCAGCGGCACGAGGTCGTACTCGCGCTCGCCCATCGCGATCGGGATCCCCGCCTGCGAACGCAGCGACGCGTAACCGTCGAAGTCGCGGTGGTCGATCGGCTCCTCGAACCATGCGATGTCGAGCGTCCACGCCGCGAGCGCGAGATCGAGCGCCGCGTCGACGCTCATGCCCTGGTTCGCGTCCATCATCACGCGCACGTGCGGACCGATCGCCGCGCGGACGCGCGCGAGCCGCTCGAGGTCGCGGCCCGGCTCCTTCGAGCCGACCTTGACCTTGACCGCGGCGAAGCCGCGCCGCGCATAGCCGCGCACCTCGTCGACCAGCTCGGCGTCGGAGTACGAGAGCCAGCCGCCGCTACCGTAGACCGGCACCGGCCGCGCCTGCCCGCCGAGGAGCCGCCACACCGGTTGCCCGAGCGTCTTCCCCCGGGCGTCCCACATCGCGAGGTTCGCGAGGCCGAGCGCCCAGCGGTTGACGCCGGCCTGCCCGAAATACTCGCTCTCCGCGTCCCAGTCGCGGATCACGGCTTCGGTGTCGCAGGCATCGCGCCCGCGCAGGAACGCCTCGAGGTCCCGGCACGCGCCGGCGATCGCGTGCCGCGAATAGTGGAACGCCAGCAGGTGCGACTGCCCGGTCACGCCGTTCGCGAGCGCGACCCCGGCGACGACGAAGCGAATTTCGGGAATCGCATGCGTGGCGTCCGCGATCGGCCGCGAGAGCGCCGAGCGGGCGGTGAAGAAGCGGACGTCGCGGATCGCGGTCGGCGACATCGCGGTTCGCGTCGTCAGACGGCGGCAGGCGCCCTGCGCAAGCGCGCGAGCCACACGACGGCCACGACCACGACGGCAAGCACGGGCAGCGCGAGCATGTTCATGCGCTCCCAGCCGGCGACCGACACGAGCGCGCCCGACGAGAACGACGAAACGCCCATCGTCGCGAACACGGCGAAGTCGTTGGCGCCCTGCGCGCGCGCCTTCTCGGCGGGCGCGTAGGACTCGGTGAGCAGCGTCGTCCCGCCCGTGTACATGAAGTTCCATCCGACGCCCAGCAGCGCGAGCGCGACGAGGAAGTGCGTGACCGTCGTGCCGGACAGCGCCACCGCCACGCATCCGCCCACGAGCACGACGCCCGCCAGGATCACCTTGAGCGTGCCGTATCGCCTGATCAGCGACCCGGTGAACAGCCCCGGCGCGTACATGCCGACGACGTGCCACTGGATCACCATCGCCGCCTGCGCGAACGGATGGCTGCAGAAGTCCATCGCGAGCGGCGTCGCGACCATCAGCAGGTTCATGATCCCGTAGCCGAACGCCGCGGAGATCACGGCGACGACGAACACGGGCTGGCGCACGATCTCGCCGAGCGGCCTGCCTCCGCCGGACCGCTCCTCGCGCGTGGGCTTGGGCACGTGCACCCGCGACTGCACCGCCATCGCGAGGAGCGCGTAGGCGGCCAGCACGATGAACGAGCCGGCGAACGGCGTCGCGAACCAGTCGCGGGCAAGGCGCATCGACTCGGGTCCGAGGATGCCGCCGGCGATGCCGCCCGCCAGCACCCACGAGATCGCCTTCGCACGGTCGGCCGGCGCCGCGACCTCGGCCGCCGCGAACCGGTACTGGAGGCCGATCGCCTGGTAGATCCCGATGACCGCGGTCGCGGCGCAGAAGAGCGGGAAGCTCCTGAGATGGAGCGCCAGCGCCGCGAGCCCGCATCCGACGATGTTGATGAACGCGCCGGTCATGAATCCGGCGCGCCGGCCGACGCGCCCCATCCACAGCGCCGCCGGCATCGCCGCGAGCGCCGAGCCGATCACATAGGTCGTGGCACCCAGCGTCGCCAGCGACTTCGTGTCGGTGAGCATGTAGCCGACCAGCCCCTGCATCGAGATCAGGCCGGACGCGTTGATGAGCAGCAGCCCCTGGCAGGCGGCCAGGAGCGCGAGTGTCCTGTGGTCGGTGACGGCAGGCGTGCTCATCGCGATGAAAACGAAAGGGAAAAGCCGGACAACCCGGGCTTTTCCCGTCCCCGTATCATACGCCGATGGACGACACCGCCCTCGCCGGCGACATCCTCGCCTATTGGTTCGGGCCCCGGAACGCGGGGCGGGACGCCGCCCCTCGTCCCGATCCGCGATGGTTCGTGAAGGACCCTGCGTTCGACGCGGAGATTCGCGCCCGCTACGGCGACGCGATCGAGGCGGCGCTCCGCGGCGCGTTCGAGGCATGGACCGGCACGCCGCACGGCGCGCTCGCCCGCATCCTGCTGCTCGACCAGTTCACGCGCAACGTCTTCCGCGACACGCCGCGCGCGTTCGCCGGCGATGCGCTCGCGCTCGAGGCTGCCGGCGCCGCCGTCGACGCGGGATTCGACCGGTCGCTCGATCCGTTCGAACGCTGGTTCCTCTACCTGCCCTTCGAGCACGCGGAGGACGCAGCCGCGCAGGCACGGTCGCTCGCGCTGTTCGGCGCGCTCGCGCGCGAGACCGGGCTGCGCGACCCGCTCGAATGGGCGGAGAAGCACGCGGCGGTCGTGCGCCGCTTCGGCCGCTACCCGCACCGCAATGCCATCCTCGGACGCGCGTCGACCGTCGGCGAGATCGCGTTCCTGCGCGAGCCGGGCTCGAGCTTCTGACCGATGGCGACCTCGGACCCGCGGCCGCCGGTCGCGCTGCTCGGCGGCACGTTCGACCCGGTGCACTTCGCGCACCTCGGTCTTGCCGACGATGCTCGCCGCGCGCTCGGCGTCGCCGAGGTCCGTCTCCTGCCGGCGGGCGATCCGCCGCACCGCCCCGCGCCCGGGGCCTCGGCCGCGCACCGGCTCGCGATGCTGCGCCTGGCGATCGAGCGCCGTCCGGGCCTCGCGATCGACGATCGCGAGCTTCATCGTCAGGGCAAGTCCTACACGGCGCTCACGCTCGACGAGCTGCGCGCCGAGGATCCCGATCGCCCGGTGATCCTGATCCTCGGCGCCGACGCGTTCCGCGGCCTGCCGACCTGGCACCGCTGGCAGGACCTCCTCGCACTGGCGCACGTCGCGGTCGCGGCGCGGCCCGGCGACCCGTTCGACGCCGCGCTTCCCGACGCGCTCGTTCCGCTGTGGCGCGCGCGACGGACGGCCGACAGCGGCGAGCTCCTGTCGACGCCCGCGGGCCGCATCCTCGTCGTCCCGACCGTGCCCCGCGAGATTTCCGCCTCGGCGATCCGCGCGGCGTTCGCCCGCGGCGGCCCGGCCGCGCAATCGGTGCGCGCGTTGCTGCCGCCCGCGGTTTGGGACTATATTTCCCACCATCGGCTCTACGCCGCCTGACCCCCCGGATGCCAAAAGACCCTCTCGCGAAAGTCGCCGTCTCCGCCCTCGAGGACATCAAGGCCCACGACATCACGGTCCTCGACGTCCGCAAGCTCACCAGCATCGCCGACACGCTCGTCATCGCCACCGCCGACTCGAACCGGCAGGTGAAGGCGCTCGCGCACCACGTGCGCGACAAGCTCAAGGAGGCGGGCGCGTCGATCATCGGCGTCGAAGGGGAGGAATCCTCGGAATGGGTGCTCGTCGACGCCGGCGACATCATCGTCCACGTGATGCAGCCGGCGGTGCGCGCGTACTACAACCTCGAGGAGCTGTGGTCCGCCCGTCCGGCACGCCGGACGAAGGCCGCGAAGGCGGCCTGACGGTGTCCACGCGACCGGCGCGCGACCGATGAAGCTGTCGATCGTCGCGCTGGGCCACCGCATGCCCGACTGGGTCTCCGCCGGCTATTCGGACTACGCGTCCCGCCTCCCGCGCGACTGGCCGCTCGCGCTGGTCGAGCTCAAGCCCGAGGCGCGCGACCGCGGCCGCAGCGTCGCGCAGCTGCTGGACGCGGAAAGCCGCCGCCTCGACGCCGCATGCGCCGGCGCCACGGTCGTCGCGCTCGACGAGAAGGGCTCGCCGTGGAGCACGCGCGAGCTCGCGTCCCGCCTTGAGCGCTGGCGCGAGTCGACGCCCGCGCTCTCGTTCGTGATCGGCAGCGCCGACGGCCTCGACGACGGGTTCAAGTCGCGCGCCGCCGCGCGATTCTCGCTCTCGGCGCTCACGCTTCCGCACGCGCTCGTTCGCGTCGTGCTGGCCGAGCAGATCTACCGCGCGGCGAGCCTGCTCGCCGGCCATCCCTACCACCGGGACTGACGATGCCGACGATCTGGCTCGCGTCGAAGAGCCCGCGCCGGCAGGAGCTGCTGGCGCAGATCGGCGTCGAGTTCGACGTGCTGCGGCTGCGCGAGGCGTCCGGTCGCACGCCCGACGTGCTCGAGGTCGCGCACGACAGCGAGCCGGCGCTGCACTACCTGGAGCGCATCGCGCGCACCAAGGCGAACGTCGGCTGGCAATCGATGGTCGCGCGCGGGCTCGAGCCGCGGCCCGTCCTCGGCGCCGACACCGAGGTGATCCTCGACGGCGAGGTGTTCGGCAAGCCCGCCGACGAGCGCGCGGCGAAGGCGATGCTCGCGCGGCTCTCGGGACGCACCCACGAGGTCGTCACCGCCGTCGCGCTGCGCTGGCAGGACGACACGCACTTCGCGATGTCGACGTCGAAGGTCACGCTCGCGCCGCTCACGAAATCGGCGATCGCCGCCTACGTCGCCAGCGGCGAGCCGTTCGACAAGGCGGGCGGCTACGGCATCCAGGGGCGGGCCGCGGCGTTCGTCACGCGGCTCGACGGCAGCTACTCGGGCGTCATGGGCCTGCCGCTCGCGGAAACGGCCGCCCTGCTCGCCCGGGCAGGTTTTCCCGTACCATGACCCAACCCCCGGTGTCAGGCACGTGCCTGGCACCCGGGCGAACGGGCGATGCGCGGCCGGACCGCGGCGCCAACGACAGGATTGCACGGCGGGCGCCCCGATGCGGCGGCCGTCGACGAGGTCTTCGATGATCCCCACCCTCCCCGTCCGATGGCCCATGAAATCCTCATCAACGTAACGCCGCAGGAAACCCGCGTCGCGATGCTCGAGCAGGGCGTCGTGCAGGAATTGCACATCGAGCGCTCAGCGCGCGCGGGCTCGTCGGCAACATCTACCTCGGGCGCGTCGCGCGCGTGCTGCCCGGCATGCAGAGCGCGTTCGTCGAGATCGGCCTCGAGCGCGCGGCGTTCCTGCACATCGCCGACATCTGGGAGCACCGGCAGAACGGCCACGGCGGCGTCGAGCGGCCGATCGAGCGCATCCTGCACGAGGGGCAGGCACTCCTCGTGCAGGTGATCAAGGACCCGATCGGCACCAAGGGCGCGCGCCTGTCGACGCAGGTGAGCCTCGCCGGCCGGCTCCTCGTCTACCTGCCGCAGGACTCGCACATCGGCATCTCGCAGCGCATCGAGGACGAGGCCGAGCGCGAGCAGCTGCGCGGCCGGCTCCAGCACCTGCTGCCCGAGGGGCTCGGCGGCGGCTTCATCATCCGCACGATGGCGGAGACCGCCACCGAGCGCGAGATGCAGTCCGACATCGAGTACCTGACGAAGCTGTGGCACGACCTGACCGCGCGGTCGACCGACTCGCCGGCGCCCGCGCTCGTCTACCAGGACCTGAACCTCGCCCAGCGCGTGCTCCGCGACATGGCCACCGAGGAGACGACGCGCATCCTCGTCGACTCGCGCGAGACGCACCAGCGCATGTCCGAGTTCGCGGGCAGTACACGCCCGCGCTCTCGCGCCGCATCGAGCACTACTCCGGCGACCGGCCGCTGTTCGACCTCTCGGCGGTCGAGGACGAGATCGAGAAGGCGCTCGCGCGCCGGGTCGACCTCAAGTCCGGCGGGTATCTCATCATCGACCAGACCGAGGCGCTCACGACGATCGACGTCAACACCGGCGGCTTCGTCGGCGGGCGCAGCTTCGACGACACGATCTTCAAGACCAACCTCGAGGCGTCGCAGGTGATCGCGCGGCAGCTGCGGCTGCGCAACCTCGGCGGCATCATCATCATCGACTTCATCGACATGGAGAACGCGGACCACCGCGCCGCCGTGCTCGCCGAGCTGAACCGCGCCCTCGAGCGCGACCGGACGCGCCTCACCGTCAACGGATTCACGCAGCTGGGCCTGGTCGAGATGACGCGAAAGCGCACGCGCGAGTCGCTCGCGCACGTGCTGTGCGAGCCCTGCCCGACCTGCAAGGGCCGCGGCGCGCTCAAGACGCCGCAGACGGTCTGCTACGAGATCCTGCGCGAGATCCTGCGCGAGGCGAAGCAGTTCAACGCGCGCGAGTTCCGCATCCTCGCCTCGCAGTCGGTGATCGACATGTTCCTCGACGAGGAGTCGCAGAGCCTCGCGGGGCTGGGCGACTTCATCGCCAAGCCGATCTCGCTGCAGGTCGAGACGCTCTACACGCAGGAGCAGTTCGACATCGTCCTGATCTGAGCGCGCCGGCGCTCCAGGCGCCGCCGACCGCCCCCGAGAGCCATGAGCTTCTGGTCGCGCATCAAGGCTTCGGCGACGCGCTGGTTCACTCGCGCGCCGCGGGCGGGGCACTACGTCGAGGGCGCCGCGTTCGCCTGGCGTGGCTGGCTCGCGACGAACCCGACGGTCTGGCCGCAGCGCCGTTACCTGCTGTACGTCCCGAGGGGCGCGTCGCGCTTCCGCCCGATGCCCCTCGTCGTGCTGCTGCACGGGTGCAGGCAGACGCCCGAGGAGATCGCGCGCGCCACGCGCATCGCCGCGCTCGCCGACCGCCTCGGCAGCTACGTGCTCCTGCCGCGCCAGAAGGACGCAGCGAATCCGTACCGCTGCTGGAACTGGTTCGACGGCGCGACCGCGTCGGGACGCGGCGAGGCCGCGATCGTCGCGGCGATGATGCGCAAGGCGATGCGATGGCGGCGGGCCGACGAGGCGCGCACGGCCGCGATCGGCATGTCGGCCGGCGCCGCGCTCGCCGCGATCCTCGGCGTGCGGCACGGCGACAGCGTTCGCGCCGTCGTCTCGGTGGCGGGCATCGCATGCGGCGCGGCGGCCTCGCCGATGACCGCGCTCACCGTGATGAAGCGCGGCCCCGAGACCGACGTCGCCGCGGTCGGCCGCGAGGCGGGCGACGGTGCGGGCGCCGGCGCGCGCTGCGTGCCGCTGTTCGCGATCCACGGCCGTTCCGACGACGTCGTCGCGCCGCGCAACGCCGCCGCGCTCGTCCGGCAGTTCCTGGCGCGCAACGGCGTCGACGTGCCGAAAGGCTCGGAATCGACGCTGCCCGATCCCGACCACGCGCGCCGGGAGTCGCCGCTCCGGGGCCACGGCTTCGCGCTGCGCGAATGGCAGTGCGGCGACGCGCTCGCGGCGCGCCTCGTCGAGATCGACGACGTCGGCCACGCGTGGAGCGGAGGCGATGCGTCGCTGCCCTTCAACGACGCCGCCGGCCCCGACGCCACCGCGATGGCCGGTGCATTCCTCGACCTCGTCTGGGCGCGCGCGCCGGCGTAGCATGGCCGGTTCGCGTCCCGGAGGCTCGCAATGAATGTGCACGGAATGAACCACTTCACGATCCTGACCGACGACGTCGACCGCACGATCGCCTTCTACCGCGAGCACCTCGGCCTCGAGCCCGGCGCGCGGCCCGACCTCGGATTCCCCGGCGCCTGGCTCTATGCGGGCGGCGCGGCGATCCTGCACGTCGTCGGCGGGCGCATGCGCGAGGAGCTGAAGCCCGGCGTGATCGACCACATGGCATTCTCGGCGCGCGGGCTGGACACGAGGCTCGCGCAGCTCGATGCGGCGGGCATTCGCTACGCGTGCCGGCAGCAGGTCGGCTCCGGCACGTGGCAGCTGTTCTTCTTCGACCCGAACGGGCGCGCGTCGAGCTCGACTTCGACGCGTCGGAGCGCTCCTCATGAGTGCTGCGCCGGCCGCGGAGCTCGATCACCTCGTCGTCGCCGGTGCAACGCTCGCGCAGGCGATCGATTACGTCGCGGACCTCACCGGCGTTGCGCCGCGCCCCGGCGGGCAGCACGCCGCGATGGGAACGCACAACGCGCTCGTGCGTCTCGGCAGGCGCGTCTACCTCGAGCTGATCGCGATCGACCCGGGCCTGCCGCGTCCGGCACGGCCGCGCTGGTTCGACCTCGACGACGCCGCGATGCAATCGGCGCTGGGCGACCAGCCGCGCCTGATTGCCTGGGTCGCACGCACGAGCGACATCGAGCGCGCGGTCGCGAGTTCGACGGTCGATCCGGGACCCGCGCATCCGATGTCGCGCGGCGACTTTCGCTGGCGCATCACGATTCCCGACGACGGCAGGCGGCCCGGCGGCGGCGTGTTGCCGACGCTGATCCAGTGGGACGTCGCGAAGCACCCGGCGGAAGGCCTGCCCGACGGCGGCGTCTCGCTCGTCGAGCTCGCGGCATCGCATCCCGATCCCGCGGCGATCCGGGCCGCGCTCGCCGCGCTCGGCCTCGGGGACGCGCTGCGCGTGACCTACGGCGCCGTGCCGCGCATCGCGGCGATGCTGCGCACGGGGCGGGGGCTCGTCACGGTGTAACCGATGCGCTTTTGTTCATATTTTGTCCGCGCCATGGCAGATAAGTTGAGCACTATTTGTTCCGTAAATGCCAATCTCCACTAGTGCTGCGCCGAATTGGCGACCGCACTTTGTCCGATTATTCTGCCCCGGCGCCGCGCCTGCGGGTCTGCTGTGCCAACACCACCTCGAGGGAGATCGTCTCATGAGCAAAGTGCTTCTGAACATCGACGCGCGGGGCGTCGCAACCGCGACGGTCAACCGCCCCGAGATCGGCAACGCCTACGACGAGGAGATGCTGGGCCAGCTGGCGGACGGGCTCGACCAGCTCGCCGGCAACGCTGCGGTGCGCGCGCTCGTCATCCGCGGCGCTGGCAAGAACTTCCTCGCGGGCGCCGACGTCTCGTGGCTCCGCCGCGCCGCCGGCTACGGCCCGCGGGAGGCGTACGCGGCGTCGATGGCCACCACGCGGACGATGGCGACGCTCAACGAGTTCCCGAAGCCGACCATCGCGATCGTCCACGGCGCCTGCTTCGGCGGCGGCTGCGGGCTGGTCTGCGCGGTGGATGTCGCGCTCGCTACCCCAGCCGCCTCCTTCGGCCTCACCGAAGTGCGCGTCGGCGTCGCCCCCACGCCCATCTCCACGCACATGGTCCACGCCATGGGCCTGCGGCAGACGCGCCGCTACGCGATTACCGGCGAACGCTTCGACGCCGCCGAGGCGCAGCGGATCGGCTTGGTCCACGAAGTCGTGCCTGCCGACGCGATCGAGGCGCGGCTCGATGCCGTGCTCGATGCAATCTTCCTCTCCGCCCCCGGCGCCATCACCGTGACCAAGCATAGCCTCCTCGGCGCGACCGGGGAGATTCTCGATGAGCGGCAGATCGCGCTGCTCGCGCACGAATCCTGGATGCAGCGTGCCACCGACGAGGGTCACGAGGGGCTCGCCGCCTTCGCCGAGAAACGCAAGCCGTCCTGGTATCGGCCGAGGCCGTGAAACGGCAGTACATCAGCCGGGGTTCGGCGCTCGAGGCGGTGATCGGCTAATCGCGCGCGGTGTTCGACGGCCCCCGCGTCCGGGAGATCCTGGGATCGATCAGCCGGGGCTTCAGTCCTGCCGGCGTCGCGATCAAACCGGCGGCTGCCAGCCGACGCAGCTGCGCATCCGACCCGGCGTGTGGCGGGTCCGCTGCATACCGCCGAGGCAAGCCGGGTTGCTGCCGCAGGTCACGCCCGCCATCGAACCCTGACCGTCCGCGAGCTACGCTCCGCTGGCAAATCGAGCTGTTCTTCAGGGCGGTGCAACGTCTGCGCATCGGCCTTCTCGGCACCTCAGCCAGCGGTCAAGACCCAGAGCGGGAGCGCGTAGGCCGTCTGACGAGCGGAGATCGTGCCGGGGGCGCCTCAGCACCGCCACGCTCTGACGTCTCCTGACCCACCGTCCGGAACAACCCCAGGCGCTACGACGCCGCGCCGGCGCCACCCCACGACAGCGCGCGCGCGGTGAACCTCCCAGACGTTCCCGCGACTCGAGAAGGGCAAACGACTTGTCGGCAAATGACTGGACTTCAACCGGCAGCGCCCGGTAGTAAGCCCAGAAGTCAGGCGACGATGCCTCAGGTCAGTCCAGCCAGCCGCTTTCCCGGACGACGGACAGCGCATGATCGACCAGTTGCGGCGCATTGCCGACATAGGTCGTGGGGTCGAGCAGATCCTGCAGCTCCTTTTCGGTCAGCACCTTGCGGATGCGCTCGTCCGCGAACAAGGCGTCACGAAAAGAAATGCCGCCCTCCATGCCGCGGCGCGATATCTCGTACATGCGTTCGTGGGCCGTCTGCTTGCCGACCTTGTCGGAAAGCTCGAACATCACCCGCTCCGACAGCATGAAACCGCCGAGGATATCCATGTTCGCGCGCATCTTGTCCCTGTTGACCAGCAGACCACCGAGTGAGAATTCCATGTTCTCGAGCACGATCGAGGTCATCAGGCAGATCTCCGGCATGATCTTCCATTCCATCTTCCAGTACGCGCCGTCGCGCTCATGCTCCTGACGGAGCATGTCCTGGAGCAGGTTGATATTGCCCTTGAGCGCTGTCGAAACGGTCACGGCATTCTCGCTCACCGCCGGATTGCGCTTGTGCGGCATCGTGGACGAGCCCACCTGCCCTTCGCCGAACGGTTCGTGCAACTCGTCGATCTCGTTGTGTGCCAGCAGCAGTATCTCGTGGCCGATTTTGCCGAGCGTTCCCGCGACCATGCCGAAGACCCCGCCGAGTTCGACGAAGCGGTCCCGCGCGGGTTGCCAGGAGATCTCCGGCACGCTGAGGCCAAGCCGCTCAAGCACCCGCCTTTCGAGTTCATCCGCGCTCTCGCCGAACGACGCCTTGGTGCCGACCGCGCCAACTACGCTGCCGACGAACGTGCGCTTCTCGAGGTCGACCAGCCGCTGTTGATGGCGAAACAGTTCAGTGAGCCAGATCGCGGACTTGTGCCCGAACGTGATCGGCAGCGCCTGCAACGCCAAGGTGCGGCCGGTCATCGGCGTGCTGCGATGTAGCTCGCTGAGCTTATAGAGGTGTCGGCCGATTTTCCTGAGATCGCGCTTCACGATCTCGTGCGCCTCCTTCAGTTGCAACATCAGCCCCGTATCGGTGACGTCCTGCGTGGTGGGGCCGAAGTGGACGAATTCGCCGTGGCCGTTCCGGCAAGCATGTTCAAGCCCTCTGACCGTAGGCACCAGCGAGTGCTTCGTGCGCGCCGTCTCCTCGAGGATTCTCGCCATGTCGAGATACTCGACCTTGGCGCGCTCGCTGATCTCCCTGGCGGCTTCCCGGGGAATGATGCCCATCTCGCCCTGTACGATGGCGAGAGCCGCCTCGTAGTCGAGCCATTTCTGCATGCGGTTTCTCTCGGAGAACACCTCGCGCATCTCCGGCGTGGACCAAACATTCCGCAGCAGGGGAGAATCAAATACGCTGGAAGTCATCGGTGTTCCTCGATGCATGATTCGTTGGTGGTGACAGTGTTGGCGAATCCCCGGTCCTTCCGGAAACGGTTCCACCTGCAGGATCGCCGGACGCCAGATGTCGGGCGGCTCGATAGGCGAAGACAACGGCGGCACCCAACGTGGCGCCGGGTCCCGGGTAGAAGCCGCGAAACACGGAGCTGATGTCATTGCCGCATGCGTAGAGCCCCTGCAACGGAGCTCCAGCCTCACCGAGAACCCGTGAATCGACATCCGTGGCCAGGCCAATCGTGGTCCCGATGGTGCAGGGCGTCACGGGAAGGGCATAGTAGGGCGGATGCTCGATAGGGCCCATGCACGGATTCGGGCGATGTTCGGGATCTCCGTTGTGCCGATTCAGCACCCGGCTGCCACGCCCGAACTGGTTGTCGACGCCGTTGCGGGCATCGGCGTTGTAGGTCTCGACCGTTTCACGCAGCGCCACCGGATCAATGCCGGCGCTCTTCGCCAGCCCTTCGATCGAGCGGGCGCGGATCAGATAACCATCCCGCACGAAGGCCCCGATCCGCGACACCACCGGACGGACGAGTCCCAATCCGTACTTCCGGATGAAGCGGTGGTCGCAAATCAGATACGCGGGCATGACGGGCGTGCCCCCGTCGCCGTGCATCGCGACAACGAAGTCGTGATAGGAGTCCGCCTCGTTGACGAACCGCCGTCCGGAAACGCCAACGGCCATCAGGCCTGGCTTGCCGCGATCCATGTGACCGTGAATCCACAACACCTGGCTTCCGTCCTGCCGATGTCGAACTGAGGCAGGTGACCAATACGCGGGGTTGGAAACTGCGCGGTCCAGTGCCGCGCCGGCACGAAGCGCCGCGCTCACACCATCACCCGTCGCCCCTTCATCGGCCATCGAGTGTTCGTGCGGGTACCCCTCATCAATTCCGAGCGAAGTGGCACGCTGTGCGACACCCCACCGGTCGCAAGCACCACACCGCGCCGAGCCTTGACGAGCCGCCGACGGCCATCCTTCTCGATGATTGCTCCGGCGATCCGCCCACCCTCTTGGTAGAGATCGATCAATCGGGCTTCGTACAAAATGGGCACGCCGAGCTGACGCAGGCTGTACATGTACCTGGCGACCAGCGCATTGCCGATCAGCAGACGCGTGCCGCGCCGGTAGCGCAGACGATCCCATGCGTGCCGGGCCAAGAGGCCAGTCGAGCGGCGAAAATTGGCGACGCTGGAAAAGGGGCGCAGGAGCATCGGGATTTCGCGACGCCCGACCATCATGCCGCCCATCACCATGAAGACGGCTCTCGGCGGCTTCAAACGATCGAAGTCCGCGCCAAGCATGCGGCCATCGAACGGCAGGGCGGTGATTGCATGTCCGGTCGCCGAGCCGAAGGGCCGATCGGCATGATAGTCCGGGTTGGTCGCATGGGCGAAGCGCACCTCGCTATGCTGCGCCAGATAGTCGATCGCCTCAGGGGAGGCGCCGAGAAACGCCTCGAGCAGGTCGTGGCGCACCCAATCGCCGAGTTCTCCGAGGAGATACGATCGTGCTTGCTCCACGCCCACATCCGGGGTGCGCTGCAGGATGGGCGCGGCGCCCGGTACCCATAGCGAGCCCCCGGAAGTTGCGGTTGTTCCTCCAGCGAGCGCCGACTTCTCGAACACCTTCACATCCAGGCCTTCGGACGCAGCGACCAGGGCCGCCGTCAGCCCGGCCGCCCCGGTTCCGAACACAAGCACATCGGCCTGTTCTTCGATGTCGTTGTCCGGCGTATCCACCATGGCCTATCGTCCGGTTGTCACGCCGATGCCCGACTTCGTGCATGTCTGCGCGCCGGGATCGAACACGACCCGCTCGGCAAGCGCCTCCATTGTCCGGTCGTGCAGATGGAGATGTCGGATTGTCGGCTCGCCTTCGATCGACAGGGTACGAATGTCGTCAGGCATGATGAATCCGCACCCAGATTTCCGATCGTAGCGATTCGTACCGGATGCGGAAATCCCGATCGATCATCATCGGCACGGCGAACCCACGGGCGCCATCGGAGGCTCGATCCGACCGCGGCACTCCCCGAACCCGATCGGAGCAAATCCATGCCGGGTGCAACGGGCACGCAGTATTACCTCATCGCCGTCATCCAGAAAACGGCGCGTCTCGCCGCTGGGCAATTCGACCAGGCGTGCGCCATTGACGGTTTTCTCCAGCAGGCATCCCTCTTCGCCCGGCCCGGGACCGGAGATCGTCCCGGTGCCCAACAGATCGCCTGGGCGAAGGTTGCAGCCGTTGCTCGCGTGATGGACGAGCATCTGGAATACGCTCCAGTATTGCTGGGCGAATTTCGCCTTGCCGACCACGGCTGCACCCATGTGTTTGTCACGCATTGCGGCAGTCTCCAGTGCCGCTTCGACCTCGATGTCGATGGCACTGCATCGATCCAGATCGGGGTCAGAAAGATAGCCCGGCGCTGGCGGAGCTTCAGGGCTCCGGGAAATCGGCTGCCGGAATGGCGCCAGCGCCTCCATCGTCACCACCCAAGGTGAAATCGACGTCAGGAAACTCTTGCCGAGGAACGGGCCCAGCGGTTGATACTCCCAGGCCTGGACGTCGCGGGCTGACCAGTCGTTGAGCAAGCACAAGCCGAAGACATGCTCTGCCGCGTCAGCAATCGGAATCGGCTTGCCCAGACTATTGCCGGGTCCGACGAAGATCCCGAGTTCGAGCTCGAAGTCCAGTTTCGTGGTTGGCTCGAACACCGGCGGTGAATCGGGCGCCCGTCTTTGCTGACCCCAAGGGCGCCGACAGGGATGGCCGCTGACCACGATCGAGGAAGCCCGTCCATGGTAGCCGACCGGCAGATGCGTGAAGTTGGGAAAAAGGGGGTTCTCGGGACGAAAAATCCGGCCTGCATTCGTGGCGTGATGAATGGAGGTGTAGAAGTCCGTGTAGTCCCCAATACTCGCGGGAACCAACATCGTCACTTTGTCCTTTTGCCAAAGCAGCGGCTGCGTCTGCGGGCGCCGGTCCGAATCGGTGCGCAACAGTCGCGAGAGTGTGAGGCGCAGTGCACGCCAATGCTGCGACCCAAGCGCCATCAAGGCATTGAGCGTCGTCTCCCGACAGGCGCGGGCAAGCGGCTCGGAATCTCCTCCAACGAGTCCCTGCTCCGCGGCAGCGCGCAGATCGAGGACATAGTCACCAATCGCGACACCCAGACGGGCCTCCCCCCCTTCCTTGGGCACGAACGCGCCGAACGGCAGGTTCTGAATGGGGAAGTCCCCCCCGCGCACTTCTGCGCCCGGGACCCAACTCGTCAAGTCCTTGTCGTGCGTTTCATTGATCACTCGCGAGGCCTCCGTGGTCTGCCTTATACAGCCGACTGTTCCCGGGCGACGGCTGGCGATTGGGCCATTTCGCGACGGCGAACCGTTGTTCTGTCGACGTCCATCTCGAGGGCGTCATTGAAAAAGACGCCGTAGTGGGTCAGCGCGGAATCACGCGAAACGTACCCCAGCCGAACGTCGGTCTTGACGCGATCGAGATCCCGTTTCCAGGCATGGCCATAACCACCCCCGCCGCCAGTGCGGATCACGATGCGATCGCCGTCATCCACATCATAAGTTCCCTTGAAGGAGCGAATGTGCGTACCGTCGCGCCGCACGATATCGACCTCCGATACCTTGCCCTCCCCTCCCCCGGCAACGCCCCAGGGCGCGCACTTGGTTCGATCGATCTTGAGCGTGATCCGGCAAGGCCCGGTGACGAGATACACCTTCTCGACGCCGAGGCCACCGCGAAACTCTCCCACTCCGCCAGAGTCGCAGCGCAGCCGATACGACGCGAAGCGGAACGGATAATAGGCCTCCTGCACCTCGATCGGGACATCCGACGTGTCGCCGTGCACGTTCGATCGCGACGGGCCGTAGCCATCCATACTCGACGAAGCGCCCCAACCTCCCACGGATGTATCGAGGTGAAAGAACGGCTTGCCGGTGGCAGCGCTCTTGCCATGGAACGCATAGGCACCATACGTGCCATGATGGGCCGCCGCCGCTCGATCGGGAAACGGTTCCGCTAGAGCGCGCAGAATCGTGTCCACGGTCGTCGGGATCATGTGGCCCGATAGTCCGAGGGGAGCATTGCGGCGAGCCGAGAGAAACTTCCCCTCCGGGATTTCGACATCGAGGAGATCGAAATCGCCCTCGTTCAGGGGCTCGTCCGGCGAGATCAGACATTTGAGAGCAATCCGGGCCGCGGCCACCGCACCGCCATTGCGCCCGGCATTCATAGGGCCGGACAATTGATCCGCGACATTCACATAGTCGACGGTGATGCGCTTCCCATCCAGTCGCACCGTGACGCCGATCGGAACCGTCTTGTCCAGGTTCACCCCGTCGTTGTCCAGGAACGCATAGGCCGAAAACTCGCCCTTCGGCGCAGCCTCTATTGCCACCTTGCTGAGGTGACGCGCATGATCTCTCATGGTGGTGATCGCGCTGTGGAACCGATCCACACCATACTTCCCGACGATCTGCCTCACCATGTCCCGACCAAGCAAGCAACCGGCGATCTGCGCCTCGACGTCGCCGATCAGCTCGTCCGGAAACCGCGTGTTGTAGCGGATCATCCGGAACATGTCCTCGGAGCGCTCGCCCCGATGCATCAGCTTGACACTTCGGAACTGGATGCCTTCCTGGAAGATCTCGGTCGTCGACGTGGAAGTGCTGGAGCCTACCAAAATGCCGCCGACATCGATCCAGTGCATGAGGATGCAGAAGTACGCGACGATCTCGCCGTGCCCTCGCTCGGCGCGAATCGGCGTATACATGACCACATTGTTGAGGTGTTGTCCCAAGGTCTCCGCGTGGTTGGAGATCAGGACATCGCCCTCGGCAATGTTGTCCGCTCCGTGCAGCGCAATTCCGTCTCTGACCGCCGTACCGAGCGCATTCGCAGCGAAGATCAGCAGGCTGCCACGCGACTGAGAGATCAGGTCCCCATCAGGATCAACAATCCCGACGGCGTAATCCTTGTACTCGTTGATCAATTGCGAGAAGGCCGTTCGGGTAACGTTCCGATCGATCTGATTGGGAATCGATACCAGATCATTGCGGATGATGTGGAGTGTTATCAGGTCCTCGAATCCGATCTTTCGCTCGTCCACTTTCGCCATTCCCGTCACGCTGGCATTCACCGCATCACCCCGCTTCATGACAAATCGCACGAGATCAGAATTTCGCCCAGTCTTCCAATCTCCGCGACATCGCCCGGCAGAAGGACGGTCGTCGAGCTGTACTCCTCGATGATCGCCGGCCCGGAGATCTTGAATCCGACCGGCAGCGAGCTGCGATCCCACACTTCGGTCTCGACTCGCTCGAACGGTCGGGGAAAATACACCACGCGCTTCGACGATGGAGTCGGATTTGCTACCTGACTCGACGACCCGAACGACTCGAGTCCGGGACGTGCCACGTCGCCCTCCATGAACAGGCGGACGCCGACGATCTCGACGGCACAGTCCGCGTTGACATGTCCGTAGCGAGAACTGTAGTTTTCGTCGAACTTGGTCAGAATCGTTTCGACGGTTGCGCCGCGGCCGATCCGGATCTGGACGCTGTGCTTCTGGCCGCGGTAGCGCATCTCGAGCGAGCGCTCACCGCTCGTCGCGACTGATCCGCATTCGCGCGCTAGCGTCGAGCGTGCCTCTGCCTCCAATTCACCGAACACTACCTCCGCCTCCCGCAGCGTGTCCGCCGACACCTCACCAACGACTGTCCTTGCGAGATCGACACGGATCGGAGCCAGGAGCATACCGAGACAGCTGAAGTTCCCGGGATGCGGCGGCACGACGACGCGAGGGATACTCAAGGCGCGCGCCAATTGGGTACCGAACAAGGGACCGCTACCACCAAACACGAACAGCGCGAACTCACGTACGTCGTATCCACGCTCGATCGAAATTTCCTTGATGGCGTTGGTCATCGCGACGTTTGCGAGATCCAGGATGCCTTGCGCGGCGACATCCACGCCGTCCGCATTGCCGAAGCCGAGTGGTTCCGCGATTCTGGTCGCGATCGCCTGCCTGGCCCTCTCGACGTCGAGAGTCAAGCGGCCGCCCATGAACTTGCCGGTGCCAATTCGCCCCAGCACCAGGTTCGCATCTGTGACCGTGGGTTCGACACCGCCCCTCCCGAATGCGACCGGGCCCGGCTCCGAGCCCGCGCTTTGCGGGCCTACCGTGAAGTCTCCACCGTTGTCGATACGGGCAATGGATCCACCACCCGCCCCGACTTCCACGATGTCGATGACCGGCGTGCGTATCGGGAATCCGTGGTCATAGCCGCCGACATAGTAGAGCGGCTGGACATCGAACTGCGCGTTCATGACAAGAGCACACTTCGCGGTGGTCCCACCCATGTCGAAGGCGATGACGTTGTCAATTCTAAGCTCGGCGGCGTATCTCGCGGCGCCGATGCATCCGCCGACCGGACCCGATTCGACAAGGGCAATCGGCTCCGCAATCGACCGGTCTGTCGAAAGCACCCCGCCGTTGGATCCCATCATGTAGAACGTCCCGTTGAATGCGCGCTGCTTGAGTCGCGCATCGAACATGCCCACGTAACGGCGCATTTGGGGACCGACATAGGCATTGGCCGCCGCAGTCGATGTGCGCTCGTATTCGTACCACTCCCGGCTCAACGCGCTGCCGGAAGTGATGTACGCATTCGGGAGACGCTTCCTCAGAATGTTGACCGCCCGCTGTTCGTGCTCGGCGTTAACGTACGCATTCAAGAACGCAACGGCCACGGCCTCGACACCCAGGCCCGCGAGGCGATCACCCAGCGCCTGCAAGTCGCCTTCGTGCAAGGGGACAACGACGTTCCCCTTTGCATCAATGCGCTCATCGACATCGAAGCGCAGATCGCGGGCCACCAGCACTGGATCGCGGCGATACCGCAGCGAGAAAGGCACCGGCCGATTGCCACGACGGATCTCGAGCAGGTCGGAGAACCCTTTGGTTGTCACCAGGGCCGTTCTCGCGCCATTGCGCTGAATGAATGCGTTGATGACATGAGTGGTGCCGTGCTTGAAAAGGTATCCTCGGCCCAGATCGACATCGGCATACTCCAGACCCTCCAGCGCTCCATCCGCGAGATTCGAATAGCTCGTCAGTGCCTTTCCGTAACTGATACGGCCGCTCGATGAATCGAATGCCACGACGTCGGTGAAGGTGCCACCGGTATCGGCCGCGATCAAGTAAGTTTTGTCCACCTCTGATGATCCCTGGTTTTGGTAGTCACGGAGGATTGTAGGGTTTGGCGTCACCGAACTGAACCATCAAACAGGTACAGGCACCTTGTACCTTTTGGCCACAATGCGCCGCATCCGGCTACGGTCCGTACTGTGACCAGGGTTGGATCTGCGTGAGTGCCGTCGCGGTAGTGACGTTGGCTGATGACCGTTCCCGGTGTCGGCGCAAAGGTCTGCCAGGTTGGTGTTGATCAGGCGCTGCGCGCCCGTCGCTCCGCTTCTCGCGAGGCCAGCCACGGCCACTGCGACGATTTTCGAACTTCTGTTGTTCCGCTTCCTGGCTTTACGCTGTCGGGGGGTTGGGGCATTCTTGCTTCCACCATCTCTCTCCACTACCCCGGCCAAGGTTTGCCGGAAACAGCCGTGCCCTTCGTCGCGATCTTCGGTCTGCCTGGCGGGTTCAACGTGGTCACGCGGGAGGTCGAGGTGTTTCCGACGACGCAACCGGGGGTAAGGGAGGTGGTAATGGGCGAGGCTCCGCCCGCGCGGCTGGGAGGCGGTGCGTATGCATTCGTGAAGGTGGCGGCAGGGGTTCAGGTGAACAGGGAGGGTTTGCAGGCGTACTGCCGGGGGCACATCGCGGGCTACAGGGCCCGGCGGGGCGTGGACTTCGTGGACGGGTGGCCGCTGACAAGGGGTCAGAGGATCCAGTTCGAGTTCAAGGGGCGCGCCGCAGGGCGCGTGGTGCCATGCGGCATGGCTGGCGGTGCCATGAATGCTTAACTACCTGCTGCGCCGCCTCGGCCAGTCGGCGGTCACCGTGCTGCTGGTGACGCTCATCATCTTCGTCATCATCCGCCTGATCGGCGATCCCACGCATCTCATGCTTCCGCCGGAGGCTACGGAGGCGGACCGGCAGCTGCTGCGCGTGCAGATGGGCCTCGACCGTCCGATCGTCGTTCAATACGGCATGTACCTGCTCGATCTCCTTCGCGCCGACCTCGGCGTGTCGTATCGCTTTTCTCGCGCTGCGCTCGGCGTGGTCATCGAGGCGCTCGGCCCCACGCTCATCCTGACCACTTCGGCATTGCTGCTTGCGGTCGTGATCGGCATACCGCTGGGGGTGCTCTCCGCGGTCCGCCGCGACGGACCCGTGGACCAATTCGCAAAAATCTTCGCCGTGATGGGACAGGCGGCACCCCCTTTCCTCTTCAGCCTCCTCTACATCAAGCTGTTCTCGATTCACCTGGGATGGTTCCCGACGGGGGGCTATGGACGAGTGTCGAACCTGATCCTGCCCATGCTGGCGCTCGGGTGGTACTCGGCCGCGGGAATCATGCGCCTCACGCGATCGAGCATGATCGAGGTACTCGATTCCGAGTACATCAAGCTGGCCCGCATCAAGGGCGTACCGCAGCGGGCGATCGTCTACCGGCACGCTCTGCGCAATGCGCTACTGCCAGTTATCACGTTCACCGCGCTGCAGTTCGGCATCCTGATGGGGGGGGCCGTATCGGTCGAGTTCGTGTTCGCGTGGCCAGGAGTGGGTCGGCTCATGCTCGACTCGATCTCGAACCTGGACTACACCGTGGTGCAAGCGGCGGTCACGATTGGGGCGCTCCTGTTCACGACCATCAACCTCATCGTGGACGTCATCTACGCCATGATCGACCCGAGAATTCGCTATGCCTGACGTCATTCACGACGAGGCCCCGCTCGTGGTCACGCGCAGGCCGGCCGAGCCGCGACTCCCCACGGCCACCGGCGCCGGGCGCGGTCGCCGCCTCATGCTGGCGCAGCTTTGGGTCGCGAGCTTCATAGCGATCCTGCTGGTGGCGGTGTCGTTGCTACCGCAGGTGTTCGCGCCCTACGATCCAGCCGAGATCTCGCTCTCGGACACCCTGCAGCCACCGTCCGCGGCACACCTGCTCGGCACTGATCAGCTGGGACGCGACGTCTTGTCGCGTGTCATCCATGGCACACGGATCTCGCTGTTCGTCGCCTTCTGCGCGGTACTCCTCGCGGGCGTCGGGGGCGGGCTCTTCGGCATCGCCGCCGGGTACCTGGGCGGCGTGGTCGACAGCGTCGTGATGCGCCTCGCTGACATCCAGCTCGCGCTTCCGGCGGTCATTCTCGCAATGATCCTGGTTGGCGCCATCGGCTTCTCGATCTTCAACCTGATCGTGGTGCTGAGCCTCGCCAATTGGGCACGCTTCGCGCGCGTCACGCGCAGCGAGGCCCTGACCCTGCGCCAGCGCGACTTCGTGCTGTTGGCCAGGCTCGCCGGCGCCTCGCGTCTGCGGATCATGCTTCGGCACATCGTGCCCAACGTGATCAACACCTTCATCGTGCTCGCCACGCTCGACGTCGGCATCATCATTATTCTCGAGGCCACGCTGAGCTTCCTTGGCCTCGGCGTGCAGCCGCCTACTCCCTCGTGGGGCTCCCTGATCGCCGACGGGCGCGGGTATCTCGAGACCGCGTGGTGGATATGCGCGTTTCCAGGGCTCGTGCTCATGGTCGCGGTGCTCTCGGCCAATCTTCTCGGCGATGCCCTGCGCGACCGTCTGAGCCCCACCCTCCCGCGCGCCTGGTGACCGTGATCGAGCCCATCCTCGAAGCTCGGAACCTGACCACGATGCTGCGTGGCCGGGCCGGCGTGGTGACCGCGGTCGACAACGTCAGCCTCTCGGTCTACCCGGGACGCACCCTCGCGCTGGTCGGCGAGTCGGGATCGGGCAAGAGCATCACTTGCCTGTCGATGCTCGGCCTGCTTCCTTCCAGCGGCAAGCTCGTTGCCGGCGAGGTACTGTTCAAAGGGCGCGACCTTGCCAAGCTCTCGCAACGCGAGCTCGAGGACATCCGCGGCCGCGAGATTGGAATGATCCTGCAGGACGCGATGACGTCGCTCAATCCGCTGTTCACCATCGGCTATCAGATCGAGGAGGTCTTTCGCTACCATCAGGGGATCCGCGACCGCAGGGAGCTCCGGCGGCGAGCCGTCGAGGTGCTGGAGAAGGTGAAGATACCGGCGGCCGCCGAACGCCTCGACAGCTATCCGTTCCAGTTCAGCGGCGGCATGCGACAGCGCGTGTCGATCGCGATCAACGTCGCCCTGTCGCCCGACCTCCTGATCTGCGACGAGCCCACCACCGCGCTCGACGTGACGGTGCAGCTCCAGATCCTGCGCCTCCTCGGTGAGCTCCAGCGCCAGAACAACATGGCTGTCGTTTTTGTTACCCACGATCTGCATATGGCGGCCCAGTTCTGCGACGACGTAGCCATCATGTATGGCGGCCGTGTCGTCGAGAGCGGCCCCATCCGGGAAGTCTTTGACAATCCGGTGCATCCGTACACGGTGGGTCTGCTCGGTGCCCTGCCCACGCTCGAGAACTTCGGGCGCCGACTGGTGGCGATCCCCGGACAGCAACCGGCTTTGAGCACCATCCCGACGGGGTGCCGCTTCGCCGCGCGCTGCCCGAGCGCCATGGACCAGTGCCGCGAGCAGTATCCCGACTGGTTCGAATGGAACGGCGGCTCGCGCCGGGTCGCGTGCTGGCGCACCGAGGAGCGCCTGCATGCCGCGATGGCGCGCGCACCGGCGGAGGTCGAGCATGAGTGAGACGGTGGCAGTCCCGTTCATGCGCGTGCAAGGCCTGCGCAAGACCTACGAGGTGCGCCGCGGCCTATTTGGGCGCGCGCGCCCCCTGCATGCCGTGGCCGGGGTCACGTTCGCCGTCCAGCCGGGGACAACGTTCGGCCTCGTCGGCGAGTCGGGATCGGGCAAGACGACGATCGCCAAGATGCTTATTCTGGCCGAGCCGCCTACGGAGGGCAGTATCGAGGTGGCCGGCCAGGATCTCACGCGTATTTCGAGGAGACAGCGCGAGAAGTTTCATAGCGAGGTGCAGCCGGTGCTCCAGGATCCTTACAGCTCGCTCAATCCGCGCATGCGGATTGGGCGCATCATCGACGAGCCGCTGCGCATCCATCGTCGCGCGATGGGCGTGGACTACGAAGCCCGAGTGCGCGAGCTTCTCGAGCTCGTGGGATTGCCGAGAGACGCCGGCAGCCGCTTTCCGCACGAGCTCTCCGGCGGGCAGCGTCAGCGCGTGTCCATCGCGCGCGCGCTTGGGCTCGACCCCAAAGGCATGATCCTGGACGAGCCGGTGTCGGCGCTCGACGTGTCCATCCAGGCGCAGATCCTCAACCTGCTCAAGGACCTGCAGGCGCGCTTCGGCCTGACCTACCTGTTGATCTCGCATGACCTCGCAGTCGTGGCCTACATGAGCCAGCGCGTGGGAGTGCTCTATCTAGGCGAGTTCATGGAGATCGCGGACACCCGTGAGATCGTGAGTGATGCCCGCCACCCTTACACTCGCGCGCTTATCGCGGCGGTGGATGCGCGCAGCGGCTCGGTCGACGCCGCTAC
>JADIZG010000043.1 GCA_016704895.1 Betaproteobacteria bacterium
TGCGTTCGCGCCGAGGTCGCCCTTGCCGACGCGCGACACCGACCGGACGTGACGCGGCTGCCGCCCCGGGCCGGCACGACGCGGATCACGACGTCATCGCTGAAACCGAACCACGTCGACGTCGCCGTCGCCTCGATGCGCCCCAAAGACGCGTCGGTGGCGACGGTCATCACCAGCGGGCGCGCCGCGGCAAGCTGGTGTCAACGCGACGTCAGGCGCCTTCGCGACGACGATCGGCACGATGTCCGGGTAGGCGGCGCGCTGCGCGCTCGCGGCCGTTTCGCCTGCGTAGCCTGCCGGCACGGGCGCGGCTGCGCGAAGCGGCAGGATCGCGTCGAACGCGGGCGGATTCGCGGTGTCGGTCGTGATGTCGTTGATCAGCGGCAGTGCGCGCCTGAAGCAGCGGTACGAGGGGAACTGCCGCGGCGGACGCGGCCAGCACGAGCGCGACGACGAGCGCGCGTGGCCCGCGTGCACGGAGCCGGGGAACGAGCAGCGCGACGAGCGCGAGCGTCATGACCCCGAAGGTGATGTAGGTGCCCCACCGGAGGATCGTGAATCCGGCTCGCCAATCCCAGACGCCGAAGCGCGTGCCGAAGCCCGACGCGACGATGGCAAGGGCCGCCGCGAGGGCGAGCACTGGCAGGGCGCGAGCGACGCTCACCGCCTTCTCCCCCGGCTCCCCGTCCCGGTCGCCGAGATACCCTTCCTCGTCTCGCGGCGGCCGGGGACAGGAACGCAGGTCCCATCGCGACCTCACGGTGTCGGCGACGCGGAACGCGACCCCGTCCCGCCGGGACTTCAGCGTCGGCAGGATCTCGATCCGCGGCGAGAACGGGAAGGCGGGAATGAGGAAGATCGTCAGGGCGCCCATCGTGGCAGCTCGCGTGGCAGCCGAGGATCGTCTCACATCGCCGGCCGCTGACGCGAGCCCCCGGCCGGTATGGCCGACTCGATTCGACGGCGAATGCCGGCAGGCCGGCATCGACCGCGCGGCTACTGACGCCCGCCCCTCCGACAGGCGGCATGCGCCGCGTGACCCTGTCCACGTGGCGATCGGTCGTCAGTTCCGCGAGCGCGCGAACGCGTGCCGACGCACCCATTCGCTCCGCGAGATCGCGGTCTCGCACGACCTGTTCCAGTGCCCGCGCGAGCGCGCCCGCGTCGCCCGCCGGCGCGAGGTATCCCGTCGCGCCGGGCTCGACCTGCTCGGCCAGGCCGCCACTCTCGCTCGCCACCACAGCGGTCCCGCGCATCATCGCCTCGGCAGCGACGAGACCGAACGGCTCCTCCCAGCGCGAGGGCACGGCCTGCACCCAGGCCGCGCCGAGCGCGCAGGTTCCGCCTGCTCCTGCGCAAGCTGGCCGAGGAAGGCGACGGCGTCGCGGATGCCCAGCTCGGCCGCGAGGCCGCTCGAGCCCGATCCGCTCGGGGCCGTCCCGGCCACGATCAGCCGCACTCTCGGGCCTGCTCGCGCAGGAGCACCATCGCGTGCAGGAGAACGTCGACCTTCTTGGGCACGAGGCGGCCCGCGAAGCCGATCACGGGCTTCGGCCCGAGCGGCGGGCGCAGAGGACGTACCGGCACGCCGTTGGGGATCGCCTCGTCGACGCGGATGCCTTCGGCCCGCAGCCGCCGCGCCACCCATTCGCTGTTGGCGACGACGCGATCGAACCCGTCGAGCGCCGTCATCCGGCGCTGCACGAACGCGCGCCACGCCGGGCCACGACATGCAGCCCGCCGCATGGCGCGACGCCCGCCCGATAGCGGCAGGGCGTGCCGTCGGGCAGCGTCTTCGTGCTGATCGGGCAGACGAGGTTGTAGTTGATGACGTGGAGCAGGCTCGGGAACGGCCGCAGCGGGCAGGACCAGCGGCGACAGCTGCGTCAGGAACATCTTTGACGCACGACGTCCGGCCGGAAGTCCCGCAGCACGGTGCGCAGGCGCGCCACCGCGTGCGGATTCGCCGCCTGCAGCACGCGCCGCAGCGGCGATACCGTGCCGAAGCAATGCTCGTCGGACACGAGCGGCAGCGGCAACGGGCGCGCGGTGCTCGTGAACAGGATCGCCTCGTGTCCCCGGCTGCGCAGCGCGTCGCGCAATGCCACGATCATCACTTCGGCGCCGCCGCTGAGCGTGCCGTAGTCGTGCAGCAGGAGAACCCGCATCGCGGCGCCTAGGCCATGAAGCGCGCGCGGTCCGCGGCGTCCAGGTGCGGCTCGCGATCCAGATCGTAGAGGCCGGCCTTCACGGCGCTGCGGCCCGCGCCGAACGCGAAGCCCGTGGCCTGGGCGACGGCGTCCAGCACCAGCGCGAGCGCGAGCAGCGGCGCGATGACCGGCATCTCCGCGCGGGGGTGCGCGCAGCCCCGGCCACATCGCGCGCAGCCGGAGCAGCGGAAAGGCCGGGCTTGCCACCGCGTACAGCATTCTCCGCCCGCGCGACCATCCCCCGGCACGCGCGCGCGTGTCGGCGGACGCGCGTCCCGAGTGGAAGCGCAGCCGCAGCATCGAGCGCGTCAGCGAGGGATTGAGGTGCCGCATGCGTGCGCCGGTCTCGCGAAAGAAGCGATGGCCGTCGCGCCTCAGCGTGTCGAGGAGCCCGCCGTCGCGCGCGAGCACGTCGGGCAGGCCGTCCCCGAAAGCGAGCAGCACGTCGCGCCGGAAGGCCGAGTTATTGCGCGGGATCCGCGCGACCTCGCCGCCTCGCGCGGTCTCGTCGTGCCGGCCGTAGGTCATCAGGTGCTCGACCCAGCTCGTCGCCGTGTTCGTGTTCGCGTTCGTGATGATGCTGCCGACGGCCGACCACGGCCCCTCGAACGCGCGCACGATCGCGGCGGCCCAGTCCGGCTCCGGATACACGTGGTTCTCGAGCAAAGCGACGAGCGGGGCGGTCGCGGCGCGGATGCCGGGGACGAACGCGCGCTCCACTTCGTCGAACGGCCCGATGTCGAGGCGGCGGCAATGCGCGAATCCGGCGGTCTCGGCGGGAGCGAGGTCGTCGAACGAACTCGCCTCCGGGCCGATGAGGATGACCTCGACGCGCTCCGCGATCGTCTGCGCGCGCAGGTGCAGCAACGTCCCCCGCACGGTCCTGCCGCGACCGCTCGTGGCGACGAGCACCGTCAGCGCGGGCGCTGCCGCGGTCACGCGTCCGCTCCGTCCCTGCGTCGCCATCGCGCACGCCAGGGCGCGCGCGGCGCGGCGAGGAACCAGCCGCCGTTGTAGCAGGCCACGCCTGCGACCAGCAGCGCGAGCAGGTAGGCGGCTTCGCCTCGCGACAGGCCGAGGCGTCGACGGTGTCGCGGAAGATGCGCAGCCGCTCGGCGTTCCGCAGCGGCCGCGCGGGCACGATCGCCGAATAGCGGCGCGCACTCCTGCCGTAGAGCCAGGCCTTGCGGAAGTAGACGGCGGCCCGGTCGATCTCGAGGTGGTCGACCACGGCGTCCGGCTGGTAGCGAACCGCATCCACGCCCCAGCGGGCGAGCACGCGGTGCACGAAGATGACGTCGGAGCCGCGCGCACCCTCGTCGAACATGCCGACCGCGTCGAACGCGTCGCGCCGCGCCGCCATGTTGTTCGTGTGGCCGTAGTAGACGGCGGGGTCCCGGCTCCGGAGGACGAACAGTTCCTTGCGGTGGTCGTACTCGCCGAGGAGCCGCACCGCCGTCGTCGTCCCGGCGGGGCGGTCCCGGCCCATCACTACCTGCACGGACGGATCGTCCAGCGGCGACGTCAATCGCCGCAGCCAGTCCGGCCGGGGGACGCAGTCGCCGTCGGTGAAGACGATCCATCGCCCCCGTGCCTGCGCGAGGCCGTGGTTGCGGGCGGCGTACGCGCTCTGCCTCGGCTCGGCGAGGAGCCGGACGGTCGCGTGGCGACGCGCGACGGCCGCCGTGGCATCGGTCGAGTTGTTGTCGACGACGATGATCTCGCGCGAGCGCGCCGGCAGGTCCTGCCGCTCGAGGCCGTCGAGGCACGCATCGAGTGTCCGCGCGGCGTTGAACACCGGTACGATGATCGTGATGTCGGTCATGGCGCGACGCGGATGCCCTCGCCCGCCGAGCGCTCGGCCGCGAGCACGACCGCGAGGCTCGCCATCCCGTCGTCGAGATCGGGCTTCGCGGGGCCGCCGCCGCGCGCCGCCGCGACGAACGAGTCGAGCGCGAGCGCGAACGTCTCGTCCCGGGGCGGAAACAGTGCGTCGCGCAGTGCGAGCGGGGTCCGGCCGGCGACGTCCAGCGCCGTCCGCAGGCGCGCCGCCCCCCGGAAGTCCCGCCGCTCCGGCAACCGGTGCAATCGCGACGAACGGTAGCGGTCGAACACGAGCCCGCCCCGCGTGCCGTGGACCTCGATCCGGTCCTCCTCCGTCGCCGCGAGCGAGGCGCACAGGCAGACCAGCGGCCCCGTCGACAGCCGCAGCGCCGCGACGGTCGTGTCGCCTTCGCTCCGCGCAGACCTCGTGAGCGCGCTCACCTCGACGATCTCCGCGTCGAACAGGAACCGCACGAGATCGACCTGGTGGCTCGCCAGGTCGAGCAGCGCGCCTCCGCCGGATTCGCGCGCACGCTTCCACGCCGGCAGCGTGCGTTGCGCGCCCGCGAAGGCGGTCCGGACCAGCGTCACGTCGCCCACGCGCCCGCGCGCGACCTCGTCCTTCAACGCCAGCGCGAGCGGGTGGAAGCGATGGTTGAAGCCGACCATCCCGACGGTGCCGGCGCGTCGCCACGCGTCCAGCATCCCGCGTCCATCGCCGGCGGAGATCGCGAGCGGCTTCTCCACGTAGACGTGCAGGCCCCGGGCGAAGCCCGCCACGGCCGCGCGCGAGTGCAGCGCGGGGGGCAGGCAGATCACGATCGCGTCGAGCGGATGCGCGTCCAGCAGCTCGGCGAAGTCGGCGTGGAACGAGGCGGTACCCGGCGCGAGGGTCAGGCACGCGGCGCGCGCATCGGCCATCGGTTCGGCGACCGCGACCAGATCGACGCCTGGCATCGACGCGAGGATCGGCAGGTGGAAGCGTCGCGCGATGCGTCCGGCCCCCAGCAGGCCGACGCGCAATCGGCCCCTGGGCTCGCCTGGGCGCGGCGCGCGGGCGATCGCGGCTTCTTCCCTCACTGCGCATCCGCCCGGCGCAACGTGGCCGTCCGCTCAGCCTGCCGCGAACGCCAGGTCGATCTCGCGGCGCAGCTCGTCGTAGCTCCGCGTCACCGGGAACTGCGGGAATTCGCGGATCACGTTCTCGGGCGGATGGAACAGGATGCCGCCGTGCGCCTCGGCGAGCATCGCGGTGTCGTTGTAGCTGTCGCCCGCGGCGACGACCCGGAAGTTCAGCTCCTTCAGGCGCGTCACCGCCTCGCGCTTCTGCTCGGGCATGCGCAGTCGGTAGTCGGCGATCATGCCGTCGTCGTCGACCACGAGCGAGTGGCAGAAGAGCGTCGGCAGCCCGAGCTGGCGCATGAGCGGGCGCGCGAACTCGTAGAACGTGTCCGACAGGATGATCACCTGGTAGTCGCCTCGCAGCGCGTCGAGGAAGTCGCGCGCGCCCGGCATCGGTCCCATCGCGGCGATCACGTCCTGGATCGCGGCGATGCCGAGCCCGTGCCGCTTCAGGATCGCGAGCCGCGCCTTCATCAGCTTGTCGTAGTCGGGCTCGTCGCGCGTCGTGCGCCTGAGCTCGGGGATACCGGTGCGTTGGGCGAATTCGATCCAGATCTCGGGGACCAGGACGCCTTCGAGGTCGAGGCAGACGATGCGCATGGAAGGACAGGAAGGATTCGGGGAACGGGAAGTCCGGGGGGCAGGGTCGCCGCAGGGGGGCGTGGCAGGACACGGGTCCCGCAGCGCGAGTGCCGGCATTCTAGACAATTCGCCGGCGGGCGGGTGGCGACACCTGCCGGGTGGCGGGAACGGCCCCCGGTCAAGCGCCGAGTCTCGCAGATCGGCCTTCAGCCCGACAAGGTCCAAGGCGAGATGCACGTCGGCCTGAAGGCCGACCCACGGGGAACGGAACCCTACTGGTTCTCGAGCACGATCTCCTCGATCGTGTGCGCGGCCCGCTTGCAGTTGTAGAGGACGTCCTCCTGCGCCGTGTAGAAGCGGCGCATCTTCATCGCGTGCCAGGCGGCGGCCTCGTCGCCCTCGACGGCGAAGAGCTTCGTGATCGCCTCGCGCATCGTGGCCGCGCCGCGATCCTCGAGCGCCTCGACCTCGTGGCAGAGCGCGGTGACCTCGGCCTGGCGCTTGCGGTCGGCGAGCGCGACGACGGCGCGATGCAGCCGCGTGCAGGCGTCGGCGCCCAGCGACGCCATCACCCGCGCTTCGGAGGTCGAGCTCTCGATCTGGTACATCCGAACCGCGTTGGCGACGCTCTGCAGCGTGTCGAGCACGCGGTCGAGGTCCTTCATCAGCGTGTGCATCTGCTGACGGTTGAGCGGCGTGGTGAACGACTCGTACAGCAGACGGATGTACTGCGCCTTGATGTCGTCGGCGCTGTTCTCGTTGACGTTCACCTCGTCGATCAGCGCCGCCGGGTCCTGCACGCCGGGGGCGCCCAGCGCCGTCAGCAGCCGCATCGTGGCGTTCGCGCCGCCGACCAGCCGATCGGTGTGCGAGGCGAGGAGCTGGAAGAACGTCCCGCGCTTCGGCATCACCGTCTTGAGCATGGCGCGGCCCGCGGTCAGAGGAAAGTGCGCCCGACGTACCAGAACAGCGCGGCGATGAGTCCGGCGGCCGGGATCGTCAGCACCCAGGCGATGACGAGGTTGAACGTGATCGCCCATCGGACCGCACGCACGTCCTGCGCGGTCCCGACGCCCACGATCGAGCCGGTGATCGTGTGCGTGGTCGACACCGGAATGCCGCCGACGGTGGCCAGGCCCAGGCTGATCGCCCCGCCCATCGACGCGCAGGAGCCGCTGACCGCGGTGAGCCGGGTGATCTTCGAGCCCATCGTCTTGACGATCCGCCAGCCGCCGAGATAGGTGCCCCACGCGATCGCGCCGTAGCACGCGTAGACGACCCACATCGGCAGCGTGGCGACGTCGGTCGTGGAGACGCCCGCGGTGATCAGCAGGAGCCAGACGATGCCGATCGTCTTCTGCGCGTCGTTGCCGCCGTGACCGAGGCTGTAGGCGGCCGCGGCGAAGATCTGCCCGTAGCGGAAGTAGTCGCCCGCCTCGTTCGGCGTCCTGTTCCTGAAGATCCACGCGACCGCGACCATCAGCAGGCCCCCTATCAGGAATCCGACCAGTGGCGAAATGATGATGAACGCGAGGATCTTGCCGAAGCCGCTCCACAGGATCGGCGCGAGGCCGCCGGCCTTCGCCACCGTGGCGCCGACGAGCCCGCCGATCAGCGCGTGCGACGACGACGACGGAATGCCGAAGTACCAGGTGACGATGTTCCACGCGAGCGCGCCCATCAGCGCGCCGAAGATCACGATGTGGTCGACGAACTGCGGGTCGACCGTCCCCTTGCCGATCGTCGCGGCGACCTTGAGCTGGAACACCCAGAGTGCGGCGAAGTTGAACGCCGCGGCGAAGATCACCGCCTGCTTCGGAGTGAGCGCGCCGGTCGCGACGATCGTGCTGATCGAGTTCGCACCGTCGTGGAAGCCGTTCATGAAGTCGAACGCCAGCGCGACGGCGACGAGCAGTACGAGCGCCCAGAGGCTGATGGTCAGTTGTTCCATGGCGGGAACGCGTCGGCCGGGTTCTTGCGGGGCCGCCGCCTACGTGTTCTCGATCAGGATCTCTTCGATCGTCTTGGCGGCGTCCTCGCAGCGGTCGAGGACCTCCTCCTGGAGCGCGTAGAACTCGCGCATCCTGAGTGCCGTCCAGACGCTCGCCTGCCCGCCGAAGAGCGCGGTGATCGCCTTGCGCTGGATGCGGTCGGCCTGCGACTCGATCGCGTCGATCTCCTTGCACAGGTCGACCGTCTCGTCCCGGTGCGTCTTGTCCGGCAGCGCGATCACGGCGCGGTTCAGGCGCATGCACGCGTCGGCGCCCAGCGCCGCGAGCTCGCGCGCCTCGACCGTCGATTCCCTGATGTTGTACATCCCCACGGCATTGGCGACGTCCTGGATCGCGTTGAGCACCAGGTCCAGCTCGATCGTCAGCGTGTGGATCTGGTCGCGGTTGATCGGCGTGGTGAACGAGCGGTGCAGGAGCTGGATCAGTTCGTACTTGAACTTGTCGCCGGCCTGTTCGTTGAGGTTGACCTCCGCGATCAGCACCGGGATGTCCTCGGTGCCGTTGCCCAGGCCGTTCATCAGGCGCAGCACGGCGTTCGCGCCGGCGACGACCCGGTCGGAATGGGCCGCCAGCAGCTCGTAGAACTCCTTGCGCTGCGGCATCAGGCTGCTGAACACGGGGTCTCCTCGATGCGACGGCCGATTCCGGATCCGGTGTGTCGGGACCGCGCGATGGTGCCGCCCGGGCCCCGGGGGGGGGGGGGGAAGCGCGGGGTCCAGGACGTCGCCGAGTTCGGGTCGCAACGCCGGGCATCGACGCGGCAACCCCGTGCGCGCGGTCGAGCATACGCGGCGAACCCTCGCCGTCATTGACGCGGGTCAAGTCGGAGGTGGCGCATGCTCCGCCGCCGATTTGTCGCGCGAGCGCTTCGGTCGAGAAATGCAAACGCCCCGCACTGGGCGGGGCGTCTGGTCGTGCATGGTGTCCGGCCGTGGCCGGACCCGTCGGCGCTCGCGCCGATCGCGGCTTATTCCCCCTCGAGGAAGCTCCGGAGCTTTTCGGAGCGCGACGGGTGGCGCAGCTTGCGCAGCGCCTTCGCCTCGATCTGGCGGATGCGCTCGCGCGTGACGTCGAACTGCTTGCCGACCTCCTCCAGCGTGTGGTCGGTGTTCATCTCGATGCCGAAGCGCATGCGCAGCACCTTCGCCTCGCGCGGCGTCAGCGTGTCGAGGATGTCCTTGCAGACGTCGCGCAGGCTCGAGTTGACCGCGGCGTCCGACGGCGCGATGGTCGACTGGTCCTCGATGAAGTCGCCCAGGTGCGAGTCGTCGTCGTCACCGATGGGGGTTTCCATCGAGATGGGCTCCTTGGAGATCTTGAGGATCTTGCGGATCTTCTCCTCGGGCATCTCCATCTTCTCGGCCAGGGTCGCGGGATCGGGCTCGTTGCCGGTCTCCTGCAGGATCTGGCGGCTGATCCGGTTCATCTTGTTGATCGTCTCGATCATGTGCACCGGGATGCGGATCGTGCGCGCCTGGTCGGCGATCGAGCGGGTGATCGCCTGCCGGATCCACCACGTGGCGTAGGTCGAGAACTTGTAGCCGCGGCGGTACTCGAACTTGTCGACCGCCTTCATCAGGCCGATGTTGCCTTCCTGGATCAGGTCGAGGAACTGCAGGCCGCGGTTCGTGTACTTCTTCGCGATCGAGATCACGAGGCGCAGGTTCGCCTCGGTCATCTCGCGCTTCGCCTTGCGCGCCTTCGCCTCGCCCGTGGACATCTGCTTGTTGATGTCCTTCAGGTCCTTCAGCGGAATCATCACGCGCTGCTGCAGGTCGACGAGCTTCTGCTGCTGCTCGACGATCGCCTGGCGGTAGCGCGAGAGCTGCTCGCTGTAGTTGTGGTCGGCCGAGATCTCGCGGTCGATCCAGCGGATCGAGGTCTCGTGGCCCGGGAAGTTCCTGATGAACTCCGGCCGCGGCATGCCGCCCTTGTTGACGACGAGGTCCTGGATCTTGCGCTCGTGCTGGCGGATGTTGTCGACTTCCGAGCGCACGCTGTCGCACAGCTTCTCGACCATGCGCGCCGAGAAGCGGATCTGCATCAGCTCGGCCGAGATCTTCTTCTGGTAGTCGAGCGCCTTTAGGGCCTTGTGACCCTCCTTCTGCACGACCGACAGGTGCTTCGTGTAGTGGCGGCGGATCGCGCCGAAGCGCTCGAGCGCGGCGACCTTGAGGCGCTCGAGGTTCTGCGCCTGGATGGCGACGGCGTCGCTCTCGTCGTCCTCCTCCTCGTCCCCCTCCGCGTCGTCGGCCTCGTCGACCGCCGACGCCTCGATCTGCTCCTGGAAGTCGAGGAGCCCGTCGACGACGTCGTCGATCTTGAGCTCGTCCTTGCCGATCTTGTCGGCGAGCTCGAGAATCTGGCCGACCGTCATCGGGCAGGCCGAGATCGCCATGATCATGTGCTTGAGGCCGTCCTCGATGCGCTTGGCGATCTCGATCTCGCCCTCGCGCGTCAGGAGCTCGACCGAGCCCATTTCGCGCATGTACATGCGCACCGGGTCGGTCGTGCGGCCGAATTCGGAGTCGAGCGTGCTCGCGGCGGCTTCCGCCTCTTCCTCGACGTCCTCGGTCGGCGCGGCGGCGGGCGACTCCGCCATCAGCAGCGTGTCGGCGTCGGGCGCCTGGTCGAAGACCTGGATGCCCATGTCGCCGATCATCGAGATCACGCCCTCGATCTGCTCGGCGTCGACCAGCTCGTCGGGCAGGTGGTCGTTGATCTCGGCGTAGGTGAGGTAGCCACGCTCCTTGCCGAGCACGATCAGGCTCTTCAGGCGGCGCTTGCGCGCCTCGATGTCGGCTGCGGTCAGCTCGCGCGGCGCCACGTCGGCCTGCTTGCCGTTGCGGCCCTTCTTGCCGCCGCCTTCGCCGAGCTTGGTCGCGAGCTTGGCGGCCATCTCGCCGGCGGCCTTCGCGGCCGCCTTGTGGTCCACCTTCGCGACGTTGCCGTTGCCGCCCTTGGCGGGAACCGCGGCAGCCGGTGCTGCGGGCTTGCCGGCGGCGACCGCCGGCTTGGCGCCCGCGGCCGGCGCCTGCTTCGTGTTGGCCGCGGACTTCGCAGCGGGCGCTGCGCCCTTCGCTGCGGGTGCCGGCGTGCTTCGCGGCGGGCGCGGCGTGCTTCGCGGCCGGCGCGGCGTGCTTCGCGGCGGGCGCGGCGTGCTTCGCGGCAGGAGCTGCGTGCTTCGCGTGCTGCTGCGCCGGCGCCTTGCCGTGCACCTTCGGGGCGGCGACCGGCTTCTTCACGACGGGCTTCGCCGCGGGCTTCTTCCCCGCAGCCTTCTTCGTCGCGACCGGCTTCCTCGCGGCAGGCTTTTTCGCGACCGGCTTGTGCTTCTTCGCGGCCGGCTTCGGCGCGGGCTTCCTGCGAGTCGGCTTCTTCGCCTTGGCGGCGGGCTTGGACTTCGCGGACGATTTGCGAACGGGCTTCTTGGCCATGGGCATCCTGACGGTGACGGCGTCATCGCCCCGGGGGCGGACCGGGACGGCGGGGCGCAGACCTTGCGAGGTGAGGGCGGCGCGGGAAAACTTCAAATTTTATCACGTTGACGATCCCGGCGACATCGGCCGTCCGGCCGCAGTCGGAGGACTCCCGCCGGACGGCGGAAATCGGGCCGGAAACCGCAGATTCGGCAGCGATATCCGTGCGAAACGCACGTTTCTGGTGCGTTTCACTCCCTCCGCCAGCCCGGCCCCCGCAACGCGCGGCGATTTTGACGATTCCCGCCATTCCGGTGCCCCGGACAGGGTTACCGGTGACGGAAATACCGGCCCGATGCCCGAAAGGACCGCCGATTGCGCCACCTGGCGCCGCCTCCCCTGTCGACTCATGCTGCCGGCGCCTTCGGCACGAGGCGACCCGCGCCCAGGCGGCGGGCGATCAGCTCGCGCTGCTCGGCCGTGAGCTGGTCGAGCGGTGTGGCGAGGAGCGCGGCGAGCTGCCGCTGCTCCTCCTGCTCGCGCCAGCGCTCGACCCCCTCACGCAACTGCGTCTCCGCCTGTTCTGCCGTGAGCCCGTGGTCCTCCGCCGCCGCCAGGACGGCGACCAGCGTGGCCTCGTGCTCGGTCCCGGAGAACGCCTGGATCAGCGCGGGCGTCGTGATGCCGGCCTGGGCGCGTGCGCAATGCTCGACCACGGCCGCGAGCGCGGCGGCGTCCGGCGAGTTCTCGCCGGTGGTGGGAATGTCGATGTCGCGCACGATCGACGGTTGGAGCAGCAGCGCCTGCAGAAGTTGCCGCGCGAGCGACGGCGCGCGCCGGACCGGCAGCCGCGACCCGCTGCGGGGACGGAACGCGGGATCGGCGCGGCGATCGTCGTCGCGCATGCGCGACGGCGCGTGGTCGCGATCATCGCCCGCGCGCGGGCGCGAAGGCGCCTGCACGATCGGCGCGATCTGCGCCTCCGAGAGCCCTGCGATCTCGGCGATGCGGCGCGTGATCAGCGCCGCGAGCACCGGCGCGCCGATCTGGGAGACGAGCGGCCGCGCGGCGGCGACGAGCGCGGCACGGCCCTCGTCGGAGGTCGGCGGATGGCGCGCCGAGAGCTCGGCGATCAGGAAATCGGAGAGCGGCGTCGCCCGCGCGACGGCGTCCTCGAACGCGGCGCGGCCGCGACGTCGGACGTAGTCGTCCGGATCCTCGCCGTCGGGCAGGAACAGGAATCGCGCGTTCTTGCCGTCGGCGAGCACCGGCAGCGTGTTCTCGAGCGCGCGCCACGCCGCCTTGCGGCCGGCGGCGTCGCCGTCGAAGCAGTACACCACGTTGTCGGTGAGCCGCAGGAGCTTCTGCGCGTGCGCGTTCGTCGTCGAGGTGCCGAGCGTCGCGACCGCGTACTCGACGCCGTGCTGCGCGAGCGCGACGACGTCCATGTAGCCTTCGACGACGACGACACGCTCGGCGTCGCGGATCGCGTTCCGCGCGAGCCACAGCCCGTAGAGCTCGCGGCCCTTCGAGAAGAGCGGCGTCTCGGGCGAGTTCAGGTACTTGGGCTCGCCCTTGTCGAGCACGCGCCCGCCGAAGCCGACGATGCGCCCGCGGCTGTCGTGGATCGGGAACATGATCCGGTCGCGGAAGCGGTCGTAGCGCTTGTTCCCCTCGCCCTTGACGACGAGCCCGGCGGTCTCGAGGCCCGCGTCCTGGTAGTCGGGAAAGGCGCGCTCGAGCGAGGTCCACTCGTCCGGCGCGTAGCCGATCGCGAAGCGCGCCGCGACCGTGCCGGTGAGCCCGCGCGACTTCAGGTAGTCGATCGCGCGAGGCGATTCCTTCAACTGCGCGCGGTAGAACGTCGCAGCGGTCGAGAGTCGCTCGGTCAGGTCGTCGAGCGCCCTGCGCTCGTCGCGTTCGCCGGGGCGCTCGACACGCGGCACCTCGAGGCCCGCGTCGCGCGCGAGATCCTCGACCGCGTCGGGGAACGACTTGCCCGCGTGCTCCATCAGGAAGCCGATGGCGGTGCCGTGCGCTCCGCAGCCGAAGCAGTGATAGAACTGCTTGGTCGGCGAGACGGTGAACGACGGCGTCTTCTCGCCGTGGAACGGACAGCAGGCCGCGTAGTTGGCGCCCGCCTTCTTGAGCGGCACGTAGCGGTCGATCACCTCGACGATGTCCACCCGGGCGAGCAGCGTCTGGATGAAATCGTTGGGGATCATCGGTGCAATCGGAGCCGGGCTCTGCGAACGGACATCGGGTCGGCCCCGGAACTCCGGGGCGGCAGACGCCGCGCGCGGCCGGCCGGAGGACCGACCGCGCGGACGAATCACACGGCAGGGAACGAATTCATTATAGGCAGGGGGTTGCGTTCCGCCAGTCCCGCAAGGAACGCGCCAGCGCGGCCTGCCTGCCCGCACCGATCGTCGGGTCGGGCGGTCAGGCGAGTCGCGCCTTGACCCTGGCGGAGACCGCCGCCATGTCGGCCTTGCCCGCGAGCTTCGGCTTGACGATCGCCATCACCTTGCCGATCCCGGCGGGACCCGCGGCGCCGGTCGAGGCGACCGCCTCGGCGATCATCGCGTCGATCTCGGCGTCGGACGCCTGCGCCGGCAGGTAGGCCTGCAGCACGGCGATCTCCGCGCGTTCGACCGCGGCGAGGTCTTCGCGCTTGCCCGCTTCGAACTGCGCGATCGAGTCCTTGCGCTGCTTGATCATCCTGTCGACGATCGCGAGCACGTCGGCGTCGGTCGTCTCCTTGCGCTCGTCCACCTCGCGCTGCTTGATCGCCGCGAGCAGGAGCCGGACCGTCGAGAGGCGCGAGGAGTCCTTCGCGCGCATCGCGTCCTTCATGTCGTTCTGGATGCGGGACTTGAGCATGGTCATGTTCATGGGGTCCATGTTCATGGGGTCGGAGCCGTAGTCATGCGTTCATGGGGTCAGAGCCGCGTGTTCATGGGGTCAGAGCCGTAACATTTCGGGGGCCGGCGACGCACCGCTGACTCAAATCGCATTGACCCCGAAATGTTACGGCTCTGACCCCATGACCAGACCCCATGACCCCACGCAAAACAAAAAGGGGCGAATCGCTTCGCCCCTCTCTCGCGGACCGGACCAGGGGTCAGGTCAATACATCTTCGGCGGCAGTTGCTGGCTGCGGATGCGCTTGTAGTGGCGCTTCACGGCTGCGGCCTTCTTGCGCTTGCGTTCCGACGTCGGCTTCTCGTAGAACTCGCGCGCGCGGAGCTCGGTCAGCAGGCCGGTCTTCTCGATCGTGCGCTTGAAACGGCGCAGGGCGGCCTCGAACGGCTCGTTGTCGCGGACGCGGACGTTAGGCATGGAACGGTCGACCTTTCGAATCAATCACTTGGGTTCGCTCTTGGCCGGAGTGCCCGGGCAAGAAGCCTCATGGAGCCCGCGAGTATAACGGCGGAGGGGGCCGGAGGCAACCCCTGCTAGACTTGTCGCCCTGCCGGAGCGGCTCCCCAGCGGGCAACGGAGGGCGCGAGCCGCCGGTGCCGCACCCCGGCCACGGCCGGGTCCGACCCGTCCCCGAACCCCCACCATGCGCGTCCTCGGCATCGAGACCTCCTGCGACGAGACCGGCGTGGCCGTCTTCGACACGGCCCGGGGCCTGCTCGCCCATCGGCTCCATTCGCAGGTCGACCTGCACGCGCGCTACGGCGGCGTCGTGCCCGAGCTCGCGTCCCGCGATCACGTCCGGCGGCTCGTGCCGCTGATCGAGGAGGTCGCGGCGGCGTCCGGGACCGCGCTCGCCGACCTCGACGGAATCGCCTACACGGAAGGCCCCGGGCTCGCGGGCGCGCTGCTCGTCGGTGCGAGCGTCGCGAACGCGCTCGGGATGGCGCTCGGCAAGCCCGTCGTCGGCATCCACCATCTCGAAGGCCACCTGCTGTCGCCGCTGCTCGCCGATCCGCGGCCCGACTTCCCGTTCGTCGCGCTCCTGGTGTCGGGCGGCCACAGCCAGCTCTACGAGGTCGCAGGGGTCGGCCGCTACCGGCTGATCGGCGACACGCTCGACGACGCGGCGGGCGAGGCGTTCGACAAGACCGCGACGCTGCTCGGCCTGCCGTATCCGGGCGGGCCGGCGCTCGCGAAGCTCGCCGAGTCCGGGCGCGCGGGCGTCGTGTCGCTGCCGCGCCCGATGATCGACTCGGGCGACCTGATGATGAGCTTCTCGGGATTGAAGACCGCGGTGCTCACGCTGATCCGCAAGCGCGAGGCGGCGGGCCCGCTCGACTCGCAGGCGAGGGCGGACGTGGCCGCCGAGTTCCAGCGCGCGGTGGTCGACGTGCTGATCGCGAAGGCGGTCGCGGCGCTCGACCAGACCGGCGTGTCGCGCCTCGTCGTCGCCGGCGGCGTCGGCGCGAATCGCGAGCTGCGCGCGCGCCTCGACGTCGAGGTGAGGAAGCGCGGCGCCAGCGTCTACTTCCCCGAGCTCGCGTTCTGCACCGACAACGGCGCGATGATCGCGCTCGCAGGCGCGCTGCGGCTCGCGCGCGCGAAGGCAGGCGACGGCGCGTTCACCGTGCGCCCGCGCTGGGAGCTCGAGTCGCTTCCGGCGGTGGAGGAATCGTCCGGCTGACGCCGGACGCCTCGCTCGCCGCGGAAAACCGATGCCCGCTCAGCGCCCGATCGCGCGTTCCTTGCCCGACATGAGCTGCCGGATGTTCGCCTTGTGGCGCCAGATCAGCAGGATCGCGATCGGCACCATCGCCCACGAGACGAGCGCGTTGCCCGCGACGTAGAACATGCCGAGCGGCATCAGCACCGCCGCGGCGAGCGCCGCGAGCGAGCTGATCTTGAACCCGAATGCCATCACCAGCCACACGACGGTGAGCGCGAGGCCGAGCGGCCAGTGCAGCGCGAACACGATGCCGGCGCCGGTCGCCACGCCCTTGCCGCCCTTGAAGCCATGGAAGACCGGCCAGCAATGCCCGAGGAACACGGCGACGGCGGCGGCGGGAACCGTCCAGTCGGCCGCGCCCAGCATCGGTGCCAGCTTCATCGCCGCGAACACGGCGACGAATCCCTTGAGGCCGTCGCCGACGAGCGTGATCAGCGCGGCGGCCTTGTTGCCGGTGCGGAGCACGTTGGTGGCGCCGGGATTGCCCGAGCCGTAGTCGTGCGGATCGGGCAGTCCGAACACCTTGCTGACGACGACGGCGAACGAGACCGAGCCGACGAGATACGCGGCGAGCACGAGTGCGAGGGCGGGAACCATGTCGGAATCGCAAAGGCGAGCCGGCCTTCGTGCCGGGTTGGTAAGATTGTAAGCTCAGCGCGGTGCCGGCGAAAACCGGCGACCGCGCGCCCGACCCGACCGCCCCGTGACCGACGCCTCCAGCACGATCTTCATCCACGACCTGCGCGTGTCGACGCGCATCGGCATCTACTCGTGGGAGGCGCACATGAACCAGACGGTGCGGCTCGACCTCGACATCGGCGCGCCGTCCGAGACGCCGTTCACGTCCGGACGCTTCGAGGACGCCCTCGACTACGCGGCGGTCGTCGCGCGCATCAAGGCCTACGCGCTCGCGCACGAGCACCCGTTGCTCGAGCGCTTCGCCGAGGGCATCGCCGAGATCGTCCGTGGCGAGTTCGCCGCACCCTGGGTGCGCGTGCGCGTCGCGAAGCTGGGCGCGCTGCCCGGCGTCAAGGAGATCGGCGTCGAGATCGTTCGCTGACCTCCGGAACGTGGTTCGAACCACGTTCTGGGGTTACCTGTCCTGCGCGAGCAACGCGGCGTTCCCGCCCGCGGCCGCGGTGTTGACGGTGAGCGTCCGCTCGACGGCGAATCGTGCGAGGTAATGCGGGCCGCCCGCCTTCGGTCCGGTGCCCGACAGTCCCTCGCCGCCGAACGGTTGGACGCCGACGACCGCGCCGATCATGTTGCGATTGACGTAGAGGTTGCCGACGCGCGCGCGCGACGCGATGCGCGCGATCGTCGCGTCGATGCGGCTGTGGACGCCCATCGTGAGGCCGTAGCCGGTCGCGTTGATCGCGTCGACCAGCGCGTCGAGCCCCGCCGCGTCCCACTCGACGACGTGCAGGATCGGCCCGAACACTTCCTTCGCCAGCCGGTCGAGGCGGTCGAGCGCGACCAGCGTGGGCGCGACGAACGAGCCGTTCGCGCATGCCGCCGGCAGCGGCGTGCGGTGGCGGACGAAGCCGAGCTCGCGCATCGCGTCGACGTGGCGCTCCAACGCGGACTGCGCCACGCGGTCGATGACCGGGCCGACGTCGGTCGCGCGATCGGCCGGATCGCCCACGGAGATCTCGTCCATCGCACCCTGGAGCAGCGTCACGACGCGCGGTGCGATGTCGCGCTGCACGCACAGCACCCGCAGCGCCGAGCAGCGCTGGCCCGCGCTGTCGAACGCCGACACCAGCGCATCGGCGACGACCTGCTCGGGCAGCGCCGAGCTGTCGGCGATCATCGCGTTGAGGCCGCCGGTCTCGGCAATCAGCGGCACGAGCGGCAGTCGTGATGCGAGCGTGCGCGCGATGATCGCGGCGACCTCGGTCGACCCGGTGAACGCGACGCCCGCCACGCGCGGGTCGGCGACGAGCGCCGCGCCGACCGATTCGCCTCGGCCGGGCAGCAGGGCGATCACGTCGGCGGGTAGCCCCGCGCGAAGCATCACCTCCACCGCGAGCGCCGCCGTGAGCGGCGTCTGCTCGGCCGGCTTCGCGGCCACCGTGTTGCCGGCCGCCAGCGCCGCGGCGACCTGGCCCGTGAAGATCGCGAGCGGGAAGTTCCAGGGCGAGATGCACGCGAACACGCCGCGCCCGTGCAGCGAAAGCGCGTTCGTCTCGCCGGTGGGCGAGGGCAGCGCGAGCGCCCCGGCGAAGTGCGCGCGCGCGCAGGTCGCGTAGTAGCGGCAGAAATCGACAGCTTCCCGCACTTCTGCGATCGCGGCCATCCGCGTCTTGCCTGCCTCGCGAGCGAGACGGACGACGAATCCCTCGGTCGCCGCCTCGAACGCGTCAGCAACGGCGTCGAGGATCGCCGCGCGCTCGCGGCCCCCACGCGCGTCCCATGCCGGCTGCGCGCCGGCGAGCGACGCCAGCGCGCGGCCGACGAGTGCTTCGTCCGCGTCGACGACGGTCCCGATCGTGCGCGAGCGATCCGACGGGTCGCGCGCCTCGCGCTCGACACCGCCGGCGCGCTCGCCGCCGACGATCGGGCCGGCGCGCCAGCGCGGCGACCGCGCGTCGGCGAGCGCGGCATCGAACCGGGCCATCGCCGGCTGGTCGGCAGGCGTGACGCCCGACGAGTTGACCCGGTCGGCGAAGAGATCGCGCGGCAGCGGCGTGAGCGGATTCGCCGTGAACCCGTCGCGCGCGGCGAGGTCGGCCGGGTCGGCGACGATGTCCGCGATGGAGACCGACGGATCGGCGATCCGGTGCACGAACGACGTGTTCGCGCCGTTCTCCAGCAGCCGGCGGACGAGGTACGGGAGCAGGTCCTCGTGGCTGCCGACCGGTGCGTAGACGCGGCAGGCGTGGCCGTGCGGCGGGGCGCACACCTGTGCGTAGAGCGATTCGCCCATGCCGTGCAGGCGCTGGAACTCGAGATCGGCGGTGCGCTTCCCGGCGGCGTACGCCGTGACCCAGGCGACCGTGTGCGCGTTGTGCGACGCGAACATCGGATAGACGGCGTCGCCGGCGTCGAGGAGCGCCGTCGCGCACGCGAGGTACGAGACGTCGGTGTGCGCCTTGCGCGTGAACACCGGATAGCCCGCGAGCCCGAGCATCTGCGCGCGCTTGATCTCGGTGTCCCAGTACGCGCCCTTGACCAGCCGGACCGGGATGCGCGTGCGCGTTGCGCCGGCGAGCGCGACGAGCCAGTCGACGACCGCGCGCGCGCGCTTCTGGTAGGCCTGGACCGCGAGGCCCAGCCCCATCCAGCCGGCCAGCGACGGATCGCGGCGCAGCCGGGCGAAGATCTCGAGCGACAGCTCGAGGCGATCGGCTTCCTCCGCGTCGACGGTGAACCCGATGCCGACGCGCTTCGCCAGCGCAGCGAGCGCCGTCACCGTCGGGACGAGCTCGTCGAGAACGCGGCCCGCCTGCGCGAGCTCGTAGCGCGGGTGCAGCGCCGAGAGCTTGACCGAGATCGAAGGCTGCACCCACGCCGGCGCAGTGCGGTCGCCGACCGATGCGCCGATCGCCGCGATCGCGTCGGCGTAGGCGTCCGCGTAGCGTCGCGCGTCCGCGGCCGTGTACGCCGCCTCGCCCAGCATGTCGAAAGAGTGGCGCGCGTTCGCATGCGGCGCCTTGCGTGCGCGGTCGAGAGCCTCGCCGATCGTGCGGCCCATCACGAACTCGTCGGCCATCAGCTTCATCGCGCGGCGCAGCGCGACGCGGACGACCGGCTCGCCCAGGCGCGCGACGAGACGTTCGTAGCCCGCCGCCGGGTCGCGCTCGTCGCCCGCGGCCATCCGCGTGAGCTTGCCGGTCAGCATCAGCGCCCACGTCGACGCGTTGACCAGCGCCGACGAGCCTCCGAGATGCCTTTCCCAGTCGCCGCGCGAAAGCTTGTCGCGGATCAGCCGGTCGGCGGTCGCGGCGTCGGGAATCCGCAGGAGCGCCTCGGCGATGCACATGAGCAGCACGCCCTCTTGCGTGCCGAGCCCGTACTCGGTGAGGAACTGCTCGATGCCCGCGTTGCCGGACTGGCGCGCACGCACGCCCTCGATCCACGCGGTGGCCTGCGCGGCGACCGCCTCCTTCGACACCGCTTCGGAGCCGACCCGGCTCGCGAGCGCGCGCAGCGTCGTCGCCTCGTCGGCGAGGAACGCCGCGCGGATCGCGTCGCCGTCGGGATCCGAGGGGAACATCGTCATGCGGCGGGCGCGGTCGCGATGTCGACGAGCGTGGGCTTCAGCACGCGGATCGCGTCGGCAGGCGCGAGGCCGACGAGATAGCCGCGCCGCCCGCCGTTGATGTAGACGCGGGGGAGCTCCGCGATCGTCGCCTGCATGTAGACGGGCATCGCGCGCTTCGTGCCGAACGGGCTCGTGCCGCCGACCTGGTAGCCCGAGTGGCGGTCGGCGACCGCGGGCGCGCAGGGCGACACGGCCTTCACGCCGAGATGCCGCGCGAGGTTCTTCGTCGACACCTCGCGGTCGCCGTGCATCAGCACGATCATCGGCTGCTTGCGGTCGTCCTCCATGATGAGTGTCTTGACGACCTGGTGCTCCGGGACGCCGAGCTCGCGCGCCGACACGGCGGTGCCGCCGCGCTCCTCGTAGGGATAGGGGTGGTCGGTGAACGCGACGCCGTGCTCGCGCAGCACGCGCACGGCGTTGGTGACCGGCAGCTTGTCCTTGCTCACGATGGGTCGAGGTCGTTCAACGGACGGGCGCGCGGGCGACGACGGGCACCGACCACGGCTCGGGCCAGTGAATGCCGAAAGGCAGGTACGGTTCGCCGGCGACGCGCACGCCCGCGAAGCCCGACCGTCCGAGCTCGCGCAGGAGCGCATCGCGCGAGAAGAGGCGCATCTCGAGCGTCGTGCCCGGGCCGCCGTGGAACACGAGGTCGCCGTAGGTCTGCGTACGGCCGTCGGCGGTGCGGTTGGCGAGCGTCCATCGGCCGTGCTCCTCCGAGAGCGTCCAGTCGTGGAGGTCCGGGAAGTGCTCGACCGTGTCGGCGCCGAGGCTGAACGGTACCGTCAGCACGAAGACGCCACCCGGCTTGAGCAGCGCGAGCGCGTTGTCGAACGCGCGCGCCACCGGCGGCGCGACGTGCTCGAACACGTCGCTCGCGACGACGAAATCGTAGCGCCCGCGGCGCGCCGGATCGATCCGGGTGATGTCGACGCGAGGCTCGGTGTGGAACCAGGTGTTCTCGTAGTCGAACACGCGCGCGAGCGGGGTTGCGTAGCAGGAGGCGTCCGAGAGTCCCAGGCCGGCGAGGTCGCGGCGTGGCGCCAGCGCGGGGAGCGGCCGCGTCTCGCCCGTGAGCTCGTGCACCACGAGGTGCGCGATCGCCCGGAACCGAACCGTCGACCCGCAGCGCGGGCACGAGGGCGATTCGCGGGTCAGCGCCGACAGGGGCGCCTGCGCGCGCGTGCCGCAGAGGTTGCATCGGAACGCGATCCGCTCGCCGGGCGCGAGCGAGCGCGGATCGAGATCGCCGATCGTCGCGACTTCGTCGGGGGCGAACGCCCCGCCTGCGGGCGCGCGCCTGACGCGGCGCCACAGGCGCGAGGCGAGCGAGCGAGCGGCGCACCGGAGCGGCATCGAGTCACCCGCGCGGATGGTGCTGCGCGTGCAGCCGCTTCAGGCGCTCGCGCGCGACGTGCGTGTAGATCGTCGTCGTCGTGATGTCGGCATGGCCGAGCAGCAGCTGCACGACCCGGAGGTCCGCGCCGTGATTGAGCAGGTGCGTCGCGAAGGCGTGGCGGAGCACGTGCGGCGACACCGTGTCGGTCGGGATGCCGGCGATCGTCCCGTAGCGCTTGATCAGGTGCCAGAACGCCTGCCGCGTGAGCGGGCTGCGCCGAGCGGTCAGGAACAGGTGGTCGG
>JADIZG010000044.1 GCA_016704895.1 Betaproteobacteria bacterium
CGGTTGCGTGAGCGCCGTCACGGACGGCGGCGCGGGATCAAGCGTGGTGCCCGGCGGGATGCCGGAGCCGTCGGACTCGTTGCCGGTCTTTGGCACCGAGCCATTGGTGTAGGGGTTGTATCCGCCGCTGTAGAGGGGCGCACCGCCGCCTGATCCGCTCATTAGAACCTCCCGAGCAGACCGGCGAAATTGCTTCGCCCCGCCTGCGCCATCTTCAAGCGCGCGAGGATTTCTTGATTGCTCATTTGAGGCGACTGACCCTGCGGCGGGCGCTGCGCGTGCGTTGCCTGCTGCTGATCCTGCCCCACCATCTGCTTGCCCATCTGCCCCGCCATCTTCGACCATGGGAAGCCCGACGACGCCGACGCGGGCGCGATCGACGGCCCGAACAGCGACGCCGTTCCGCCGCCCATGCCGGCCATCGGCGCGGCCACCGTCTGCGCGGGCGCGAGCGCGGCCCCGGTGATCGCGGTCGGCGCGGCGATCATCTCGGGCGCGACCGCGCCGCCGAACAGCGAGCCAAGCCCGCCGCCCATACCCGCCGCAGTACCGGCCGCAGCCGCCTCCGACGCGAGCAGGCCGCTTCCGAGCGCGGTCCCGCCCGCAGCCCCAAGCCCCGCCGCCGTCGCGCCCGTCGCCGCCGCCGTCCCCGCCGCCGTCGCCCCGATGATCTCGGGCGCGAGCGCCGCAGCAACCGCCACTTCCGCGCCAGTCATTACCCGCCCCCGTACATACCAGCGCCAAGCAACCCGGCGCCGAGAAGCGTCTGCAACGGATTCATCCCCTGCATGATCTGCGAGCTAGTCGTCCCCGCGCCGCCACTAGCCCGCGTGAGCGCCGAGCCGAGCACATCCTGCTGCGCGTAGGGCGATTGCATCCACGCATTCCAGTCCTGCATCTGCGAGTTGAGCAAATCTTGCTCGTAGGTGCGGAAGGCGTCGCCGCCGCCCATCAGTGCCTGAATGGACTGAAGGTCCATGTTCTGCATCGAAGGCGCCATGCCCGCCGCTTGCATTTGCCGATTGCGCTCCGAGTCAAGCGCACCGCTCGCGCGGTTCAGTTGATTCTCGGCGATGCCTTGATTGGCATAGTAGTTTTGATTGAGCAGATTCGACGTATTGCCCGCCAACTGCTCAGCCAGCGCCTTGTCATTCTCCGTCTGCGCAATCTGTTGCTGCGCGCTACCCATCGTCCGCGACAGCGCGTGCGCGCGGTCGAGCGATCCCTGCGTCCCGCGAGCGTAGGCGTCCGAAATCTTGTTATTCGAGCGCGTGATTACATCGTCCATGTATTGCGACTCGGACCCGTAGGGGTTGAGCGTCGTCGCGTAGGGATTGTCGAACGCGCCGTTCATCGTCAGGTAGAGCATCGAATTAGCTTCGTTGCCCGACGCCGTTCCGTTCAGCGCGTTGTTGATCAGCATCGAATTGGCGAGCTGCTGCTGATCGTTGACGCCCGCGACCGTCTGCCCCTGATAGCGCGGCATCTCGCCCGACGTAAGCCCGGTGGCATTGGTGACGTACTGCTGCCACGCATCCTGCGTATAGTCAGGCGGTTTGAATTCGCTGACTGTATTCGATTCGCCGCCGCCTCCACTCATACAGCCTCCCTATACCGGTAACTCGAAAATGTGTTGCTTCAGCGTCCAGCCCGCAGCATCCCATCGGCGCGGCGAAGCCATGCGTACCGCCTTCGCGCCGATCTTCCGCGCGCAGTCGGCGAGCCAGCCCTGAATCTCGTCCTGGTGCTCGCGCAACGATCCGGGGCTGACCCACAACGCCCGCACGAACAGGCGCGGCCCGTCGTGATAGGCCGGCCATGCCTGCATGGCGATGAAGCCGATACGCTCATCGCCGCGATAGATCAGGAACAGCGCCAGCACACCCGCGCGAAGGTCGGCGTAAACGTCCTCGGGAATCCAATCGTCGGCAGTCTTGGCGATGATGTGCTCTAGACCGCCACGCACGAAACTCCACGACTCGTGCAACGCGCTCTTGTTGATCTCGAACGAACGACAGACTCATTCCCAGTAGACCAATTCGATCGCGCCCTTGATGCCCGCGCCGCCCGCTAGCCGGCGCCGCCCGGCCGCCGCGCCGCTGCCAGCCGCGCCGTAGGACGTGGACGCAGGCGACGCGCCCGCTACGCGCCGCCCGACGGCGCGCACCCGGCGCGCCCGCGCCGAACGCGGACGCCGCCGCCGCCGCCGCTGGACGACCGCGTGCCGTCGCCGTGCCGCCGCGCCGCCCGCGAATTCTTCGCACGCGCCGCCCGCCCCGCTGTTCGCGTTTCGCCGGACGATCTGCCGCCGCCGCCCGCGCCGGAGGTGCTCGCGCCGAGGCCCGCGTTCCGCCCGCCGTCGGTGTCGCGCCGCCATCGCCGCCCGCGCCGCCGAGCGCACCGCAGCCATTGCCTCCGGTGCGGACGGAGCCGCGCTTACCTCCCTTGCCGCCCGCTGCCGTCAGCGTAACCGTGCCGTTGCTGATCGTCGTGTCGCCGCCGTCGCCGCCGTCGTTGTTACCCGCCGCTGCCGCCGCGCCCGCCGCACCGATGCTGATCGTCAGGTCCACACCTGGAGTGCAGTCGAGCCAACGATTGCGCAGGCACTCGCCACCGCCACCGCCACCGCCGGCTTGTGTGTTGCTGCTGCCCTGCGACCCGCCCGCGCCGCCGCCCGCCTGCAACCGCGTGACGAGCACCGAGTAGACCCCCTGCGGCGGCGTCCACGATCGTGCCGGTCGTGATGATCTCGTATTTGGGTTCGGCACCTCGCCCGCCTGTTTAACAGTCCGAAAATAAATGCCCTGCATCTCACGAAACACGGAGGCGGAAAGTCCTGAATCCAATCCTGCTGGCGCTGCTGGAATTCCTCGGCAGTCTCGCCCTCGCCCTGAATGAACTGTGTATTGCTGGCAGTCACCAGGCGCGGCAACCGCGAGGAACGTCCGCTCATCGCCGCCCGGCCGCAAGGAGTTTCAGGTACAGCCCGCCGACTTCCATCGCGTTATTCGTGAAAACCATGTTAGCGCCGACGAACTTCCCCGATGCGCGACCATTGAATCGCAGCGTTTCAGCGTGCCACGCCGCCGTATATGTCGTGTCAGGAGTCTCGGGGGGCCCAGCCCCGATATATCCCACATTCATCTCGTTGTTATCGGCGTAGAACGTCGCGGTCGGCGTCGTGCCAACCGTGAAGCTCGTCATGCGCGGGCGCACCTCGTCCAGCGTTACAGAGTCGATCCCATCGCCGATCGCCCCCGTCCGCATTTGCGACGTAACCGCCACGGTCCCGGCAGCGTTGTAGGCAATCGCGTTCGCAGCAATCAAGGTGTCCGACTTGCCGATCAGCACGAGGCTAGGCGTATCCGTCGTGATCGTCGCATCGAACGAGATCAGGTCCGATTGCGACGCCTTCACGATCCCAGCCGAGTAGTAATCCCCCCCGACCGCCGATCCCGCCGTGAACGTTTGCCCCGCCCCATGCGACCATTTGCCCGTCTCGATGTTGTAGAACGCCTGCGCGTCGCGGCCGTTTACGTTAGCCGCCGTCCATGTGAAGCAGACGATATTCTCGCGCGCGTCATACGCCACTTGCGCCGTCGTCGGATTGACCCCGCCGCTGTTCGCGGTATCGAACAGGAAATTGGTACACTCGCGCCCAATCTTCCGCACCGCAGCTCCGTCAAAGACGTAGAAGCCGCTCCGGTGAATGAAATAGTGCTGATCGTTGACGCGGCAGACGCCGTGCGCCGACGACGCGCCCACCTTGTCGGAAATGAGCCGCCACTGCCAGATGATCCCGTTCACCAAATCCCCGACGTACTCGGCGGAATAGATCGAATCATCCTTGTACGCGATGATCGAATCCCGCAGCGGCTCAAGCGCGCGAATCGGGCCGGGAGTGTCGTACAGCCGATTGGAGTCGGCCTGATTGGTCGCGGTCGGCGTCCAGTCGGTAATGTCCTCAATATCGCAGCACGCCCAACCGTCCGGCTTCGCGGTCCCGTCGTCAATGTTGGCGAGCATGACGAAACCCATATTCGACGCGATCAACTGCGCCTTGGGCGGCGATCCCGCCAAGTCCGCGAACGCGCCGGCCGACGAATACTGCACCGGGTTGTATAGGTTCGTGGCGATCGTCGTGTCGCCGAACTGCGTCCATGTCCAATTGGTAGTGCTGGCCGAATACCCGCCGCCCTTCGACCGATCAACCGCCGTCGTCGTGGAATCGAACTCGTAGATGCTCTGCACGTTGAAGATGAAAAACCGCGCCGTGCCCGCAGCCTTCCGCGTGATCCCCGCAACGAGCGGGATCGTCGTAGAGGTGTACGACGCAATGGTGTCCTCCATCTTGTACGTCGCATACGTCCCACGACGCATCGGCGTGAAGCCCCGGCAGATCGTCAGCGCGCCGGGCGCGACCTCCCACGAACAATCGAGGTCAGGACGCCACGCGATGGGAACCCATTTCGGCATTAGGAATCCGTCTCGATGTTGGACGAGCCGGCGCCGAGTAGCGCCGGATCGAAGTGCATCGTCGGCGTCCGGTTGCGCTCGCAACGGTCGGACTTCTTTATTTCAGCCATCGTCGTTTCAAAGCCCTGCACCCATACCTGAAGCTGCCCGCCAATGTCCCCGAGGTACGCGCACGCCTCGATGTAGCAGCCGTATTCGTAGGCGTCCGGGTATTCGGTCAGCAGGAAATTGGTAGTGTTCGACGCCGACAATGGCGCGAACTTCGCGTAGTGGCGGATCGTATAGTCGTATGCACTATCGGGCGTCGGATAGATGCGGATTGCCTGCCCGACGAACGTGTACCAGCGCGGCGTGCCGCTCGACCCGTACTCCAGCGCGTCGCCCTGTTCCGGCGTGATGAATTCCAGCTTGCGCGGGTTTTCGGACCCAATATCGAAGATGAACGAAAGCACCTGGAGGAAGTCGAGCGGCAGCGGGATCGTCGGCGTATCCGCGACCATCGTCCCCGTCGTTGTGGCCTCCATCGGGCGCAGTCGCAGCCGGCGCCGGAATTTCGCCTCTACCTTGTCGATGAACTCGTCGGCGCGATCGGTCAAGTCGCCGCGCGCCGCATAGTTCCCGATTGCCGTCTTAAGCTCGGCGTAGGTTGAAACAGTCATTCGGCCCCCTTGATGCCAATCGCTACTAATTGGTAATCGTTCGCCCGAATCGACAACGCGACCGCAAAGCCCGCCTCACGCAGCGCCCGCTCTAGCGTCGCCTTCACAAATCCCGTCCGGTGAGCCATGTACGGATGCCCCTCCAGCAGCCGCGTCATGCCGTAGATCATGTCGCGCCCGCATACCGGCCCCGCCGGCGACTCGTACAGCACGCGCGTATCCGCCGTCACGCCCTCCAGGTCGGGCACGATCACCAGAGCCTTGCCGCCCGGCACCAGCACTCGCAGGAACTCGCGCAGCGCCCGCGCGCCATCGTGCGGGTATAGGTGCTCTAGCGAGTGCGACGAATACACCGCGTCGAATGGGCCTATGTCGCCTAGCGCCGTCATGCTCCCAACAATATCCGGCTCATACGTCGCGTCTATGTCGAGCCGCGTTTCCTGCACATCCGCCCCGAAATACGCTGGCAGCGGATCGCCGCCACATCCGACATGAAGCACCCTCACGGCTTACCGATCAACGAGAGCAGGAACTTGTGGAAATTGCCGGGGAACACCGCGTCCGCCGAATGGTGGTCCAGATCAAGGTCCGGCACGATCCACACTTCCTCGCCATCATCAATCCATCGCTGCGCGAAGGAATAGTCCTCGCCGAACCAGACGCCCTGGCGCGCGCCGTGATTGAACAGGTCAACCGCCGGCCGCTCCGGGTTGCCGAACAGTAAATCAGGGTGCCGCTTCATGAACCGCCGCACGCCGGCCCGCGTGACCTTCAGGAAGCCCGCAGGAATCCACGCGCCACGGATACAGCCGTCGTCGCGCTCTACAACCTTACCGTCGCCCCAAAGCGTGCCCATGTATTCGACCGGCTCGTGCTTGTACCGATACAGCCCCGACACTACGTCGCCCTTCGTCTGCACCAGCTTGACCAGCGATTCCGGCGTCCACGCCATGTCGTGATCAATGAACACGAACGCATCGGCGTCCGTCTGCAACGCCCGGTGCAGCATTTGCGCCCGCGCGTAGCTAATGTATGTGCAGCGAAGCTCAAAGGTTGTTTGATGCTTGATGCCCGCAGCGTCAAGGGCCGGGACCGAAGCCTCTAGCGCGTCGAGGTACGCTTGATGCGGCCGAATCAGCGTCGGCGTGCAAATGATGATGCTCTGCGACATGGGAAGCGGGGCCGCCCGAAGGCGGCCCCTGTTAGCGCGTTAGGCCGCGCCCTTCCAGATACCGGCGGCTTGCAGCGTGTTCATGATTTCGATGATCGCCGCCTTGACGTCGGTCGTCACATCGGCGGACGACGCCGTGGCGACGAGGGAGGTCGCCTGCGCCGCGCCGGCCCGCTGCGAAATCGGAGTCGTGCCGTAGAACGCGACCTTCTCCGAAATCCCGCTGCCGACCTGCGCGCCATCCGGCGAGTTATAAGTGACTTGCTCGTAAGTAGCCATTTGATGCCCTTTCGTTGGCAGGGGCCGAAGCCCCCGCCGTTACCGGATGGTTAGTTAGAGATGCGGCAGGCCCACGCCGGACGGAGCGTCTTGAAGCCATACAAGACGTCGATCCGCAGGAGCAGCTCATCGTTGCGAATGTCCGAAGCTTGCCAGACCCGCAGCGAAATGCCGTCCTTCGTCATCCGCACGCACTTGTGCGCGTCGTCCATCAGCGGCAGGTCCGCCGTAACGAACGTGAACGCATCGCGGTGGTACATGAGGTTCTGGCGATACGTCGTGGACGCCGAGCCGTGGAACAGAAGCGTTTTGCTGTTGAAGTCGGTCAGCGCCAGAGCGGCGCCGGACGACGAGCAGACGTTACGCTTCGCGGCGGTGCTATCCGACAGCCCGAGATAGATCGTCGGCGACACCGTGCAACCCGCACCAGCCGAGGTCGTGGTGACCGTGAACTGTTGCAGGTGCGCGTAAGCCGCTTTCGTTTCGGGGTGGCACGCATAGACACCGTCGATGGTGAACACGCAGCCGACCGCAGGCGAAACAACCGTCGAGTGCATATCGACAGTCGTGCCGCCATCGGTGACCAGCGAGGCCGCATCGGTCGTGCCGGTAACATCGGAGATGTTCGTCAGGCTCCAGGTGCGCTCGTTCTCGTAGAACGTGCTCGCCGCCGTCTGCCCGATGAAGCCATCGCGCCACGCGCGCTCGACCTCCGTCTTCGGCAGGAACAGGCCCTTGATGCCGTTGGCAACCGAGGCCATCGTCACCGAGTCCATTTGCACCGAGCGATCGTCCATCGGGGCAAGCCCCTGATTGAGCTTCGCGCGGGCCTTGCCGAGCGCCGACGTATCCGAGAAACCGGACGTAACGGTACCGACAACCGTGCCGGCGGTGCCGGCGGTATTGAAGGTTTCCTTGGTCGCGGTCGTCAGACAGTCGCCGTCGATGCCGGACACCAGCGCCGACATAGCCGGCGAGATGTACCGCTCCGACAGATAGTCGATGTCCTGGGCCAGCTCGGCGCTGTTGAAACGCATATCAACGCCGTCCTGCGTGGCGACGGTGATCGTCTGCGTCGAGCTATTCTGGTCCTGCACGTTCATGATGCGCGAGCCTTGCCGGCGCGTGTACTGGTTGGGGTCGAGCACGCGCAGCGTGCTGCCGATCTTCGCGCCGCTCTTGGCGAAAGAGTCGTCATAGCTGCGATTGATGCTACCGATAAAGGTAGCCTTCTCGTGCGCGACGCGAAGGGCTTCCTTCGCAATCATGTCAATGACTTTGTTAGTGTTGCTCATGTCCGTTTCCTTTGATCGCGCACGCTGGCCCTATGTCCGTAACGTGCGCGTGATTAGCTGCGTTTTTGCGCGATCGACTTCCGGCGCCACTTGAAAAACTCGTCGATGTTCATGTCGCCGGGGTCTTTCGTCGCAGTCCCTTTGCCACCTCCCACGGATTCCGTGGGCGGCGGTGCCGAGCTAACCGTCCGTCCGGCCTCTATGGCCGCTTCGATGCGCGCAATCTCGCGCACCTGTCCAACAGGGGATAGCGCCATGATCTGGTGAGCCTTCTCGGGATTCTTGGCGATGTGGTACATCACCTCCGCCCCGATGTTGCTTTCCCAAATCGCGCCAAATGCGGGCGTGCCGATGATGCCCGGCAAATCGGGAGACTGAATCACCTCGCGGAAGTCGGGGAATTTCTTCTCCGCTTTCGATATACGGGACTCCAACTCGGCAACAAATCGCTGTTGCGATTGCTGCGCCTGCGCCTGTTGCTGCGCCTGCTGCTGTTGCGCGTAGAATGCCGCGCGCTCCGCACCGAGTCTTTCCGTGATGATTCGCTCGGCCTGCTCCTTGGCAAGCTCCGCCGTGAACGTCTCCAGGTCCGGGTACTGGTCGAGTCTCGGCAAAGGCTTGTTGCGCTGCGCTTCCTGCATTTGCGCGTGCAACGCCTCCGCCTGCGACCGCCAATGATCGGCTTCCCGCTTCCCCCGTTCTTCCGCTTCGTAGCGTTGACGGGTTAGCTCATCAATCCTTTTTTGGACGCCCTTGAATGCCTTGCGCGCTTCCGCAGCGGCATCGGGTTGAGTGTCCTTCGGCGTGGATTCTGCCGGCTGCGCCTCCGTGGAATTCGGCGCGGATTGTGCGGACTCGTCCGCAGGCACGGATGACGGAGCACTAGGCTCCGAGGGTGCAACTTCAAAGAAGTCAGACATTGATCCACCAATGAAAAAGGGCCGCAAGCGGCCCTCAACCCTAGCAACCGGCTAGGTGCGGTTAGAAGAAAACGATCTCCGTTACAAGCCCGGTTTGCGTAGAAACCGAGGACAGCACGAACGACGCCGGAGCGGCGGTCGAATCCCAATTGAGCACGAGCGTCGTAACCTTGCCGATGGCGATGCCGGTGTCCCCGGCCACGCCCTTTAGCGTCGTCACCGATGTATTCGTGCTCGGCAGTTTGATGATGCACCCGCTAGTCGCCGGGACCGTCGGGGTCGTGATCGTGTTCGCGCCGGCCTGAAGGACGATGCGCTGCACCTCGCCGTTCGCGGACGATGACGTAAGCGTGATCGGCCCGATGGTGCGCCCGCCCGTAGGGGCGTCGCTGATCGTGCCTTGGATCAGAATGCTAGCGGTCGCCGCCATAGGTCAATGCTCCATCAGTAGCAGCAGGATCGCCGCGTTATCGTCATCTAGCTGCGCCTGCCGTAGTGCGGCGATCTCGCGCAGGACGCCGACATACCATGTCAGCAAGTCGTCATACGCGCGCCGCCACTCGATCCGCGACGCCTCGAGCGCCCGCAGCAATTCGCGCGATGCATCAACCTCCGTCGCGCCGGCCGGGATCGCTACCGCGACCGACTCGACAACGCGCGCCGCTTCAGGCTCAACCCCGCGCCGCTCGGCCTCGCGCTCTACGACCTCCGGCTTGATCGTCGGGCGTCCACCTAGCCCGAGGATCGCATCGGCGTACTCGCCCGCCGTCGGGCGGTAGCTGCCGTCTGGCGCGACAACCGGCGCCGGCAGATCGCCCCACCATTCCCCGGTAAACGTCGTCCCGAGCGATTGGCCGAACCAGGCCATGCTAGTCCGCGTCGCGGCCAGTTACCGTGCGCGTCCCGCTGCTGTACGTCGCCGTGACGCGATCCGTCGTCCCGTCCAGCCCCTTGAACGTCGGCGTGCCATCTTCAAGCCCGCTTGCATTGCCCTGCACCGCCGCCGCGATCAATCGGAGGATCTGCGCTGCGGTGTAGCCCGACTCGATCACCTCCGTCCACGGATTAGACGCGCTGCCGGCGTCGTTGAGCTTCTCGCCCATCGTGCCGGCGTCGTTGTTGCTCGCCGCCAGAGCGCCCCAGACTGACGCGCCGACGTTGGCGGTGGTCAGGGTGCCCCCCGTCACCGTGATCGCCGCTGCGAGCGTTCCTAGCGCCGTAGCGGTCGTTGTGCCGGCGATCGTGCCCTCGCCCTCCAGCACCGCCACTGCGTGCGCCAGGGCCGACGCCGCGCCCGCCAGATCGCCCGAGCCGGCCAGCTCGGCCGCGAGATTCAGGTAGGCCAGCAGCGCCGCGTTGCTGATCGTCCCCGACCCCGACAGCGCAGCGACCAACGAGACGATTAGTGCCGCCGTGCCGGTCAGCGTCCCCGACCCCGATAGCGTCGCCTCGCCGTTCTTGCCGCCTGCGATAGCGCCGACGAGATCGCCATCCCCAAGGATGATGTTGTGCGCCGACAGCGCGCCAGCCTTTGCGGCATGATCCACGCGCCCGGCGCGCGGTAGCCATAGGGCCTGCCTACCGTGCCGTCCGCGATCCCCGACCCCGCCGCGAAGTTGCGATTGCGACCCGTCCGCGCGAAATTGGCGACCAGCGTAGACGGATACCCGCCATTCACCGTCCCGGCCCCGTAGAACTGAAAGACGCCGATGGAGTCGCGGAAGCCGTTGGTCAGCAGGCCCACGAATCAGCCCCAGGCGTAATCGAAGTCCACCATGATGATGCCCGCGCTCGTCGTCGCGCCGGTCTGGAACATGAGGTACTGGATATTCGCGCCGTCCTTGATCTGGCGCATCGACGGGAGCGAATTGACGAAATCGACCTTCGTATAGAGGCCCGTCGCCGGGACCGGGATCACCCACAACGGCTTGCACAAGCCGATGATGACGGTACCCGAGGCGTGCGCCGTGCCCGCCCATACGAGGTTGACGATATCCGAGACGCCGGTATCGCCCGCCGCGAGCGGCAGGAAGGGGTTGTGCTTGTTCGCCGCCGCGCCGCTGTTCAGGACCGCGCCAAGCGGGAGCGATGCCGTCGAGGTGAACGTCGTCGTCGCGCCCGCACCGCCGCCGGTGTCCAGATAGTTGACGATGCAAGTCGGCGCGTTCGCGCCCATCGCGGTATCCGCCGCGACGAACAGGCGCAGCCCCTCGCCGTTCGCGTAGCGGTCCCCCGTACCCGCACCTGCGCCGATCGCCGTCATCGTCACGGTTTTCGTGCCCGTCGTGGAAACGTCCGCGCCGGTCAGCGGGACGTAGCCAACGAGGTCGATCGCCATGATGTACCACGGCGCACCCGCCGCCGCGACGACCGACGCGCCCGCCGAGAGGAAGTGTTTAGTCTCGGGGTCTTTGTCGCCGCCCGTCCAGATGACGCCCTCGCTCCATGTGTCATCCGTCGGAACGTAGGTCAGCGACGCGCCGGCATACGTTGACGCGGGCGGCGTGTTGCCGTGCGGCCCGAGGATGCACCAGGTGCCCGCGATCTGCACCGCCGTCAGCGTCTTTTGGCAGAACGCAACGTCCCCCTGCCCGTTATTGGTCAGGTCGTCGATCAGATTGTCCTGCGAGGTCCAACCCATTGGGCCGCTCCTAGTTCCACATTGTTTCGAGGATGCCGACGAAGTTCGTCGTCGCCAGCGACCCGCCATCGCCGCGCAGCATCAAGCCGAGCACCGCGCCGGCCTCCAGTTTCGGCGGGCGCGCTTGGTGCAAGATCATGTCGTATTGCGCCGCGGACCCGTAGCTTTCGAGGTTGCTCGAGGTCGTCCGCCGCGACACCTGCGGCATGATGCCGCGCATCAACGGCTTGACGATCACCAGACAGACCAGCCCGCCGCCCGCAACGCTGAATGTGACCGACTCGATCGACCGCACGCCGGTATCGCCCGTCTGCAACCCCACGAATGGCAGCGTACCGGCCGCGCTCGCATTCGAGATGAGCGACTGCCCGCCGCCCGTGATCGTCGCCAGCGTGAACGTATTCTGCGAGGTGCGCCCCGCCGTCCCGTCCTGATTCGTGTAGCTCATCGTGAACTGCCCGACCGCCGACGACGCCGACTGCGCAATCGCAATCACTTGCCCCGCGTCATACCGGGGGATCGTCACGGTATTGTCGAGTAGCTGTTCCTCGCCCGCCGCATCGGTATCAATGAACGGGTAATAGAGCAAGTAGTCCATCAACATGAACGGCGTATTGTTCGCGCTCGTCGTCGTCGCGCTCGCCGCCAGAGCCATCAACGTGAGCCGGTGCAGATACTGGTCCGCCGTCGATACCGTGGGCACATAGATGCCCTTGTCCGCCTCCACCTCCGCCGCAACCAGCGGCTCCGAGGCGTAGAAATTCGCAGGCGGCGACCCGCCCGAGTACGTCAGATCAAGCCAGTTGCTCGTCACCGTCGCGGGCGAGGCCACCAGCTTACGAAAGCCCGTAATCCACGACTGCCCCGCTTCCTCGGCAGCGGCGTACTCCCGAACGTTCGAAAGCCCACTACTTCGCCCCCGCCTCTCGCCGGTCGCGTGCGCCTTCATGTGCGCGACGATCGCCGCATTGCACCCGCAAGTCCGCGGTGATCGTCCCATTCACGACCTTCGCCGGGGCGTTGCACGCCTGCAGGTGTACGTGGTCACCTACGCCTCCGTCACGTCCAGCGCACCCGCCGCGAACTGCGGCTGAATGCCGTTCGCCACCGCGAGCGACGACGACAGCGCGCCCGCGTACAGGACCGTCCCGCCGCCGCCGAGGCCGTCCCGATGGCGACATGAGTCAGCGTCGCGCCCGTCACGCCGCATTGCGCGAACTGGATCAGCGCCGCGTTCGCGGTCGCCGCCGCGGCCGGCGCATCCCACCCGCCCGTCGTCCGCGCAACCGCGACGCGGACGTAGTTCGTGTACGCAGTCTCGTTAGTCGTCTGGTTGTTGCCGACGCCGGGATCGGCTGTGTGCAGCGAAACGTACAGATTCGCCAGCGGCGACGTTGTATCGTCCTCGGCAATGTCTGCCCACGCCGTAGCGTTGAAGATCAGCGCAAGGATGCTGTTACAGGTGGCGGTGCTTTTCGGCATGGCTAGACCTCAATTAATCATCGGACGAGT
>JADIZG010000045.1 GCA_016704895.1 Betaproteobacteria bacterium
CGCGAATCAGGAAGGTACTTGATCCTGCTGCGAAGGCTTTCCGCGTCAGTGGCCACGTCGCGCAACGTCGTGCCATCGCCCGACGCGCCCGTGACCACCGCCCTGCCCGAAATCGGTACGAGGCTGTCGACCTGGAAAGCGGCCGCCGGTTCCCGCGCAGGAAGCACTCCTCGTCGAAATGGAGCCGGTCGCCCGCCGTCCCGACGGCCTCGGACTCGATGGTGTCGAACCGATCAGCCTGGCGATGTCCACTCCCGACCGTCGACCACTGCCAGCGAGCGAGTCCGCGGGGTCGATCAATATCGCTTTCATCGGCTTCCTCTCTGTCAGCCAAATGCCGATGGCGGGCGCGACGACCCGCGGCGGGCAATGCGCCGGACCGCGGACCCGGAACGCTCAGCGCCGCTCGAGGATCTCGAGCTTCGGGCGTCGCGCGCCCGCCCTGTGGTCGGCGGCTTACCGGCAACGGCGACTCGCCCGGCTCCAGCGTGAACTCGTAGTCGTCGTGGCGCACGAATTGACCGACGAGCCTGCGCGTCACCGCGAACTGCACGTCGGTCTCCAGGTTCGGATCGTCGCTCGCGTAGACCTGCGAGAACTGCGTCTTGAATCCCGGCTTGACGATCATGAAGTGCACGTGCGCGGGCCGGAGGTTGTGGCGCCCCTGCATGCGCAGGAGCGCGCCGACCGGGCCACTCAGCGGAATCGGATAGCCCCCCGGCCGGACGGTGCGAAACGAGATGCAACCGCCCTCGTCCGTCGTGAACACGCCGCGCAGGTTCATGTCCGCCTGCCCGGGGTCCTGGTTCTCGTAGAAGCCCTCGCCCGACGCGTGCCAGACGTCGACCGTGGCGCCGGCAACCGGACGTCCTTCCCGGTCGCGGACCGTCGCCCTGACGAACAGCGGATCGCCGGGCGTCGGCGAGCGCACGATGCTCGCGCCGTTGGCGGTCGCAGGCGCGCCCGCGCGCCAGAAGGGGCCGAGCAGGTTGGCCGTCGTCTCGGTCCGTCCACGGTCGCCGTTGTTGATGAGGCACACGAGCGACGACAGGCCCAGCGAGCCTGCCGCGAGCACGACCTCGTTGTGCGATTCGTTCGTGAGCTGCCCGAGCTTCGCGATCACCGCACAGGCCTGCTGGAACTCCGCCTCCGTGAGTCGGACCTCGCGCGCGAAGCCGTGCAGGTGGCGAACGGCCGCGCTCATGATCTCGCGCCAGCGCGCGTCGGGCGCGCGCTCGATCTCGGAAAGCACGGCGCGGGTGACGTCGTCGGGATGGCGGATCATCATCGGTCGTGGCCCGGTCCGGCGGGACGAAGAGCCCGCATTATGCGGCACCGCGATTCGCGCCTCCGTGGCGAGGTCCGCCGGGGCCGCCGCGCCGCCGTCGCCATTGCGACCCGGGGCCGCCTATGCTTTGATAGCCGGGCGCGTGACGCGATCCACGCCGCTGCGTTGCGCACCGACGATGCTCCACACCGGCCTGCGCGTCCTGATGCTGTCGATCGTCGATCCGGACATCCGGCGCGGCGGCGCATGGACCGTTACCCGGGGGCTGGTCGAATGGCTCCGCGGCGCCCCGTGGAATGCGGACCTGTCGGTCATCGCGCCCGAGCCGCATTGGCCCGGGCTTCGGCAGGCGGCGTCCGTCGTTGCGGCGCCGTGGACCGGGGTGCCGGCCAAGGTGCGCTTCCTGCGCAGCCGCTCGTACCGCCGGCAGGTCCGGGAGGCACTCGATCGCGCCGCGTTCGACCTGCTGATCGTGAACGGCTCCGACCTCCTCTGGTGCCTGGACGAGGCGCCGCGCGCTTGCCGCACGCTCGCGATCGTCCACAATCGAGAAGCTCACGTGTACGGTGACCAGGTCGCGGCCACGTTCCCGCATGCCGGACTCCTGCGCCGCTGGCTGCTGCGCGATTGCGCGCGCCTCGACGCATTCGAGCGCGCGCGGCTGGGCAGCGTACGCGCAGCCGTGTACCTGTCCGGATCCGAAGGCGCCGAATGCGCGCGCGAGATGCCCGGGCTCGAGCACATCGTCCTGCCGCCGCAGTTCGCGGAGCCTCCCCAGCGAATCGCCAAGCCGCCGTCGGGGCGGCTCGACGTCGGCTTCCTCGCCAACTTCACGTGGTGGCCGAACCTCGACGGCGCGCGCTGGCTCGTCGATAACGTCCTCGACCGCGTCGACGGCGACGTTCGCGTCCACCTTTTCGGCCAGAGCAGCCGGGACGTCGTCCGCGGCATCCGCGCGTGATCGCGCACGGCTTCGTCGACGACCTGCGACGGGTCTGGTCGACGTGCGACTGGATGGTCGTGCCCCTGCGCTACGGCGCAGGCGTGTCGGTCAAGGCTGCCGAGGGCCTGTACCACGGCATGCCGCTCCTCTCGACGCGCTTCGGGATGCGCGGGCTCCCCGCGATCGATCACCCGCAGGTCGTCCTGCGCGACTCGGCGGACGACTGGGTCGCATTCCTGTCCGGCCCCGACGCGCGCGCAGCGTGCGGAATGCGGCTTCCCCACGACATGAGCAGGCCCTTCGATCTGCGCGCGAACGCGCCCCGCATGGACCGGTTCCTCGCCCGCGTGCTCGAGGTGCCGCCACCCCGGCGAGAGGCGCCCGGCGCCGAGGTCGCCGGCTCGGGCCGACACGTGGTCGCGGAATGACCCGCAGCGCACGCCTTGGCTCCGAGGGGGCGCCGTGCTGAACGTGCTGTGCGTCAAGTGGGGAACCAAGTATCCGGCGGACTACGTCAATCGCCTCCGCAACATGGTGTCGCGCAACCTGCCGCTGCCGCACCGGTTCATCTGCCTCACCGACAACGCCGCAGGCCTCGAGCACGGGATCGAGACCCTGCCCTTCCTGCAGACCGACCTCGAGTACTGCTGGAACAAGTTGCTGCTGTTCGACCGCCTGCCCCTGGAGGGCGTGGGCCTCTACCTCGACCTCGACGTCGTCGTCACCGGCGACCTGACGCCGATCGCCACGACCCGTCCGGACGATCCCTTCGTCGGGGTCGTCGACTGGTACCGGCTCGACGATCTCCAGTACAACGCGTCGGTCATGCGGTTCCACCTCAACCGGCACCACCACGTCATCGACAACTTCCGCCGCAAGGTGGCCGAGGGGCGGCTGGTCAAGAAGCGCGAATGGGATGCCTACCTCGGCAGCCATGACAAGGTGGTCTACTGGGAAGGCAACGTCCGGTACGGCGGCGACCAGGAGTGGACGTCGCGCCAGCTCTACGCGCGCGCCGACATCGGATCGCACTGCTTTCCGCCGGGCATGGTCCTGAGCTACAAGAAGCACGGCAGGAGGAAGCTGCCGGACGGATGCCGGGTGATGGTCTTCCACGGCGACCCGAAGCCGCACGAGGTCGACGTCCCCTACGTGAAGCTGCACTGGAGGTAGCGCGCCGCCGCCGTCGAGGCGTTCAGCGTTCCCGCCTCACACGCTCCGCGTAGATTGCGACGTTGACGAGGCAGCGGTGGCAGCAGACGAGGACCGTGCGCACGAAACCTCGCCGCCCGTTGCGCCACTCCTGCCGGTAGACGGTGACGGCGTCCTTGACGAGCGCCAGCACGACGCCCGCGGCCCCGATGCGCTCCCCCGCCTCGATCCGCTCCCTCGCCTTCAGGAGCGAATAGGTCCCGATCCGCGCGAGCTCGTCCTCGAGGTCGTTGTCGGGACGGTGCAGGATGCGCCAGTCGGCAGGAAGGGTTCCCGCCCATTCGGCATCGCGGTACGGCTTCCGGCCGTCGACGAAGGGACTCTCGTGGACGTGACCGCGGTAGTCGACGCGCGCCTTCCGGAAGAACCGGGCGTGCGAGATGCTGCGCGCGTAACCGCGGTCCAGCTCCCTGCCCATGAACCAGTCGGTCCGCATCACGTAGTACAGCGACGCCGGAGCGTCTTCCCATTGCCGGCTGGCGATGCCCTCGACGAGTTCGGGCGTGGCCGTCTCGTCGCTGTCGAGGACGAGGCACCAGGGGTGCGAGGCCTGGCGCAGCGCGAAGTTGCGCTGCTCCGCGAAGCCCCGGAACGGGTGCACTCGCCAGACGACGTTCGGGTACGCGGCGGCGATGCTCGCAGTCGCGTCGACGCTGCCGCCGTCGACGACCACCACCTCGTCGAATGCGCGCACCGACGCGAGCGCGCGATCCACCGTCCCGGCGGAGTTCTGCGCCAGCATGACGACGGAGACTGGAATGCTCACGATCCCCGCCCGTGCCCACGCGCCGCCAGCGCTCCGCGCAGCGGCTCGCTCAGGATCGTGACCTCGCCCTCGAAGTCCGCGAGCGAGCGTTCGAGGATCTCGAGCTCGACCTCGCGCGAGTGCATCTGCGGGAGATCGTTGTCCGGCGTCGCGTCGCCGGGATAGCGTCCGCGCGGATCGAGGTAGAGATCGATTCCGGCGACGACGAGCCTGCGCGGCTTCAGCGCGGCGGCCGTCGCCACCATGACGACCCCGTTGGTCGGATGCGCCGGCCAGCGGTCGTCGTTCAGGAACGGCGAGGCGCGCTCGCAGGTGAAATACTCGAGCCGGCGGAGGCTGCCGTTCAGGAGCAGATGCCGCAACAGCACCTCCGATTCCCAGGCGACCGTCCGGAATCCGAACACGCAGTCGCGGACGTGCGCCGTCGTCCGGAGGTCGCCGACGAACACCATGTCCGGCTGCGTGAGCAGGCCACGCTCCAACCACCGCCAGTTCACGCGAAACAGCGCGTCGTGCGCGATGCCGGCCAGACGCGGATCTTCCGACGACGGGCCGTTTCCGAGGCAGAGGATCGTCGCAGGACGGCCGAGCCGCTCGGCGAGCGCCTCCCAGCCGTCGCATCGGCGGCCCCGGCGCGTCGCGACGACGAGGCGTCCGGGAAGCGACCGCGCCAGCTCGTCCATCCGGCGCGGCGCCGTCCGGTCCGACACGCCACCGGGCGGCGACGGGAGCGTCGCCAACAACGGTTCGAGCGCCGCGATCGTGCGCTGCGAGGCGTCGTCGCACGGTCCGGCGTCGAATGCCGCGTCACCGCGCAGGCTTCCGGTGACGCGGATGCGCGCGCGCGGCACGCCGAGCGCCGCGATCGCTTCGGCAAGCTCGGCGGTGCGCACGCAGCACAGGTCGAGGTACGGCACGATCGCCGGCGATGGCAGCGCCGCAACGTCGACGAGCGCGACGGGCACGCCGTCCCGGCGGGCGCGTTCGAGCAGCGGGATGCCGATCCGCTCGATGTCGCCGACGCAGACCAGCATCAGCGGACGCAACTGGCGGAAGAAGCGGCCGACGAGCGGCCTCGCGCCCAAGGGCGGCGGAAGCACGTTGTCGTTGGGAAAGCGCGAGGCGAGCCAGGAGCAGGTCCGCCATGACGATGACGTGAGCAGGAGCCGGTCGGTCGCGACCGCTCCTCGAATCCACTTCAGCACCCGCGATGCCGCGACAAAGTCTTCCGGATCGCGCGCGTGCACCCAGACCGAGCGGCGCGAGCGGTTCAGGTAGACGCCGCCGCGCCGTCGCAGGAACGCGAGCCGTTCGGCGCCCGACGGTTCCGCGGTTTCGATCCGGGATTGGCGCAACGTGTCCTCGCCCGTGTTGCGCGACGCGAGAAGAGATCCGAGCTTCCGCGACTCGTTTCCCGCGTCGCGCATCCGCGCCTCGGCGTGCGTCAGCCGCCGTGCAGACCGCCGGCGAGCCAGGAGGCGCCGCGTGCGCAGAGCGCCTGGACGGCGGGTCCCTTGAGCCCGGGCATGTCGCGCTTCACGTTGAAGCCGATCTTCGTCTGCAGGTACGCGAGGTGGCGATAGCCCTCGGGAAAGCTCTCGAGCAGTCCGCGGTCGAGCGCGAGCGTCGCCGCCGGATCGAGCGGTCGAGACGGTCCTTCTCGTAGATCGGCTGGCGGAGCACTACGCCCCACCGTCCGGCGCGCTTCTCGACGAAGTCGTAGAACCGCCCGGTGCACACGACGTCGCAGCGCACGCCGTCGACGTCCGCGCGCTGCGAGATCGTCATCTTGGTCTGCGCGATCGCGCGGTTGCCGGCAACGTCGATCGAGCTGCCGCCGAGGAAATGCAGGATGCTGACGCCCTTGTCCCAGCCTTCCTTCGTCACGCGGATGAACTCGTCGGCCGTCCCCTGGAACCAGGTGGCCATCATGCGGCCGTCGTCGTGCCAGACGGTGCGGAAGCGCTCCCAGTCGCCCGCGTCGCGCCACACCGCCCAGTTCTCGACCAGCTCGCGGATCGCGAGGCGCTCGTTCATGGCGTCGGCCATCTCGTCACTCCCGTCGGATGTCGGATATCGGTTCGGCAGGGTCGCGCGCCCCGGAAGCCCGGCTGCGCATCGCCCGAAGGGTCCGCCATCATAATGCGCATCGTCGCGGATCCGCCGCGGACGGGCACTGACCGGGGCGGACCATTTTGCACGGCGCCGCAACCGGGTCTGTCCCCGGTCAGGCTGACCGGCCAGCGCACGAAATCGTATTGCACGCTCGCCTGGATGCGCGTGTCGTTCGCGCTCAGGCCGTCGTAGGTCCGGTAGCGCCCGTAGAGGAGTTCCAGTCCAACGTTGAACGAGCCCGCCGGGTTCCAGATCAGGTTCGCCGAGTAGTACTGGCTGTTCGAGAACGACGATCCCGCCTGCCAGGACTTGTTGCTCATGCCGAGGTAGTTGACGACGGCGGTCGAGCGGAGCTTCGGCGACCAGTAGTGCGTGTAGCCCACGTAGCCGCCGTATTCCTCCAGCGCCTGCAGGTTGCCGTCGGGATCGACGACCGCGTCGAGCCCCGAGCCGGTGACGTCGTTGACGTAGCGCGCGATGCCCTTGCCCCAGATGCCGCCCACGACCACGTAATCGTCGCCGACCGTCTTCAGGCTGCCGGCAAGGTTGATGCCGTATCCGTTGGTCTGGTCGCCCGGCCCTTCGCCGCTCCGCCACCCGAGCTTGCGCCAGACGCCCGAGAGCTGCAGGTGGCCGCAATCGGCTTCGCAGCGTGCGCGCATGGTGACGTCCGGTAACGTCGATCGGCCGCCGCCAACGGGCACCGTGACATCGGCGTTCGGCGCCTCGGCCGCGAGGCTCAGGTTCGCGTTCGTGCCGACCTTCCACGTGTAGCGCGCGCCGGCGAGCGTCAGGTACGCCGCACTGCCCGGCCCTTCGAAATCGAGCGTGTCCGGCAACGCGTCGTTGTCCATGAACGCGCTGAAGCTGTAGCCGGCGGCGAAATTCCTCACCTGGCCGTACGCGTGACGCAGGCGGAACCGGTAGCCCCCCGACGAGAAGCCGTAGCTCGCGTCCCCGTACCAGTCCGCCTCGAAGAAGATCCGCGCCGGTCCCCAGTCCGTGTCGCTGCGCAGGTCGAGGTTGAGGCGGGTCTGCTTCGCATGGACGGTGAACTGCGAGCCGCGCCCGGTGTCGGTACCCGACGTCGGGATCGCGGACGTCACGAAATAGTCGAACGTGCCGATCGGCTTCGTGTCGTAGATGAAGTCGACCTTCGCATAGCCGCCGACCTTCATCGTCGTGTCGGTGCCGGGGATCCTGAAGAATCCCTTCATCTTCGGGTCGATGACCACGTTGTCGACGCGCGGCGAGGCCTCCTCGTCCGCCTTCATCGTGGCCGCCGGAACATAGGGGAATTCCGACGACTCGGGCGCGGGCGCCGGCACCGCCGCGGCGACCGGTGCGTCGGGCGCGGCAGGCGCGATGACCGGCGCCTTCGGGGGGGCGCGCTCCGCCTCGAGCGCGCTGATGCGCGCCTCGAGCTGCTTCACCATCTCCCTGAGGTCGGAGATCTCGTCCGCGCGCGCCGGCACGGGCGACAGTGCGAACGACAGCGATGCCGCGGCGGTCAGTGCGGCCGCCGCGCGTCCGAACCGCAGCGCCTCGCGCGCCGCCTCTCGCGCAATCGCACGAGCGATCGATGTTGGCGTGAGCGGTGCCGTCGCACCCTTGCGTTCCGTGAAGCGCATCGCGATGCCTTTCGCTTTTTCGCCGAGCCAGTTCGGCGGATACCGCTCTCCCGTCCCCGCGGCCGTCGGACCGCACTCCGCGACGCCCACCCACCGCGCACGTCGTCAGAAATTCGAATCCTCGGGAAGGGTAAGCCGACAGGATCCTTGCGGTGCTTGATCATGCACAATCCACACGGGTTGCCGCGCCGCACAAGCCCCGCAACCGATGGCGAACGCGGGACCTTGCGGCGCGATCACGCGCCTCCAGGACAAGACGATCGTCGCCCGGCATCGAAACACCGGGCTCGAGGACGTCGAGGACTTGCGCGTGGAAGGGAACTCGCCATGACGCGGCGCGCCGCCGGCCGGGGACACCTCGGCGGGTCGACGCGACGCTGGCGGCCGGGCCGGTTGTCCGCGGCGCCGGAGTGGCCGCGCGCTGCCGGATCCGCCGCCGGGCTAACGCGCGCCGTGCAGCGCCAGCGTCGCGTTCGCGATGTCCTGGCTCACCCGGGCCACGGCGCGGCTGTGGGCGGCTGCGAGCGCGTCGTAGCCGCTCTCCGAGACCGCTTCGCGCGCCGACGTGCGGCCGGTGGACGTCCTGCCGTCCTTCGCCCGCCGCACCGTCCACACCGCGTCGAGCGCCGTCGACTTGCCCGGCGTCGATTCGAACGTGCGGACCTCGACCGCCACGCGGTAGTCCGGCTCGGTGGCGAGCGTCTGCGGGAACCGGACCACGCGCGGCGTGCCGAGGATCGCCACGAGGTTCTCGGCGATCGCGCGCGACAGGTTGTCCTGCAGCGGCGACGCCCACCGGTTGAAGTCGTCGAGCCGCACCTCGTTGGGACCGGTGCTCACGACGAATTCAGGCCGGTCGACGACCGAAGGCACCGTCACCGGCCCCACGGCGATCACCAGCGTCGACGGCTGCGGCGAGGACGCGGACGTGGACGTCGCCGTCGCGGCCAGCGTGTAGAACCGCGAAGGCGGCGAGGTGCCGCATCCCGCCACGAGCCCGGCGACGACGGGAAGAGTTGCGAGGGCGATCCGGAGGCGCATCATTTGGCCACGCTCTTGTCTTCGAGCTTGCCGCGAATCGGCGATTCGGGGTGGCGCTCGAGATAGTCGAGGAACACTCGCATGCTGCGAGCGGCGCGCGTGAACTCGTTCAGCGCGTCGCGCAGCTCCTGCTGCGCCGGCGCGTCGGGGCCGAGGAGGGTCGCGTCCGCGTTCTTGAGCGTGCGCTCCATGCTCCCGATCGCCCCGCGCAGCGCCTCGAGGTCGGCCTTGATCGTCGGCACGAGCTCGGTGTCCACGCGCCTGATCAGGCCGGTCGCGCCGGTCAGTGTCTCGTCCAGCGACGCGAGGTCCCTCCTGAGCTCGGTCGCGATCTGGTCGAGCGGGAGCTTGTCGACCTTGTCGAGGATGCTCGCCAGCTTCGCCTCGAGATCCACCAGGCCGCTCGCCACCACCGGCAGCTCCGGCAGCTTGCCGTTCAGCACCATTCGCGCCTTGGGAGCCTTCGGAAAGTAGTCGAAGGCGACGTAGAGCTGCCCGGTCAGCAGGCTCCCGGTCCTCAGCTGTGCGCGCAGGCCACGATCGTCGACCAGGCGCTGCAGGAACGCGTTGCGCCGCCGGTCGTCGCTCTTGAGCGTCTGCTCGACCCTGGCCTGCTGGTTCGCGTCCGAGAACACGAGGAGGCGCTCGGGATAGAACGTGATCGTCACGCGCGGCGCGATGTTCGGCCTCTCCGCCTCGAAGTCGAAGCCGATGTCGACGACCTCGCCGATCTGGACGCCGAGGTAGGTCACGGGCGCGCCGACGGCGAGGCCGCGCAGCGACTCGTTGAAGCGAAGCACGTACTGGCGCGTGATCGCGTCGCGCGCCTTCATCGCGGTGGCGCGGTCGCCGTAGAGGGGAAAGACCGAGTCGGGCGGAGCGACGGTCGTGTCGTGGATGAACGGCGGCGCGTCGAACGAGAGCCCGCCCACGAGCAGCGATGCGAGCGACTCCGTGCGAATGTCCAGGCCGTTCGCATCGACGCTGACGCCGATGCCGCTCACCCGCCAGAAACGCGTCCCCAGGCGCACGAAGTTGTCGTAGGGCGCGCTGACGAACACCTGGATCTCCACCGACTTGCCGTCCGGCGCGAGCTCGAAGCTGACGACCTGGCCCACCGGAAGGTGACGGTAATGGACCGGCGAGCCCACCGCGAGCGAGCCCAGGTCGTCCGCCTTCAGCGTGTACACGTGCCCGAGCCGGCCCGCGACGAACGGCGCCTTGTCGAGTCCGACGAAATCCGTGTCTTCGACCGTCGACGTCCCGGCCTGGAAGCCGATGTAGTTGCCCGACAGCAGCGTGTTGAGTCCCGAGATCCCGGAGAGGCTGATCGTGGGGCGCACGACCCAGAACTGCGCGTCCTCGACCATCAGCCCCGCCGCGCGCTTGCTGATCTTGGCCGTGACCTCGACGTTCTGGTAGTCCTCGGTGAACTGCACCGTCTTCACCTGGCCGATGATCACGTCCTTGTACTTGATGAAGGTCTTGCCGGCCTCGATGCCCTCGGCCGCCCTGAAGACGATCGTGATCGTCGGGCCTTCGGCGCGGATGCGCTGGACGGCGATCCCGATGCCCACCAGCACCGCGAGCACCGGGATGATCCAGACGATCGAGATCCGGCTGCGCTTCGGCCGCACCACCGTCGCCTGCGGCAGTTCGACGTCGTCGGTGGGGTCAGGCATGCGCGCTCCGGGTGGTCGCGCCGGGGTTCCAGATCAGGCGCGGATCGAACGAGTGGGCGGCGACCATCGTCAGCACGACCACCGCCATGAAATACATCACGCCGATGCCCGGCGCCACCGACATCAGCGGGTCGAGCTGCACCAGCGCCGTGATGAACGCGACGACGAAGACGTCGAGCATCGACCAGCGGCCGATCAGCTCGACCAGCCGGTACAGCCGCGTCCGGTCGTGGTTGCTCCTGATCGAGCCCGCCTGCACCGTGATCATCAGATAGGCGAGCGCCGCGAGCTTGCCGAGCGGCACGACCACGCTCGCCACGAGCACGATCAGCGCCAGCACCCACGACCCGTCCTGGTAGAGGAAGACGACCCCTTCGAGGATCGTCGACGGCTCCGTCGATCCGAACGTCGTCGTCACGAGCACCGGAAACGCGTTGGCCGGCACGAACAGGATCGCCGCGGCGATCACCAGCGCCCACGTGGTCTGGATCGAGAAGTGACGCCGCTTCGTCAGCGTCGCCCCGCAGCGGGGACACTGTCCGAGCTGATCCGGCCCGGCCGGGCGGGACAGCAGCCCGCAGGTCCCGCACGAAGCAAGCTCCGGACGCGTGGAAACCCACGCTGCAGCGGGCTCGCGGTCGCCCGCCCCTACACGGCGCGGTCGAAGATCCGGCGGCAGCGTCCCGTCGGCCCAGACGACCCGGCTCCAGATCGCGCGGGGCTCGAAGATCGACGCGGTGACGGCGAGCAGGACGACGAGCAGGCCCACCGCGTACAACCCGATGCCCGGGATCACCTGCGCGAGGTGCGCGATCTTGATGAGCGCCACCAGGATGCCGAGCAGCATCACCTCGCTCATCGACCAGGGCTGGACCAGCGTCGCCATGCGCAGCAGCCGGCCGACCCAGCGCGGCGCGGGTGTCCGCTTCGCGCCGATCAGGACGGCCAGCATGAACGCGATGAACGCCCCCGGCGCGATCACGGCGCAGAACGCCACGATCACGGCGGTGATCTCGCTGCCCCGCGTCCACATCTCCTGCGCGCCGCCCAGGATCGTCGTCGACGCTTCGCGCCCGACCGCCGAGAGTCCCATCAGCGGCGTCGTGTTGGCGATCAGGAACACCACTGCAGCCGCGACGCTCAACGCCAGCGGCCGGCCGATCGGATCGACCGGGTTTCTCGCGACGGTGACGCGGCATCGCGCGCAGCGGGCGCTCGCGCCCGGCCGGAGCGGCGGAATGGATTGCTGCAGGTCGCAATCCGGGCACGCGATGGTGTCCAGGGCCTGGTGATGCATCGCGGTCATGGTAGCTGCAGCGTCGGCATGCTTCCGTTGTCGGATCGCGGCGGAAAGGCGCGGCCCGATCCCGTCCCCTGGGCAGCCGCGAAGTTCGCGGTCTGGCGCGCCTTGCCGGCGTCTCCGGCGGGCGAGCGTTCCGAAGCCTTATATCAGACCTCGGACATCACGA
>JADIZG010000046.1 GCA_016704895.1 Betaproteobacteria bacterium
GATCCCCGACGAGATCGCCTGCTCAACGTCGGCGACGGCCTCAAGGTCGCGCAGATCCCGGCTCGGCCCGCACGGCCAATGCACTGCATGCGCTGGGGTTGAGGTCTCGCGCTGCTGCGGCTCCGGGTCGCGACCGCGTACATCGACGTCCGCAGGCGGGCGCCTCGCCGAGCGCGAGTCAGGTGCAGCTCCTGGTCGGCGAGGCTGGCGCTCCAGGTGCGTCGGGCGCCTGCTCGTGATCCCCCCGGCGTCAAGCTCGACGCCGGCGCGATGGCGCGCAACGAGTTGTCGATGGCCGAGGTGCACGTCGCCAACACTGCTGCGCGCCAATCGGCACGGCGATCCAGCTCAACAGCGGACGCGGCTACTCGAAGGACACGTCGCTTTCGGGCGGATCTGCCGCTACGCGTGGGCGCGGCTCGTCGACAGCGCGTCCGAGGTGCACAAGATAGTGATCGCGCCACCTCGCGGCGCAGAGACCTTCTGGGACTGGAACCACCTCGACCGTCCGAAGCGGTCGGGCGGCGGGTGAGCGGTCACGACGCGCGCGCCAGCCGATGTCGCGCAGGCCTCGGGATTCGACGCGGGACGCCTCGACGCGTTCCTGCGCGGCGCTGCCCGGAAAGCTCGCGGGAACGATGCGCGTCGCGCGCATGGCGGCGGCCAGTCGAACCCGACGTTCTTCGTCGACTACGACACGCGCTCGCTGGTGCAAGCGCCGCGCGGCTCTGCGTCACGCACCATCGACCGCAATTCAAGGTGATGCGCCCCTCTGGGGCCGCCGGCGTGGCAGTGCCGCGCACCGTGCTGTTCCACGCCGGGCGCGACGTAGTCGGAACGCCGTCCTACCTGATGGAAGCTCGGGGCCGCGTGTCGCGGCGCACTCTTCCCCCGGGCTGCTCCGCCGAGCGCGGTCGATGCCGTTCGATGGCCGAGACGTCGCGAAGCTGCACTCGTCGACCCGGCAGCCATCGGGCTGGCCGACTACGGGAAGCCGGGGAACTACTGCGCGGCAGGTCCGCGCTGGTCGGCAGTGGGGGGCGTCAGCACGCGCGAGAACCAGCGCTCGACCGACTGATCGCCTGGCCGCCGGCGCACACTCCCGAGGGGGACAGGAGGCGGCGTCTGCCGACGGCGACTTCCAGATCGGCAACCTGATGTTCGATCCGGTCGAACCGCGGTGATCGCGATCCTCGACTCGGGAGCTCCTCCGACGCTCGGCCATCCGCTCGCGGACCTCGGCTTCAACGCGATGGCGGCACACGCGGCCCGACGAGTACGGCGGCCTGCGCGGGCTCGACCTCGGCGCGCTGGGCATCCTGCCGCTCGACGACTACAATCGGGCACTACCTGGCGTCGGGCGCAGGGACGGCATGGCCGTTCCACGTCGCGTTCGCGCTGCTGCGGTTCGCGGTGATCTTCGAAGGCATCGCCGCGCGTACGGCGCGCCGTCCGGCAACGCCGGGGCCGACGCTCGGCCCGCGTTCGCGCGGCGTATCGGCTGGTCGGCGCGTAGATTCGAGCCCCCATCCTCCGGCCAGGGCCGGGGCAGAACCGGTTAGAATCGGGCGATGGGTCGTTCCGCGCTGCTGTTGTTCTTCGCCGCCTGCGCATGCGTGCAGGTCCACGCGCAGCCTGCTCCGGAAGCGCCGGACGTCCGGAGGGACAAGGCGCCGGTCCGTGCGCAGCGCTTCATGGCGGTGACCGCGAATCCGCACGCGACGGACGCGGCGCACGCGATCCTTGCGCGCGGCGGCTCGGCCGTCGACGCTGCGGTCGCCGCGCAGCTCGTGCTGGGTCTCGTCGAGCCGCAGTCGTCGGGCATCGGCGGCGGCGCGTTCATGCTCGTGCACGATGCACGCCGCTCGCGGCTGCATCGCCTACGACGGTCGCGAGACCGCGCCGGCCGCCGCGTCGCCAGGACGCTTCCGGAAGCCCGACGGGACGCCGATGGCGTTTCGCGAGGCGGTCGCGATGGGGACTCGCCGTCGGCGTTCCCGGCCGGTGCGCATGCTCCGAGCTCGCGCACGCCGGCACGGCAGGCTCGCCTGGGCCGAGCTGTTCGCACCGGCGATCGCGCTTTCCGCCGAAGGCGGTTTCCGCGCGTATCGCCCAGGCTCGCGATGCTGATCGCGGCCGACCGGCAGTTGAAGGGCGACGCGCGCGCGTCCGCGTATTTCCACGATGCCGAGGACGCCGCTCGCCGCGGGGACGCTGCTGCGCAACCCCGCCTATGCCTCCACGTTGCGCACGCTCGCTCGCGAGGGCGCCGATGCGTACTACCGCGGCCCGATCGCCGACGACATCGTGGCGACGGCAGAGGCTTCATCCGAGCGCATCCGGGCGACCTCACGCATGCCGACCTTGCCGGCTATCGGGCGATCGAGCGCGAGCCGGTGTGCGGCGTCTACCGGCGCCATCGCGTGTGCGGGATGCCGCCGCCGTCGTCGGGCGGCACGACGGTGCTCGCGGTCCTCGGCATCCTCGAGCCCTACGACGTCGCGTCGATGGGACCGGCGTCGTTCTGGAGCGTTCACTTCGCGAGCGAAGCGGGCAGGCTCGCGTTCGCGGATCGCAATGCGTTCGTCGCCGACCCGGCGTTCGTCGACGTTCCCGCCGGCATCGTCGATCCGGGCTACCTGCGCGAGCGCTCGCGCCTTATCCGCGCGACCGCGAGCCTGGGCCGCGCCGCGCCCGGCGATCCTCCGCGCGAGCGCGCACGCAGGCTGGCGTACGCGCCCACCGACGCGGCCGAGCTGCCGTCGACGTCGCATCTCTCGATCGTCGACGGCGATGGCAACGCCGTCGCGATGACGACGTCGATCGAGGACGCGTTCGGCTCGCGCCTGATGACCGCCGGCGGCTTCCTGCTCAACAACCAGCTCACCGGATTTCTCGTTCGAGCCGCGGTCGACGGCAAGCCGGTGGCGAACCGCGTCGAGCCGGGCAAGCGTCCGCGTTCATCGATGGCGCCCACGATCGTCTATGATCCGGCGGGCCGCGTTCGGCTCGTGGTCGGTTCGCCCGGGGGATCGTCGATCATCAACTACGTGGCGAAGGCGATCCTGGCGACGATCGACTGGAAGCTCGATCCGCAGGCCGCGGTCACGCTGCCCAATTTCGGCAGCCGCAACGGGCCCGCCGAGCTCGAGCAGGACACGCCGGTCGCCGCATTGGCGGACCGTCTCCGCGCGCTCGGCCACGACGTTTCGGTCCTGCCGCTCACCAGCGGCGCGGGCGCGATCCTGCGCGAGCGCGGAACGTGGGCGGGGGGCGCCGACCCGCGACGCGAGGGCACGGCGCGCGGCGAACGACCGCGAGACCCGGCGCCGTGCACGCAACGGCGCGGCTTGCGTGGCGGTCCGGGCCCGTTCATCATCGGGGTTCGTGTGGCACGACGAAGGCTGCGCGGCAGGAGGCACGATGACGAGACCGGATTCGACGCCGCGCCATGAACCTCCCGATCCAACGCCTCGGCGAACGCGCCCGGGCGAGCTACGCCTCGCATCTCTCCGCCCTTCCGCGCGATGACGTGCGCCTGCGTTTCGGGGCGCCGCTCGGCCGCGAAGGCATCGACGCCTACGTCGCGCGCATCGATTTCGACACCGACGCGGTGTTCGCGGCGCACGACGATCGCCTCGCGCCGGCCGGCGTCGCGCACGTCGGCATCGTCGACGGCACGGCCGAGCTCGGCGTCTCGGTGCTGCCGGGCCATCGAGGACGCGGGCTCGGCGGCGCGCTCGTCGCCCGGGCCTCGACCATGCGCGCGCAACCGCCGCATCGGCCGGCTCTGGATGCACTGCCTCTCCGAGAACGCGACGATGATGCGCATCGCGCGGCGGGCGGGCATGGCGATCGTCGTCGACACGGGCGAGGCCGACGCGTGGCTCGCGTTGTCGCCGCCGGATCCGGCCTCGGTCGCGAACGAGTTCGCCGCCGATCAGGTCGCGCTCTTCGACTACGCGCTCAAGGCGCAGGTCGCGTCGATCGCCCGCGTCGCCGACGCGGTGCGCCGAGCGGGCTGAGCGGCGGACCGGGTCGCTGGCGATGGATGAGCCGTCCCCGGCAGAGATCGCGCCCGTCCTCGCGGAGGGCGCTCCATGGCGAGGTCGCGCCGGGTCAGTCGCCGCTGCTCGCCGGCCTGACCTGGCTGCTCGTGTTCCAGAGCGCGGGCGAGGCCCTCGCGCTCGCGACCGGCGCACCGGTGCCCGGCCCCGTCGTCGGCATGGCGCTGCTGCTCGTCGCGCTGCGCCTGCGCGACGCACGCGATGCGGCGGCCGAGGCTCCGCTCGGCGTCGCGGCCGACGGCCTCGCGCGGCACCTGTCGCTGCTGTTCGTGCCGGCGGGCGTCGGCGTGATGCTGCACGCCGCGCGGCTCGTCGACGAGGGTGCCGCGCTGGCCGCGGCGCTCGTCGCGAGCACGGTCCTTGCACTCGCCGCGACCGGGCTCACGTTCCAGTGGCTGCTGCGGCGCGCCGCGCGCGACGGGCAGGCAGGATCGGATCGCGCGTGACCGACGAGTTCTTCCGGCTGTGGGTCTACCTGTCGTCGACGCCGCTCGCCGGACTCACGCTGACGCTGGTCGCCTATGCGATCGGCTACGCGATCTACGCGCGCTCGTCGTTCCATCCGATCGCCAACCCGGTGCCGATCGCGGTGGCGGTCGTCGTCGCGGCGCTCGCCGCGACGCGCACCCCGTACCGCACCTACTTCGAGGGGGCGCAGTTCGTGCACTTCCTGCTCGGACCCGCGGTGGTCGGGCTCGCGGTGCCGCTGGCGCGCGAATGGCGAGGCGTGCGCAGGCTCGCGTTCCCGATCGCGGCGTCGCTCGTCGTCGGGTCGGTGGTCGCAGCGACCAGCGCGGTCGCGATCGCGTGGGCGCTGGGCGTGTCGCCCGCGACGCTGGCGTCGCTCGTGCCGAAGTCGGTGACCGCGCCGGTCGCGATGGGCATCGCCGAGCGCATCGGCGGCCTGCCCGCGCTCGCGGCCGTGTTCGCGGTCGCGACCGGCGTGGTGGGGGCGGTCCTCGGGCGCTACGTGTTCGATGCGGCGGGCGTGCGCGACCTCCGCGCGCGGGGGTTCGCACTGGGCCTCGCGGCGCACGGCATCGGCACGGCCCGCGCGTTCCAGGTGGACCGCGACGCCGGCACCTACGCCGGGCTCGCCTTCGGGCTGCACGCGCTCGCCGCGGCGCTGGCGATGCCGCTCGCCGTGGCGGCGTGGCGCGCCCTGGCCGGGTGAAAGGCGCGGGCGGTTATACTCGCCGGGCGCCGTCGCCACGCCATGCCGTCCGAACTCGTTTCCGCGATCGTCCTCCTCGTGCTCGTCACCGACCCGTTCCGGCAACGTTCCGCTCGCGGTGGCGGCGATGCGCGGCGTGCCGCGCGAGCGGCGGCGACGCGTGATTGCGCGCGAATGCCTCATCGCCTACGCGCTGCTGCTCGTCTTCCTGTTCGGCGGCAAGGCTTTCCTGGCGCTGATGCACCTGTCGGAGGCGTCGCTGTCGATCGCCGGCGGCGTCATCCTGTTCCTGATCGCGCTGCGCATGGTCTTCGCCCACCCGGACGGCGTGTTCGGCGACACGCCGGTGGCCGAGCCGTTCATCGTGCCGCTCGCGATTCCGGCGATCGCCGGGCCGTCCGCGCTCGCGACCGTCATGCTGATGGCGTCGCGCACCCCCGATGCGCTGCCTTCGCTGGTCGTCGCGGTGTCGGTCGCGATGCTCGTGACGGTCGTCGTCCTCGCCGCGGCCGACCGCGTCCATCGCGTGATCGGCGAGCGCGGCGTGCTCGCGATGGAGCGCCTGATGGGCCTCGTGCTGACCGCCCTCGCCGTCGAGATGCTGCTTTCCGGCATTCGGACGTTCACCACCCAATTCGCACGCTGAAAGGGAACCGATGCCCCCACCCGATTCGGGATTCGACAATGGAGGACCGCGCACCGCGGGCGAGCGCGCAGCGCGCTCGGGGGCGCTGGCGACCGGCCCCGGCCGCGATCGCTGGCGGGCCGGAAGCGCGGGCTCCGGGCACCACGAGGGCGGCGCACCCGGCGGGCTGGCGGATTCGTTCTTCGCCCATTTCCTGCGCGCCCCGGCGCTCGTCGGCGGGATCGTCCCGTCCTCGCGCGCGCTCGGCCGCGCGATGTCGCGCCACGCCGCGGGCTTCGACGCGATCGTCGAGCTGGGCGCGGGGGCCGGGTCGATCACCCGGTTCCTCGCCGCGGATCATCCGCGAGCCGCGCTCGCCGTGATCGAGCGCAGTCCGGAATTGGCCCGTCGGATCGCGCGCGGATGGCCGCGCGTGTTCGTGCACTCGGGGTGCGTGCACGAGCGCGCGGACGCGCTGCTCGCGCAGCCCGCGCGCACGGTGGCCGTGTCCTCGCTCCCGTTCAGGTCGCTGCCCGGCGATCTCGCGCGGACCACGTCGGGGCTGATCGAGCGCTTCCTGCTGGCGCATCCGGCGCGCCGGCTCGTCCAGTACAGCTACGGGCTGCGCGAGCCGTTCGCGTTCGAGTCTCCGCTGCTCCGCTGGCATCGCGCCGAGCGGGTGTGGCGCAACGTCCCGCCCGCGATCGTCTGGATCGCATCGCGGGCCGAGCCGTCGAACAGGTCGTGAGCGGCGCGTCGAGGATGCGTTGCGCCCCCCGGGAGGCGACCCGGTGACCGCGACTCCGCCACGGGCCGACGCCGCGCCAGAGGCGCCGCGCGAGCCGGTCGCCGTCTGGGACTGGCCGGTGCGCGTCGTGCACTGGTCGATGGTGCTGCTGTTCGTCCTCCTCCTGATCACCGGGCTGCGCGGGGGCGACGCGCTGCAATGGCACATGCGGTTCGGCCAGGCGCTGCTGGCGCTCGTGCTGTTCCGGGTCCTGTGGGGATTCGTCGGGAGCCGCAACGCGCGCTTCCGCGCGTTCGTGCGCGGGCCGCGCGCGGCGGCGCGCTACGTGCGGTCGCGGGTCCGTCGCACGCCGGAGATCCACGCGACGCACAACCCGATCGGCGGCTGGATGGTGATCGCGCTGCTCGTCGCGCTGCTCGTGCAGATCGGCACCGGGCTCTTCACGAACGACGACATCCTGTGGGACGGCCCGCTGGCGAAGCACGTGTCGAAGGAGACGTCCGACGCGCTCGCGTCGTTCCACCGCCGCTTCGCCTGGGTGGTCGTGACGCTCGCCGCCCTGCACGTGCTCGCGGTCGTCGCCTACCTGGCGGTGTTCCGCGAGAACCTGGTCAAGGCGATGGTCGACGGGGTGAAGTCGCTGCCCGCCGACCTGGCCGACCCGTCGGCGGCCAGCGCGTCCGGCGTGAGAGCCATGGTGCTGCTCGCGGCCTGCGGCATCGCCGTCTGGTTCGTGCTGCACCGATTGGCCTGACACGGCGGGCGGCGGCCCCCGGGAACCGGAAAGAAAAAACGCCCGGCGCCCCCCCCCCCCCCCCCCCCCCCCCCCCCCCCCCCCCCCCCCCCCCCGCCCCCCCCCCGCCCCCCCCCCCCCCCCCCCCCCCCCCCCCCCTTCCCCCCCCCCACAAAGGGAAAAAATTTCCTTCTTATCGACGGATCGGGCGTCTCGCGTCATCATCGGTTCCGTCACGATTCGCAGGCGGGCAGACGATGAAGATCCGGATCCTGGGCGCGGGCCCCGCGGGACTGTCCTTCGCGGCGCTGATGAAGCGCCTCGACCCGTCGCACGACGTCGCGATCGTCGAGCGCAGGCCGCGCGACGCGACCTGGGGCTTCGGCGTCGTGTTCTCCGATCGCGCGCTCGAATTCCTGCGGGCGGACGACGAGGCGCTCTACCGGACCCTGACGCCGCACCTGGAGACGTGGCCCGACATCACCGTCGCCCACAACGACACGGCGATCCCGATCGCCGGCAACGGCTTCGCATCGATCGGCCGCCTCGAGCTGCTGACGCTGCTGTACGGCCACGTCGAGGCGCTGGGCGTGAAACTCCGCTTCGACACCGAGGTCACGACCCTCGGGCAGATGGGCGAAGCGGACCTCGTCGTCGGGGCGAACGGAGCGTTCTCGTGGTTGCGCAACGAGCACGCGGACCGGTTCGGCACGACGATCGACTGGCGATCGAACCGGTTCATCTGGTACGGCAGCACGAAGGCGTTCGACAGCCTGACGCTCACGTTCCGCGAGACGGACGCGGGCGTGTTCTGCGCGCACCACTATCGCTACCGCCCGGACCGCAGCACGTTCCTGGTCGAGGTCGAGCAGGGCACCTGGCAGCGCGCCGGATTCGACGCGATGAGCCCGGACGACACGATCCGGGCCTGCGAACGCGTCTTCGCGAAGGAGCTCGACGGGCATCGCATCCTCTCGAACCACTCGCAATGGCGGCGCTTCCCGGCGATCTGGAACGAGCGCTGGAGCTTCGGCAACGTCGTGCTGCTGGGCGACGCGCTGCGGACCGCGCACTTCTCGATCGGCTCGGGCACGCGCCTGGCGATGGAGGACGCGATCGCGCTGTTCAAGGCCTTCCGGGACGTCGGAACGAAGGACGTGCCCGCCGCGCTGGCGCGGTTCCAGCAGCAGCGCATGCCGCCGATGAGGACGATCTGGGAGGCGGCGAACGCGAGCCTGCGCTGGTACGAGGACATGGACCGTCTCGTCCGGACGCTCGGGCCCGTCGAGTTCGCCTACAGCTACATGACACGGACGGGCCGCGTCGACCACGCCGAGGTGACGCGCCGGGATCCGACGCTCGCGGCGGCCTACGAGGCGCTGCATCCGGAAGTCCGGTCCGGCGGGCCACGATCGTGACCGACGCCTCCGGGCCGCCCGCAGGACCTGCCGGGCGTGACCCGCCGGGGGGGGGGCGGGGGGGGGGGGGGGGGGGGGGGGGCGGGGGGGGCGACGCCATCGAGAAGGCCAGCGCCGGCGCCCTGCAATCCGGGGCTGGGGCTCGAGACCATGCGGGCCACGCCGACGATCTACGTGGGCCTGCAGCTCATCCTGCCGGGCGAGACCGCCCCCAGCCACCGCCACACGCCGTCGGCCGTGCGTTTCGTCGTCGAGGGAGAGGGCGGGTTCACGCTGGTCGACGGCGAGAAGCTGCCGATGGGGAAGGGCGACCTGATCCTCACGCCGCCCGGGCTCTGGCACGAGCACGGCCACGACGGCAGCGGGCCGGTGATCTGGCTCGACGCGCTGGACCTGCCGCTGGTCTACGGCATCGAGGCGTCGTACGCGATCGAGACACCCGCAGCCGGTCACAAGCGACTGGGCGGGCCGACCGCTCGCTCGACGGGGCGCGGAATCCCTACCCGATGCTGCGCTTCCCCTGGCAGGACGTCCGGCGCGCGCTCGGCGAGCTGGCGTCGGTGACGCCCCGGACCGAGGCCGTGCATCTCGCCTACGTCAACCCGGAGACCGGACGCGAGTGTCTGGCGGCGCTGGGCTTCTCGGCGTTGCAGCTGCGCCCCGGCGAGGAGCTGCGGCTTCCACGGCGCTCCGCCTCGGCCGTCCTGCACGTGGTGGACGGCGCCGGGACGGCGGTCGTCGACGACGCCACGCACCGCTTCGAGACCGCCGACACGCTCGCCGTGCCGACGCACGCGGACCTGATGCTCATCAACGCTTCGGGCACGACCCCCGCGTACCTTTTCGTCGTGGACGACGCACCGCTGCAGCGCAAGCTGGGCATCTACGAAGTCCACGCCGCCACCGCACGATGAAGTCAGGGGAGATGGGCGTCATGGATGGCTTCGTCGGCTGGCCGGAGGACCTCGCGGCGCGCTACCGGGCGACCGGGCTCTGGGAGGGCGTGACCGTCGGCGAGATGGTCGCGCGCAGCGCGCGGCGCTGGCCCGGCAAGGTCGCGCTGGTGCACGGAGACGAGCGCCTGACCTACGCGGCGCTGCTCGCGCGCTGCCGGGACCGCGCCGCGCGCCTCGCCGGCCTCGGCCTGCGGCCCGGCGATCTCGCGGTGATGCAGTTGCCGAACGGCATCGAGTTCGTCGTCAGCTACCTGGCGCTCAACCTGATCGGCGTCGTGCCGGTGATGGCGCTGCGTGCGCACCGGCAGGCTGAGGTGCGGCACTTCCTGCGCGCGTCCGGCGCCACCGCCTACCTGATCCCCGACGTCGTCGGCGGCTTCGACTTCCGCGTGATGGCCAGCGAGATGCAGGCCGAGTTCCCCGGCCTGAAGCACGTGCTGGTGGCGGGCGAGCCGGCCCCCGGCCAGCGGGCGCTGGCTGGGCTGCCCGATGCGCCGGCGCCCACGGCCGGACCCCGGCCGTCCGACGTGTCGACGATGCTGCTGTCCGGCGGCACGACGTCGCTGTCGAAGCTGATCCCGCGCACGCACGACGACTACGTGCTCAACGCGCGCCTGTGCGGCGCCGCGGCGGGCTTTTCCGAGCGCACGGTGCTGATGGCCATCCTGCCGCTCGGGCACAACTACAACCTCGCGTCGCCCGGCATGCTGGGCGCGTTCTATTTCGGCGGCACCGTGGTGATCGCGCAGGGCGCGGGCGTCGACGACGTCTTCGCGCTGGTGCAGCGCGAGCGCGTCACGGTGATCGCCGCCGTCGTGCCGCTGATCACGACCTGGCTGAACTCGCCGGCGCTCTCGGCGTACGACCACTCGTCGCTCGAGGTCGTCCAGAACGGCGGCGCGCGGCTCGCGCCGGAGCTGCGTCGCCGGCTTCGCGGGCAGCTCGGCTGCACGCCGCAGGAGATCTACGGGACGGCCGAGGGCCTGATCAACATGACGCGTCTCGACGACCCCGACGATCTGCTGCTCGAGAGCTCGGGCGCGCCGGTGTGCGACGAGGACGAGATCATGGTCGTCGACGACGACGGCCGCGAGGTCGCCGACGGCGAGGCGGGCGAGCTCGTCACGCGCGGGCCCTACACGATCCGCGGCTACTACAACGCGCCCGACAGGAACGCCGAGGCCTTCCTGCCCGGCGGCTGGTACCGGATGGGCGACGTCGTCCGGCGCAGCGGCCGCTACGTCTACACCGAGGGCCGGCGCAAGGACATGATCAATCGCGGCGGCGAGAAGATCAGCTGCGAGGAGATCGAGAACCTGATCCTCGCGCATCCGAAGGTGAAGTCCGCCGTGCTGGTGGGCATGCCCGATCCGGTGTTCGGCGAGAAGGCCTGCGCCTGCGTCGTGCCGCGGGCCGGCGAGACCCTCGCCTTCGACGAGCTGATCGCGTTCCTGCGCCAGCGGCAGATCGCCTCGTTCAAGCTGCCCGAGCGCCTCGAGCTGTTCGGCGAGCTGCCGGTGAGCCCGGTCGGCAAGATCCTCAAGCGCGAGCTGCGCGATACCGTGGCCGAGAAGCTGGCCCGCGAGCGCGCCGCGCCTGCCGCCTGAACCTGATTTCCCCTGAATCCCTGACCGAAGGAGCCATTGCATGCAGCCCGGAGTCGCGAAACTGCCTCACCTGTTCCAGCCGGGCCGCTTCGGCCGCTTCGAGGTCAAGAACCGCATCAAGTACGGCGCCTGCTGCGTGTCGAACTACAACACGCGCGACGGCTTCATCACCGAGCGCGAGATCGCGCGCATGCGCGTCATCGCCCGGACCGGCTGCGGCATCATCACCAACCAGGGCGCCTACCCCGACCCGCTCGGCGAGGGCAAGGCCTACTTCCGCCAGGTCGCGATCTTCGACGACAAGTTCCTGCCGCAGTTCGAGCGCATCGCCGCGGACATCAAGGCGCAGGGCGCGATGCCGATCCAGCAGATCCTGCACGCCGGGCGCTACGGCGGCATCGACCTCGGCTACTGCATCCAGCCCTCCGACGTGCCGCAGACGCTGCCGCACTTCCGTCCGCCGAAGGTGATGACGAAGGACGAGATCCGCGACTGCGTGCGCCAGCACGCGGAGGCCGCGAAGCGGGCGATCCGCGCGGGCTTCGAGGGCACCGAGGTGACGAGCTTCATGGGCTACCTGCTCGCGAACTTCAACTCGCGCTTCACCAACCAGCGCACCGACGAGTACGGCGGCTCGATCGAGAACCGCGGCCGGTTCATGCGCGAGCTGATCGACGGCATCAAGCAGGCGACGCCCGACAACCCGCTCGTGGTGCGGCTGAACGGCGCGGAGCTGATGGACAAGTGGGGCGGCAACACCGAGGACGAGTGCTTCGAGCTGATGCAGCAGGCGGTCGAGGTCGGCGTCGACATGATCAGCGTGACGGTCGGCTGGCAGGAGGCGCCCGAGTCGTCGATCGGCCGCGACATCCCGCCCGGCTACTGGAACTACCTGTCCGAGCGCGCCAAGAAGGCGTTCCCGGACACGCTGATCACGTTCGGCAACCGGCTGCCCGACCCGCGGATGGCCGACGAGTGCCTGCGCGACGGCGTCTTCGACTACTGGGAGGTCTGCCGTCCGCTGCTGGCCGATCCGGACCTGATCCACAAGGCGGCCGAGGACCGGCTCGAGGAGGTGCGCCGCTGCATCGGCTCGCTCAACTGCCTGTCGCGCCTGTTCCGTGACCTGCCGTACACCTGCACGATGAACCCGGCGCTCGGCCACGAGGTCGAGCCCGAGTACCAGGTGACGCCGGCCGCGGTGAAAAAGAAGGTGATGGTGATCGGCGCCGGGCCCGCCGGCATGGAGTGCGCGATCACCGCGAAGAAGCGCGGGCACGACGTCACCGTGTTCGACAAGGCCGGGCGGATCGGCGGCAACCTGTACGCCTACGCGATCAACGACCTCGCCCGCCCTGACGACCTGCTTTCGGTGATCTCGCACTACGAGGCGGTTTCACGCAAGCTGGGCATCGAGCTGCGGCTGAACACCGAGGTGCACGCGAAGTTCATGCGCAGCGTGCTGCACCAGTACGACGTCTGCGTGATCGCCGCCGGCGCGTCGATCGACCGCGGGCGCCACGCGCACGTCAAGGGGGCCGAGCGGATGCTCGACGCGCTGGACGTCGCGCACGGCCGCGTCAAGGCGGGGCAGCGCGTCGTCGTCGTCGGCGGCGGCAAGATCGGGCTGACGCTCGCCGAGGCGCTGCGCAAGCACCAGGGCGCCGAGGTCACGGTGATCGAGCCCGCCAAGCGGATCGCCGGCGACGTCAAGCCCTCGTTCAAGTGGCGCCACGCGTCGTGGGTCGAGGAGCTGGGCATCACGTGCCTCACGTCGACCACGCTCGCCGAGGTCGGCGCCGACGGCGTCAGGGTGAGGAACGCGAAGGGCGAGGAGAGCTTCGTCCCGGCGGACACGGTGATCCAGGCCGACGGCGTGGCGCCGGCGCACCCGCTGTTCCACGAGTTCGAGTGGATGGTCGACGAACTGCACGGCGTCGGCGACGCGGTGATTCCCCGCGGCCTCGAGCAGGCGATCCAGGAAGGCTTCCGCCTGGGCGTGCGCCTGTGACCTCGATCGCCGCCGAGGCCATGTCCGGCGCGCGCCCGCTGCGCGGCGCCGCGCCCGACGCGCTGCCCGAGCCGGACGACTGGCTCGCCGCGGCCGCGCACCACGACGAGCTGTTCGCGCCGCTCGACCGCGGCGTCCGCATCGCGCTGGTCGCCCGCTCGGCGCCGGCGCGGATGCTGGTCTGGGAAGCGGGCGACGCGGGCGTCGACGCGCGGATCGAGCCGTTCGCCGGCTATGCCGCCAGCGCGGCCGACATCGTGCTGGCGGCCGACGACGAGTCGCTGTCGGACGTCCGCAGGGCGGCGGCCGGGCGGCTCTTCGAAGTGCTGCGCGCCGGCATCCGTTCGGGGCACGTCGTCTGCTACATGCTCAAGCGGCGCTGCGTGCTCGAGGAGCGTGGGCTGGACGAACTGCTCGACGCGCTCGGCTTCGCCTTCATGGGAGCCTGCCGGTGATCTTCCACAACCCGGCCGGCGCCCCGAGCTCGCCTGCGACGAATGCGGTTGCCGCTGGTTCGACCGGATGACCGGCGCCTGCTATGAGTGCGGCGCGACGGTCACGGCCGAGGCGCGGGCCGAGTTCGCACGAGCGCTCGAAGCGTTCGCGGCGCAGCGTGCGCCGGCGGGCGGACGCGAGCGCGGGCGGCGGCGCCCGGCTTCGTCGGCTTGCGGCGCCGCGCCTGCATCGCGTCGCGACCTCGCAAGAAATGCGAAGGGCGGGGAAGTCCCCGCCCTTTGCGCCTGCGATCCTCCCGCGGCTACTTCGCGCGGAAGTCGTCGTGGCAGTTGGTGCACGCCTTGGCCGTCGCGCTCACCGCGGTGCGCAACGATGCCAGGTCGGTGCCGGCCGCCTTCGCGAGCTTGGCGGTCTCGATCTGCATGTCCTGCGCCAGCTTGTCGAACCTGGCCTTGTCCTTCCAGATCTCCGGCTTCGCCTTCGTCGGTGCGCCGGCATCCGTCCCCGGGCCGAAGCCTTCCCACGGCATCGCCGAGACCTCGCTCACATACTTCGCGCTTCGCGCTGCGGCCGCTGCGTCGTACGGACGCTCGCCCTTGGCCATCGGGGCGAGCACACCGAAGAAGTGGTAACCCATGGTGGCGAGGGCGGCCTGCCGGTACTTGATCTGGCGGTCGGGCGACTGGGCGTGGACGACGGTGGCGAAGGCGCCGGCGACGGCCAGCGCGGTGAGGACGGGAACGACGGGCTTCATGCAGGATCTCCTGGAGGGAAGGGGGGCCGCGGCGGGACCGTGGCTTGAACCGGAAACAGCCGCGAGTCGGCGGCTATTCCATCGGGCGACGGTCCCGGCCTGCCTGTGGCAGGGACCGGGCCGGGAAGTTCCGCCGGCCCCGGCGCCCGGGCGGCGCATTCTATCCCGGCTTCGGCGTCAGCCCGCCTCGCTCGCGGCCGGGACGAGGTCGCCCCCCTCGCGGCGGATCGCGCCGGAGCGCAGGAGCTCGCCGGCGATCATCGCGGCCATCGCGTCGGGCGTCGTCCGGAACACGGCGGCGTTGAGGTCGCGCTGGAAGCCCACTTCCTGCACGTAGGCCGGCAGGCGCGCCTCGGGGAAGCGGCGCCGGTGCAGCAGCGAGTAGCTGAACATGACCTTGGCGGCATGGCGCGCGACGCGCTCGTCGTCGGCCTCGAACGCCTCGAGCCGCGCGTACGACCGCTCCAGCGCGGGCGCGGCGTCCGCGAACGGCTCGCCGTGGCCGGGAATCACGGTCCGCACGTCGAGCGACGCGATCAGGTCGAGCGTCGCGCGCGTCGCCGGCAGCGCGCGCGGATCGATCGCGCGCGGCATCACGAAGCCGAACCCGTGCTCCCAGAGCGCGTCGCCCGAGATCAGCACGCGGTGCTCGGGATTGAAGAACACGAGCGCGCCCATGTCGTGGCCCGGCGCCGCGAGCGCGCGCCACTCGAGGTCGCCCCAGACGTGGACGCTGCCCGGCTCGATCGTCTCGTCGACGGCGAAGCGGTCGGCGCTCTGGTCCGCGTACGAGTAGAGCAGCGCCTTCTCGTCCCACGCCGCGAACAGCGGCGCCTCGGCGGCGGGCACGGCGATCGGGCAGCCGTAGCGCAAGGCCAGCGCCGCGTTGCCGCCGACGTGGTCCGAGTGGCCGTGCGTGTTGACGATCTTCGCGAGCGGCTCGCCCGCGAGCCCCCGGTGGCCCGCGACCAGCGCGAGCGTGAGGGGCGCGTGCTGCACGTAGCCGGTGTCGACGAGCACGTGCCCGTCGCGGCTGCGGAGGAGCACGTGGTTCGCCGACAGCCAGTCGCGCACGAACACGTGAACGGAGTCCGGCAGGGCTGGAGCGGTGTTCGTCACGTGGCGCTCACGCGAGCTTCTCCAGGAAGCCTCGCACCAGCGCGATGCGGTCCTCGAGCGAGGGCGCGGCGCGGTCGATGCGCACGCGGTCGGGACCGGCGAAGCGCGTGCGCCCGTCGCGCTGCACGTGCAGGATGAGCTTGCCCGGGTCGAACGGCGGATCGGGAACGAACACGACGGTCGTGCGCTCGGGGCCGGCGTCGACCTTGCGCACGCCCAGCGGCTTCGCGGCGATGCGCAGCCGGTGCGACGCGAGGAGCGCGATCGCGGGCTCGGGCAGCGGGCCGAAGCGGTCGACCAGCTCCTCGACGATCGCGTCGATGCCGTCGACGTCCTCGGCGGTCGCGAGCCGCTTGTAGAGGACGAGGCGCTCGTGGATGTCGTTGCAGTAGTCCTCGGGCAGGCGCGCGGGCACGTGCAGCTGGATCTCGGTCGTGACGCCCAGCGGCTCCGCGAGATTCGGTTCGCGGCCGGACTTCAACGCCGACACCGCCGACTTCAGCATGTCGGCGTAGAGCTGGAAGCCCACCTCGGCCATCTCGCCCGACTGGTCCTCGCCCAGCACCTCGCCGGCGCCGCGGATCTCGAGGTCGTGCATCGCGAGGTAGAAGCCCGAGCCCAGGTCCTCCATCAGCTGGATCGCCTCGAGGCGCTTCTTCGCCTGCGCCGAGAGCGCTTCCTCGGGCGGCGTCAGCAGGTACGCGTACGCCTGGTGGTGCGAGCGCCCGACGCGCCCGCGGAGCTGGTGGAGCTGCGCGAGCCCGAAGCGGTCGGCGCGCTCGAGGATGATCGTGTTCGCGGTCGGCACGTCGATGCCGGTCTCGATGATCGTCGAGCAGACCAGCACGTTCACGCGCTGCGCGTAGAAGTCGCGCATCACGTGCTCGAGCTCGCGCTCGCCCAGCTGGCCGTGCGCGATCGCGACGCGGGCCTCCGGCACGAGCGCGGCGATCTTCTCCGCCGTCGTTGCGATCGTGTCGACGTCGTTGTGCAGGAAGTACACCTGGCCGCCGCGCTTCAGCTCGCGCAGGCAGGCCTCGCGGACGATGCCCGACGAGTAGGGCAGCACGAACGTCCGGATCGCGAGCCGGCGCTGCGGCGCGGTGGCGATCACCGAGAAGTCCCGGATGCCTTCGAGCGACATCGCGAGCGTGCGCGGGATCGGCGTCGCGGTCAGCGTGAGCACGTCGACCTCGGCGCGCAGGCGCTTGAGGCGCTCCTTCTGGCGCACGCCGAACCGGTGCTCCTCGTCGATGATGACGAGGCCGAGGTTCGCGAACTTGACGTCGGGCTGGATCAGCCGGTGCGTGCCTATCACGAGGTCGATCGCGCCGCGCGCGAGCCCGTCGAGCGCCGCCTTCACCTCCTTCGGCGAACGGAAGCGGGACAGCTCGGCGAGCTTCACCGGCCAGTCGGCGAAGCGGTCGGAGAACACCAGGAAGTGCTGCTCGGCGAGCAGCGTCGTCGGCACGAGGACCGCGACCTGCTTGCCGTCGGAGAGCGCGACGAACGCGGCGCGCAGCGCGACCTCGGTCTTGCCGAAGCCCACGTCGCCGCAGACGAGCCGGTCCATCGGCTTGCCGGACCGCAGGTCGGCGATCACCGACTCGATCGCGGCCTGCTGGTCGGGCGTCTCGTCGAAGCCGAAGCCCTCGGCGAACGCCTCGTAGTCGTGCGCCTTGAAGCCGAACGCGTGGCCGGTGCGCGCCGCGCGCTGCGCGTAGAGGTTGAGGAGCTCGGCCGCCGTGTCGTGCGCCTTCTGCGCCGCGCGACGCTTCGCCTTCTCCCACTGGCCGCTGCCGAGCTCGTGCAGCGGGGCGCTCTCGGGCGAGGCGCCGCTGTAGCGCGAGATCTGGTGGAGGCCCGACACCGGCACGTAGAGCTTCGCGTCGTTCGCGTAGACGAGCTCGAGGAACTCCGACGGGCCGTCGCCGAGGTCGAGGTGCGTGAGGCCGAGGTAGCGGCCGATGCCGTGCTGCTCGTGGACGACCGGGTCGCCGACGCGCACCTCGGAGAGGTCGCGCACCATCGCGTCGACGTTCGAGCGGCGAGCCGCGTCGCGCCTCCCGCGGCGAACGACGCCCGCGTAGAGCTCGGCCTCGGTGACGAACGCGATGCGCGCGTCGCGCCACGCGAACCCGGCGTGCACGGGCGACGCGACGATCGCCGACTTCGCGTCGCCCGCGACGAACGCCGCGAAGTCGTCGACGGCGACCGGCTTCGCGCCGTACTCGGCGAAGTACTGGAGCATCGTCTCGCGGCGGCCGGCGCTCTCGGCGCAGACCAGCACGCGCACGTCGGGCGTCGCGACGAGGCGCTTGAACGCGGCGAGCGGGTCGTCGGCGCGGCGGTCGACCGCGATGTCGGGCAGGCGGACCGTCGGCGCGTCGGGCGCGAACGCGGGGAGGCGCCCTTCCCGGGCCGGACGTCGCTCGGCTTCGCCCGTCGCCGGGTCGGTCACGGGCACCGGTACGGTCAGGTCGACTCGCGCGAACGCCTTCGCGCGCCCGGCGAACTCGTCGGGCGGCACGAAGATCTCGCGCGGCGGCAGGAGCGGGCGCGCCTTGTCGCCGCGCAGCAGCCGGTAGCGCGATTCGGCATCCTCGAAGAAGCGCTGCGCGGCGGCGTGCGCGTCGCCGTGCAGCGCGACGACCGCGTCGGCCGGCAGGTAGTCGGCAAACGTCGAGGTCGACTCGAAGAACAGCGGCAGGCAGTACTCGATGCCGCCCGTGTAGACGCCGTTCGACACGTCCTTGTAGAGCGCCGAGCGCGACGGGTCGCCCTCGAACGTCTCGCGGAACCGCGTGCGGAAGCGCGTGCGGCCCTCGTCGTCCTGCGGGAACTCGCGCGCGGGCAGCAGGCGGATCTCGGGGACCGGATAGACGGTGCGCTGCGTGTCGGCGTCGAACGTCTTGATCGCCTCGAGCTCGTCGCCGAAGAGGTCGAGCCGGTACGGGAGCGTCGCGCCCATCGGGTAGAGGTCGATCAGTCCGCCCCGGACGCTGAATTCGCCTGGCGACACGACCTGCGTCACGTGCGCGTAGCCGGCGAGCGCGAGCTGCGCGCGCAGCTTGTCGACGTCGAGCCGCTGGCCCTGCTTGAGGAAGAACGCGCGCCCCGCGAGGAACGAGGACGGCGGCAGCCGGTGCATCGCGGTCGACACGGCGGCGACGACGACGCGCGTCTCGCGCTGCGCGAGACGGTAGAGCGTGGACAGCCGCGTCGAGATCAGGTCCTCGTGGGGCGAGATCGGGTCGTAGGGCAGCGTCTCCCAGTCGGGAAAGAAGTCGCAGTCGACGCCCGGCGCGAACCACGGGATCTCGTCGGCGAGACGCTGCGCGGCGAGCGGATCGGCGGCCAACACCGCCAGCGTGCGGCCGGCGCGCGCGCAATCGACGGCGAGCTGCGCGAGCGCGAGCGCATCGGCGGATCCGGCGAGCGGCGCGAGCGTGACGCGCTTGCCCGTGTCGGGGATCGTCGGGGCGAGGCGGGGAAGCGTCGCGAACGGCGACGCCCCGACCGCGGGGGCGTCGGGGGCGTTCATCGAGGTCGCGGAAGGACGATGGCGATCGGTCGGCAAAGCGCTGCGCCGGCGAGGGCGCGAAGCGATCGATTATACGTGGGCGTGTACAGGCGCTCGTTCCGGCCACCGATTCGCCGCGGCTGCCGATGCAGAGGGTCCTCGCCTCTCCCCTGCACCGGGGGGCCCGCCGGGGGGGGCTCCGCCCGGGTCCATCGGAGGCCTCGGGCCGCCGCGGCGGGCGGCGAGTTCTGCCGACTGCGTGAGCGGCGCGATCCGCGAACCACCGGCATTCTCCCTCTCCCCGCATCGCGGGGAGAGGGCCGGGGTGAGGGGCGGCACCGACCCGCCGCAACGTGCGTGCGACAATCGCGGCCCATGGATCGTCCCGCTCCCGCCGCGCCGCCCCGACCCCCGCGCGGCGCCGCGTCTCGCCCTACCTGCTCCTGACGCTCACGCCGCTCTTCTGGTCGATCAACTGGGTGGTCGGCCGCGGCCTGCACCACGACATCCCGCCGATGGCGATGACGTTCTTCCGCTGGTTCTTCGCGATCCTGATCCTCGCGCCGTTCGCGGTCTCGCACGTGCGGCGCGACTGGCCGATCCTCGTGAAGCACCGGCGCACGATGCTCGGCCTCGGGGTCCTCGGCATCGGCTTGCACAACGCGCTCGCCTACCTCGGCCTCAACTACACGACCGCGACGAACGGCGTGATCCTCAACTCGTTCATCCCGGTGATGATCGTGACGATCGCCTGGGTGTTCCTGCGCGAGCGGCTGAAGGCCCTGCAGATCGCGGGCATCGCGATATCGCTCGGCGGCGTGCTCGCGATCCTGTCGCAGGGCTCGCTCGCCGCGCTCGCCGCGTTCCGGCTGAACGGCGGCGATCTGCTCGTGATCCTGTCGATGGCGATGTGGTCGGCCTACACGGTGGCGCTGCGCTGGCGCCCCGCGGGACTGCACCCGATCTCGTTCCTGTTCGCGCTCGCCGTGATCGGCGACGCCTGCGTGCTGCCGCTGTGGCTGGGCGAGATGGCGCTCGGCCGCCATCCGGTGTGGACGCTCGAGGCGTTCGCCGCGTTCGTGACGGTCGCGCTGTTCTCGTCGGTGCTCGCGTACATCTTCTGGAACCGCGGCGTCGAGCAGGTGGGCGCGCCCGTCGCCGGGCTGTTCGTCCACCTGATGCCGGTGTTCGGCGTGCTGCTCGCGTGGATGTTCCTGGGCGAGACGCTCGGGATCCACCACGTCGTCGGCATCGCGCTGATCCTCGCCGGCATCGCGATCACCACCCGAGGCGGGCGCACGCCTGCGCCGTCGGCAGGCGCGGACGCCTGACCGCGCTCGGGGGTCAGCGACCGTACCGGTCGTCGAACCGCTCGATGTCGTCCTCGCCGAGGTAGTCGCCGCACTGCACCTCGATGACGACGAGCGGATCCTCGCCCGGGTTCTCGAGCCGGTGCGTCGAGCCCGCGGGCACGAACGTCGACTCGTCGCGCGCGATCTCCTGAACCGCGTCGCCGCAGGTCACGCGCGCGCGTCCCTGGACGACGACCCAGTGCTCGCTGCGGTGGCGGTGGCGCTGCAGCGACAGCGCGGCGCCCGGCGAGACCTCGATGCGCTTGATCTTGAACTGCGGCGCGTCGAGCAGCACCGTGTAGGCGCCCCACGGCCGCGCGACCGTGCGGTGCGTGCGCCACGACTCGTGGCCGCGCGCCTTCAGCGCCGCGACGACGTCCTTGACCTGCTGCAGGTGGTCGCGGTGCGCGACCAGCGTCGCGTCGGCCGTGTCGACGATCACGAGGTCGCGCACGCCGACCGTCGCGACGACGCGGTCCTCGGCGTGGATCATCGTGTCGCGCGTGCCGATCGCCACGGTCTCGCCGTGCCGGCGGTTGCCCTCGTCGTCGGGCGCGACGAGGTCGCCGACCGCCCGCCACGAGCCCACGTCGCTCCAGTCGAACGCGCCGCGCACCGCGACGACGCCGGACGCCTTCTCCATCACCGCGTAGTCGATCGAGATGTCGGGCATCGCGTCGAACGCGACCGGGTCGAGCTCGAGGCGCGTCTGGTGGACGTCGGAGGGAAGCAGCGCGAACGCGCGCCGGGCGGCCTGCGCGACGGCCGGCGCGTGCTCGTCCATCGCCGCGAGGATCGCGCGCGGCGTGAAGCAGAACATCCCGGCGTTCCACAGGTGCCGGCCGGACGTCGCGTAGACCTCGGCGTCGGCACGCGGCGGCTTCTCGATGAATCGGTCCACCGCGACGACCTGCGGACGCGCGTCGTCCTGCGGCGCGCCGCACGCGAGATAACCGTAGCCGGTCTCGGGCCGCGCAGGCGCGATCCCGAACGTGACGAGCCGGCCGGCGACGGCGAACGCCGCGGCGCGCTCGACCGCCGCGACGAACGCATCGACGTCGTGGATCAGGTGATCGGCCGCCAGCACGAGGATCGGGACGTCCTCGCCGACGTGCTTCGCGGTCCACAGCGCGCCGATGGCGACGGCGGGCGCCGTGTTGCGGCCGAACGGCTCGAGCAGGAACACCGAACGCTCCTGCGCGGCGGCGGGCAGTCCCGCGTACACGTCGCGCGTGGCGAAATAGTGCTCGTCGCGCGTGACGGTCACGAGCGGACCGGCGCCGGGAATCGCGAGCGCCCGGGCCGCCGTCCGGCCCAGCAGCGTGCCCCCGTCCGGGAGCCGCATGAACGGCTTCGGGGCCGCCTCGCGCGACAGCGGCCACAGGCGCGTGCCGGCGCCGCCGGACAGGATCAGGGGAACGATGGGGCGCGTGGGCATTCGTGGGCGGGGGCGGGCGAGGCCGCTACTCTAGCGCATGGCCATGGGGCGCCCCGGAGGGCGGGTACCGGGAACCTCCCAGCGGACGAGCGCGCCGTTTGTAGGACATGCACCGACAAGGCTATCCTAGGCCGGCCGATCAGGCGCCCGGCACCTGGTCCGTACGATGTCGGGCATGGTCAAGACTCTCGATACTGCAGACATGACGTCCCTTCCGTTCCGCCGCAGCGGGCCGCACCGATGATCCGGGTCCTCATCGCCGACGATCACGCGATCGTTCGCGCCGGCCTGCGCCAGTTCCTGTCCGACCAGTCGGACATGTCGGTCGCGGGCGAGGCGGCCACCGGCGCCGAGACCGTGTCGATGGTGCGCGCCGAGCCGTACGACGTCGTGCTGCTCGACATCTCGATGCCGGACCGCAACGGCGTCGACACGCTGAAGCAGCTGAAGCAGATCCGCCCCGAGATGCCGGTGCTGATGCTCTCGGCGTACGCGGAGGAGCAGTACGCGGTCAACATGCTGCGCGCGGGCGCGGCGGGCTACGTGAGCAAGGAGAGCGCGTCGGCGCAGCTCGTCGCGGCGATCCGCACGGTGGCGCACGGCCGCAAGTACGTGAGCCAGGGCCTCGCGCAGGTGCTCGCCGACGGCGTGAGCGGGCACGGCGACGCGCCGCTGCACGCGAGCCTGTCGCAGCGCGAGTTCCAGATCTTCTGCAAGCTCGCCGGCGGCATGCCGGTGTCGAAGATCGCCGCGGAGCTGTTCCTCTCGGTGAAGACCGTCAGCACCTACCGGTCGCGCGTGCTCGAGAAGATGGGCATGAAGACCAACGCCGACCTCACCTACTACGCGATCAAGAACAAGCTGATCGAGTGAGAGCGGGCGCCGCCCGCGAGGCGACGCCCCCTGCACGAGCGAACGATGTCCCTGCGCGTCTTTCTCGTCGAGGACAACCCGATGATCCGCGAGCGGCTGATCGAGTCGCTCACGGCCACCGGCAGCATCGACGTCGTCGGCCACGCGGACACCGAGTGGCAGGCGGTCGAGGCGCTGTCGGACGGAAGCTGGGACGCGGTGCTCCTCGACCTGCAGTTGAAGCAGGGGACGGGGCTCGGCGTGCTGCGCGCGATCGGGCCGTCGCGGCCGCTCGGCGCGAAGATCGTCGTGCTCACCACGTACGCGATCCCCCAGTACCGCGACCGCAGCCTCGCGCTCGGCGCCGACGCGATCTTCGACAAGGCGTGCGAGTACGAGCGCGCGGTCGACATGCTCTCCGAGCTCGCGCGCGGGCGATCGCCGCCTGCCTGACGCCGCGGCGTCAGGAACGCCGCGGCGGTCGGCGCGGTCGAAGGCCACGATGCGCGTTCCTCCGGCGCTTTGCGCAGCGGGCTCGCCGCGCGCTGTCGAAGCCGAGCTTTCCCATCACCAGGAGAACCCGATGAACAGGATCCTCGCACTCGTGCTCGCCGGCGCGCTCGCGCTCGTCGCGGGCTGCAACACGGTCCAGGGCGCCGGCAAGGACATCGCGGCCGGCGGCCAGGCGATCGAGCGCGCCGCGGGCGGCAAGTCCGGGTCGAAGTAACGGGAGGGTGTCCGGGGGCCCGGGCCTCCTGGGGCGGACCCCGGGGGCCGCCCCGTGCCTCGGCCGCGCCTCCCGCGTCGCCGTCACGTCTCCGCGAGCGGCAGGTGCACGTCGATCGTCGTGCCCTTGCCGGGCGTCCCCTTGATCGAGAACTCGCCGTGCAGCGCGCGCACGCGCTGCCGCATGCCCGCGATGCCGTGCGACAGCCGGTTCGCGAGCGCCGTGTCGGGCAGCCCGACGCCGTCGTCGCGGAACTCGAGCGACACGCCACCCGCCGAGCGCACGAGGTCGACCGCGACGTTCTTCGCCTTCGCGTACTTGACGACGTTCGTCAGCGCCTCCTGCACGATCCGGAAGAGCGCGATCGAGACGTCCGGCGGCAGCGGCTCGGCGCGCTCGTCGAGGTTCAGCGTGGACACGAGGCCGGCGCGCTCGCAGGTGCCGCGCACGAGCCACTCGAGCGCGGCCGCGATGCCCAGGTTGTCGAGCAGCGTCGGGCGCAGGTCCTCGGTGATGCGGCGCGCGACCGCGATGCCGTCGTCGATCGACTTCGACGCGCGCGCGAGACGCGTCACGGTCTCCGGATCGGTCGACGCCAGCTTCTTCGCGGCGGACGTGACGTCCATCTTCGCGGAGACGAGGATCCCGCCCATCTCGTCGTGCAGGTCGCGCGCGATCCGCGACTTCTCCTCCTCGCGCACCGTCTGCAGGTAGTTCGAGAGCTCGGAGAGCTCGGCCGTGCGATCCTCGACGACGCCCTCGAGCCGCGCCTGCTCGTCGGCGAGCCGAAGCCGCTCGGCCTCGCGGCGCAGCGTCTCGCGCCGGACCAGCATCCAGACGGCGAGCAGCAGCAGGATCGTGAACGCCGTCATCGCCTGCAGCCCGATGCGGATCACCGAGAGGTCGCGCGACCAGCGCGACGCGCCCTCGCTCCACAGCGTGTGCTGCTGCTTCACCATCAGCGCGACCTGCGCGCGGATCTCGTCCATCGTGCGCCGCCCGATGCCGGTGTTCATGAGCTCGAGCGCGACGTCGCGCCCGCTGCGCTCGTAGAGCGCGAGCGTCGCCTCCATCTCGGCGAGCCGCTTGCCGATCATCACGTCGAGGCGCGTCGCCGAGTCCTGCAGCTCCGGCGTGCCGATCGTGCGCGCGAGCTCCCGCAGGCGCCTCTCCGTCTGCTCGATCTTCGGCAGCGCGTCGCGGTACGGCACCAGGTATTCCTCGCGTCCGGTGAGCAGGAAGCCGCGCTGCCCGGTCTCGGCGTCGACGACGAGCGACTGCGTCTCGTAGAGCGACGACTGCAGCTCGAGCGCGGCCGCGACGCGCTGCGCGGCGCTTTCGAGGCGCTGGTAGCCCAGCTCGGCGAAGATCAGCAGCGCGATCGCGCCGATGATCCCGAGCACGAGCGGGACGACGATGAGGCGCGGGGCGCGAGGGGACGCGTTGTCGGCCATCCGGGGACTATACCGCGCGACGCCTCCGCTCCCGGATGGGCAGGCGTCCGACGCTCGGCGCGGCGACCCGCCCGCGGGCCGGGATCACGAATGCGGCGTGCGAATCAGCTTGCCGGTGTCGAACCCGAGCTCGCGCGCCTTCGTCACCAGGCGCTCGTAGATCCCCGGGTCGAGGGCCGGCTTGCGCGCGATGATCCACAGCGCGTCGCGCGAGGGCGAGCCGACGAGCGCGTAGCCGTAGTCCGGCGCGAGGTCGAGGATCCAGTAGTCCGACCACGCGAACGGCAGCCACGCGACAGCGAGCGGCATGAAGCGGATCTCGAGCTTCGCGTTCGTCGCGGGATCCCGCACGCGAGCGACCCAGCCGTCGACCTCCTCGGAGCCGTCGGGCCGCCGGCAGCGCGTCACGACGTCGAGCGAGTAGCCGCCCTTGGGGCTGAACGTCGTCGTGACGTCGCGGGCGCATTCGCCCTGCATCCGGTTGGGGAGCCTCGCGTGCTCGTACCAGAGGCCCAGGTAGCGGGCGAGGTCGACCCGGTCGACCGTCGAAAGCGCGTCCTCGGCGAGGGCGGGCGGGGCGGCCGCGGCCATGACGACGGCGGCGGCGAAGGACGCCGCGGACGGGACCGTCGGGGGACGGAAGCAGGGGTCACGCATGGCGGAACCTCCTCCTCGGGGCTTGATTCCCGTGGCGCCGCCTCCACGTTGCCGGCGTGGGCATCGGAGGGCGGCGGAAGCTGCCTGTGTCGCGATGCTACAATGAACTTTCGACGCTGCGGCACGGAAAAAGTGCCGACGACGCGTCCGCCGATTTCCCGGGGGTGACCTGGTTTCGACGGGGGTATCGAAGCAGCACGGGGCATGCCGAGGCGTTCGTCCTCGTAAAAAACGGGCAATCGCAAATCTAACTGCGAACGACGAAACGTACGCTCTGGCGGCTTAACCCCGCCGGACCTCGCTCCGGGCAGCGTCCGGCCCGGGCGGTGAGCAGGTAACTGCAAGCCGCAGCGGGGACATTCAGGACGATCGCGTCCGGCCGGGTCACTTGGTCGAGGCGCTAAATCAAGGTGACTGGTTTCCGGGCAGCCTGTCGGTCGGCGGTTCGGGGGCGAGATCAAACGATCCGACTAAGCATGTAGTCCCGACTGTGTAGGGCTTCCGGACGGCGGTTCG
>JADIZG010000047.1 GCA_016704895.1 Betaproteobacteria bacterium
TCAGCCGACCATGAACGAACCGTCCGATCAGGAACCCGCGCGACGACCGCTGAGTTCGTCCAGGCGCTTGCGGAAGTCCTGCGACCTCTGGTCGAACGCCTGCTTGGCGTAGGCCCACGCGGAAAAGGAGTTGACGTAGCCGGTCACGCCCTTGGTCGCGGCGGAACCGATTCCCTGATTCGCATCCACGACGTACTTGCGCCCGAACTGCAGGTCGACGTACTGGGCGACGACCTGGTCGGTGGCGCCGTCGATGAACTCCGCGGCGATGCCGGTGCGGCCGAGATAGGGGGGCGATCCCGGGGGCCTGCCGGAGGCCGTGGCGGAAGCGAGATCCGGAATCGTCGCGTAGGGGGTCACGAGAACGACGACGCTCATTTCGGGCTTGGTCGCCACGAGGTCGACGAGCGTGATGCGCATGCGCAACACACCGGCGCCGACCTTGTCGACGATGGCGTACTGTGGCTGCAGAGCCTTCACGAGTCCCTGGTGGAAGTAGTCGGTCAGCGATTTCAGCGTGGCCGCGTCCACCGCCGGGGAATCGGCCTCCAGCCGTATCCCTATGCCTTCGATCAGGATGCGGTCATAGAGGCGGAAGTCGACCGCCGGATCGGTCCACCTCTGGGCGCCCTCGGTGCCGACCGGCTGCAATCGGTCGGGATAGGTGAGGTCCCTGGACAACGAGGCGACCGAGGGCGCGGCGGCCGGCGACAGGGCGTCGCCCTGGGGAGTGCCGGCACAGCCGGTCAGGACGGCGATGGCGAGGAACAGGGTGGCGCAGAGGCGAGGTATCTTCATTCGAACCCTCGATTCGTGAATTGGCAGCGGTCCGCACGTCGCCGGCACCGTACGCCGACCGGCACGATTCACCGGCCGCCGCTGTACGCTTCCCGGGCCGCGGTGACGATCGGGGCCGTCATGAGGTACGTGACACCGGTGAAGTGTAGTTGACGCATGGCGGCACGAGGAAGTCGCGGGAGTGCCTGCGGCTGCCTCCCCGGAGCGGCGAGGCCGCGGAAGGCAAGACGGAAGCCCGTTCCGGGCGCCGCGCTGATAGTCTTGCCGGTCGCCACGCCCGACTCGTCGAGGGGGATCCATGCCGAGTACCCGCCCTACCGCTGCCCCCACCCACAAGCATGGGCTCCTGCTGTCCGCGCTCGTCGTCATCCTGCTCGCCGGCCTCCCGCTCGCGGTCTGGCTAGATCTGCGCAACCTGACCGAGTCCGCACTGCGCCGGCAGGCCACCGACCTCAACTCGGTGGTCACGAGCATGCGCAGCTTCTACGCCACGAACGTCGTCGCCCGCGTGCTGGCATCCGCAGGCACCACGCAGGTCACGCACAACTACGAATCGATCCCGGGCGCGATCCCGATCCCGGCCACGCTGTCGCTCGAGCTCGGCCGCGTGATCAGCGAGAAGCAGCAGAACATCGTCTACCGGTTCGTCTCGGACCATCCGTTCCGGAACCGGAAGCCTCATGCGCTGGACGATTTCGAGGTCGCCGCGCTCAGGACGTTGCGCGCCGACCCGACCCGCGTGATCACCGAGGTGAAGGAGTCGCTGTTCAGCGATCGCGTCCGGCTGATCGCGCCGGTCGTCATGGGCGCGGCCTGCGTCAACTGCCACAACAGCCACGTCGAGAGCACCAAGAAGGACTGGAAGGTCGGCGACGTGCGCGGCATCCAGGAGGTGAGCATCACGCAGCCGTTCGCCGACAACCTGTTCTCGTTCAAGTACCTGCTGATCTACTTCGCGCTGCTCGCGGTGACCGGGGCGACGTTCATCTACCTGCAGCGGCGCCAGGCGCTGCAGATCAACGGCATGAACCGCGAGCTCGAGACCGCCAACGAGTTCCTGGCCACGCTGTCGATGAAGATCTCGCGCTACCTGTCGCCGCAGATCTACAAGAGCATCTTCAGCGGGCAGCGGGACGTCGTGATCCAGACCGAGCGCAAGAAGCTGACGATCTTCTTCTCCGACATCAAGGACTTCACCGCGACCACCGAGCGGCTGCAACCCGAGCAGATCACGCGGCTGCTGAACGAGTACTTCACCGAGATGTCGGCGATCGCGCTCAAGTACGGCGGCACGATCGACAAGTTCGTCGGCGATGCGATGCTGATCTTCTTCGGCGATCCGGAGACGAAGGGCGAGGCGGAGGATGCGGTCGCGTGCCTGCGCATGGCGCTCGAGATGCAGCACCGCATCGCCGAGCTCAACGTCAAGTGGCGCAACGAGGGCGTCGAGTTTCCGTTCCGCGTGCGCATGGGCGTGAACACCGGCTACTGCAACGTCGGCAACTTCGGCAGCGCCGACCGGATGGACTACACGATCATCGGCGCGGAGGCGAACCTGGCGGCGCGGCTGCAGGCGATCGCCGAGGCGGGTCGCGCGTCGTCGTCAGCTACGAGACCTACGCGCTGGTCCGCAGCATCCTGGTCGCGCATCCGCTGCCGCCGATCACGATGAAGGGCATCAGCCGCGAGGTGGTGCCGTACGTGGTCGAGGGGATGCTCGACGCGTCGGGGGCGAAGATGGAGATCGTCAGCGAGCACATGACCGGGCTCGATCTCTACCTCGATCCGGCCATGATCGATGCCAGGACGTCGGAGCGGGTCGCCGGCGTGCTGAGGCAGGCGCTCGACACGCTGGAGCGCAACAAGCCGGCGAAGTAGGCTGCGCTCGCCACCGCGCGGGAAGCGCGCCCGCCGGTCATCGCCTGCGCAGGAGCGCGCGACGCCTGACGAGGGCGTGGAGGCCGATCAACCCTGCCGCCACAGCCACGCCCGCGGGCGACAGTGTCGGCACGGCGACCGCGACCGCGCTCGTCGCCAGGACGAGGTACAGCGTGCTTTCCTTCTGGATGTTGTAGTCCGACAGCGTCCTTCCTTCCTCGAGCACCTTGCCGGCGAAGACCAGTCGCTGCTGGTCCGGCGGGATGCCTTCCTTGTCCTGGATCTTCTGCTTGACGTTGTCGATCGAGTCGCTCGGCTCGACCTCGAGCGTGATGGTCTTGCCGGACGGCGTCTTGACGAAGATCTGCATGGATCCGGGACCTTCCAGGGGCTGGTGGGGCTGGCGCAGCCCGGCGAGTGTCGTCGAGCGGGCGCATCCCCGCAAGCGCCGCCGCGCCTGCGGATCAGACGACGTTGAGCTCGACGACCGCTTCGCCGCGCGCGAAGCGCTCGAACGCCAGCGGCGAGAGGTCGAGCGTGCGGTAACCCGCGTGCACCAGCCATTCGGCGACGCCGCGCCCGACGGCGGGCGACTGCTGGATGCCGTGGCCGAAGCCGTTCGCGAACACGAGGTTCGTCCACCCGGGATGCGGGCCGACGATGCCGTTCCGGTCGACCGTGTGGACGTCGTAATAGCCGGCCCACGACTGCGTCTGGCGGATCGCCTCGAACGCCGGCACGCGCGCGGCGAGCGCCGGCCACAGCACGTCGTCGAACAGCGCGTGGTCGACGTCGAGCGGTGCGTCGTCCGGATCGTTCGCCGCATCCGGCGAGATGCCGCAGATGAACCGGCCCTCGCCTTCCGGCCGGAACCACAGGCCGGTCGTGTCGACGACGAGCGGGCAGCGCGGAATCGGCGTCGCGCACGTGAACACGAACACGCAGCGGCGCCGCGCGCGCACCGGCAGGTCGACGCCGGCCCAGCGCGCGACGCTCGCCGCCCACGGTCCGGCCGCGTCGACGAACGCGTCCCCCTCGATTCGCGAACCGTCGGCGAGACGAACGGCCGCGACGCGATGCGCGGCGGTGTCGAAACCGACTGCCTCCGCGGTCACGTACCGCGCGCCGAGCGCGCGCGCATGACGCCGGAACGCCTGCAGCAGGCTCCAGCCGTCGAACCAGCCTTCGCCCGCGAGGCCGAGCGATCCCCCGGCGATGCCGTCCGTCGAGATCCACGGGAAGCGCGCGCGCAGCGCGGCGGGATCGAGCAGCGCGACGTCGACGCCGTGGGCGCGCTGGAGCGCGTGGTTGCGCTCGAGGATGCCGGCGCCTGCGGGCGACGCCAGGAACAGGTAGCCCGGCTCGACGAGGCCGATGTCCGGACGCTCGCCGCCGACCGCGAGCGCGTCTCCGATTCCGCGCATGAACTCGATGCCGAACCGGCCGATCTCGACGTTGATCGCGGTGGAGAACTGCTGGCGGATCGAGCTCGCCGAGAGCGCGGAGGACGCGCGCGCGTAGGTCGGGTCGCGCTCGACGACGGTGACCGATCCCCGGAAGGCCGGGTCGGCGAGCGTGAACGAGGCGATCGCGCTGCCGATCACGCCTCCGCCGACGATGACGATGTGCGGGTTCATGCGGGCGATGGCATAGTCAGGCAATCCGGACGAAACCCGTCGGGCTGAAGCCCGACCCACAATGACGGTGCGGCGGCAGCGCGGTCCCAAGGTCGGGCTGCGGCCGACAATGAAGAGTCGTCCGGTGAGCCGGCCGGATCGGGCTGCCGCCTCGCATCCCGGTGGGTCGGGCTTCAGCCCGACGCCTTCTGCCGATCATAAGCGAGCCCGCCCATGCAACCCTCGATCCCGACGATCTCCGCCGACCGCGTGCACGCGGCGCTCGACTGGGCGTCGCTGGTCGACGCGCTGCGCGCGGCGTTCGCGGCGGGCGCGACGGCGCCGGTGCGCTCGAGCTACCCGGTCACCCCGGAGGGCGACCGGCTGCTGCTGATGCCCGCGTGGGACGGCACGGGGCTGGGGGTGAAGATCGTCACGGTGTTTCCGCGCAACCGCGAGCGCGGGCTCGCGAGCGTCGGCGCGCTCTACGTGCTGATGGACGGCACGACCGGGCATCCGGTCGCGCTGATCGACGGCGAGGCGCTGACGCTGCGCCGGACCGCGGCGTCGTCGGCGCTCGCGTCGTCGTACCTGTCGCGCCCGGATGCGCGCACGCTGCTCGTCGTCGGCACCGGCGCGCTCGCGCCTTACATGGCGGCGGCGCACTGCGCGGTGCGGTCGATCGAGCGCGTGCTGGTCTGGGGACGCCACGCCGACCGTGCGGAACGAACGGCGGCCGAGCTCGCCGCTCAGGGCTTGCCGGCGACGGCGATCGCGAATCTCGACGCCGGTCTCGCGGAAGCCGACATCGTGAGCTGCGCGACGACCGCGCGCGAGCCCATCGTGCGCGGTGCGCGCGTGCGGGCGGGCACGCACGTCGACCTCGTCGGCGCGTTCACGCCCGAGATGCGCGAGAGCGACGACGAGCTGGTCGCACGCGCCGAGGTGTTCGTCGACACGTATGCGGGCGCACTGAAGGAAGCGGGCGATCTCGTGCAGCCGATCGGGCAGGGCGTCATCGCGCGAGAGCACGTGCTCGCGGAGCTCGCGGAGCTTGCGACCGGCGCGCATCCGGGACGACGCACGCGCGACGAGGTGACGTTGTTCAAGTCGGTCGGCACCGCGCTGGAGGACCTGTGCGCTGCGCGCCTGGTCGCGAAGCGCCTCGGCTGACGCTTCCGGCGGGCGCCGTCGGCCCGCCGTTTATTTTCCCGGATCCCGGCAGGCGCGGGGATTGCGAGCATACTGGATGCGCCTGCGCATCGTGTCGCGGGCGGAGGCATGACTTCCCGTGCCTCCGGTAGAGAAAGCGAACACCATGTCCTGCCGAATCGAATCCCCCGAATACACGTGCGTCGAGACGACGTCCCGCGCCGCGCCCGACTGCCCGACGCCCGCTGCGAACGAGCCGGATCCTGCGGCGAGCGTCCGTCACGCATTGACGACCTCCGCCGGCCTGATCTCGGTCACCGCCGCGTCCTGGCGGGTCACGCTGCCGCCGCCGTCGGGCATCTTCACCGAACGCGCCGGCGTCCGGCGCACCTGGTCGCGCGGTCCGCGTCGATGAACGGGATCGACGGCAGCTACGCGAGTCCCGCCGTGCGCGACGGGTTCCTGTCCGCGCTCGATCGGCGCGACGGCGTGACGCTGGGCCGGCTGGCGCGGGGAATGACCGGCTGCGGCAATCCGCTGCCGAGCACCATCTGTGCGCACCTGGGCGCGGGAGCACCTATGGCTTCGCTGCGCGACGCATCGTCGCCAGCGGAACGGAAGGGTGGCTCGCGGCGGCGGCGGCAGCCGTTCGTGTCGAGCCCTCGCCAACCCGCGGGGCCCCTGTCGCGACCGACGCGCTCGCCTCCGACGTCGGGCGGAAGATCACCGCGGACTGACGAACTGCGACGGTCGCGTGTCGGGACCGGCGTCGGGACCGACGGCTTCAGCAGGGCTGGCGAGGGGCCGTCACGACGCGATCGGCTCCGATCCGGCCGGGCGGTCGTGCCCGGCGTGCGCGGATCGGCTCAGCGCGCGCACGGTCGGCCGATCGACGCCGCGCCCTCCGCCTCCAGGTCCGTCACCGGCCCGTCGGCGGCACCCGTATCCTCATCCGCCTCGGCACCGAGGAATCCGCCGCTCTGGTGAGCCCACAGGCGCGCGTAGAGACCGTCGTTGGCGAGCAGGCTCGCGTGGTCGCCTTCCTCGACGACCCTGCCGCGGTCGAGCACGATCAGCCGGTCCATCGCGGCGATCGTCGAGAGGCGATGCGCGATCGCGACGACGGTCTTGCCTTCCATCAGCCGGTAGAGGCTCTGCTGGATCGCCGCCTCGACCTCCGAGTCGAGCGCGGAGGTCGCCTCGTCGAGCAGCAGGATCGGCGCGTCCTTCAGCATCACGCGCGCGATCGCGATGCGCTGGCGCTGGCCGCCGGAGAGCTTGACGCCGCGCTCGCCGACGTAGGCGTCGTACGCCTTGCGCCCCTTCGGATCGGCGAGGCCCACGACGAACTCGTGCGCCTCGGCGCGCCGCGCGGCGCGGACCATGTCGTCGTCCGTCGCGTCGGGGCGGCCGTAGACGATGTTCTCGCGCACCGAGCGATGCAGGAGCGAGGTGTCCTGCGTCACCATGCCGATCTGCGCGCGCAGCGAATCCTGCGTCGCGAGCGCGATGTCCTGGCCGTCGACCAGGATGCGGCCGTGCTCGGTATCGTAGAAGCGCAGCAGCAGGTTGACGATCGTCGACTTGCCCGCGCCCGAGCGGCCGACGAGCCCGATCTTCTCGCCCGGCCGGATGTGGAGCGACAGGTCGTCGATCACCTGGCGCTTGCCGCCGTACGCGAAGCTCACGCGCTCGAAGCGGATGTCGCCCTCGGCGACGACGAGCGGCTTCGCGTCGGGACGGTCGACGACCGCGTGCGGCCGCGCGATCGTGTTGATGCCGTCCTGCACGATGCCGATGTTCTCGAACAGCGACGCCATCTCCCACATCACCCAGTGCGAGATGCCGTTGAGGCGCAGCGCCATCGCGGTCGACGCGGCCACCGCGCCGACGCCGACCTGACCCGTCGACCAGAGCCACAGCGTCGCGCCCGCGGTCGACGCGATCAGCCCCATCGACAGCGCGTGGTTGACGATCTCGAAGCCGGTGACCAGCCGCATCTGGCGCTGCACCGTCCCGAGGAACTCGCCCATCGCGGCCCTCGCGAACGCGGCCTCGCGCCGTGCGTGCGAGAAGAGCTTCACCGTCGCGATGTTGGTGTACGCATCGGTCATCCGTCCGGTCATCATCGAGCGCGCGTCGGCCTGGTCGCGGGCGAGCCGGCCGAGCCGCGGCACGAAGTACGCGAGCGCGGCGACGTAGAACGCGAGCCAGCCGACGAACGGGACGAGCAGCCAGGCGTCGAAGCCGCCCAGCAGCGCGAGCATCGTCACGAAGTAGATGATCACGAACACCAGCAGGTCGGCGACGATGATCCAGGTGTCGCGCACCGCGAGCGAGGTCTGCATCACCTTGGTCGAGATGCGGCCCGCGAACTCGTCCTGGTAGAAGCCCATGCTCTGGCGGAGCATCAGCCGGTGGAAGTTCCAGCGCAGCCGCATCGGGAAGTTGCCGGCGAGCGCCTGGTGCTTGACCGCGGTCTGCAGCGCGATCAGCGCGACGCTGCCCGCGAGCAGCGCGGCGAGCGCGAGGAGGCGCGTGCGCTCCTGGTCCCACAGGCGCGCGCGCTCGACCTTCGCGAGCCAGTCGACGACCTGGCCGAGCAGGCCGAACAGGTACGCCTCGAACACGCCGATGGCGGCGGTGAGGAGCGTCAGCACGACGAGCCACGGCCTCAGGCCCTCGGTCGCGGCCCAGAGGAACGCGAAGAAGCCGTGCGGCGGCGTCGCCGGAGGGGCGTCGGGGAACGGATCGACGAGTCGTTCGAAGCGGCTCAGCACGCGGGGTCTCCGGCGTCGTGGCGTCGACCGGCGGGGACGGTCTTCTGGACCGTCGGAAGGCGACGTCCCTCGTTCGGGAAGGCCGGGCCGGCGAGGCTGGACGCGAAGGATAGCGCAACGGCGCGGCGCTGCGGCGTCGAGTGCCACGGGCAACCGATCCGGCGGGACGAACGCGGGTTCGCGCGATCGCGCCGCGCGCACGACGCGATTGCGCTACATTGGCGCGCCATGGACACGCCCGACCGGCGCCGCCGGCTCTCGGCGGAGGATCTCGAGACGATCCTCGGCGTCACGAGCGCGCTCGCGGCGCCGTTCGACCTGACGACGATGCTGGGCGAGGTCGTCAACGCGGCGAAGCAGGTGCTGCACGCGGACCGCGGCTCGGTGTGGCTGTTCGAGCCGGCGACCGACGAGCTCGTCCTGCTGGTCGCGACCGGCATCGCGCCGGTGCGCGTGCGCTCGGGCGCGGGGCTGGTCGGCGCCTGCGCGCGCGAGCGCCGGATCATCAACGTGCCCGACTGCTACGCGGATCCGCGCTTCGATCCGGCCGTGGACCGTGCGACCGGCTACCGCACGCGCTGCATGCTCACGCTGCCGCTGGTCGACCACAAGGACGCGCTGGTGGGCGTCATGCAGGTGCTGAACAAGGCGGGCGGCGTGTTCGACCCGGACGACGAGACGCTCGCGACCGCGCTGGCGGCGCAGTGCGCCGTCGCGTTGCAGCGCGTGCGCATGACCGAGGCGGTGATCGAGGGCGAGAAGATGCGGCAGGCGCTCGAGATGGCGCGCGTCGTCCAGATGAGCACGCTGCCCTCGGTGATGCCGCAGGTGCCCGGCTACGAGGTGTGCGGCCTGTTCGAGCCGGCGGAGCTGACCGGCGGCGACACCTACGATCTCGCGGTGCTCGACCAGGGGCTGCTCGTCGTGCTGGGCGACGCGACCGGCCACGGCATCGCGCCCGCGCTCTCGGTGACGCAGATGCAGGCGATGCTGCGCATGGCGTTCCGGCTCGGCGCGGACCTCGACACCGCGTACCTGCAGCTCAACAACCGGCTCGCCGAGACGCTCGCCGACGACCGGTTCGTCACCGCGTTCATCGGACTCCTGGACCCGGAGGCGCACCGCCTGCGGTTCCACAGCGGCGGGCAGGGGCCGATCTTCCATTTCCAGGCGGCCACCGGGCGCTGCGCGCACCACAGGCCGACGAGCTTTCCGCTGGGCGCGATGCCGCTCGCCGCCGTGCGGCCGTCGGTGACGCTCGACATGGCGCCCGGCGACATCCTGGTGCTGCTGTCGGACGGCTTCTACGAGCAGGCCAACGCCGCCGGCGAGCCGTTCGGCGAGGCGCGCGTGCAGGCGCTCGTCGCGGCGCATCACCGCGAAACGGTCGCCGGGCTGCTCGACGTGCTCCTGCGAGCCGTGCGGGACTTCGCGGGCGGCGCGCCGCAGGAAGACGACATGACCGCGGTGCTGGTGCGCCGCGACGACGCGCGGCGGCGGTCTCGCGCGCGTTTCCGCGCAGCTTCGCGTCGATCGCGCCGATGGTTGCGTTCACGGCCGACGCGTTCGCGCGCCTCGGGGTCGACCCCGACCTCAAGCAGACCGTCGATTTCACGGTGGAAGAGCTGTTCACGAACATGGTGAAATACGCGACCGGAAGCGCGTCCCCGGTGCGGTCGACCTGGTGGCCGTCGAGGGAGGCGTCGAGGTGACGCTCGTCGACAGCGACGTCGAGCGATTCGACCCGACGCGTGCCCCCGACGTGGACGTCCATGCGCCGATCGAGGAGCGCCGGCCCGGCGGGCTCGGGCTGCACCTGATCCGGCGCATGGTGGATTCGATCGAGTACCAGTATTCGGACGCGACCCGGCAGGGCCGGATCACGTTTCGCAAGACCGCCGCCGGGCCGACGGCCCGCGCGGAGTGAAGCGGCAACCGGAGGGAATCGATGCTCGCGATGGAAATGGGCCCGGACGGCGCGGTCGTCGTCACCGGGCGGCTCGACGCCGCGCAGGCGGCCTCCGCGCAGGCGTTCCTCGACAGGATCCAGGGCGTCGCCACGCTCGACTGCCGCGGGCTCGAGTACATCTCCAGCGCGGGGCTGGGCGTGCTCCTGAAGACGCACAAGCGCCTGCTCGCGTCGTCGGGCAAGCTGAGGCTGACCGGCGTCGGGCCGCACCTGAAGGACATCTTCACGTATTCCGGGTTCGACCAGCTCTTCGAGATCGTGCCCGGCCCCTGACGTCCGGATCCGCCGCCCGCCGGTTCGTCCCCCAACTTTCCGGGCTGCGCCGCAACGGGCACGAGGAACCCCTCGACGACGAGGTCGATGTCGCCGGGCCGGAAGGGGACGATCCCGAGCGGCACGCGAGCGACGCCGAGCTGTCGGCAAGGATACGAAGCGCGGTGATGAGCATGGCGACGAACGACCGGACGGTGCTGATGCTGCGGCACTTCTCCGACCTTTCCTACCAGGAGATCGGACAGGTCCTGGACCTGGACGAGAAGACCGTGAAGTCGCGCCTGTTCGAGGCGAGACAGCGGTTGCGCTCCCTGCTCCCCGACCTCCGCGGCTTTTCCCGATGAGCGCCACCGCCGCCACCCGCCTGATGCACGCCGTCCTCGACGGCGAGGCCACGCCCGCCGAGGCGCTGGAGCTCGAAGGGCTGCTCGAGGCCGATCCCGCGCTCCGCGAGCGCTACGTCGAATGGCAAGCGATGTTTGATGCAATGCAGCGCATGCCCCAGGCGTACCCGCCCGAGGGCCTCGTCGCGGCGGTGATGGCGAATATTCCGCACTCTCCCGGCCGGGCCGGGGAGCCAACTCTCGGCGCACTCGCCCGTAATTGGCGTAACTTCCGATCCACACCGGGCCATCCCGGCAACGTCGGCACCCATCCTCCGGTCACCCCGGGCGATGGCACCTCCAGGGGGAATGATGAGCGATCAACAGGAACTTCCTTCCAGTAAGCGCAAGATCTGGATCGGCGCCGGCATCGCCGCCATCGCCGTGATCGTCGTCGGCGGATACGCGCTCGACGGTCCGCCAGCCAGCAAGGACGCGGTCGGCACGATCGTGCCGGCGCAGCGTTTCGTGGCGCCGCAGCCGAAGGCCGCGGAGATCCAGGTCGGGCAGCCCGGAACGCCGAGGAGTTCGCCGATCGATCCGTCCGCGCCGAGCGACGTGGCCGCGGCGGCGCAAGCCGAAGGCGCGAAGGCGGCCGGTCAGCGTGCGCAGGGTGCAGAAGCCGAAGGCATGAAGGCGGCCGGTCAGCGTGCGCAGGGGCAGAAGCCGAAGGCATGAAGGCGGCCGGTCAGCGCCGCAGGGGCGGAAGCCGAAGGCGATGGCCGCCGGTCAGCGTGCGCAGGGTGCGAAGCCGAAGGCCGAAGGCCGCCGGTCAGGCCGAAGGCCGGCGGAAGCGCCGAAGGCATGAAGGCGGCCGTCGCGTGCGCGGGTGCGAAGCCGAAGGGCAGCGAAGGCGGCCGGTCAGCGTGCGCAGGGAGCGCTAGCCGAAGGCAGCCGTGCGCAAGCCGCGCAGGCGGAAGGCAGCCGTGCCCAAGGTGCGCAAGCCGAAGGCAACCGCGCACAGGGCGCGAAGAGTCCGGTAACGGCAGACCGTCCGTTGCCCAGCGACCGCCGGCCGAGCGCCGGCGGTTTGCTTTTGGGCGCCCGCCATCTATGCTCGGCGTCAGGTCCAGGACCGGGGAGACCGAACGATGCGCCTCCTCATCATGGGGATTGGCGATGCTCTGCGCTGCGATGCCGCTGGCGGCCAGCGACGACAGCCCGCTCGGGATGTCGATGGTCGAGACTAAGGACCTGAAGCTTATCTACCTCGATTCGCTGCGCTACCTCGCGCCGCACGCGGTGAGGACGTTCACAAACTCGCTGGCCTGGCAGAAGCGCATGTTCGGATGGGAACCGTCCGAGGCGACGGTCATCCTGCTGAAGGATTTCTCGGACATCGGCGGCGCGGCGACTGGCGCGGCGCCGCACAGCACGATCGAGCTACCAGATCGCGCCGATCTCGCACGCGTTCGAGACGTTTCCGGCGAGCGAGCGGTTCTACGCACTGATGAACCACGAGCTCATCCACGTCGTGCAGGGCGACATCGCGAACGACGAGGACCGCCGCGTGGCGCCGGTTCTTTCTGGGCAAGATCGCCGCGACGCCGGCGCACCCGGAGACGCTGCTCTACAGCTACCTCACGGTGCCGCGCTTCACCGCGCCGCGCTGGTACGTCGAGGGCAGCGCAGTGTTTATGGAAACGTGGATGGCCGGGGGACTCGGGCGCGCGCAGGGCGGTTACGACGAGATGGTGTTCCGGGCGATGGCGCGCGACGACGCGCACTTCTATGACACGCTTGGCATCGAGTCCGTCGGCCAGCGCAGCGACTTCCAGACCGGCGTCAACGCGTACCTGTACGGCACGCGCTTCATGACCTGGCTCGCGTACAAGTACGGGCCGGAGAAGGTAATCGGGTGGCTGCGCCGCGATGCGGGCAGCGCGCGCTATTACGCCGACAACTTCCGCGTCGTATTCGGCCGCGAACTCGATGGCGCGTGGCAGGACTGGATCGCGTTCGAGCGCGACTTCCAGCGAAGCAATCTGCCGGGTGCGCAAGAACCCGATCACGCCGTTCCGGCCGTTCGCGGCCGGCGGCATCGGTTCGGTGTCGCGCGTCTTCTACGACGAAGCGACCGGCGTCCTCTACGGAGCATTTCGCTATCCCGGCGTCGTTGAGCACATCGCTGCGGTGAACACGCGCGACGGCACGGTGCGGAGGCTTGTGGACGTCAAGGGCGGGATCCACTACAAGGTCGCGTCCGTCGCGTTCGACGCGGCGACCGGCACGATCTTCTACTCGGACGACAACCTAGCGTTCCGCGACCTGATGGCGGTCGACGTGAAGACCGGCGCGTCGCGGATGCTCCTCAAAAACGCGCGGATCGGCGACCTCGCTTTCAACGCGGTCGACCGCACGCTGTGGGGGATCGAGATCAGCGACGGCATCGCGTACTGGTCCGCGTCCCCTACCCGTACGACGACTGGTTTCGGATCCACACGTTCCCGTACGAAGCCGTACCCTACGACCTCGACGTGTCGCCCGACGGGAAGCTCCTGTCGGCGTCGATGAGCGAAGTGAGCGCGGATCAATTCCTGCGCGTGTGGCGCATCGACCGCCTGCTCAAGGGGGACGTGACGTCGATGTCCGAGTTCAAATTCGGCCAGTCGATCCCGGAAAGCTTCGCGTTCTCGAAGGACGGCCGCTATCTGTACGGCTCGAGCTACTACACCGGCGCGTCGAACGTCTTCCGCTACGAGGTCGCGAACGGCGACATCCAGGGGGTGTCGAACGCCGAGACTGGGTTTTTCCGGCCGGTTCCGCTCGCCGACGGGAGGCTCGTCGTGCTCGCGTACACCGCCGCGGGCTTCGTGCCCGGCACGATCGACCCCAAGCCGATCGAGGACGTGAGCGCGATCACGTTCCTCGGCAGCGAGGTCGCCGGGAAGTACCAGTCGTCACGGAGTGGCAGGTGCCACCGCCCTCGGTCGTCGACTACGATGCCCTGATCACCGCGCAGGAGGCTCCGTTCGATCCCCGGAGGCGCCTGCAGCTCGATAACGGCATCCCGATCCTGCAGGGCTACAAGGATTCGGTCGGCGTCGGCTACCGGCTCAACTTCTCCGATCCGCTGGGCTACGCCAACCTGAGCGTGGCGGCCGCCGTCACGCCGGACACCGAACCAGTCGCGACGAACGCGCGCACTTCATGGTGACCGGCAACTACCTGGGCTGGCACGGCGAGGCGTCGTGGAACCGGTCGGACTTCTACGACATATTCGGACCGACCAAGCGCAGCCGCAAGAGCTCCCGCTGAAGGCGGCTACGACTACATCGCGATCTACGAGCCGCCGCGGAAGTTAAATATCAAAGCCGACATCATGTTCTACGACAATATCGACACGCTGCCAAACGCGCAGAACGTCGAGACGCTGACCTTCGACCGATTGCTGACCGGCGAGATCGGTGCTTACTACACCGACGTGCGGCGCTCAATCGGTGCCGTAGACGACGAAAAGGGCATCGAATGGTCGATCGTGGCGACCGGCAACCGCGTGAGCGGGCAGAACATCGGGCAGTTGCGCGGCAACTTCGACTACGGCTGGGCACTGCCTATCGCGAACTCGTCACTGTGGCTCGAACGGCCGCGGGGCATTGCGACAAACGAGCGCAACAACCCGGGCGCGAACTACTACTTCGGCAGCTTCGGCAACAACTACGTCGACAACCGCTCGATCAAGCGCTACCGCGAGTACGACAGCTTCCCGGGCTTCGACATCGACGAGATCTCCGGGCTGTCATTCGTGCGGCCGATGGTCGAGTGGAACCTGCCGCCGGTCGCCCTTCGAGCGCGCGGGCGTCCGGGTTCCACGTGCGGTGGATGCGCCGGCGGTCTTCGCCTCGGGGCTGTGGACCGATCCGAACCGGCCGACCTACCGCAAGGACTACCAGAACGTCGGCGGGCAGCTCGACTTCCACTTCTCGGTACTGCACTGGTACAACATGAAGCTCTCGATCGGCTACGCCGCGGGCTACCAGGGCGGGCGTTAAGCGCCGGCGACGAATGGATGGTCTCGCTCAAGATCATGTAGCGCCGCGATGACGTTCGCGTTCGCCCTGCATGTGCTCGTGGGACTCTCGCCGGTGCTGGGGTTCCTCGCCGCGCTCGTCTTCCTCGACAGCTACAAGCTCGTCGCGATGCGCACCGTCGTGCTCGTCGTGCTGTCCGGCGTCGTGGCGGCGATCGCGTGCTACTTCGCGAACGGCTGGCTCCTCGGCCGGCTCGGGATCGGGTTCGCGGGCTATTCGCGCTACGTCGGGCCGGTGGTCGAGGAGCTCGCGAAGGGCCTCGTGATCGTCGCGCTGATCCGCGCCCATCGCGTCGGATTCCTCGTCGACGCGGCGATCCTCGGCTTCGCGGTCGGCGCGGGGTTCGCGATCGTCGAGAACCTCCAGTACCAGCGGCTCGTCCCCGACGCGGGGCTTGCGACGTGGATCGTGCGCGGCTTCGGCACCGCGGTCATGCACGGCGGCGTCACGGCGACGTTCGCGATGATGAGCCTCGCGATGATCGAGCGCGCGGGACGCGCGACGCCGGCGGCGTTCGTGCCGGGCCTCGCGCTGGCGGTCGCGCTCCATGCCGCGTACAACCATCTGGCCGCCATGCCGCTCGTCGCGACGCTCGCGGTGCTCGTCGTGCTGCCGCTCACGATGTACCTCGTCTTCGAGCGCAGCGAGCGCGCCGTCGGCGACTGGCTGGGCCGCGGCTTCGACGCCGACACCGCGATGCTGGAATCGATCAACTCGGGCCGCTTCGCCGACTCGCCGACCGGCCGGTACCTCGACACGCTCAAGCGCCGCTTCCACGGCCCCGTCGTCGCCGACCTGCTTTGCTACCTGCGCCTGCACACCGAGCTGGCGCTGCGCGCCAAGGGCGTGCTGCTGATGCGCGAGAACGGCTTCGACGTGCCGGTGGACGAGGCGACGCGCGACAAGTTCACCGAGCTGGAGTACCTGGAGAAGAGCATCGGCAGGACCGGGCTGCTCGCGCTGAAGCCGATGCTGCACATGAGGCACAAGGATCTCTGGCAGCTCTACATGCTCGGAAAGTGAGACCGCGCGACTTGCGCGGCGGCGCGGCACCCTCCATCATCGAGCCGATGCAGGACGGACCGCTGGACTCCGCGCGCCACGCGCAACTCGCCGAAGCGCTTGCCCGGGTCTTCGGCCCCCTCGACGCCGCGGCGCTCGCCGACGTCGAATCGAAGCTCCACTGGATCTCGCTCGCCGGAGGCGAGACGCTCTTCAGGCAGGGCGACCGGGGCGACGACGTCTACGTCGTCGTGAACGGCCGCGTGCGCGCGATCGCCGACGATCCCGACGGCCGCGTGCGCGTGCTCGAGGAGTCGGGGCGCGGCGCGGCCATCGGCGAGCTCGCGCTCCTCACCGGCGAGCCGCGCGCGGCGACGATCGTCGCGGTGCGCGACAGCGACCTCGCCAGGCTGCCGAAGGCCGCGTTCGACGAGCTGCTCCACCGGCATCCGCGGGCGATGATGCAACTCGCGCGGGCCGCCGCGGTGCGACTGCAGCGCTCGGCGCAGCGTCCCGCGCGCGGCGGCGCGGCGCCGATCACGTTCGCCCTCGTTCCCGCAGGGCCGGGCGTGCCGCTCACCGCGCTCGCGCGACGCCTGACGGCGGCGCTCGGCAGGTTCGGCGAGGTGCTGCACGTGAGGAGCGCGGACGTCGACCGGCACGTCGCGCGCCCCGGCGCCGCGCAGTCCGCGGACGGCGACGACCTGCACGCGACGATCGTCGCGTGGCTGTCGGAGCAGGAGAGGGAGCACCGCCACGTCGTCCTGGAGGCGGACGACGGCTGGACGCCGTGGACGCGCCGCTGCCTGCGCCAGGCCGACCGCGTGCTGGTCGTCGGGCGCGCCGGCGACGACCCGGCGACCGGCGAGGTCGAGGCGGCGTCGGTCGACCTGGGCCTCGCGACGCGACGGGATCTCGTGCTGCTGCAGGCGGACGACTGCACGCGACCGTCGCACACCGCGCGCTGGCTCGCGCTCCGCGACGTCGCCGCGCATCACCACGTCCGCCTCGGGAGCGATCGCGACGTCGACCGGCTCGCGCGACGCGTCGGCGGGCGCGCCGTGGGCGTGGTGCTGGGCGGAGGCGGCGCCAGGGGATTCGCGCACATCGGGATGTTCCGCGCGCTCGCCGAGGAAGGCGTCGACGTCGACATCGTCGGCGGGACGAGCATCGGCGCGTTGATCGCCGGCGCGCATGCGCTCGGGCTCACCGCCGGCGAGATGGTCGAGATCGCGCGCGTCTTCGCTTCGCGCCGCAAGCTCCTCGACCACACGCTGCCGCTGGCATCGCTGATGGCGGCGCGCAAGGTGACTGCGTTCTTCCAGCACCTGTTCGGCGACATCCGGGTCGAGGACCTGTGGACGCCGCTGTTCGCGGTGTCGTCGAGCCTCTCCCGGGCGCGCGCCGTGATCCACGAACTCGGCCCGGTGTGGCATTCGGTGCGCGCGAGCACCGCGATCCCGGCGATCTTCCCGCCTCTCCTGCACCACGACGGCGACGTGCTGGTCGACGGCAACGTGATGAACAACATGCCGCTCGACGTGATGCGCGAGCGGTGTGAAGGCGGCACCGTGATCGGGCTGAACCCGATGCCGACGGACGACAAGGTGAAGCGCTACCACTTCGGGCCGAGCCTCTCCGGCTGGGACGCGCTGATGGGCAAGCTCAGGTGGTTCGGCGCGACGACGCGCGCGCCGTCGATCCTGGGCAGCGTGATGCGCGCGACCGAGATCAACAGCGCCAACCGGATGAGGCAGGCGCCCTTTCGCGCGCTCGCCGACCTGCTGATCGAGCCGAAGCTCGGCGACTACCCGATCCTCGCGTTCGACCAGTACGAGCCGATCATCGAGATCGGCTACGCGAGCGCGCGGGGGGCGCTCGGGGCGTGGCGGGAGCAGGCGCCCGCGGCACGCCTCCTGACGCCCCCGGGCGGCGCGGATCAGCTGCGCCAGGAATCGTCGAGGCGGTCGAGCTTGCGCTGGAGCGCCGGCCACGCGATGCCGCCGCCGATGCCGCGGGTCACCGTCCTCCACTGCGCGCCGCCGCCGGCGAGCACGTGTTCCGGCACGCGCAGGAGCTCGCCTCCGCCCGACTGCGCGCGGAGCTGGATCGCGCAGACCGACTGGAACATGTACATGTTGAGGAACGCCGTCGCGACGCTGTCGCCCACGGTCAGCAGGCCGTGGTTGCGCAGCATCAGGTAGTCCCGGTCCGCGAGGTCGCGCACGAGCCGGGGCTTCTCGTCGTCGACGAGCGCGATTCCCTCGTAGTCGTGGTAGGCGAGCGACGAGAGCACGACCATCGACTGCTGCGAGATCGGCAGCACGCCGTCGCGCTGGGCCGACACGGCGACGCCGTCGTGCGTGTGCAGGTGCATCACGCAGATCGCGTCCTCGCGCGCCGCGTGGATCGCGCTGTGGATCGTGAAGCCGGCCGGGTTGACCTCGTGCGGGCTCGGCTCGACCTTGCGGCCATCGAGGTCGATCTTGACCAGCGACGACGCGGTGATCTCGTCGAACAGCATGCCGTAGGGGTTGATCAGGAAGTGGTGCTCCGGACCGGGGACGCGCGCCGAGATGTGCGTGAACACCAGGTCGTCCCAGCCGTTCAGCGCGGCGAGGCGGTAGCACGCCGCGAGGTGGACGCGCTGTTCCCACTCCTCGCTGCTAACCTGCTGGCGGATCGATGCGATCGGGGCGTTCATCGTCCTGGCTCCTTGTCGTCGGCGCCCGCCGCGGGGCGGCGGTCCGGGGCGGCGCGAACCTCGCGCTCGGCGATCTCGGCGAGCCAGCCGCCCGCCTCGCGGAACGGTCGCGCGCTGCGCTCGGCGCGCCCGCGGACGTAACCGCCCTGCACGGCGGTGAGGACGAGTCCCGCGAACGCCTCCCGGCGCTTGCGGTCCGGAATCGCGAAATGCCCTGCGATCAGCTCGCGCCAGTCCTCGAAGGCTGCGGTCGCCGCGAGCCGCACGGTCTCGAGGTCCTCGTCGAGGTCGAGCGTCACGGCGCCCACCGCACAGCTCTGGCCGAAATCGGCTTCCTCGAGGCGGCGCTCGAGCATGCGGAACAGCGCGCGGACCTTGTCGCCGGGGCGACGCGCGCCCGCGAGGCTCGCGTCGAACAGCGCGTGGATGCGGCCTGCGTAGCGGTCGAGGGCCTCGGCCGCGAGCTGCCGCTTGCCGTCCGGGAAGTGGTGATAGACGGAGCCCTTCGGCGCGCCGCTTGCCGCGACGATCTCGTTCATGCCGGCGGCCGCGAGCCCGCCGTGCCGCATCAACCCGATCGCGGCGTCGAGCATGCGCTCCCGCGACGCTACCCCCTTCGCCGTGGCCATCGCCCCTCCCTCGTCCGCTATAAACAGACCAGTCTATATAATTCCAGCCGCCAAGCGCCTTGTCAAGGCCTCCGACGGGCGGTGCGCCCCGGAATGTGGTAGTCTTCGTCCGCGGCCATTGTTCCAGTCCCCTGCCGCAGTCGATCCCGACCTCCGCAGTTCCCTCCGTTTGGCTATGACTGGCCGCCCCGACCGGGCGACTGGCCGAGCGTTTTTCGAAAGTTTCACATGTCGTTCCAATCGCTCGGCCTGTCCGACGCGCTCGTGCGCGCCGTTGCTGAACACGGTTACACCACCCCTACGCCCATCCAGGCGCAGGCCATTCCCGCGGTGCTCGCGGGCGGCGACCTGCTCGCCGGCGCCCAGACGGGCACCGGCAAGACCGCCGGCTTCGTGCTGCCGATGCTGCAGCGCCTGTCCACCGAATCGTCGCCGCACGCGGCCAAGGGCCAGCGCGGCGCGCGCCGGCCGGTGCGCGTCCTCGTCGTCACGCCGACGCGCGAGCTCGCCGCGCAGGTCGAGGCCTCGATCCGCACCTACGGCAAGCACCTGAAGCACTCGTCGATGTCGCTGTTCGGCGGCGTCGGCTTCGGCCCGCAGGCGGCGCAGCTGAAGCGCGGCGTCGACATCGTCGTCGCGACGCCGGGCCGGCTGCTCGACCATGCCACGCAGCGCAACGTCGACCTGTCGACGGTCGAGATCCTCGTGCTCGACGAGGCCGACCGGATGCTCGACATGGGCTTCCTGCCCGACATCCGCCGCATCCTGGCGCTCCTGCCGGCGAAGCGGCAGAACCTGCTGTTCTCGGCAACGTTCCCCGAAGAGATCAAGGCGCTGGCCGGCCGTCTGCTCGACCGCCCGCGCACGATCGAAGTGACGCCGCCCAACTCGACCGTCGACGTGATTCGCCAGAGGGTCATCGCCGTCGGCCGCGACCGCAAGCGCGAGCTGCTGTCGTGGATGATCGGCACGCACCGCTGGAGCCAGGTGCTCGTGTTCACGCGCACCAAGCACGGCGCCGACAAGCTCGCGCAGGCGCTCGAGCGCGACGGCATCCGCGCGCAGGCGATCCACGGCAACAAGAGCCAGGGCGCGCGCACCAAGGCGCTCGCCGACTTCAAGAAGGGCGGCGTCGACGTGCTGGTGGCGACCGACATCGCCGCGCGCGGCATCGACATCGCCGAGCTGCCGCGGGTCGTCAACTACGACCTGCCGAACGTGCCCGAGGACTACGTGCACCGGATCGGCCGCACCGGCCGCGCCGGCGCCGACGGCGAGGCGATCTCGCTGGTCTGCGTCGACGAGCAGGGGTTCCTGCGCGACATCGAGCGGCTGATCCGCCGCGCGATCCCGCGCGAGACGGTGGCGGGCTTCGAGCCCGATCCGTCCGAACGCGCGCAGCCGGTCTTCAAGCAGCAGCGCGGGCAGCGTCCCGCGTACGGCGCCGGGGCGTCGCAAGGCAGGCCCCGCCAGCCGGCCGCGCCGCGCGGCAGCGGCCACGCCGACGCGCGCGGGCACGATCGCCGGCACGCGCAGCCGAAGGAGGCGTCGCGCGGTCACGGGCAGGGGCAGGCCCGGGGTCAGGGACACGACGCGCATCGCGCGGGCGGCCAGGGCCGCGGCACCGGCCACGGCCACACCGCGGCACGCGGAGGCGCTGCGCACGCGACGGCGTCGCGGTCCGGCGACTCGCGCCGGACCCACGCGAAGTCGCGCTGAGGCTCCCCGAGGCGGGTTGACCGCTCGCGCGGTTCAGCCGCGCCAGCCCGCCAGCGCGACGATCGCCGCGCCGTAGCGGTCGAGCTTCGCCGCGCCGATGCCGCCGATGTGCGCGAGCTCGGCGAGCGACGCGGGCCGTGCCTGCGCGATCGCGGCGAGCGTGCGGTCGTGCAGGATCACGTACGCCGGCACGCCCTGCACCTTCGCCTGCTCGAGTCGCCACGCCTTGAGCGCGTCGAAGAGCGTGCGAGCGCCGGTGTCGAGCGACGCGGCCTCGCCGCGCAGCTTCGGCGCCTTCGGCACGCGCGCGACGGTGCGGCGCATCGAAACCGTCGCGTCGCCGCGAAGCACGGCCCGGCTCGTCTCCGCGAGCTTGAGCGCGCCGTGCGCCTCGTGGTCGACGCGCACGAGCCCCTGCGCGACCAGCTGCCGGAACACGCTGCGCCAGGTCGCGTCGTCGAGGTCGGCGCCGATGCCGAACACCGACAGGCGGTCGTGCTCCCAGCGCCCGACCTTGTCGCCGCCCTTGCCGCGCAGCACGTCGATCACGTGCGAGGCGCCGAAGCGCTGGCCGGTGCGGAAGATCGCCGAGAGCGCCTTGCGCGCCGCGTCCGTCGCATCCCAGGTCTCGGGCGGCGCGAGGCAGTTGTCGCAGTTGCCGCAGGGTGCGCTCGCCTCGCCGAAATAGTCGAGGAGCCGCACGCGCCGGCATCCGGCGGTCTCCGCGAGGCCCAGCAGCGCGTCGAGCTTGGCGCTCGACACGCGCTTGAACTCGTCGTTCGCCTCGGACTGCTCGATCAGTCGCCGCTGCTGCACGACGTCGGCGAGCCCGTACGCCATCCATGCATCGGCCGGCAGGCCGTCGCGCCCCGCGCGCCCCGTCTCCTGGTAGTAGCCTTCGATGCTCTTCGGCAGGTCGAGGTGCGCGACGAAGCGCACGTCGGGCTTGTCGATGCCCATGCCGAAGGCGATCGTCGCGACGACGACCACGCCGTCGTCGCGCTGGAAGCGCATCTGGTTCGCGGTGCGCTCGGACGTCTCCATGCCGGCGTGGTAGGGAATCGCGTCGATCCCCTTCGTGACGAGCCACGCCGCGGTTTCGTCCACCTTGCGCCGCGAGAGGCAGTAGACGATGCCGGCCTCGCCCACGTGCGACTCGCGGACGAACGCGAGGAGCTGGGCCCTTCCATCAGCCTTGTCGACGATCGTGTAGCGGATGTTCGGCCGGTCGAAGCTCGAGACGAATACACGCGCGTCGTGCAGCGCGAGGCGCTCGACGATCTCCTGCCGCGTGAGCGGGTCGGCGGTGGCGGTGAGCGCGATGCGCGGCACCGCCGGCCAGCGCTCGTGCAGCACCGACAGGCCCAGGTACTCGGGGCGGAAGTCGTGCCCCACTGCGAGACGCAGTGCGCCTCGTCGATCGCGAAGAGCGCCACGCTGGCGCGGTCGACGAGGTCGAGGCAGCGCGACGTGAGGAGTCGCTCCGGCGCGACGTAGAGGAGGTCGAGCTCGCCCGCGGCGAACGCGCGCTCGATCCGGGCGGCCTCGCGCGCGTCCAGCGACGAGTTGAGGAACGCCGCGCGCACGCCCAGCTGCGTCAGCGCCGCGACCTGGTCGGCCATCAGCGCGATCAGCGGCGAGACGACGACGGCGCACCCGTCGCGGAGCAGCGCCGGGATCTGGTAGCAGAGGCTCTTGCCGCCGCCGGTGGGCATCAGCACCAGCGCGTCGCCGCCGCCCGAGACGTGGGTGACGATCGCCTCCTGCGGCCCGCGGAACGCGTCGTGGCCGAAGACGCGCGCGAGCGTCTCTCTCGCGCGCGCCGGGAGGTCGGAAGGACCGCGGCTCATGGCGAGGTCCGGCTGTCCGGCGCGCGCACTCGTCGCCAGGGCGGCCGGCGGAGCGGGGGCGACGCCGCGACTCGCGCACGGCCCGCGCAGGGCGTCGCGGCAGTACGTGCGGTCTGGCGTCGAGGGTCGCGCGACGTCGTCCTGGACGGTGTGGCGGGGTTGCACGCGGCCGATTGTAAGCGCGGGCCGGGAACGCGCCGCGCGATGCGTGCGCGCCAAGGCGGGCGCGCTATAGTTGGCGCCCGTCCTTGTCGAAGGCCACGCGCGATGCTCGCCCACCAGCTCTCCCGCGAGACGGGCGTCCTGACGCTCGCGCCGTCGGGCCCGCTGACCGCCGCCGACTTCGCCGCGGTCGCGGCCGAGGTCGATCCCTGGATCGCCGCGCACGGCGCTCTGTCCGGCGTGCTCATCCACGCGAGGGCGTTCCCGGGCTGGGAGAACTTCGCGGGCTTCCTCGGGCACGTCGGGTTCATCCGCGCGCACGTCCCGAACATCAGGCGTCTCGCGATCGCCTCCGACAGCACGTTCCTCACGATCGCGCCGCAGATCACGAAGCACTTCGTCCACGCCGAGGTGCGGCACTTCGGCTACGCCGAGTGCGACGCCGCCGAGGCGTGGCTCGCGGGGCCGTGACCGGCGCCACGCCGTCGCGGGATCGCGGGCTCGCCGCGTGGCGCGAGGCGCGCTACGCGGACGCGCTGGACCACGCTCGCGCCTGGATCGCGGCCGAGCCGCGCTCGCCGCAGGCGCACCAGCTCGCCGGCCAGGCGATGGCGAGGCTCGGTGACCCGGCGGGCGCGGCGCGCAGCTACGAATCCGCCGAGTCGCTCGGCGGCGACGTTGCCTGCGCCTTCAATGCGGGCAACGCCTGGATGGCGGCGGGCGACCACGCCCGGGCCGCGGCCGCGTGGCGCCGCGCCGCCGGCGGCGCGGACGCGCTGGGCAAGCACGCGCTCGCGCTCGGCAAGGCGCTCGCGACGGCGGGCGAGCGCGAGCTGGCCGCCCGCGTGCTGGTCTCGCTCGCGCGGCGCGACCCGACCGCCTACGCGGCGATGCGGGCGGTCGTCGACCTGGCGGCGGCGGACCGGGGTGCGGCGGCCTCCGCGCTCCCGCTCGAAGCGCCGGGGCCGCTCGCGCCGCCGTCGCTCTTCTCGTTCGTCGTGTGCAGCATCGACGAGGAGAAGTTCGCGGCGCTGTCGCGCACGATCGCGACGCGCTTCGCCGGCGTGCCGCACGAGGTGGTCCGGATCCCCGACGCGACGTCGCTGTGCGAGGGATACAACCGCGGGTTCGCGCGCTCGCGCGGCGACGCGGTCGTGTTACTGCCACGACGACATCGACCTGCTCGCGCCCGACGCGGCCCCCCGCCTCGCGCGGCATCTCACGCATGCCGATTTCGTCGGCGTCGCCGGCGCCACGCGTGTCACCGGCCCCGCGGTCTTCTGGGCGGGACATCCGTGGCTGCACGGCTGGGTCACCTACCACGCGCCCGGCGATGCCGACTACGAGGTGACCGCCATGAGCCTCGATGCGCCGCTCGTGACAGAAGTCGCTGCGCTCGACGGCGTCTTCGTCGCGTGCCGACGCGATGCCGCTGCGGCGGTACCCTACGATGCGGCGACCTTCGACGGCTTCCACCTGTACGACCTCGACTTCAGCTACCGCGCCCACCGGGCGGGGTTCCGGCTCGCCGTCGCGTGCGACCTCGGCATCGTGCACGAATCGAAGGGCGACTTCGGCGCCGAGTGGTCGCGCTACGCGGCGCGCTTCCGGACCAAGTTCCCCGAGCTCTCGGCGGCGCAGGGCTCGCCGCACTTCTACGCGGCGCGCGTCCCGACGGCCGCCGACGTCCTCGCGACGCAGCGGCGGCTCGCGGAGTTCGCTGCCGGGTAGGGACGGCGGATCCGGCGCGCGCGCCGCCGGGGCCGCGTAGAATGCGTGGCCACACGCACCCCGGGGTCCCGTGATGGATGTCGCCTTCGTCGTCGATCCGCTGCACGAGCTCAAGGCCTACAAGGACTCGAGCATCGCGATGATGCGCGCGCTCGCGCGCCGCGGCCACCGCGCGCACGCGATCCTGCAGCCGGATCTCTGCTGGGAGGCGGGCAGAACCTCGGCGATCGGACGCGAGCTCACGCTCCTCGACGACAACCACCACTGGCACCGTGCGGCGGAGCCCGCGCGGAAGCGGCTGGCCGAGTACGACGCGGTGATCATGCGCAAGGATCCGCCGTTCGACATGGAGTACGTGTACTCGACCTACCTGCTCGAGTGCGCCGAGCGCGAGGGCGCGCGCGTGTACAACCGCCCTCGCGCGATCCGCGACCACAACGAGAAGCTGGCGATCGCGAAGTTCGGCGACTACATCGCGCCGACGCTGGTGACGCGCGACGCCACGCTCATCGACTCGTTCATCGACGAGCACGGCGACGCGATCGTGAAGCCGCTCGACGGCATGGGAGGCACGTCGATCTTCCGCGTGCGCGCCGACGACCCGAACCGCAACGTGATCGTCGAGACCGTGAGCCATCACGGCCGGCGGACGGTGATGGTGCAGCGCTTCATCCCCGAGGTCGTCGAGGGCGACAAGCGGGTGATCCTGATCGCGGGCGAGCCGGTGCCGTACGCGCTCGCGCGCATCCCGAAGCCGGGCGAGACGCGGGGCAACCTCGCGGCCGGCGGGCGCGGCGTCGCCCGCCCTCTCAACGACCGGGACCGCGAGATCGCGACGGCGCTCGGCCCCGCGCTCTGGGCGGAGGGGCTGCTGGTCGTCGGGCTCGACGTGATCGGCCCCTTCCTCACCGAGGTCAACGTGACGAGCCCCACGTGCTTCGTCGAAATCGCCGAGCAGACCGGCTTCGACGTGGCGGGCATGTTCGCGGACGCGCTCGTGAAGGCGGTCGGGCGCTGACCGCCGACGTCTCGTCGGCGGATGCGGCAGAGCAACATGACGAGCGCGCGAGCCGGTGCCGGCCCGGCGCCTTCGTCGCGTCGGTCGCGTGCTACCATCCTGCGACTCCGCTGCGCGACATCCACCGAGCGCCCATCGCCAGCATGATCGGCATCCTCGTCATTGCCCACGACACCCTGGGCGACAGCTTCGTTCGCGCGGTCACGCACGTGCTCGGGACGCGGCCGCCGCAGTTCGAGGCGATGTCGGTCAAGGGAACCGACGACCCGCTCGACCTCGTGCCGGCGGCGCGCGCGCTGCTGGCCAGGCTCGACACGGGCGAAGGCGTGCTGGTGGTCACCGACATCTACGGCGCGTCGCCCTCGAACCTCGCCCGCAAGCTCCTGGCGCAAGGCCGCGTCGAGGCGATCGCGGGGGTCAGCCTGCCCATGCTCGTGCGCGCGCTCACCTACCGCGGCAAGGGCATGGAGACGATGGTCAGGAAAGCGATCTCGGGCGGGCGCGACGGCGTGCTGCGCTTCACGGTCGATCCGGTCTATGCCGCAACGCGAAATTGAGATCGTCAACAAGCTCGGCCTCCATGCGCGAGCGTCGGCCAAGCTGACCCAGTTGGCATCGCGCTTCCAGAGCGACGTCCACATCGCCCGCAGCGGCCGGCGAGTGAACGCGAAGAGCATCATGGGCGTGATGATGCTCGCCGCGGGCAAGGGATCGAAGGTCACGCTCGAGACGAGCGGACCGGACGAGGAGGAGGCGATGAGCGCGCTCTGCGCGCTCGTCGCGGACTGCTTCGGCGAAGGACAGTGAACGCTCACGCCCGACGACACGGCGCGGCGGTCCGTCCGACGCCGGTGTCGGACAGGGGATGAATTGTCATCGTTGCGGAAACCTTCGGCGCGAGAATGGATCAATAACGTGATCGCCGCCCGCCGCGGGAGGCGATGCCGTGTCGATTCGAGGAAGGAGAACGACGATGCAGATCCGCGAGATCAGGCTGCGCAATGCGAAGGGGCTGCACGCGCGCGTGGCGGCGCGCGTCGTGAAGGTCGCCGGACGGTTCAGGAGCCGGGTCGTGATCACGGTGGGCGAGCGGCGTGCGAACGCGCGCAGCATCATGGCGGTGCTGATGCTCGCCGCCGCGATGGGCGCGACGGTGCGGCTCGAGACCGAGGGCCCGGACGAGCAAGCAGCGATCGAGGCCATGGTCGCGGTCCTCGCGGCAGCGGGCGACCGCGCTTGAACGGCGAGCCGTCCGCATTCCCGCGGCCGCGGGCGCGCGCGGCCCCGCTCCCTCCATCGGTCTCCCGCTGACGGCGCGCATGGTCACGTTCGCGCTGCACGGCGTCGGGGTCTCGGGGGGCATCGCGATCGGCCGCGCGCAGCTCGTCTCGCACGCGACGCTCGAGGTCGCGCACTACGTCGTGCCGGCCTCGCGCGTCGACCACGAGATCGCGCGCCTCGAACTCGCGATCGACGAGGTGCAGAAGGAGCTCACCGAGCTGCACGGGACGATGACGCGCTCGGGCGATCTTCCCGGCGAGTTCGGCGCGTTTCTCGACGTGCACTGGATGATCCTGAACGACCCGACGCTGTCCGAGGCGCCGAAGCGGATCATCACCGAACAGCGCTGCAATGCGGAGTGGGCGCTCACGCAGCAGATGAACGTGCTGATCGACCAGTTCGAGCAGATCGAGGATTCCTACCTGCGCGAGCGCAAGGCCGACGTCGTGCAGGTCGTCGAGCGCGTGCTCAAGCGCCTGATGGGCAAGCCCGGCTCGCTGCCGACGTCGGTGGCCGAGGAGCGCACGATCCTCGTCGCGCACGACCTGTCCCCGGCGGACGTGATCCAGTTCAAGCAGCACCATTTCGCCGCGTTCCTCACCGACGTGGGCGGCGTCACCTCGCACACGGCGATCGTCGCGCGGAGCCTCGCGGTGCCGGCGGTGGTCGCCACGCACAACGCGCGGCAGATGATCCACGACGGCGAGATGCTGATCGTCGACGGGACCAACCACGTCGTGATCGTCAACCCGGACCGCTCGGTGCTCTCCGAGTACCGGCTGAAGCAGAGCGAGCTCGACCTCGAGCGCCAGAAGCTCAAGCGCCTGCGCGGCAAGCCCGCCGAGACGATCGACGGCCACCGCGTCGAGCTGCACGCCAACATCGAACTGCCCGGCGACCTCGCGCAGGTGCTCGAGAGCGGCGCGAACGGCGTCGGCCTGTTCCGCTCGGAGTTCCTGTTCCTCAACCGGGCGGGCCTGCCGACCGAGGACGAGCAGTTCGAGGCGTACCGCGCGGTCGCCGCCGGGCTCGCCGGCAAGCCGGTGACGATCCGCACGTTCGACCTCGGCGCGGACAAGCAGAAGGCCGAGCTCGACGGCCTGGCGCGGGTGGCGCCGAACCCGGCGCTCGGCCTGCGCGCGGTGCGCTTCTGCCTCGCCGAGCCGAAACTTTTCCTGACGCAGCTCCGCGCGATCCTGCGCGCGTCGCACTACGGGAAGGTGCGCCTGCTGATCCCGATGCTCGCGTCGGTCGCCGAGATCGACGCCACGCTAGCGATGATCGACCAGGCGAAGGAATCGCTGCGCGAGCGGGGCGAGCCGTTCGACGAGGGCATCGAGGTCGGCGGCATGATCGAGGTCCCTGCGGCGGTGCTCGCGATCGGCGGGTTCCTCGCCAAGCTCGACTTCCTGTCGATCGGGACGAACGACCTCATCCAGTACACGCTCGCGGTCGACCGGTCCGACGAGGCGGTCTCGCACCTGTACGACCCGCTGCACCCGGCGATCATCAAGCTCATCGCGCTCGCGATCGCGGGCGCCAACCGGGCGAAGGTCCCGATCGCCGTGTGCGGCGAGATGGCCGGCGAGATGACGCTGACGCGCGTGCTGCTCGGACTCGGCTTGCGCAACTTCTCGATGCACCCGGCGCAGGTCCCGACGGTCAAGCAGCGCGTGCTGACCTCCGACGTCTCGGCGATCCGCCCGGTCGTCGAGCGGATGAAGCGCACCGACTCGCCGGCGAAGCTCGCCGCGCTCCTCGACAAGCTCAATGCCTGAGCGCCCGTCCGTCGGGGCGGGCGCCGTGGGACCGTCGGGGGGCTCGCGAGCGCGGCGGCACGGACCTATAATGACATTGGCATAGTCCCGACGCCCCCCCGATGCGGAACCCTCTGCCCCCCGACGTGATCGCGACTCCGAGGCGACGGCTCCCCACCGCCGCCGCCTTCGCTGTCTGGCTCGCAGCGGCGCCCGCCTGGGCGGTCGCTCCCGGCGAGGCGGCGCCGCCGTTCGCGTTGCCCGACGGCGGCGGCGCGACGGTGTCGCTCGACAAGCTCAGGGGGCGGGTCGTCTACGTCGACTTCTGGGCGTCGTGGTGCGCGCCGTGCCGCCGGTCGTTCCCCTGGATGGCCGAGATGCAGCAGAAGTACGGGCCGCAGGGGTTCACGGTCGTCGCGATCAACGTCGACAAGAAGCGCGAGGACGCGGCGAAGTTCCTCGCGGCGACGCCCGGCGCGTTCACGATCGTCTACGACCCGGTCGGCACCGTGCCGACCGCGTACGACGTCAAGGGCATGCCGACGTCCTACATCGTCGACCGGAACGGCAAGGTCGTGTCGGTCGACGCGGGGTTCCGCGACGACACGAAGGCCGCGGCCGAGGCGCGCATCAAGGCCGCGGTGGAGGCGAGATGACGACGTCCCCCCGGAGCTCGCTGCGCGAGCGTCGCTCCAGGGGCGCCGTCCAGGGCGTCGCGGTTCTTGCGTTTGCGGTGCTCGTGGCGGGCTGCACGTTCGCGCCGCCGAAGCCCTGGGAGAAGGGCGAGCTCGCCAGGCCGGCGATGCAGTTCGACGCCGACCGGCTCGAGGCGCGCAACCAGGAGCACGTCTACCAGAGCAAGGAAGCGGTCTCCGGCGGCTACGGCGTGGGCGGAGGCGGCTGTGGCTGCAACTGATCGCGGGTCCGTGCGCGCGCTGATGGCGGCGGCGCTCGCGCTGCCGGGCATCGCGCCGCCCGCGTCGGCGCAGACGATGCCCGACGAAGGCGTCGTCTCGCTGCGTTACCTGGACTACCGCGACTGGCAGCCGGGCGCGGACCGGATGCGCGTCGAATCGCCGTCGTTCTACGTGATGAAGCCGTTCGGCGGGAGCTGGGTCGCCGAGGGCAGCGTCGTGTACGACGCGATGTCGGGCGCGTCTCCGCGCTACTTCAACACGCTGTCGGGCGCCTCGGTCACCGAATACCGCACCGCCGCGGACGCGAAGCTCACGAAGTACTTCGACCGTTATGCGATCGGCGTGGGCGGCGTCGTCTCGTCCGAGCGCGACTACCTGTCGCGCGGCGGCGGCTTCGACGCGCGCTGGTGGACCGAGGATCGCAACACGACGGTCGCGTTCAGCTTCGCCGGCACCGCCGACACGATCAATCCGGTCAACGAGGTCGTCGTCGACGCGAAGAAGCACACGCTCGATTTCCTGGTCGGCATCACGCAGGCGATCAACCCGAACGCGATCGTCCAGTCGAACGTCACGTACTCGCAGGGGCACGGCTACTACAGCGATCCGTACAAGCTCCTGGACACGCGTCCCGACCGGCGCCGGGTGCTCGCGTGGCTCACGCGCTGGAACCAGGCGGTACCGTCCGTCGACGGGACGCTGAAGCTCGCCTTCCGGCTGCTCGACGACTCGTTCGGCTCGACGTCGGTGATGGCCGGGGCGGAGTGGGCGCAGGCGTTGCCGTACGGCTTCACGGTCACGCCGGGCCTGCGCTACTACACGCAGAGCGCAGCCGACTTCTACAGGAACCCGCCGTTCCCGACCGGATACGTGCCGGGCGAGTACTACACGGCGGACACGCGGCTGTCCGCGTTCGGCGCGTTCACCGGCTCGCTCAAGGTCGCGAAGTCGTTCGCCGACGGCTGGTCCGCGGACCTGCGCGTCGACCTCTATCGCCAGCGCGCGTCGTGGCGGCTGGGCGGCGACGGCAGCCCCGGCCTCGAGACGTTCTCGGCGCGCTGGATCCAGGCCGGCGTCTCCAAGACGTTCTGACGCGCGACCCGCCGCGACGAGGCGGCTTGCGCGCCGCTCCACGGGCTCCGACGACGGGATCGAACTTGCGGAGCGTCACGCTGCACCGGTTCGAGTTCCGCGCGATGGCGTCGGTGCACGAGCTCCTGCTCGCCGCGCCCGATCGCGCGCTCGCCGAGTCCGCCGCCCGCGCGGCGATCGCCGACGTCGAGCGGATCGAGGCGAAGTACTCGCGCTACCGCGACGCGAGCGTCGTCTCGACGATCAACCGCGCGGCCGGCGGCGCGCCGGTCGCGATCGACGCCGAGACCGCGGCGCTGCTCCGCTACGCCGACGCGTGCCACCGCGAGTCCTCGGGCCGCTTCGACGTCACCTCGGGCGCGCTGCGGCGCGCCTGGGACTTCCGGCGCGACCCGCCCCGCGTCCCCGACGCGCGCGAGATCGAGGCGCTGCTGCCGCTCGTCGACTGGCGCGGCGTCGAATGGAACGACCACGCGATCCGCCTGCCTCGCAGCGGCATGGAGATCGACTTCGGCGGCATCGGCAAGGAATACGCGGCGGATCGCGCCGCGGCGATCGCGATCGCCGCCGGCATCGCGCACGGCTTCGTCAACCTCGCCGGCGACGTGCGCGTGTGGGGCGGCCGCCCGGAGGGCGCGCCGTGGCGCGTCGGCATCCGCCATCCGCGGATCGAGGGCGAGACGATCGGCGGGATCGAGATCGCCGACGGCGCGGTCGCGACGAGCGGCGACTACGAGCGGTGTTTCGAGGCCGGTGGCCGGCGCTACTGCCACATCCTGGACGCGACGACCGGGTGGCCGGTGCAGGGCTGGCGCTCGGTCTCGGTCGCCGCGCCGCTGTGCGTCGTGGCGGGCAGCGGCGCGACGGTCGGCATGCTGCTGGGCGACGCGGCGCCGGCATGGCTCGACGCGCAGGGCGTCGACTGGCTCGGCGTCGACGCGGCGGGGCACATCCGGAAGCCCGCCGATCCGCGAACCCCGTCGGCCTGAAGGCCGACCCACAGTTGCGCGGGGCTTCGTGGGTCGGCCTTCAGGCCGACGCGGGGGGGCCCCCAGGCCCCGACGCGGCGAGCAGAATCCGGTGCCCTCGACCGCCCAGCCCTTCGTCGTCGTGAAGTCCTGGTAGGTGAGGAAGTCGGTCGAGAACCGGTGGTTCGGGGCGTTGGTCTGCCCGTGGTTGTACATCCGGTAGACCGGCGTCGTGCCGACCGGGCAGACGCCGGCCGTGGGCACCGCGATGTAGAACGCGATCTTCTCGTATACCCATGCCGGATTGAGCTTGAGCCCGTCGCATTCGACCGGGTTGGCCGTGTAGAAGTGCGAGCTCTTCGTCCCGAACGTGCCCGGCGTCGTGAAGAAGCGGCAGACCGGCACCGTGCCGGTCGTCGGGCCGTTCCAGGCGTTGAACGCGCGCTTGGTGCGCAGGAACGCGAAGTTGTACGCGCCCCCGTCGAGGCCCGTGATCTCGTCGGTATCCGCGGTCATGAAGTAGTGGCCGAAGCCCGCGTTGTGATACTCGACGACCGCAACCTTGTTCGCCGTCGGCGCGACGCTCGTGCCGGTGCCCGACAGCGACACCGTGTGCGGGCTGCCGGGGGCGTTCGACGCGACCGTGATGCTGCCGCTGCGCGCGCCCGCGGCGAGCGGCCTGAACGCGACGGTCACCTTGCAGTTCGAGCCCGCGACGACGACACCGCAGGTGTTGCCGACGATCGGGAACTCTGACGCCGAGCTGGACAGCACGCTCGTAATCGTCGCCGACGCCGTGCCCGTGCTGTTGATCGTGATCTGCGTGCCGGCGGTCTGCACGCCCACCGCCGACGAGCCCAGGTTCGCGCTCGCCGGGACGCTCAGCGCAGGAGAGCCCGCGACGGTCTGGCCGGTGCCGCTCACCGCGAACGATTGCGGGCTGCCGGTGCCGTTGCTCGTGACCGTGATCTGGCCGTTGCGCGCGCCGGACGCGGCGGGCGAGAACTGGACGCTCACCGTGCACGACGAGCCCGCGCCGACGGTCGCGCCGTCGGTGCAGGTCCGGCTCACGATCGCGAACTCGGACGGGTTGCTGCTCGTCACCGTCGTGATCTGGGCCGCGGCGGTGCCGGTGCTGCTGATCGTCTTCGCCACGACCGAGCTCGACGCGCCGACGTTCACCGTGCCGAAGTTCGTCGCCGCCGGCATCGTGAGGGCGGGCGTCCCCGCGCCGCCGGTCTGCCCGGTGCCGCTCACCGCGAACGACTGCGGGCTGCCGACGCCGTTGCTGACGATCGTGATCTGGCCGTTGCGCACGCCGGTCGCGGCCGGCGTGAACTGAACCTGCACCGTGCACGACTGGGTCGGGTTGACGTAGGCGCCTGCAGTGCAGGTGCCGCCGACGATCGCGAACTCCAGCGCGTTGCTGCTCGTCACCGACGTGAGCTGGACCGAGGCGTTGCCGATGCTGTTGATCGTCTTCGTGACGACGGCGCTGCCGACGCCGACGTTCACCGTGCCGAAGTTATGCGCCGTCGGCATCGAGAGCAGGCTCGTCACACCGCCCACGAACGTCTGCAGATAGCCGGCGATGAGCATCAAGTCGTTGTCCGTCAGGAGCCCCATGTTGTACGCGGGACGCAGGTCGTCCGTCATGTCCCCGACGGTGTCCATGGCGTTCTTGGTGATCTGCCAGTCTTTTCCGCCGAGCACGTTGTCCTTGTTGTTCGCCGGATTGCCGTGACAGCCCTGGCACCACGTCACGTATTTCTGCTGGCCCGTCTGCGCGAGCGCGGCGGGCGCTGCGACGAGGGCGGCGAGGAGGACGGCGACGAGGGCGCGGAACGGGGACATGGCGGTTCGAGGCTCCAGCAACGGGGCAAACAGCCCGACGGGCACCGGCATTCCGGCCCAGGCTATTCCAATGTCATAGTATTCCAATGTCATGACTGCTTGGCAAGGGACCGCCCATCGGCTGACCGAGAATGGCGTTGGCGCAGCCAGGAGGCGGGCAAGCGGGTGCGCGCACCATTCTGGTGCCGATGTATCCAATCTCGCCGCGACGGGCTAGACTTCGTCTCGGTCGCGCCGAGTTGAACCAGCTTGCGGGCGCGTTAAAAATCCGGCTAAAGCGGAAGCGGTCCCCCGGGTCCGAATTCGCTTCCGCCGGGGGCGAGGCCGGGCGCAAGCCGTCCCGGAGGGGGTCGCTGGAAGCGCGATGGTGAGCTTTGCCGAAACGACGGGCGGCACGGAGCCGCGGACCGGAGACGGCCGCTCGGTCGGCGTCGTCAAGCCGCAGCTCGCCCGTTTCGACACCCCGTTGAAGCTCGCCTGCGGCAAGTCGCTGCCGTCCTACGAGCTCGCCTACGAAACCTACGGGGAGCTCAACGCGCGCCGCAACAACGCGGTCCTCATCTGCCACGCGCTCAACGCGTCGCACCACGTCGCGGGAACCTGGGAGGACGAGCCGGACAACGTCGGCTGGTGGGACAACATGGTCGGGCCGGGCAAGCCGGTCGACACCAACCGGTTCTTCGTCGTCGGCGTCAACAACCTGGGCAGCTGTTTCGGATCGTCCGGCCCGAGCACGGTCAATCCCGCGACCGGGAAGGTCTGGGGCGCCGATTTCCCGCTGGTCACCGTCGAGGACTGGGTCGACACGCAGGCGCGGCTCGCCGATCACCTCGGCATCGACGACTGGGCCGCCGTCATGGGCGGCAGCCTCGGCGGCATGCAGGCGCTGTGCTGGGCGACGCGCTATCCGGGACGCATCCGCAACGCGCTGGTGATCGCCGCCGCGCCGAACCTCTCGGCCGAGAACATCGCGTTCAACGAGGTCGCGCGCCAGGCGATCCTGACGGACCCGGATTTCCACGAGGGCCACTTCGCCGAGGCCGGCACGCTGCCCCGCAGGGGGCTGCGCGTCGCGCGGATGATCGGTCACATCACGTACCTGTCCGACGAGCAGATGGAGGCGAAGTTCGGCCGCCAGCTCCGCGAGGGCCTCAAGTTCAGCTTCGCGCCCGAGTTCCAGATCGAGAGCTACCTGCGCCACCAGGGCGAGAAGTTCGCCGACTACTACGACGCGAACACCTACCTGCGCATCACCAAGGCGCTCGACTACTTCGATCCGGCGCTCGCGACCGGCGGCGACCTGGTGCGCGCGCTCGCGCCCGCCGCGTGCCGGTTCCTCGTCGTGTCGTTCACCACCGACTGGCGCTTCCCGCCGTCGCGCTCGCGCGAGATCGTCGAGGCGCTGGTCGCGAACCGTCACGACGTCACCTACGCGGAGATCGTCGCGCCGCACGGCCACGACGCGTTCCTGCTCGACAGCGAGCAGTACCACGCCGTCGTGCGCGCGTGCTTCGATCGCATCGCGCACGACTTCAAGGACTACTCGACGTTCCGGCTGGGCCAGTCCTTCACGCAGGCGCTCGCCGAGCGCACGAAGGTCTCGCAGCGCACCGACTACGCGACGATCGCCGGCTGGATCGGCGAGGGCGCGAACGTCCTCGACCTCGGTTGCGGCGACGGCAGCCTGCTCGCGTACCTCGCGCGCGAGCGCAACGCACGCGGCTACGGCGTGGAGATCGGCGACGCCGGCGTCCGCGCGTCGATCGGCGCCGGCGTCAACGTGATCCAGCGCGACCTCGAGGGCGGGCTGAAGGGCTTCGCGGACGACGCGTTCGACTGCGTGATCCTGTCGCAGACGCTGCAGGCGATGAAGCGGATCGAGACGATCATCGCCGAGATGCTGCGCGTCGGCCGCGAGGCGATCGTCTCGTTCCCGAACTTCGGCCACTGGCGCCACCGCCTGCAGATCCTGCGCGGACGCATGCCGGTGTCGGAGAGCCTGCCCTACCAGTGGTTCGACACGCCGAACGTCCACCTGTGCACGGTCGCCGACTTCGACGCGTTCCTGGGGGAACGGGGCCTCGAAGTGCTCGATCGCGTCGTGCTCGCCGGCGGCAGGGAGGTCGGCTCGCTGCCGAACCTGCTGGGCGAGCTCGCGATCTACCGGTTCCGCCGCCGCGGCGCGCCGCGTTCCGCCGCGCCGCGCGGTCACGCGTGACGCGATCCGGGCGCGGCGCGGTGCCGCGATGACGCCCGACGCGGCGCGGACGCCGCTCCTGAAGAGCAAGCTCTTCTGGGTCGGCGTGCTGTACTTCTCTGAAGGCTTCCCGCTCGGCGTCTTCTACGAGATCTTCCCGGTCTATTTCCGCCAGCAGGGCGTCGAGCTCCGGCAGATCGGCGTGCTCTCGCTGCTCGGCCTCGCGTGGACGCTCAAGTTCCTGTGGGCGCCGGCGATCGACTACTGGCGCCACCACCGCCGCTGGATGGCCGCGGTCGACGTCGGCATGGGGATCGTGATGATCCACTTCGCGATGCAGGCGGGCTTCGGCCCGTCGGTGTGGGTGGCGATCGGGGTGTTCACGATGCTGTCGGCGACCAACGACGTCGCGATCGACGGCTACACGATCGAGCTCCTGTCGAAGGACGAGCTCGGGCTCGCCAACGGCGTGCGCATCGGCATGTACCGCGTCGGCATGCTCGCGTCGGGCGCCGTGCTGATGGCTTCCGACGCGCTCGGCTGGAGCGGCGCGTTCGTCTGCGCGGCCGTGATCTTCTTCGGACTCGCGGTCGTGAGCCTCGTCGCGCCGCCGGAACGGCAGGTCGTCGTGCCGCGCGCGTCGCTCGCCGCCGAGCTCGCGACGATCGCGCACTCGCCGTTCGCGCTCGCCGTCGTCGCCGGCTTCGCGCTGGGGATCGTCTGGCTCGCCGACGGCGCCGTCGGCTGGTCGAAGCGCGTGCCCGCGTTCTGGGCGTGGGCGATCGCCGGGTCGCTCGCGCTCGCCGGACTGGTCGCGCTCGCGGGGCGCGCCCGAGCGGCGCCCTCGCCGCCGGTGCGTACCGCTTCCGACACGCCGGCCCCAGGCGGCGACGCGCTCGCCGGCGGCGTCGTGTTCGGCGCGCTGATGGAACTGGTGCGCCGTCCGGGCATCGTGCCGGTGCTCCTGTTCATCCTGATCTTCAAGCTGCCCGACGCCGCGATGGGCTTCATGGTGAAGCCGTTCTGGGTCGACGCGGGATTCACGGCGGCGCAGATCGGCCTCGTGTCGGTCAACATCGGCCTCGCGCTGTCGATCGCGGGCGGCGTCGCCGGCGGCTGGATCACCGATCGCATCGGCATCCTGCACGCGCTGTGGATCCTCGGGCTCGTGCAGGCGGCGTCGAACCTGGGCTACTGGGCGGCGGCGCTCGCGCTCCCGCTGGCCGCGCCGGGCATGCCGGTCGCCGCGTCGCACCAGGCGATCCTGTACTCGGCGTCCGCGATCGAGTCGTTCACCGGGGGGCTCGGCACCGCCGCGTTCCTCGCGTTCCTGATGGCGATCGTGCGCAAGGACCGCGCCGCGACCGAGTACGCGCTGCTCTCGTCGGTGTTCGCGCTGTCGCGCTCGGTGGCCGGATGGGCGGGCGGGCTGGGCGCGCAGTCGATGGGCTATGCGAACTGGTTCCTGCTCACGTTCTTCCTCGTCTTCCCGGCGCTCCTGCTCCTGCCGTGGGTGCGCCGGATGCTCGACCGGCAGTCGGAGCGCGACGAAGCCGCCTGACGCGCCGGACCGGGCTGGCACCGGAATTGCAGCGCCCGCAGGGGAAGGCCCGACGTCGCGGCAATGAAACGGGGCCGCGGCCTGTTTACTGGCGGCCGAAACCGGCCCACCCTTTGCCGCAGGGGGCCGCCCGGTCCCGATGCCACGCCAACCGTCTCGTTCCGGCCAACGATGAACACCGACAAGTTCAGCGCGATCGCCCACCGCGACCACGACTACTGCAACCCGGTCGCCGCCGCGAAGATCGAGCGCATCCTCGACCTGATGCCGCTCGACGCGCACTCGCGCGTGCTCGACCTCGGATGCGGGCGGGCCGAGCTCGCGCTGCGCATCGTCGAGCGCTTCGGATCGACCATCGTCGCGGTCGAGCGCTCGCCGTTCATGCTCGACGCCGCGCGCGAGCGCGCCGAGTGGACGGGGGCGCTGGCGAAGCTTCATCTCGACGACCGCGACATCCGCGCGTTCCGTGCCGACCCTGAGACGTTCCACCTGAGCGTCATGCTGGGCGCCGGCGGCATCGACGGCGGCATGGCCGGCATCTGCCGGACGCTCAAGGGCTGGACGAAGCCGGGGGGCTACGTGCTCGTGGGCGAGGGCTACTGGAAGCAGAAGCCGTCGGGCGACTACCTCGCGGTGCTGGGTGGCGGCGACGCCGGCCAGCTCCACGACCACCGCGGCAACGTGCAGGCGGGCATCGACGCCGGGCTCGTGCCGCTGCACGCGGTCGTCGCGAGCGACGACGAGTGGGACGAGTACGAGTGGAAATACGCGCGCGCGATCGAGCGCTACGCGGGCGAGCAGCCGGACGATCCGGACGTTCCGGCGATGCTCGAGCGCGTCCGGCGCTGGCGCGACGCGTACCTGCGCTGGGGCCGCGACACGCTGGGCTTCGGCGTCTACCTGTTCTGGCGTCCGGGCGGACGCGTCGCCCCGTAGCGGTGGCTGCCGGCTACTCGGGCACCCCGCTGCCCGCCAAGCTCGGCATCAAGCCGGGACAGCGCGCGTGGCTCGTCGACGTCCCGGCGGACGTCGAGGCGCGGCTCGAGGCGTCGCTCGCGGAGACGAAGCGTCTCTCGCGGCTCGCCGCGTTCGACGTCGCGCTCGTGTTCGTGACCTCGCGGGCGTTGCTCGCGGCCGCGCTCGATCGGATCGCGCCGAAGATGGACGATTCGGGAATGACCTGGATCGCGTGGCCGAAGAAAGCGTCCGGCGTGAAGAGCGACGTGACCGAGGACGCGGTGCGCGCCGACGCGCTGCCGCGCGGGCTCGTCGACGTCAAGGTCTGCGCGATCGACGCGACGTGGTCGGGCCTGAAGCTCGTGCGGCGCCGCGAGCTGCGGTCGAAGCGATAGGACCTAGCCCTGCCGAAACCCTACTTGTCGTCGCCGTCGCCGATCGCGTCGATCGACTCGGCGAGCTCGAGCCACTCGGCCTCGCGCCGGGCGAGCTCCCAGGTGATCTCGCCCGATCGCTCGATCGCCGGCTTGAGCCGCTCCTTCGCCTCGTCGGCATAGGCCTCGGGCGTCGCGAGCCACGCGTCGAGCTCGCGCTTCTCCTTCTCGAGCGAGCGCATCGCTTCCTCGACCTTCGCCTGCTTCGCGGCGAGCGGCTTCCTCGCGTCGGCGCGTTTCTGGCGCGCCTCGGCGTCGGCGCGCTTCGCCGCCTTGCGGTCCGGCGCGGCGTCGGGCCGCTCGGACTTCGCGTCGGCCGCCGTGCGCCGGCGCAACCCGAGCACGAAGTCGCGGTAGTCGTCGAGGTCGCCGTCGAACGGCGCGACGCGACCCGCGTTCACGAGCAGCAGCGTGTCGGTCGTCGCGGCGAGCAGGTGGCGGTCGTGCGCGACGACGACGAGTGCGCCGTCGAAGTCCTGGAGCGCCTCCGCGAGCGCCTCGCGCATCTCGATGTCGAGGTGGTTGGTCGGCTCGTCGAGGATCAGGAGCTGCGGGCGCTGGCGCACGATCATCGCGAGCACGAGACGCGCCTTCTCGCCGCCCGAGAAGCGCGCGACCGGCGCCGTCACCATGTCGCCGCGGAAGTCGAAGCCGCCGAGGAAGTCGCGCAACGCCTGGTCGCGCGTGCCCGGCTCGATGCGCTGCAGGTGCAGGAGCGGCGTGGCCTCGCCGTCGAGCTGCTCGAGCTGGTGCTGCGCGAAGTAGCCGATCGCGAGGTTCTGCGCGACGTGCCGCTCGCCGCGCGCGAGCGGCATCGTGCCGGCGAGCGCCTTGACGAGCGTCGACTTGCCGGCGCCGTTGGGGCCGAGCAGCCCGATGCGGTCGCCGGCCAGGATCGACAGCTCGAGGTTCTCGAACACCGGGCGCGCGTCGCCGTAGGCGAGCGTCGCGCGCTCGAGACGGACGAGCTGGCGCGCGTGCGTGCCGGCCGGCGCGAACGCGAAGTCGAACGGGCTGTCGACGTGCGCGGCCGCGATCCGCTCCATCCGCTCGAGCGTCTTCAGCCGGCTCTGCGCCTGCTTCGCTTTCGAGGCCTTCGCGCGGAAGCGGTCGACGAACGCCTGCAGGTGCTCGACCTGCCGCTGCTGCTTCGCGTACGCGGCCTGCTGCAGCGCGAGCTGCGCCGCGCGCTCGCGCTCGAACGCCGAGTAGTTGCCCGTATAGGACTTGAGCTTGCGGCCGTCGACGTGAACGATCGACTGCGCGACAGCGTCGAGGAAGTCGCGGTCGTGCGTGACGAGCAGCAGCGTGCCCGGATAGCGCTTGAGCCACTCCTCGAGCCACAGCACCGCGTCGAGGTCGAGGTGGTTGGTCGGCTCGTCGAGCAGCAGCAGGTCCGAGCGCGCCGCGAGCGCCTGCGCGAGGTTCAAGCGCATGCGCCAGCCGCCCGAGAAGCTCGCGACCGGATCGCCGTGGCGCGCGTCGGCGACGCCCAGCCCCGCGAGCAGCTCGGAGGCGCGGGCGCGCGCGGCGTACCCGCCGATCGCCTCGTACCGGAGGTGCAGCTCGGCGAGCGCATGCCCGTCGGTGGCGTGCTCGAGCTCGGCGGCCGCGAGCGCGTTCTCGACCTCGCGCAGCTCGACGTCGCCGTCGAGCACGTAGTCGATTGCCGCACGTGCGACGGCGGGCGTCTCCTGCGCGACGTGGGCGATCGTCCAGCGCGGCGGGATGTCGACCGATCCCGCCTCCGGCGAGAGCTCGCCGCGAAGCAGCGCGAACAGGCTCGACTTGCCGCAGCCGTTGGGGCCGACGATGCCCACCCGGTGGCCCGGATGCACCGTCAGCGACGCGCCTTCGATCAGCCGCAGCGCGCCGCGGGCGAGCGTGAGGTTGGCGATGCGGATCACGGTGCGATCAGGCTCCCGGCGCCGGGCGCAGCTCGTAGTCGTAGTCGATCACCAGCGGCGCGTGGTCCGAGAAACGCCGGTTCACGTAGATCGACGCGGCACGTGCGCGCGCGGCGAGGCCCGGCGTCGCGATCTGGTAGTCGATGCGCCAGCCGACGTTCTTGGCCCACGCCTGGCCGCGGTTCGACCACCAGGTGTAGCGCTCGGGACGCGGGTCGACGCGGCGGAACACGTCGACGAAGCCCAGCTCGTCGAACACGCGCGTGAGCCACGCGCGCTCCTCGGGCAGGAAGCCCGAGTTCTTCTGGTTCGACCGCCAGTTCTTCAGGTCGATCGGCTGGTGCGCGATGTTCCAGTCGCCGCACAGGACGATCTCGCGCCCCGACCGGCGCAGCGCCTCGAGATGCGGCAGGAAGGCGTCGAGAAAGCGGAACTTCGACGCCTGGCGCTCCGGCCCGCTGGAGCCGGACGGCAGGTAGAGCGAGATCACCGTGAGCTCGCCGAAGTCGGCCTCCAGGTAGCGCCCCTCGTCGTCGAACTCCGCGTGGCCGAACCCGACCTTCTGCCGGTGCGGCACCTTCGAGTAGAGCGCGACGCCGCTGTAGCCCCTGCGCACGGCCGGGACGAACGTCGCGTGGCTCTTGCGCGGCGCCTTGAGCGGTCGCGGGACCTCGTCCTCCAGGCACTTGATCTCCTGCACGCACACGACGTCCCAGGGCTCGGCGCGGGCGAGCCAGCGCGCGAACCCCTTGCGTTCGGCCGAGCGCAGGCCGTTGACGTTGAGCGTGACGATGCGCATCGGAGATTCCGCGGGCGGAAGGCGCGCGAGTGTACACGACGCCCCAGCGGGCGCGGACGGACCGTGTCGCGCCGGGCCTTATACTGGGCGCTTGCGGCCCGAGCCTTCCTTCGAATGAGCGACTTCCGGCAGGCGTTCCTCGCGTTCTCCGTGGCACGTGACGTGCTTCGATTCGGCGACTTCGTCACCAAGGCGGGACGCCGGACACCGTATTTCTTCAACGCGGGACTGTTCAACGACGGCGAGAGCCTGAAGCGGCTGGGCGAGTTCTACGCTCAGGCGCTCCTCGCGTCGGGGACGGGCTGCGACCAGCTGTTCGGGCCGGCGTACAAGGGCATCCCCCTGGCGTCGGCGACGGCCATCGCGCTCGCCGGAATGGGTCACAATCTGCCCTGGAGCTTCAACCGCAAGGAAGCGAAGGACCACGGCGAGGGCGGCAGCCTCGTGGGCGCGCCGCTCAAGGGGCGGGTCGTGATCGTCGACGACGTCATCAGCGCGGGAACCTCGGTGCGCGAGTCGGTCGAGACCATCATCGCGCACGGCGCCCGCCCGGCCGGCGTGCTGATCGCGCTGGACCGGATGGAGCGCGGAACCGGAGCGCTGTCGGCCGTGCAGGAGGTGCGCGAGACCTACGGGATCCCGGTGACGGCGATCGCGACGCTCGACGACGTGCTGGCGTTCATCGCCACGAGCGCGGAACTCGCGAAGTGGCGTGACGCGGTGGCGGCCTACCGCGCGCAATATGGCGCGGCCTGAACGGCGGGCGATGGAGAGGAAGTCGGCGATGCGGCGAGGACGGCTCGGGACCTGGGTTGCGATGGCGATCGCGGCGGCCTTCGCGTGCGTGTCGCCGGCGGTCGCGCAGAAGCTCTACAAGTGGACCGACGAGAACGGCAAGGTCCACTACACGGACAAGGCGCCGGACCCGTCGCGCGGCGGCACGCAGCTCGACAAGCAGGGCCGTCCCGTCGGCCGCATCGAGCCCGCGCCCACGCCCGAGCAGGTCCGGGCGAAGGAGGCCGAGGCGGAGCGGAAGAAGGCGGCCGCCAAGGAGCAGGAGGTTTCTTGCCCGGCGCGACCGGGCGCTGCTCGCCTCGTTCACGACCGAGGCCGAGATCGACCTCGCGCGCGCGCGCGCCGTCGCGACGGTCGAGTCGCAGATCGAGTCCGCGCAGGCGTACCTTGCGCAGCTCACGAGGCGCAAGCAGGACATCGACCAGCGCAAGGCGAAGCTCGGCGACAAGCCGGTCCCGCTGCCGCTGGAGCGGGAGAGCGAGGTCGCCAACAGCGAATACGCGAAGAACAGCGACCTGGTCGCGCAGAAGAAGCGCGAACTCGCCGCGGTGACCGCCCGCTACGACGCCGACAAGCAGCGCTGGCGCGAGTTGAAGGCGATCCAGGATTCGAACGCCGCCGCGGCCGCGACGGCTCCCTCGACCGCCGCCGCGAAGAAATAG
>JADIZG010000048.1 GCA_016704895.1 Betaproteobacteria bacterium
AGGGCGGGGCCGACGGTCGGCCAACGCGCGGCGATCGTCTCGGCGGGTGACGCGGAATGCGCGATCGATGACCTGACGGCGAGCGAACCCGGCTCGTGGCCGTTGTAGAGGTGGCCTGCGAAGGCGACGACAGGCTTGGAGGACGGTGGCGCCTGTCCGTCGATGCGGCGGGCAAGCGGGTGCGGAGCGGCAGGCAGACGGGTGGCTCGCCCGCGCTGCGCCGGCACGGCGTCGAGATCCCGGGGCAGCGCCGGTCAGCGTCCGGATCGAGCGGACGGCGAGGTCGTGGGCGCGGCGGGCGACGAGCCCCGCGATCACGACGCGCGTCGCGCCGCGAGCCGCTGCAGCGGGCGGCCGCGGCGCACCGGCACGACGGGCTCGCCGAACGCGCTGTAGCGCGCGAGGGTGGGCTCGCTCTCGTTCAGCGCGCGACGCCCGCGCACTCGACCCACGCGTGTGCCTCGAACGGTCCCGCGTCCCTGCGCGCGCCGAGCTTCCAGCTCACGCACGGGATGCCTTCCCTGCGCAGGCAGCCGCCACAGCACGATCAGCGATGCGGCACGCGACGCGCAGCGGGACGCGGGACGAGGCGATGCCGACCAGCCGCGCGATCGCCCGGGCGCGCGCGAGCGTCGCCTCGGAGACGTGCGCGCCGACGGGCGCCGCCTCCCGCTCGGTGCGGAAGTCGACGGACGGCAGCGTGAGCTTGACGTGCGCGAGCATCGCGGCCGCGCGTGCGAGCGTCCGCCGGTCGTCCCACGAGAGCCCGGCGAGCTTGCGCCAGTCACTCATCGGCGACGACGAGGAGCTTGCGCTCCGCGAGCTTCGCGATCAGCTCGTCGAGGTCCTTCGCGAGCACGTCCTCGGCGACGTCGTACTGCTCGAGCAGCGCGGCGCGCGCGGCGCCGACGTCGCCGTTGGCGCGCAGCAGCTTCCACATCTCCATGCCGACGCTGTCGAGGCCGAAGTACTCGCCGGTCTCGAGGTTGAGCAGCACGCCCTCGTCGTGGAGCTCGGTGGAGAGCACGGAGTCGGGGATCGAGACTTTCATCGGGGGGCGCGGTCGTCCGCAGGGGGGCTTTCAAGGCGATTCTAGCTTGGCGGGGTCCGACGGGCCGAAGCCGCCGCCGAACGAGGGCCTCGCCGCCGCCCGGCGGCGTCCCGCCTGCACGCTCCTTGCTTGGTTCCAGAGGCTGGTCCCGGAGAGCCCGCAGGCCCCGGGGGACGGGGTGGTCGGCCCGGCGGCCGGGAAAGGCCGACAGGCGTTCGCCCCGTCCCGAATCACGAATTGATAATGTGGCGTATGATTTTGGGTGGATTTTCCCTCCGGCCAGGCAAGGCGCGCGTGCCCCGATTTTCCGATCTTTTCCTGTCCGATTCCCGGCGCTTCGCGGCATGTGTCGTCGCGTTCGCGCTCGCGGGGACGGCTGGCGCGCAGATGGCGCCGCCCGGGGCAGGGTCCGGCACGAACGCACCGGGCGCGCCTTACGCGGTCAACGCGCCGGGGCGATGCCGCCCGCCGCGGCGACGACGGGCGTGCCGGCAGGCCCCAGGCCGCTCCCGGGCAACGCGCCGGTGGCGCTGGCGCTGCAGCCGGGCGAGGTGGGGCCGCAGGACTACCGGATCGGTCCGAGCGACCTGCTCGAGATCCAGGTGTTCGGCATCGACAACCTGAAGCGCGAGGTGCGCGTGAACTCGCGCGGCAACGTGACGCTGCCGCTGATCGGGCCGGTCGCGCTCGGCGGGCTCACGAGCCAGGACGCCGAGGAGCTGATCGCGGCGAAGTACGCGAAGGATTTCCTGCAGGATCCGCAGGTGTCGGTGTTCATCAAGGAGTTCACGAGCCAGCGGATCACCGTCGAGGGCGCGGTCGCGCGGCCGGGCATCTACCCGATCCGCGGCGACACGACGCTCGTGCAGGCGATCGCGCTCGCCGGGGGCCAGGGCCAGTTGCCCGATCTCACCGAGGTGATGGTGTTCAGGCTCGAGGCGGGCCAGCGCCGGCCGCTGACCTACGACCTGATCAGGATCCGCGGCGGCGAACTCGAGGACCCGAAGCTCGTGAGCGAGGACATCGTCGTCGTCAAGCGCCAGGAGAGCCGCGTCGTGCTGCGCGACTCGGTGATCGGCGACGTGATCAACATCGTGAACCCGTTCAACTACCTCCCTCGCTTCTGACGGACTCGAATGCCGGATAACCATTCGCCGGGACACCCGCCGGCCGCGGGCTCGGCGGCGCTGCAGGTCCGGCCCTCCACCGCGCTGTCGACCTACGTCCAGCCGGCGATCGCCGCCGCCGCGGAGGACGACGACGCGATCCATCTGCGCGACCTCTGGCGGGTCATCGTCAAGCGGAAGTGGGTCGTGGTGGCGGTGCTGCTCATCGTCCTGCTCACCGCGCTCGTCGTCACGATGATGGCGACGCCGATCTACCGCGCGTCGATCACGCTCAAGATCGAGCGCGACGCGGCCAAGGTCGTCGACTTCAAGGGTGCGCCGGTCGTTCCCGAGGAATACGGCGACATCGACTTCTACCGGACCCAGTACGAGCTGCTGAAGAGCCGCTCGCTCGCCGAGCGCGTGGTGCGGCAGCTCGACCTGAAGCAGCGGTCCGCGGCCGCGCCGGAGAAGGCCGTGCCGTGGTGGACGGAGATGTGGTCGGGGTTCTTCAAGCCGGACGGCGGCGCGAAGGACGCCGCGCCCGAGCCGCCGGCCGATCCCGAGGTGGCGGCGGTCCGGGCGTTCATGGTATCGATGACGGTCGAGCCGATCCGCAATTCGCGGCTGGTGCGCGTGCTGTTCGACTCGCCGGACCGCAGGCTCGCCGCCGAGGCGCTGAACGCGCTCGCGCAGAACTTCATCGCGCTCTCGCTGGAGCGGCGCTTCGACGCGTCGTCGTACGCGAAGGCGTTCCTCGAGGAGAAGCTCGCGCAGACCAAGGCGAAGCTCGAGGGCTCCGAGCGCGCGCTCGTCGACTTCCAGCGCGAGCAGCAGATCATCACCGTCGACGACAAGCAGAACATCCTCGCTCAGACGCTCGCGTCGTACAACGCGGCGGCGGCGAAGGCCGCGGAGGACCGGCTCAAGGCCGAGGCGCTCTACCGCGAGTTCAGGGAGAACCCGAACTCCTCGCCGCAGATGATGGACAACAAGTCGATGGCGGTGCTGCGCGAGCAGCAGACCAGGCTTCAGGTCGAGTACCAGGACCTCTCGCGCATCTACAAGCCGGCGTTTCCGAAGATGCAGCAGCTCAAGGCGGCGATCGACGAGATCGACAAGAAGATCAAGGAGGAGACCGACATCGGCCGCCGCTCGATCGAGGGCGCGTACAACGTCGCCGTCCAGCAGGAGGCGAGCGTCAAGGCGAAGCTCGACGCGGCCAAGAAGGACGTGCTCGACCTGCAGGGCCGCAGCATCCGCTACGGCATCCTCAAGCGCGAGGTCGACACCAACCGTTCGCTCTACGACGGGCTGCTGCAGCGGCTCAAGGAAGTCGGCGTCGAGGCGGGCGTCGGGACGAACAACGTGACGGTCGTCGATTCGGCGCAGGCGCCGTCGTCGGCGTTCAAGCCCAACCTCGCGCTCAACCTCCAGCTCGCCGCGGCGCTGGGCCTGATGCTGGGCATCGGGCTCGCGTTCTTCCTCGAGTACCTCGACGACACGATGCAGCGCCCGGACGACATGGAGCGCATCGCGCACCTGCCGGTGCTGGGCGTGATCCCGCTGGTCAAGCCGAAGAAGGCCGACCGGAACGTGGCGCTCGCGATGCAGTCGCACCTCGACGCGCGCTCGACGTTCGCGGAGGCGTACCGGTCGGTGCGGACGGCGCTGCAGTTCTCGACGCGCGAGGGCGCGCCGCGCCAGCTCGTCGTGACCAGCACGGCGGCGCAGGAGGGCAAGTCGACGACCGCGCTCGCGCTCGCGATCAACTTCGCGCAGGCCGGCCAGTCGGTGCTTCTGATCGACGCGGACCTGCGCAATCCGTCGATGCACTCGATGCTCGACCTCGACAACAGCCGCGGGCTGTCGAACTACCTGTCGGGCGACATCCCGGCGCTGGGCGTCGTGCGCATCACGCCGATCCCGAACCTCTACGTGATTCCCGCCGGGCCGCTGCCGCCCAACCCGGTCGAGCTCCTGTCGGGCCCGAAGATGCTCGGGCTGCTCGCGGAGCTGGAGCACCGCTTCCCGGCGATCATCCTCGATTCGCCGCCGGTGCTGGGGCTCGCCGACGCGCTGGTGCTGGGCAACCAGGTGGGCGCGATGATGTTCGTCGTCGCGGCCGGGTCGACGCGCAAGGCGCACATGCGCGCCGCGCTCAAGCGCCTGCGCCAGGCGAGCGTCACGCCGATCGGCGCGGTGATGACCAAGGTCGACATGCGCGACGGCCGCTACGGCTACGAGAGCGCGTACTACTACTACCGGAGCACGAACGATGCTCCGCGGCTCGCCAAGGGCCGGGCCTGACGTCGGCGAGCCGGGGAGCTGATCCGGTCTCCCCGGCCCGATCCGGATCGCCATGCCCGGCAGCCCCTCCGCCGATCGCACGGCGCGCCTCCTCCTCCGGTACGCGAGGGACCCGTCGCGGTACCGGACCGAGGCGCGCGGCCCCGACGCGTCGCTCGTCGACACCGACGTCGTGCTCAGGCTCGCGCAGGGGCGGCGCGTCGAGCTGGGCGGCCCGACGATCGAGGGCACCGACACGGTCGCGCTGCGCGACGCGGCGGTGGGCTACCTGCGCGAAGTGTTCTTCCGTCCCGACGCGTCGCCCTACCAGACGCTGGGCCTCGCGCCGGACGCGTCGCAGGACGCGATCAAGGAGCGCTTCCGGCTGCTGATGCTGCTCGTCCATCCCGACCGGCAGGGCGCCGGCCCCGCCTGGCCGGACCGCTGCGCGTCGCAGGCCAACCAGGCCTACGCGATCCTGCGCGATCCCGGGTCGCGCGCGGCGTTCGACCGGCAGGAGCGCGAGAAGGCCGCCGCGGCGCAGGCCGCCCAGCAGGCGGCGGTGGCGAAGGCGGCCGCGCTGAAGTCGCGGCCCTCGCGCGGGCCCGCCGGCAGCGGGGCCCGGCGGCCGCCCGAGCCGCCGGTGCTGCCGGAGTGGCTGACCGCCGGGGTGGGCGGATTCGTGCGCGAGCATCCGGCCGGGACGGCCTTCGGGGCGCTGATCGGCGCCGCCGTGCTGGTCGTCGGCGCGGCGCTCTGGGATCGCGAGGGGGGCACGCTCGTGCGCGCATCCCGGTCGCCCGAACCTCCCGCGCCCCGCGCCGTCGCCGACCGTCGTCGCGGAAGCGCCGGCCGTCCCGAAAGCGCAGGTCGCCGCCAGCGCGCCGGTCACGGGCGAAGGCGCCGGCAACACCGAGGCGCCACGGCACCGGCACCGGCACCGGCGGCGACGTCGCCGCCGCACCGGCCGCGCCGACGATTGCGGGTTGCGCCGCGCGCGGCGCCTTCCGCCGTTGCGGTCGCGGTGACGGTCGCCCCGCTGCGCCGCTCGTTCGTCCCGACACGTCGTTGCAGGCTGCGGCGGCGGCGCCCCCGGAATTGCCGGCCGCGCCCTCGCGCGCGGATCCGGCGGTCGCCATCGCCGCGCCCCCGGTTCCGGCGATCGTCGCGGCTCCCGCGCCGGTGCCAGCGGCCGTGCCGCCGAGCGCGGCGGCGCCGGCCCCCGCGACTGCCGCGAGCCGTGCCGAGGACGCGCCTGTCGCCACCGTCGCGGCGGCGTCGCCGCTCGCGCCCGCCAACGCGGAGATCGAGACGTTCTTCGCGGCGCTCGTCGATGCCTACGATCGCGGACGCGTCGACGCGTACGCCGCGCTGTTCGACGACGACGCGCGCTCGAACGAGCGCCAGGGACGCGCGGCGATCCGTCGCGACTACGAGGAGCTGCTGCGCCAGTCGGCCTGGCGCCGGATGCAGATCACGCGCATCAACTGGCGGCGCACCGGCGAGACCGCGCGCGCCAAGGGCGAGATCGCGGTGAGGATCGGCTGGCGCGACGGGCGCGAGGTCGAGCAGCGCCATGCGGTCGACATGGAGCTCGCGCGGCGCGACGGGCGCGTCGTGATCACGCGCCTCTCGCAGCAGCCGAGCGCGCCGTGACCGACGCGGCGGCGACCCCGGGCGCGCATCGGCGCGCGCGCGCTCGCGGCGGTCGCGATCGTCGTCGCGCTCCTGCTCGCGTGGCGCGCGATCGTCGCGGCCACGACGGCCTGGCAGGAGGGCGGCCGGGCGGTCGTCCTCGGGCGGGCCGCGCCGACGGCCGGCGAGGTGTTGCCGGAGCAGCGCTGGCGTGCGCAGCTCGCGCGCAATCCGACCGACTTCGTCGCGCTGCTGGCGCTCGCGCGCGTGCTCGAGCAGAAGGGCGACGTCGCCGGCGCGCGCCGCGATCGTCGAGGCGACCGGCTCGCGCCCGCCGACCGGCCGGTGCTGACGGAAGCCGCCGCGTTCCACCTGCGCGCGGGCGAGGAGCCTCAGGCGCTCGCGATCCTGCGCCGGGTGGCGGACCTTCATCCGGACGCGCGCGCGACGATCTGGCCGGTGTTCACGGCGGTGCTCGAGAGCGGCCGGCGCGACGATTTCTTCGCGGGCATCGCGCGCGAGGATCCGGAATGGTGGCCGTCGTTCTTCGGACACGCGTGCCAGGCGGCGTCGAGCTCGGACGGGTTGCAGCGCGTGTTCGCGATTCGCGCGGCGGCGGGCAAGGCCCGCGCCGACGAGCGGCGCTGCCTGATCGGCCGGCTGCAGCGCGAGGGCCGGTGGACGAACGCCTACCAGGCGTGGCTCAACAGCCTGCCGCCCGCCCACCGGCAGCGCGTCGGCAACGTCTACAACGGCGATTTCGAGCTCCCGATCTCGAATCTCGGCTTCGACTGGATACTCCACGCGCAGGACGGCGTCGTCGTCGACGTGCGGCCGGCGGCGGGCGCGGACGGCCGCGGCGCGCTCAAGGTCGAGCTCCTCAACAAGCGCTGGAGCGGGCCCCCGGTGCTGCAGACGCTGATGCTGTTCCCCGGGCAAATACCGGTTCGAGGGCCGGGGCCGGGCCGATCGGCTCGAGACCTGGCTCGGCGTCCAGTGGGGCCTCTACTGCCTGGCCGACGACGGGGCGACGCCTCGGCAGCTCGCCCGCAGCGGCAGGTTCCTGGGCTCGTCCGACTGGAACGCGTGGGACGAGGCGTTCGTCGTGCCGAAGGACTGCCCGGTCCAGCGCCTGCGCCTGGAGCTCGCGAACCCCCGGGGAGACGCCGACACGCCCGGCAATGTGGCGGCCAGGCTGACCGGAACCGCCTGGTTCGACGACTTCCTGATCCGCGGGCTTGACTAGCCGGCCCCCCTGACGGCGATAATCACCCTTGTGGAATCCTGTCGGCAGCCCCCCGGGCGGCCGGAAAGCACCCAGACGATGAACATCCGCACCTTCCTTGGCTTCCTGGGCCTCGCCGCCGCGCTCGGCGCCGGGAACGCGGTCGCGCAGCAGGGCACCGTGGCCCGCCTGTCGAACCTCGAAGGCAACGTGATGGTGAGCCAGGGCGACGGCATGGTCGCCGCCGTCAGGGGCCAGCGCGTCGCGCCGGGCACGCGGGTCGTGACGATGGCCGGCGGCAAGGCGGTGGTCAACTACGACGTGGGCTGCGACATCTCGCTCAAGGAAAACCAGCGGTTCACCGTGCGGATGGGCGAGTGCGCCCTGCTGCTCGGCGAAGTGGTCACGCTCGTGCCCGGCTCGGCGACCGTCGCCGTGGCCGGTGTCGGCGTCGTCGAGGTCGTCAGCGGCATCGTCATCGGCGGCGGCCTGATCTACGGCGGCTACGAAACGTTCCGCGGCTCGTCGGCCAGCCCCAACTGATCGCCATCGCGACGCCCGTCCGGAACGACGATGTGGAGCCTGCGGGCTCCACGTTTTTTTGGTCGTTCGCGTTCTTCGTGCTCGCCGCGCCGCTGTACCGGGGCGGCAACCGCGCGCTGCCGCTCCTCGCGCTCGAGCTCGCCGCGATCGGCTTCCTGCTCGCGCTCGCGCTGCGCCGGTACCGCGGGGCGGCGCTTCCCCCGTTGCCGCGCCTCGTGATCGCCGCGCTCGCGGTGCTCCTCGCCTATCCGTTGATGCAGCTCGTGCCGCTGCCGGAGTCGCTGTGGCGGGCGCTCCCCGGGCACGCCGGCTACGCGGCACTGGCCGAGGGCTTCGCGGCGCCCGGCGCGGAGGGCGCGCGCCGCGCGATCTCGCTCTTGCCCGCGGCGACCGAGTACGGGTGGCTCGCCATGCTGCCGCCGCTCGCCGCGCTGCTCGCGGTGCGAGCGCTCGCGCCCGCGCAGGTCGTCGCGCTGCTCGCCGCGATGACGATCCTCGCGGGCCTGCAGGGGCTCGTCGGGCTCTTGCAGGTCGCCGGCGGCGAAGATTCGTTCCTGCACCTGGGCGATGCTCGCACCTACGGCACGGCGACCGGGACGTTCGTCAATCGCAATCACCTCGCGGCGATGCTCGCGATGATGTTGCCGGTGGTCGTGGGGCTCCTGCTCTACCGCGCGCGTCACGGAGGTCGCGGCGGGCTCCGGTTCGATGCATCGGGGTCGAACGTCCTGTCGCAGCGTGCGCTGGTGTTCGCGTCGGCGGCGCTGATCCTGCTGTGCCTGCTGTTCACGCGCTCGCGCGCCGGCATCGCGACCGCGCTCATGGGGCTCGTGTTCTCGTCGATCCTGTTCGTGCGCGCGCGGAGCGGCTCGCGCCACGCGAAGCCGATCGTCGTCGCGCTCGTCGTTACCGGCATCGCGCTCGCCGCGCTCATCGGGCTCACGCCCCTGCTCGAGCGGCTGGAGCCCGGTCAGCTCAGGCTCTCGGGCGAAGGGCGGCTCGCGCTCTACGCGGCCACGCTGCGCGGGGCGATCGAGTTCCTGCCGTTCGGCAGCGGGCTCTCGACCTACGCGAGCGTGTTCCCGCGCTTCCAGGAAGGCGTGGGCGGCGCGTACTACGACTTCGCGCACAACGACTACCTGCAGCTCGTCATGGAAACCGGGATCGCGGGCGCGGTGGCGGTGGCGCTGCTGCTCGTCGCGTACGTGATGCGGATGGCGGATCTCGTGATCCGCGGGAGCGAGCGCAGCTTCACGCTTCTGCAGGTCGCCGCGGGCGTCGGGCTCGCGCCGCTGATCCTCCACAGCGCGTTCGACTTCTCGCTGCACATGCCGGGCATCGCGGTGTG
>JADIZG010000049.1 GCA_016704895.1 Betaproteobacteria bacterium
CTGCGACGAATTATTCGCTCGATGGTGTGCCCGGTTCTAACACCACCGGACGTAAACGTTGAAGGCGTCGCCGACGCGATTCGAACGTCGTTGGATCGCCTCCGACTTTCTGGGCAGGCAGGACGTCGATGATTTGAAGGGACGCGGACGTCGCACCATTGAAGATCACGCCGTTGTCATACAAGAATTCGGCCGCGCGAGAGACGCTGCCGGTCGCGAACGCACAGAGCGTCAGCGCCGAAACCAACACCGCATGGACAGTTCGGTGGAAACGCATGGGAAGCCTATTGGGCGACAATTACCGATCGACGATATGCGGGAGGCTAGTTCCAACCTTGATGCAGGTCAAGGAAGGCGGCCTCCGGCCAAATCAGCGTGGCGAGGATTTCAAAGTCATCGCCCCGAACCCAAGCCGGAGGGTCGCATGCGCATCGGATCGCCTGTTCGTGTTTCCGTCGCCCTTGTCATGGGGGTGCTCTTCTCGGCGCCGGCTTGGACCGAATCCTCTGGTGTGTTACCTACTCTGCGCGCCCGCGTCGAACGAGAGATGTTCGTGGTGTTCGATCCTCTGCAACGTCCCCCAAGCGCTCAGCGCATTGCGGCCAGGATCCCGGAGGATCGTGAAGCGGCCGGACTGGTGGACCTCCTCGGACCGGTCGAGTCCGTGACCGTTTGGTATCCCCAACGCATCGTTGCCGACGATATCCTTTTGGAGGAAATCGAACGCTCACCTCGATCGCCGCTCGCCGTCCTCAACGAAGTGCTTCTCATGCGCTTTCGCGGGGAACCGACTCGAAGTTCGAGCTCGACCGACTTCGCAAAGACCCACGAGTCTTGGACGTAGAGCGCAATGGTGTTGTTCAGTTCTCGGTAGCCGATTACGGCAACTCCGCCGGGGCGCCCGCCACGAGAATCGAAGGAAAGTACCAATGGGGGATGCAGCTTCTGCGCTTCCCGGCGGCGTTGGGCAAGCTGCGGGGCACCGCGTACGTGTCGATCGTCGATACCGGTGTCCAGAACCCGAGCGGAATCCCGCACGCGGAGCTCGCGAGGGCGTTGCGCCCACGGCTTTCCACCGGCAGGATGCAAGCGGAAAGCGGTCACCTCTTTACTTCGGGCGACATCGACGAAGGAGCGCAGTACCCTTACTACCGAGGACATGGCACGCACGTTGCAGGAATCATCGCCGCACAGGCCGACGGCCAAGGCGTCTCCGGAGGGTGCCCGGACTGCGCCCTCGCAATACAAGCCATTCAGACAACCGCCGACGTCGCAGGTGCCGCGATTCTTGACGCGGTAGCGCGCGGCGCTCAAGTAATTAACATGAGCTTTGGGATTCCCAGACCGGATACGGTTTACGTTCCAGACTCCTACTGTGTTGAAAATTCCACAACTCCGCCATGCAACGCCATTTCAATCGCCGCGCAACGCGAAGTAGCCCTCGTCGCATCCTCGGGAAACGATCGATTCCACGTGCAGTTCCCGGCCAATCAGTCCGGCGTGATGGCAATTGGCGGCCTCGAGTTCGTGTCGCAGACGCCGACAGCAACGTTCTGGACGACACCGCAGTCCGCGATCCTGCCCGACTATCCGGGGCCAACTGCATTCCTGGATTGCATGGTGAATGGCAATCCGAGTTCAAGCGCGGAAGGTGGCTCGAACTGCGGGCCGACGCAGTTCCTTGTCGCACCAGCGAGAAACGTGCTTTCAACGTTCTATGGAGGATACGAGTGGGAGCCGTTTGCCCGCTGCATGGACATGGCGGATGGAGCCAACCCGCAATTCGTCGGACCGTCGCAGACCTATGCCGCCGAGCCGGATTATCTGAACGGGTACGTAGAGTACGTAGCTTCCGGATATGGAACATGCACGGGCACGTCGATGTCCGCGCCGCATGTGACTGCCGCCGCCGCGCTGGTGCGATCGTCGAATCCGCTGTTGAACGCCTCGGACATTCGCCGAATTCTCCAGCGACATGCCTCCGGCAACGACACGCGCCTCGATTGAACCCGACTGCGTTCGACGCGACGGTGAAGAATCGCCTCACGCCACTGTTCTCGCTCTATAGCGGAACCGCGCGAAACCACGTCTATACAATCGCCCCCCAGATGGCCGTCGCGGCAATCAACGGCACGCTCGTTCCATCGCCGGCCTACAGGCTCAATCAGAACTCGGCGAACGTAACGTGCTCCCCGCCGTGCAACAACATGCCAGTGGTGCCGGCGCCGGCGTTTCAGATCTTAAGTCCGGACAATAGTCCCGCGAGCGGAGTGCCGCTGTATTTGGCTCAGGATCCCGCGTTCGGCAACGGAAGTGTGACACCAAGCTCTCTGGTGGCCGTAAGCACGTCAACGGGAACGGTCCCGACCGGCATGGCGTGGACGTATTCGACGGTCGACATCAACGTCCGTTCCGCGAGAATCGGCGCGGCTTTGCAATCGTCCTACCCTATCACCTACGCGCGCGTTGGTAACACGATTGCCGGATATCCGTATTTTCCGAGCATCACGACCTACGGCTCGAACCCGAAATCGACGTTGAGCGTGTATGTTTCCCACGTCAATCCTCTGGCGTCAGGGCCCGATATGGTGCCGTTGTATCGGATGAGCGGTCGGTGCGGCGAAGTCGCATCGTCGACGTGCGACAACGTCGGTGGAACCGGGTACAACCCTTTTCACGTCTCGCATAGGTACACGACAAGCGAAACGGGGAAGTCGTCGCTGGCGGCGTCCGGATACAAGCTCGATGGAATTGAGGGATATCTCTTTGCCAAGACCTACACGAACGCGCCGATTAGCGGCGCGGTACGGGTATGCCGGCTTCTCGACCCCGTCTCCGACGAAATGATCCTGTTCCCGGCGACCGGCAGCAATGGTAAGTCATGCAATCCGCCTTTCCCGAGTTACGCTTCCAATAGCTACTACAGCACGCAACTCGACGCGACGGATTGGATAGGGTGGGGAATCCCCAACTACGGCGGAAATACTCCGCCGTCGGTTTCCATTACAAACCCGACAAACGGCGCAACGTTGACGTTTGGGTCGCCCGTAACGCTCTCGGCGAGCGCATCGGACAGCAGCGGGATCGGAAATGTCAGGTTCTACGCGAACGGCGCGCTGGTGGCGACGGACAACACGTCTCCGTACAGCAAGAGTTGGACTCCCTCGGCGCCGGGATCGTACAAGATCCACGCCGTCGCCACGGATATGCACACTACACCCTGGGCCGCCACATCGAATCCCGTCCAGATCACCGTCGGATCCTGCCCGAACACAATTCCCACCGTCGCCAATGGTGGGTTCGAGACGCCCGCTCTTCCACTCGGGAACTACGACGATGCCCCGGCCGGTGCGTCCTGGACGTTTGTTCCGGTCTGGGGTGGCGGGCAATCCGGCATCAGCGCGAACGGAAGCGTCTTCACCGACCACAATCCCAATGCGCCCGCCGGCACGCAAGTGGCTTACATCCAAGGCGCGAACACGATCAGCCAGGTGATCAATTTCCCGTCCTGCGGCGTATATCGGGTCCGTATATCTGCGGCGCAGCGCGATCCGTTCTACAACCAGTCGGCTCTCGGTATCGAGCTCTACGTCGACGGGGCAAAGATCGGAACCACGGAGCTGACCCCGCTCGATCGGAATTACTCGACGCGAACTTCTGCGCAGTTCAGTGTCACCGCAGGCAACCACACCATTCTCTTCCAGGGCGTGAACAACGGTTACGACAACAGCGTCTTCATCGATTCGATACAGGTGATTTCGCCGTAATGCAGCTGGTCCCCGACGGACTACTGCATCGAAGTGTGCCGGGCCCGAGAATGTCGAGGCCGCAGCACCTCGCGGCGCTGGCTCTTTCGCGCATCGTTGCCTCGTCAGCTCGTCACGAGCTTCCGGTGCGCCTGCACGCTCATCAGGATGCCGATCCCGATGAACAGCGACACCATCGCGGTGCCGCCGTACGACACGAACGGCAGCGGCACGCCGACCACCGGCAGGATGCCGCTCACCATCCCCATGTTGACGAACGCGTAGGTGAACAGCATCAGCGTCACCGCGCCCGCGATCAGCCTCGCGAACAGTGTCGACGCGTTCGACGCGATCATCATCGCGCGCGCGATCAGCACCAGGTAGAGGATCACCAGCAGCACGTTGCCGATCAGCCCGAACTCCTCGCCGAACACCGCGAAGATGAAGTCGGTGTGCTTCTCGGGCAGGAAGTCGAGGTGCGCCTGCGTGCCGTTCAGCCACCCCTTGCCGACGACGCCGCCCGAGCCGATCGCGATCGACGCCTGCGTCGTGTGGTAGCCCGCGCCGAGCGGATCGGTCGACGGGTCGATGAACGTGAGGATGCGCTGGCGCTGGTAGTCGTGCAGCTGCGCCCACATCAGCGGGCCGGCAGCCGCACCGACCGCGGCGAGACCCACGATCACCTTCCACGACAGTCCCGCGAGGAACAGCACGTAGAACCCCGACGCGGTGAGCAGGAGCCCGGTGCCGAGGTCCGGCTGGCGCTTGACGAGCCACGCGGGCACGGCGATCAGCAACGCCGCGAGCACGAAGTCGGCCCAGCCGATCCGGCCCTCGCGCTTCTGGAAGTACCAGGCGAGCATCAGCGGCAGCGCGATCTTCATGAGCTCCGAGGGCTGGAAGCGCACGACGCCCAGGTCGAGCCAGCGGCGCGAGCCGTTGACGACGACGCCGAACAGCGCGACGCCGACCAGCATCACGACGCCCGCCAGGTAGAGCGGCAAAGCGATGCGGGAGAGCGTCTGCGGAGGCACGTTCGCGATCAGCCACATCGCGGCGAGCGCGATGCCGAGGCTCACCGCCTGGTTCGTCAGGCGCGCGACGCTCTGGTCGGCCGCCGAGAACAGCGTGACGAATCCGACGCCGACGATCGCCATCGCGATCGCGAAGAGCGGGCGGTCGACGCGGCGGACCACGACCTCCCAGAGGCGCGCGAGCGCGTCGCCGATGCGTATCCCGGCCATCAGTCGCTCGTGTCGTCGGCGTCGGGCGCCGGGCCGTCGTGGAGCGGCGCGGGGCCGGCGGCCTTGAGGCCGAGCAGGTAGTAGTCGAGCACCTGGCGCGCGATCGGCGCCGCCGCCTGCGCGCCGAAGCCGCCGTTCTCGACCAGCACGGCGAGCGCGATCGTCGGCTTCTCCGCGGGCGCGTAGGCGATGTACCACGCGTGGTCGCGCAGCCGCTCGTCGACCTGGTGCGCCTTGTACTCCTCGCCCTTGAGCGAGAACACCTGCGCGGTGCCGGTCTTGCCGCCCGACACGTAGGCCGCGCCCCTGAACGCCGCGGCGCTCGTGCCTTCCCGGTTGACCAGCACGAGCGCGTTGCGGATCACCTCGAGGTGCTCGGGCTTCACGCCGAGACTGTAGGCGGGCTCCCGGGCGATCGCGCGCGCCTTCCCGGTCCTTGCGTCCTCGACGCGCTGGACGAGGTGCGGACGGAACGCGACGCCGCCGTTCGCGATCGTCGCGGTCGCGTGCGCGAGCTGGACCGGCGTGAACGTCGTGTAGCCCTGGCCGATCCCCGCCGAGATCGTGTCGCCGAGGTACCACTTGCGGTGCTCCTCGCGGTACTGCGCGGCGGAAAAGCGCTGCCGCTTCCACTCGCGCGACGGCATCACGCCGGAGACCTCGCCCTCGATGTCGATGCCGGTCGGCCGCCCGAAGCCCAGCGAGGACATGAAGCGCCAGGTATCGTCGATGTCGGTGTCGTTCGCCAGCAGGTAGAAGTAGGTGTCGCAGGACACGACGATCGCCTTCGTCATGTCGACGGTGCCGTGGCCGCCCTTCTTGTCGTCGCGGAAGCGGTGCGCCGCGCCGGCAAGCTGGAAGTAGCCGGGGTCGGCGAACGCCTGCGTCGGCGTGCGCTTGCCCGACGTGAGCGCGCCGAGCGCGAGGAACGGCTTGATCGTCGAGCCGGGCGGGTACGCGCCGCGCAGCGGCCGGTTGAGCAGCGGCTTGTCGGGGGACTCGTTCAGCTCCTGCCACGAGGCGGTGTCGATGCCGTCGACGAACAGGTTCGGGTCGTAGCCCGGCATCGAGACGAACGCGAGCACGTCGCCGGTCGCGGGCTCGATCGCGACGAGCGCGCCGCGCCGGTCGCCGAACGCCGCCTCCGCCGCCGCCTGCAGGTTGATGTCGATCGACAGTCGCAGGTTGTTGCCCGACACGGGCGGCGTGCGCGACAGGGTGCGCACCGCGCGGCCCGCCGCGTCGACCTCGACCTCCTCGACGCCGGTCGTGCCGTGCAGCTCGCGCTCGTAGGTGAGCTCGACGCCGACCTTGCCGATCGTGTCGGTGCCCTTGTAGTCGGCCCCCTCCTCCCACGACGCGATGCGCGCGAGGTCGCGCTCCGTGATGCGGCCGATGTAGCCGATCACGTGGGACGCGACCGCGCCGAACGGGTAGTGGCGGAACAGCCGCGCCTTGATCTCGACGCCGGGGAAGCGGTACCGGTTGGCGGCGAAGCGCGCGACCTCGTCGTCGGTGAGCTTCGTGCGGATCGGCAGGCTCTCGAAGTTCTTCGACTCCTCCATCAGCTTGCGGAAGCGCTTGCGGTCGCGCGGCGCGATGTCGACGACGCCCGCGAGCGCGTCGATCGTCGCCTCGAGGTCGCGCACGCGCGCGGGCTGGATCTCGAGCGTGTAGGCCGAGTAGCTCTGCGCGAGGACGACGCCGTTGCGGTCGGTGATCACGCCGCGGTTGGGCGCGATCGGGACGATCGCGATCCGGTTCGTCTCGGCCAGCGTGCGGAAGTGGCCGTGCTGCGCGACCTGCAGGTAGGCGAACCGCCCGACGAGCACCGCGAACGCGACGAGCACCGCGCCGCCTGCGATCGCGAGTCGCCGGCGGAACCGCACGAGCTCGCGCTCGGGGTTGCGGAGCTCGGAGGCGCCGAACGCGCCGGTGTCGCTCGCGCGGCGTCGCTTCGAGAAGAGCCTGCGGCGGATCATCGTCGGGAATTCAGAACGTCGACGACGACCGCGTCGGCCGCTGCGGCCACTGCAGGACGACGGTGAGCGGCGGCCACAGCAGCGCGCCGACGATCGGCGGAACCGCGTAGGTCCAGCGCGGGAGCGGCGCGCCGCCGATCATGCGCACCAGGAGCACGAGCAACGCGCAGGCGCCGAGCAGGACGGCGACCTGCACCGCCTGCTGCCACAGCGGGAACCGGAGCACGCGGCGGCGGAAGTACTCGGCGCCGTAAGCGAGCGCCGCGTAGGCGAGCGCGTGCTGGCCGAACAGCGTGGCGTCGACGACGTCCATCACGAGACCCAGCGTCCACGAGACGCCGACCCCGACGTAGCGCGGCGCCTGGATGCACCAGTAGAGCAGCGTGAGCGCGACGAAGTCGGGCTTGAGCGCGAGTGCGACACCGGTGGTCGGAAGCGTGTTGGCGAGGAACGCGAGCACGAGCGTCAGCACGACGAACCACGGCTTCGCCGGCTTGAGGATCTCCTCGGGACGCGCGGGCGTGAACGAGGGGACGCGCGAGGCGAAGCTCATGGGAGAGCCTCCCCCAGGCTTGCCGCTGACGGTGCGGCGATCATCCGCCGCGCCGCGCCTTCGCGCGGCCTCCCTTGCGAGCCGCCTCCGCCTCCGACGGCTCCTCGGGGCGCGGGGCAGCGGGGACGGCCCGGCGGGCGCGACGGCACGGCGGCGCTCACCTCCCCAGCTGCGACGGTGCGGTCGACGCCGCGCCTCGCGCCCTCATGCGCGCGCCTCGCCCGGGCGCGGGGCGCTCGGCGCGCGTGACCGCTGCGACGCAGCGGCGCGCACCGGATGCGCGCGCATCGCCGGCTCCGCTGCGGGTGACCTGGGCGGCCCGGCGGATAGGTGCCGTCGAGGCCCGACGTGACCAGGCGGTCGCCGACGCGGATGTCCGCCGACGGCGGCGTGAACCTGAGCTCGGGCGCGCGACCGGTGCCCGCGCCGTAGAGCACGCTGCGCACGCCGCTGCGCTCGACCTTGACCGGCACCGCGTGGTCCTTGTCGGTGACGAGCGTGACCTCCGACATCGTGGGATGGACGCGCGTGAGCTGCCCGACGACCCCGTGCTCGTCGATCACCGCGCTGCCGGGCACGAGACCCGCCTCGCGCCCCCGGCTCACGAACACCTTCTGCGCGAACGGGTCGCGGCCGGTGTAGAGCACCTGCACGACCGTCGAGCCTTCCGCATGGGTGGCCTTGAGGTCGACGAGCGCCTTCAGCCGAGCGTTCTCGTCGCGCGCGGGCACGTAGCCCTGCGCGGCGGGCGACTGCGCGATCAGCTCGGACCTGAGGCGCTCGTTCTCGCGCTCGAGGTCGCGCTTCGACGCGAAGTAGGCGGCGACGCTGTCCAGCGCCTCGCCGGGAACGCGCACCAGACGCTGCAGCGGGAACAGGATCGCGCCGGCCGCCTGGCGCACGTCCTCGAGGTAGCGGAAGCGCGCGTCGACGAACAGCAGCACGATCGACGCGAGGCCGAAGAACGTGACGCGCGCAAGCGCGGAAGGGCCGCGGCGGAAGAACGGCGGCGGTTCGGCGGGAATCGGGCGCATCGAATGGGGTCAGACCCGACTTACGGGCGCCCGGCTGCGGCTCGACTTTCATGGGCCGTCCGCGTAAGTCGAGTCTGACCCTACTTTTCAATCCGACGTGAAGATCGTCTGCAGCTTGTCCATGTTCTCGAGCGCCTTGCCGCAGCCGCGCACGACGCAGGTGAGCGGGTCCTCCGCGACGATCACCGGCAGCCCGGTCTCCTCCATCAGCAGGCGGTCGATGTCGCGCAGCAGCGCGCCGCCGCCCGTGAGCGCCATGCCGCGCTCGGCGATGTCGGCGCCGAGCTCCGGCGGCGTGCGCTCGAGCGCGCTCTTCACCGCGGACACGATGCTGTTGAGCGGATCGGTGAGGGCTTCGAGGATCTCGTTCGACGAAACCGTGAAGCTGCGCGGGATCCCCTCGGCGAGGTTGCGCCCCTTCACTTCCATCTCGCGCACTTCCGAGCCGGGGAACGCGCTGCCGATCGTCTTCTTGATCGTCTCGGCCGTCGTCTCGCCGATCAGCATCCCGTAGTTGCGGCGGATGTAGTTGACGATCGCCTCGTCGAACTTGTCGCCGCCCACGCGCACGCTGCCCGCGTACACCATGCCGCCCAGCGAGATCACGCCGACCTCGGTCGTGCCGCCGCCGATGTCGACGACCATCGAGCCGGTCGCGTCCGAGATCGGCAGGTCGGCGCCGATCGCGGCTGCCATCGGCTCCTCGATCAGGTACACCTTCGACGCGCCGGCGCCGAATGCCGATTCGCGGATCGCGCGCCGCTCGACCTGCGTCGAGCCGCAGGGCACGCAGATGATGATGCGCGGCGAGGGCGAGAACAGCCGCGAGTCGAGCACCTTCTTGATGAACTGCTTGAGCATCTGCTCGGTGACGGTGAAGTCGGCGATGACGCCGTCCTTCATCGGACGGATCGCGGTGATGTTGCCCGGCGTGCGGCCGAGCATCTGCTTGGCCGCGAGACCGACCTCCTGGATCACCTTCTTGCCGTTGGGGCCGCCTTCCTGGCGGATCGCGACCACCGAGGGCTCGTCGAGCACGATGCCCCGGCCGCGCACGTAGATGAGCGTGTTCGCGGTGCCGAGGTCGATCGCGAGGTCGGTGGAGAAATAGCCTTTGAAGAACTCGAACATGAACCGGGCGATCTTTCGCGCGGGCGCCGAGGAGCGGAGTCCCCGGGGATCCGGGGGCCGCGGCTGCCCTGATAAGCCAGCTATGATACTCTAGCCATTCGGGCTACCGCACTGAAAACGCGCGGTTTTCCGGCGTTTTCGCACGCCGCGCCGCCCGACCCGGCCGGGGGCGTCCGGCGCTGTCCGACACCCGGCTACGCTCCCCGATGACCCTCACGCTCGACGACGTCCGGCGCATCGCCCACCTCGCCCGCATCGACGTCGATGCGCAGGCGGTCTCCGACGTCCACGCCAAGCTCGAGGCGATCTTCGCGATGATCAACGAGCTGCAGGCCGTCGACACGGCCGGCGTCGAGCCGATGTCGCACGCGCAGGACGTCGTGCTCCCGCTGCGGGAGGACAAGGTCACCGAGACCGACCGCCACGCCGACTTCCAGCGTATCGCGCCCGCCGTCGAGGACGGGCTCTACCTCGTCCCGCGGGTCGTCGAGTGACCGCCCCCCGCACCATTGCCGGGCTCGCCGCCCGACTCGCCGCCCGCGAGCTGTCGGCCGTCGAGCTCGCGCAGGACACGCTCGACCGGATCGCCCGCCTCGACCCGGCGCTCAACGCTTTCGTCACTGTCGACGCCGAAGGTGCGCTCGCCCAGGCGCGCGCCGCCGACGAGGCGCGCGCCCGGGGCGCGGCCGGCCCGCTCGCCGGCGTCCCGATCGCGCACAAGGACGTGCTGATGACCGCGGGGCTGAAGACCACCTGCGGATCGCGGATGCTCGGCAACTTCGTCGCGCCCTACGACGCGCACGTCGTCGAGGGCCTCAAGCGCGCGGGCACCGTGCTCGTCGGCAAGACGAACATGGACGAGTTCGCGATGGGCTCGTCGAACGAGACCTCCGCCTTCGGCCCGGTGAAGAACCCGTGGAACCCGGCCTACGTCCCGGGCGGCAGCTCGGGCGGCTCGGCCGCGGCGGTCGCCGCGCGGCTCGTGCCCGGCGCGACCGGCACCGACACCGGCGGCTCGATCCGGCAGCCGGCCTCGCTCACCGGGATCTGCGGCCTCAAGCCCACCTACGGCATCGCGTCGCGCTACGGGCTGATCGCGTTCGCGTCGAGCCTCGACACGCCCGGCCCGTTCGCGCAGACGGCCGAGGACTGCGCGCTCTTGCTGAACGCGATGGCCGGTCACGATCCGCGCGACTCGACCTCGCTCGACCGCCCGGTCGAGGACTACACGCGCACGCTGCGCGCAGCGGCCGGCGCGAAGCCGCTCGAGGGCCTGCGCATCGGCCTGCCGAAGGAATACTTCGGCGCGGGCAACGACCCGGAGGTCGCCTCCGCGATCGACGCCGCGCTCGCCGAGTTCCGCAGGCTCGGCGCGACGACCGTCGACGTCACGCTGCCCGCGGTCAAGCTCTCGGTGCCGGTCTACTACGTGATCGCGCCCGCCGAGGCCTCGTCGAACCTGTCGCGCTTCGACGGCGTGCGCTACGGCCACCGCGCCGCGCGCTACGACGACCTCGCCGACATGTACCGCCGCACGCGCGCCGAAGGCTTCGGCGCCGAGGTGAAGCGCCGCATCCTCGTCGGCACCTACGTGCTGTCGCACGGCTACTACGACGCCTACTACCTGAAGGCGCAGAAGGTGCGCCGGCTGATCGCGAACGACTTTTCGCGCGCGTGGGGCGAGTGCGACGTGATCATGGGGCCGACCGCGCCCTCGCCCGCGTTCCGGTTCGGCGACAAGGGCGACGATCCGGTGCAGATGTACCTGAACGACATCTTCACGATCGCGGCGAACCTGACCGGCGCGCCGGCGCTCTCGATGCCCTGCGGCTTCACGAAGGGCGGCCTGCCGATCGGCCTGCAGGTGCAGGGCAACTATTTCGCGGAGAGCCTGATCCTGAACGTCGCGCACCGCTACCAGCAGGCGACCGACTGGCACGCGCGCGTGCCGCCGCTCGCCGGACAGGGCTGATCGATGCGGTCCCCGCGCTCGTCATCGCGCTTTCTCCTGTGGGTCGGGCTTCAGCCCGACGGGGCTCGCCGTGCGAAACGCGTCGGGCTGAAGCCCGACCCACAGGGCAAGAGGCACGCATGAACTGGGAAGTCGTCATCGGGCTGGAGACCCACGCGCAGCTGTCGACCGCGTCGAAGATCTTCTCGGGCGCGTCGACCGCGTTCGGCGCCGCGCCGAACACGCAGGCGTCCGCCGTCGACATCGCGCTGCCCGGC
>JADIZG010000050.1 GCA_016704895.1 Betaproteobacteria bacterium
GCCTGCGCGGGCGGCGCCGTGACGCTCGCGATCCTGTTCGCGCTGTTCGCGATCCTGGTCGCGATCGAGATGCCGGTGGCCTTCGCGATGGGGTTGTCGTCGATCGTGACGATCGCGATCACCCAGCCGATCCCGCTGTCGATCGTCGTCCAGCGCATGGGCACGGGCCTCGACAGCTTCGTGCTGATCGCCATCCCGCTGTTCGTCCTCGCCGGCCACCTGATGAACCGCGCCGGCATCGCCGAGCGCATCTTCGCGTTCGCCGACGCGCTGGTCGGGCACCTCCGCGGCGGACTCGCGCACGTCAACGTCGTCGCGAGCATGATCTTCGCCGGCATGAGCGGCGTCGCGCAGGCCGACGCCGCCGGGCTCGGCGTCGTCGAGGTCAACGCGATGCGCAACGAGGGCTACGACCCGGCGTTTGCGGCGGCGGTGAGCGCGTCGTCCGCGATCATCGGACCGATCATCCCGCCGTCGGTGATCATGGTCGTGTACGCGGTGCTGGTCCAGGTGTCGGTCGCCGACCTCTTCCTCGCCGGCATCCTGCCGGGCCTGCTGATGGGCGGCGCGATGATGGCGATGATCTGGTGGCTCGTCCGGACCGGCCGCGTCGTGGCGCCCGCGCCCCGGCCGATGTCGGCGTCGCGGCTCGGGCGGACCTTCGTGCGGGCGCTGCCCGCGCTCGCCGCGCCGGTCCTGCTCACGGTCGGGCTGCTCGCCGGCGTGGCGACGCCGACCGAGCTCGGCGCGCTCACCGTCGTGTACGCGGCGGCGCTCGGCTTCGCGCAGCGGGAGCTCACGTTCCGCGAGGTGCTCGGGGCCTGCCGCGAGACGCTCGTCACCTGCGGCGTGCTCGTGTTCATCATCGCCTGCGCCGTTCCGTTCGGGTGGATCGTCGCCACATCGCAGGCGCCGATGAAGCTCGCGGCGTTCATGATGTCGATCTCCGACAACAAGGTCGCGATCCTCGCCCTCGTCAACGTGGGGCTGCTGGTGGTCGGCTGCTTCATGGAGACCACGGCGATCCTGCTGATCGCGACGCCCACGCTGTATCCGCTGATCGTCGCGCTGGGCGTCGATCCCGTCCACTTCGGGATCATCCTCGTCGTCAACCTGCTGATCGGCACGCTGACCCCGCCGTTCGGCGTGATCCTCTTCATCATGATGGACATCGCCAAGGTGAGCCTCGCCCGGATGTCGCGCGCGGTGCTTCCGTTCTACGTGCCGCTCGCCGCGACGCTCGTGGTCGTGACTTACTGGGCCGACTTCGTGCTGGCGGTTCCCCGCTTCTTCGGCAAACCCGGTTGACTCGCAAGGAAGACCGCACCATGGCAACCCGCAAGGACGTGATGCTCGCCGCGCTGCGCGGCGAGGAGGTCGATCGGCTGCAGTACGTGCCGAGGCTCGATCTGTGGTGGCTTGCCAACTCGGTGGCGGGCACGCTGCCGCCCGGTACGCCGGCCGGGCGCAGAACGAGATCGCGCGCGCCGAGGGCTGGAACCTGTACTTCCGCTTCGCCGACGACCTGCTCGATCCCGAGACGCAGCGGATGTACGTGCACCGCGGCATCGGGCTCTTCGCGACGCGCGACGTGCTCTACGACTTCGTGCTTCCCCGCGACGTGGAGATCGACGTTCGCCGCGAAGGGGGGCGCATCCGCGTCGAGTACCGCACGCCGGTGGGCACCGTCGACTCGACGATGTTCTACGACCGCTCGTCGCAGCGGCTCGGCATCACGAGCCCGATGGTCGTCGACCACCTGATCAAGTCCCCGGACGACTACGCCGCCGCCGGCTACCTGTTCGAGCACATGGACCTGGTGCCGAACTTCACGCGGTTCGAGCGCTGGGTCCGCGACGAGCTGCGCGACGACGGCGTCGCCGTTGCGCAGGGCTTCATGGGCGCCTCGCCGGTCCACCAGATCCAGCGCGACCTGCTCGACCCGACGCAGTTCTACTTCCACTACAAGGACCACGGCACGAAGGTGGCCGAGCTCGCGGCCCGGATCGAGCCGCTGTTCGACAAGGCGCTCGCGATCCTGTGCGACTCGCCCGCCGACGTCGTCTGGTGGGGGGCGAACTACGACGACATGCTCACGTACCCGCCGTACTTCGAGAAGGAGCTCTCGCCGTGGATCCGCAAGGCCTCGCGCGCGCTGGGTGAGCGGGGCAAGCTGCTGCTCAGCCATTGCGATGGCGAGAACGAGGGGCTGATGGACCTGATTCCCGAGGCGGGGATGCACGTCGCGGAGTCGGTCTGTCCCGCACCGATGACCCGGATCGGATTGGCCGAGTACTACCGCCGCTGGAGCGGCCGGCTCACGCTGTGGGGCGGCATCCCGTCGACGATCGTCCTTCCTGAAACGAGCGACGCCGACTTCGAGGCCTACCTCGACCGCCTGTTCGAGGCGGTCGCGCCGGGCCGGCGGATGCTCGTGGGCATCGCGGACCAGGTCCCGCCCGGCGCGATCTTCTCGCGGCTGCAGCGGATCGGCGAGCGCGTCGAGAAGGAGGGCGCGCTGCCGCTGCGCGCCGGCGCGGCGCGCCCGGTCGGCGCGGCGGAGCTCTCGCGCGTCGGCCAGGGTGCCGGGGCTGCTGCACCGGTCGAGGACACGCGTGCGCGCGAGGAACCCGACGACGCGATCTACGCCGACGTCCGGCTCGCCGTCGCCAGGGGCAAGCACGTCGCGGTCAAGGACCACGTCGCGGCGCTCCTCGAGCGCGGCGTGCCGGCGCGGCAGATTCTCGATCGGGGGCTGATCGCCGCGATCGACGCGGTGGGCAAGCGGATGGCCGCGGGTCAGGCGTTCATCCCGGAGGTGCTGCTGGCGGCGCGCGCGATGAGCGCGGCGATCGGCGTGCTCGAGCCGCACCTCGCCGTCGGCGGCGAGCAGCGGCGCGGGCGCATCGTCATCGGCACGGTCACCGGCGATCTCCACGACATCGGCAAGAACCTCGTCGTCACGATGATGCGCGGCGTGGGCTTCGAGGTCTTCGACCTGGGGTCAACGTTCCGCGCGAGGCGTTCTGCGACGCGGTGGCCGAGCGCCGGCCGGACTTCCTGGGACTGTCCGCCCTGCTGACCACGACGATGATGGAGATGCGCGAGGTGATCCGCGCGCTGGACGCGCGCGGCCTGCGCGCCTCGTGCAAGGTCATCGTCGGCGGGGCGCCGGTCTCGGAGGCGTTCGCGCGCCAGATCGGCGCCGATGGGTTCGCGCCGGACGCGGTGGCGGCCGTCGCCCTCGCGAACCGCTTCATGGCCGACGCGCCGGTCCAGGCCTGAGCGAGGGCGACGCCGACCGGTCGATATCGACCCGGCGGCAGGGACCTCAGCTCCAGCGCACGATCCCCGTCCACGCGGTGACGAGGACGATCGCGCCGAACGCGATCCGGTACCACGCGAACGGCACGAAGTCGTGCCGGCTCACGTAGCGGATCAGCCACCGTATGCACAGGAACGCCGACACGAAAGACGCCGCGAAGCCGACGCCGAACGCGGGCAGGTCGGCAACGGAGAGCGCGTCGCGGCTCTTCCACAGCGAGTAGCCGCCGGCCGCGACGAGCGTCGGCACCGCGAGGAAGAACGAGAACTCGGTGGCCGCCTTGCGCGAGAGGCCGAACAGCATGCCGCCGATGATCGTCGCCCCCGAGCGCGACGTGCCGGGGATCAGCGCGAACGCCTGCGCGATGCCGACCTTCAGCGCGTCGAGCGGCGTCATCGCGTCGACGTCGTCGACGCGCACGCTGGACGGCCGCAGGCGCACCCGCCGCTCCGCCCACAGGATCACGAACGCGCCGACGATGAACGCGATCGCCACCGGCACCGGCGCGAACAGCACCGCCTTGATGTGCGAGCCGAGCAGGAAGCCCAGCACGGCGGCGGGCACGAACGCGATCGCGAGATTGAGCGCGAAGCGGCGCGCAGCGGGGTCGGATCCGAGGCCCGCGATCGCGTGGCCGAAGCGCGCGCGGTATTCCCACACGACCGACAGCATCGCGCCCGACTGGATCGCGATCTCGAACACCTTCGCGGTCTCGCCGGTGGTGCCGAGCAGCGACCCGGCGACGATCAGGTGGCCGGTCGACGAGACCGGCAGGAACTCGGTCAGCCCCTCGACGATGCCGAGCAGCAGTGCGTTGACGAGCGTGAGGGGTTCCAAGGGGCGGCGAAAGAACGGCGGGCGGGCGCACCGACGTGCCGCGATTGTCGCACGCACGCGGCGGGCACTTCTGCCCGCCGGCGCGTGCCGGCCGCCTGCCCGACGTCCTGCGGGTCGTCAGCGCCCGCCGCGCTGCAGGATCTCGAGCGCGCGGCTCACGACGTCGTCGCTGTCGCCGGGCACCGATCCCTTCGGCGTCATCTGGTTGACGACGTCGGGCAGCGCCGACGCCATCTGGTCGGCGGCCTGGCCGCGCGACATGCCGAGCTGCTGCGCGATCCGGTCGATCTCGCCCGAACCCAGCACCTTCGACAGGACGTCGCCGCTGATCGGGGCGTTCTCGCCGGTCGACACCCACGAGTCGGCCTGCTTGCCGTAACCGGCCTGCTGGAACTGCGAGAGCAGTCCGCCGAGCCCGCCGTGCTGCTGCAGCATCTGCAGCAGGATCGCGATCAGCGCCCCCCCGCCGCCCTGCGCGCCCATCGCCGGGCCCGCGCCCGAACCGGCGCCGCCCGCCAGTCCGCCCAGGATCGATTCCAGCCCTCCCTTGCCCTGCCCGGCACCGGGCTGGCCGCCCGCGAGCCCGCCCAGGATCGACTCGAGCCCGCCCATTCCCTGCCCGCCCGTGCGACCCATGTCCGGCAGGCCGCGGCCGTCGTCCTGTCCCGGCTTCAGCGCACCGCTCAGCACCTGTCCCAGCAATCCGTCCAGCAGTCCCATCGTGTCCCTCCTTGACAGGCTCGTTCAGACCTGACGCTCGCGAGTGTATTCCTCCGGCACCGGGTAGCCGGCCGCGCCCAGCGTCTGCTTGATCGCCAGGTTCGTGTCGAAGTACACCTGCCAGTAGTGGTCGTTGTGCACGAACGGGCGCACCGCGAGCTGCGTGCCGCGCTCGTTGAAGCCGAGGATGTCGACCTGCGGCACCGGATCCTTCGCCACGTTCGCGATCGACGGCAGCGCTTCCTTCAGCCGCCGGATCGCGTCGCGCGGATCGACCGTGTGGTCGAGCTGCGCGGTGAGCTCGACGCGCCGGTACGGATTGGTCGTGAAGTTGCGGATCGTGCCGCCCATCACCTTCGCGTTGCCGACGTAGGTCTGCACGTTGTCGGGCGTGTCGATCGCCGTCGTGAACAGCCCGATCGCGCGAACCGTGCCGGTGACCTCGCCGGCCTCGACGAAATCGCCGACCTTGAACGGCCGCAGCACCAGGATGAACGCGCCCGCCGCGAAGTTCGACAGCAGGCCGCCCCACGCGGCGCCGATCGCGATGCCCAGCGCGGCGATCAGCGCGGCGAACGACGTCGTCTCGACGCCGAAGTAGCCGAGGATGCCGATCACCAGCAGCACGTTCAGCGCCACGGTGATCGTGTTCCCGATGTAGCGGATCACCGTCGGCTCGATCTTCTGGCGCTCGAGCGCCCGCGTGACCAGCGAGCTCACGACGCCGATCAGCCAGCGGCCGACGATGTAGAGCACGATCGCGCCGAGCACCTTGAGCGCGAAGGCGAAGACGATCGGCTTCGAGGTCTCGTAGAACGACTGCAAGTCGATCATGGCTCCGTCCTTGGGATCATGGGGGTTGGCGAAAAGAGTGCGATTCTGCGCGCGTCGCGGTGCCGCGCGCAATGCGACGGGATCCGCCCGGCGCGGCGGTGTTTGCCCTCGGGGCTATCGCGGCGCCCGCAGCGCGGCGATGGCGTCCTCGAGCCGCGCGACGCGCGCTTCGAGCGCGGCGACGCGATCCTCGTCGCCGCAGGTCATGCCCGGCGTCGCCGCCTGTCCCGCGTCCGTCGGCGCGGGCGCGCCGCACAGGAGGTGCGCCCAGCGATTCTCCCGCGCGCCGGGCGAGCGCGGCAGCTCGACGACGAGCGCGCCGGCCGGCCTCGACGCGAGTTCCGCGAGGTAGGCCTCCAGCGACGAGATGTCGGCGAAGCGGTGCAGCCGCTCGGTGTTGATGCGGAGCTCGCCCGGCGTCTGCGGGCCGCGCAGCATCAGCGTCGCGACGATCGCTCCCGACTCGGTCGGGATGCCGAGCGCGCGCGGCAGGTTGTGCGCGTATCGCATCACGCGCCCGCCCGACGACTCGACCACCAGCGAGAGCGAACGCAGCTCGTCGAGCACGGCCTGCACGTCGGCGTCGGACACTTCCATCAGCGGCGAGCGGCTGGTCTTCTGGTTGCAGCCCGCGACGAGCGCGTTGAGCGACAGCGGATAGGTGTCGGGCACCGTGCGCTCCTTCTCGACGAGCACGCCGAGGACGCGGGCTTCGACCGGGGTCAGGGGGCGCAGGGGGTTCGGCATCGGAAGGTCGGGACGAGGATCCGGGCGGCAGTGTATCGCGCGGCGGGCAACCACCGGTACCAGGTGCGACCCCCGGCACCACGCACGAACCACGTTCCGAGCGGTACCCGAGGTGGTATCTTGCACGTTTTTCCAGACGAGAACGAGAGGCCCCGATGGCCCGCGAAAGCGACGTGACCAACATGGCGGTGTTCTGCGACTTCGAGAACGTCGCGCTCGGCGTGCGCGACGCCAACTACGAGAAGTTCGACATCCAGAAGGTGCTCGAGCGGCTGCTGCTCAAGGGCTCGATCGTGGTCAAGAAGGCATACTGCGACTGGGAGCGCTACAAGGCGTTCAAGGCGCCGATGCACGAGGCGTCGTTCGAGCTGATCGAGATCCCGCACGTGCGCCAGTCGGGCAAGAACTCGGCCGACATCCGGATGGTCGTCGACGCGCTCGACCTCTGCTACACGAAGGCGCACGTCGACACGTTCGTGATCATCAGCGGCGACTCGGACTTCTCGCCGCTGGTCTCCAAGCTGCGCGAGAACGACAAGACGGTGATCGGCGTCGGCGTCAAGAACTCGACGTCCGACCTGCTGATCGCGAACTGCGACGAGTTCATCTACTACGACGACCTCGTGCGCGAGCAGAAAAAGCCCGCGGCGAAGAAGGCCTCGACGAAGGCGGGAGTGCCGCAACCGCCTCGGGAGCCCAAGGGGCCCACGGGCAGGCCCGCCGCGAAACGCGCTTCGGAGAGCAAAAGTGCGTCGACTGTTGCAGCGGCGCTCCCGGCGCACCCAGGATCCATCGGGAGCGCGCCGGACACGATCTACACCCGGGCCATGCGCGCCAATCCCAACCTGCCGATGATCGACCTCGCCGATCTGCAGCTCACTTCGGAAGAGTTGAACCGTTGGAAGGCAATCCCCGAGGTCGCCGCCGAGATCCGCCGGCAGGAGGCGATCGATATCGTCGTGGGCACCACCGAGGCGCTCGCGGAGGAACGCGGAGGCGACAAGGTGTACGGTTCGATGGTGAAGCAGGCGCTGAAGCGCGTGCGGCCCGGCTTCGCCGAGTCGTACTACGGCTTCCGATCGTTCAACGCGATGCTCGAGGCCGCTCGCGACGCCGGCGCGCTCGCGCTCGAACGTGACGACAAGTCGGGCGGCTACGTCGTCCGGCTCGCGGCCGGCGAGGACTGACGCCGGGGGCGACAACCGGGGTCGATTTCGAATCTGACCCCGGTGGGGCGGTTTCCCTGTTGAATACGGGGTCTTGGGCCTCATATCGGCTGTGATCGCCGAAAGCCACGGTCCTAGGGGGCTTCGAGCGGGAAGCACCGGGACCGGGCCAACCGCTCCCGGGACGTAGAACGCCCGTCGAGGTGCGTCATGCGCGATGTCCGACCGGCCGCCGTGGCCGGCACGTTCTACCCCGGCAACGCGGCCGAGCTGGCCGCCGCGGTGCGCGAATGCCTTGCGGGAACCGCGGCGCCGGTGGAGCCTGCCGCAAGCCCCAAGGCGCTGATCGTCCCGCACGCCGGCTACGTCTACTCGGGCCCGATCGCGGCCGGCGCCTACGCGCGTCTGGCGAGCCTGCGATCGACGATCCGCCGCGTCGTGATCCTGGGGCCGACACACCGCGTCGCGGTGCGCGGCCTCGCGCTGCCGTCCGCGCGCGCGTTCGCGACGCCGCTGGGAGACGTCGAGGTCGACCGCGAGGCGGTGGCAGCGCTCGCCGGACTGCGGCAGGTCGTCGTGAGCGACTCGGCGCACGCGCTCGAACACTCGCTCGAGGTGCAGCTCCCGTTCCTGCAGTCGGTGCTCGACGATTTCCGGATCGTTCCGCTCGCGGTCGGCGACGCCTCGCCCGGCGAGGTCGCCGAGGTGCTCGACCGCCTGTGGGGCGGCCCCGAGACGCTGGTCGTCGTGAGCTCCGACCTGTCGCACTTCCACGGCTACGCGCAGGCGCGCGAGATCGACCGCGCGAGCGCCGGGCGGATCCTCGCGCTCGACGGCCCGCTCGACCACGAGGAAGCCTGCGGCGCGACGCCGATCAACGGGCTCCTGCTGTGCGCGCGACGCCGCGGGCTCGCGCCCGAGCTCATCGACCTGCGCAACTCCGGCGACACGGCGGGCGACCGCTCGCGCGTCGTCGGCTATGCGTCGTTCGCGTTTGCCGGGGAACGTGCCCATGGATGACCGCGACCTCGGCGCCGCACTGATCGCGACCGCGCGCGGCGCGATCGACGCGGCGTTCGGACGCCCGGAGGCTCGCGTGCGCCCGCACGCCGCGCTCGACCGGCCCGGCGCGACGTTCGTCACGCTGAAGCAGGACGGCGAGCTGCGCGGCTGCATCGGCAGCCTCGAGGCGCACCGGCTGCTCGCGATCGACGTGCGCAGGAACGCGCTCGCCGCCGCCTTCAGCGATCCGCGCTTCGCGCCGCTCGTGGCGCCGGAGCTCGCGGTGACGACGGTCGAGGTGTCGCTGCTCTCGCCGGCGTCGCGCGTCGAGGTCGCCGACGAGGAGGATCTGCTCGCGCGGCTCGAGCCCGGTGTCGACGGCATCGTGCTGGAGCTCGGGCGCCGCCGCGCGACGTTCCTGCCGCAGGTGTGGGAGTCGCTGCCCGACCCGCGCGACTTCATCGGCGCGCTCAAGCGCAAGGCCGGCATGCCGGCGAACTTCTGGAGCGCCGAGATGCGGGTCTCCCGCTACACGGTGGCCAAGTGGCAGCAGGCCGAATTCGCTACGGAGCTCGCGGCAGACGAGGCGAAGCGATGAGCACGAGCGCGAATCATCCCGGACGCTGGTGGCACCGCCTCGACGACGGGCGCATCCAGTGCGACCTGTGCCCGCGCGACTGCAGGCTGCACGAGGGCCAGCGCGGCGCGTGCTTCGTGCGGGCGCGCGAGGGCGACGCGATGGTGCTGACGACCTACGGGCGCTCGTCGGGCTTCTGCATCGACCCGGTCGAGAAGAAGCCGCTCAACCACTTCTATCCCGGCTCGTCGATCCTGTCGTTCGGGACCGCCGGCTGCAACCTCGCGTGCAAGTTCTGCCAGAACTGGGACATCAGCAAGTCGCGCGAGATGGACACGCTGATGGACGCCGCGTCGCCGGACGCGATCGCGCGGGCCGCGAAGCGCACCGGCGCCCGCAGCGTCGCGTTCACCTACAACGACCCGGTGATCTTCGCCGAGTACGCGATGGACACGGCCGACGCGTGCCGCGAGCAGGGCGTCGCGACCGTCGCGGTCACCGCGGGCTACATCGGCACGGAAGCGCGCCGCGAGTTCTTCGCGAAGATGGACGCGGCGAACGTCGACCTCAAGGGCTTCACCGACGAGTTCTACGTGAAGCTGTGCGGCGCGCACCTCGCTCCGGTGCTCGACACGCTCGTCTACCTGAAGCACGGGACGAACTGCTGGTTCGAGCTCACGACGCTCCTGATCCCCGGGAAGAACGACTCGCCCGCCGAGATCGAGGCGATGAGCAGGTGGATCGTGCGCGAGCTGGGGCCCGACGTCCCGCTGCACCTCACGGCGTTCCACCCCGACTACAAGATGACCGACCTCACCGCGACACCGCCGGCGACGCTCGTGCGCTCGCGGGAGATCGCGCTCGGCGAGGGCATCCGCCACGTCTACACGGGCAACGTGCACGACAGGACGGGCGGGACGACGTTCTGCCCCGGCTGCGCGAAGCCGCTCGTCGTCCGCGACTGGCACGAGATCCTCGACTACGGCCTCACCGACGACGGGAACTGCCGGCACTGCGGGACGGCGATCCCGGGCCGGTTCGAGCGCTACCAGGGCGCCTTCGGATCCCGGCGCATCCCGATCCGGATGAACGCGGCGGCGTGAGCCGTGCCGTCGGTCCCGGGATCGCCGACGGGCATGGGATTCGGTGGTCCCGGCGCTTCCTCCTATGCCGCCGGTACCCGCCGGGCGCTCCGTCAAATCCGTTCGCCCGATTCCCATCGGGTGAATGGATTCTCATGATGACTCTTCCACTTATACTGCCGTTAAGTGTATGTAAATACTGAAGAAGCGCTGGACAACGCTCGCAACCTCCATCGAGAGATGCGTTGATGCCGAAGGCACTCGCCCGTCGTGACATCCGGCATATTCCGTCGCGGATGGCGACGCCGGCCGAAGGTCGGCATTCCATCGACCAACGCCCGAATAAGTGACTTAATCCATTGACTGTAAGTGAAAACCAAGCGATTATCTATCCGGAATTAATTCATGTCCGCTGATCACTGCCCGGTCCGCCCACCGCGATGCCCGACGAAGCCTCCCTGCTCGCAGCGTTGCGGCGGGCCCCGCTCTCCGGCGCGGACGCGCTGATCCGGGCGATAGGGATCGGCTCGCAGGCGAGCTTCTCGCGGCTGGTGACCCGCGCCGGTGACCGGGTCGTGGCGGTCGGGCGTGCGCGAGCCCGGCGCTACGCTGCCGCCCGCGACGTCCACGGCCTGGGGATCCGGCTTCCGCTCTATCGCATCGACGCGACCGGCGCGATGGACCGGATCGCGACGCTCAGGCCGTATGCGCCCGGCGGGATCTTCGTCGACGATCCCGTCCGGCTTCCGCGCTGGATGAAGGGCGCGCGCGGCAACGGGACGTTCGACGGGCTGCCCGCGTTCCTGTTCGACCCGCGCCCGCAGGGCTTCCTGGGGAGGACATTCGCCGGACGCCATGCCGCCGAGCTGCACCTGCCGGCCCACCCGGGCGAATGGACCGACGACGACGCGCTGGTCGCGCTTGCGCGGGCGGGTGAGGACGTCGTTGGTGGCCTGGTCGTGGGGGAGGACGCCGCCAATCGCGTCCATGCGCGGTGGGCGGAGGACGCGGAGGGGATCGCGCCCGGCGAGCGTCCGCGGGCGTTCCCCGAACTGGCGAATCAGGCGATCGGAGGAATCGTGCCGGGGCCGTCGGCCGGCGGCGAGCAGCCCAGGTTCGGCGCGATCGTCGGAGCGCGGGTGCGCCGCGGCACGTGCTGGTGAAGTTCTCGCCGGCCGAGTATTCGGCGCCCGCCCGGCGCTGGTGCGATCTTCTCGTGTGCGAGCACCTCGCGGCGGAGTGCCTGCGGGCGAACGGTGTCGCCGGCGTCGAGTCCGAAATCGTGGAAGGGGGCTCGCGCGTGTTCCTGCAGACGACGCGATTCGACCGGGTCGGCGCACGGGGGCGACGCGCGGTCGTGTCGCTCGCGGCCATGAACGGCGAATACGTCGGGATGCCGCCGTCGACCCGGAAGTGGTCGGGCGCGGTCGAGCGGCTCGCGTCCGACCGCTGGGTCGATCGCGCGACGGTTTCGCAGGTGCGGCTGGTCGAGACCTTTGGCCGGTTCATCGCGAACACCGACATGGACTTCGCGAACCTCGCGTTCTTCCCGCGCGACGACGGGCGCCTCGATCTCGCGCCCGTCTACGACATGCTGCCGATGGGCTACTCGCCCCTAGCCGGCGAGTTGCCCCGGCGCGACTACGCGGTGCCGCTCCCCGAACCCGGGCACGGGTCGGTGTGGTTCGCTGCCGGAGCGCTGGCGTCGGGTTACTGGCAGACGGTCGCGCGCGATGAGCGCATCTCGCAGGCTTTCCGGGCGATCGCGTCGGAGAACGCGGTCGCGATCGAGCGGGCGATGGGGTCAGAGCCGTAACAATTCGGCGCGTGCGCTGAATGGGGTCAGGGAATGGGGTCAGGCTGAACAATTCGATCTCCGCTGTGGTACTGGACGGAGACAATGGGGTCAGGCTGCCATTCGAACTCCGCCATCTCGTCGGTTCTTACGCACGCACCGAATTGTTACAGCTCTGACCCCATGCCCATTCCCATACGCTCGTAGAGCGTGACGACGCACGCTCCGCCGAGCCCGACGTTGTGCTGCAGCGCGAGCCTCGCTCCCTCGACCTGCCGCTTGCCGGCCTGGCCGCGCAATTGCCAGACGAGCTCCGCGCACTGCGCGAGACCGGTCGCGCCGAGCGGATGGCCCTTCGACAGGAGCCCGCCCGACGGATTGGTGACGACGCGCCCGCCGTAGCTGTTGTCGCCGTCGACGACGAACTTCTCGGCGCCGCCTTCGGGGCACAGGCCGAGCGCCTCGTAGCTGATCAGCTCGTTGTGCGCGAAGCAGTCGTGCAGCTCGACGACGTCGACGTCGCCCGGGCCGACGCCCGCAGCCTCGTACACCTGCCGCGCCGCTTCCTTCGCCATTCCGTAGCCGACCACCTCGCGCATGTCGCGCGCCTCGAACGTCTGCGGACGGTCGGTCGTCATCGCCTGCGCGCGGATCGCCACGCTAGCGTCGATCCCCTGGCGCTTCGCGAATGCAGGCGTGCACACCACCGCCGCCGCCGCGCCGCAGGTCGGCGGGCACGCCATCAGCCGCGTCATCACGCCCGGCCAGATCGCGGGCGAGGCGAGCACGTCCTCCTCGGTGACGACGTTGCGGAACAGCGCGAGCGGGTTGTTCGCCGCATGGCGGCTCGCCTTCGCGCGGATCTTCGCGAACGTCGAGAGCTTCGTGCCGTACTGCCTCATGTGGGCGAGACCCGCGCCGCCGAAATACTTGAGCGCGAAGGGCACGCCCTCGGCCTGCACGAGCTCGGCGGTGGCCGCGTCGAAGCGTTCGAACGGGCTCGGCCGGTCGGGGAACACGAGACCCAGCGCGCCGGGGCGCATCTGCTCGAACCCGACGGCGAGCGCGCACTCCACCGCGCCGCTCATCACCGCCTGGCGCGCGAGGAAGAGCGCGGTCGAACCGGTCGAGCAGTTGTTGTTGACGTTGACGACCGGCACGCCGGTCATGCCGACCTCGTAGGCCGCGCGCTGCCCGCTGCACGAGTCGCCGTAGACGAATCCGGCGTAGACCTGCCCGACGTCGGCGTACGAGAGACTCGCGTCGTCGAGCGCCGCGCGGATCGCCTTCGCGCCCATCGCATCGTAGCTCTCGCTCGCGCCCGGTTTCGCGAACGGAATCATGCCGACGCCGGCGATGCGGATCTCCTGGCTCATCCTCTCTCCATCCGGGGCGGTCGGGGCGGCTTCGGGCCGGTTCGACGCCGGCGGGGCGGAGGAGCGGTGCGGCTTTCCGGGGGGGCCCCGGCGAGTCGGGCGCCTTCCGGGCCCGGCCTCCGCGCGGGCACGACGCCGCCGGCAGGTGAACGACCCAGGCCCCAGCGGTCGGGGGGGTCGTAACGGTCACCGCGTCGTGGGGGCGTCTTCCAGGGCCGGGACACGTGCCGCCGCGCACGCCGTTGAACATGCCCCGACTCGGCGCGCACGCAGGGCCCGCGCCCCCGCTCACACCGCGCCGCAGCGGCGGCCGGACGCGCGCCCTCGCGGCGTCGAGATGCACGCCATCGTCGCGCCGGCATCCTCGACCGTCTTCACCGTGCGGTCCCAGCCGGGAACGGCCGGATTGGTGAGGTAGGCGATTCGCGTGGCGCCGGCACGGGCGGGGGGGGGGGGGGGGGGGGGGGGGCGGCGGGGGCGGGCGACCCCGTGGTTGCCGCCGGGCCGGGCGAGGCTCGACACCAGGCCCATGGCGTCCGGGGCCAGCGCGCCGGCCATCACGATCGGCGCGGTCGACGTGGCCGCCTTCGCCGCCAGCACCGACGAGTTCGCCCAGACCCCGGCCGCCCTCGGGTCGGTCACGGGCGGTCCCGCCGGTAGCCAGCTGCCCGGGAGGAGGGGGGCGGACGTCCGCGGGTCGGTGCTGAACACGATGCCGACGCGGCGCGCCTTGCCGCCGGGCTGCGCAAGCGCCACCGGCCCCCAGATCGCCAGGCCGATGCCCTGCAGCAACCTTCTCCGGAGCGAAGAGGACGCGGCGCGCATGGCCCGACGAGCATACACCCGGGCGGGCCACACTGCAGCGCCGGGCGGCGCCCGTGCCGCCCTACGCCTTCGAGTAGATCTCCGCGCCCTTCTTCACGAACTCGACCGCCTTCGCCTCCATCCCCTTCGCCAGCGCGTCGCCTTCGGCGAGACCCTGCTTCGCGGCGTAGTCGCGCACGTCCTGCGTGATCTTCATCGAGCAGAAGTGCGGCCCGCACATCGAGCAGAAGTGCGCGAGCTTGGCGCCGTGCTGCGGCAGCGTCTCGTCGTGGAACTCGCGCGCCTTGTCCGGATCGAGACCCAGGTTGAACTGGTCCTCCCAGCGGAACTCGAACCGCGCCTTCGACAGCGCGTTGTCGCGGATCTGCGCGCCCGGATGGCCCTTCGCGAGGTCGGCCGCGTGCGCGGCGATCTTGTAGGTGATGATGCCGTCCTTGACGTCGTCCTTGTTCGGCAGGCCCAGGTGCTCCTTCGGCGTCACGTAGCAGAGCATCGCGGTGCCGTACCAGCCGATCATCGCGGCGCCGATGCCGCTCGTGATGTGGTCGTAGCCGGGCGCGATGTCGGTCGTGAGCGGGCCCAGCGTGTAGAAGGGCGCTTCGCCGCACAGCCGCAGCTGCTCGTCCATGTTGTGCTTGATCAGGTGCATCGGCACGTGGCCGGGGCCCTCGATCATCACCTGCACGTCGTGCTTCCACGCGACCTGCGTGAGTTCGCCGAGCGTCTTCAGCTCCGCGAACTGCGCCTCGTCGTTCGCGTCGTAGCCGGAGCCGGGCCGCAGCCCGTCGCCGAGCGAGTACGCGACGTCGTACGCGGCCATGATCTCGCAGATCTCCTCGAAGTGCGTGTAGAGGAAGCTCTCGCGGTGGTGCGCGAGGCACCACTTCGCCATGATCGAGCCGCCGCGCGACACGATGCCGGTCATGCGCTTCGCGGTCATCGGGATGTAGCGCAGCAGCACGCCGGCGTGGATCGTGAAGTAGTCGACGCCCTGCTCGGCCTGCTCGATCAGCGTGTCGCGGTAGATCTCCCAGGTGAGCTCCTCGGCCTTGCCGTCGACCTTCTCGAGCGCCTGGTAGATCGGCACCGTGCCGATCGGCACCGGCGAGTTGCGCACGATCCACTCGCGCGTCTCGTGGATGTTCTTGCCGGTCGACAGGTCCATGACGGTGTCGGCGCCCCAGCGGATCGCCCACGTCATCTTCTCGACCTCCTCGGCGATCGACGAGGACACGGCGGAGTTGCCGATGTTCGCGTTGATCTTCACGAGGAAGTTGCGGCCGATGATCATCGGCTCGCTCTCCGGGTGGTTGACGTTGCACGGGATGATCGCGCGGCCGCGCGCGACCTCGTCGCGGACGAACTCGGGCGTGATGAACTCGGGGATCGCCGCGCCGAAGCTCTGCCCCGGATGCTGGCGCGTGACGATCGCCGGCAGCGTGCGCAGCGCTTCCTCGCGCTTCAGGTTCTCGCGGATCGCGACGAACTCCATCTCGGGCGTCACGATGCCGCGGCGCGCGTAGTGCATCTGGCTCACGTTCGCGCCGGGCTTCGCGCGGCGCGGCTTGCGGTGGAGGTCGAAGCGCATGCCGGCGAGCGCCGGGTCGGCGAGCCGCGCACGCCCGTAGGCGGACGTCGGCCCGTCCAGCTCGACCGTGTCGCCGCGCTCGTCGATCCAGCCCGCGCGCAGCGCCGGCAGCCCCCGTCGGATGTCGATGCGCGCGTCCGGATCGGTGTAGGGGCCCGAGGTGTCGTAGACGACGATCGGCGGGTTCTTCTCCGCGCCGAACGACGCGGGCGTGTCGGCCTGCGAGATCTCGCGCATCGGCACGCGGAGGTCCGTCCGCGAGCCCTGCACGTGGATCTTGCGCGACGAGGGGAGAGGCGCGACGGCGGCATCGTCGACGTGCGCGTCGCGGGCGTAGAACTGGTCGTTGGCGTTCATCGTGCTCCTCCTGGGCGTGCGCCGGTCGGCGGGAGGAGCGGTCGGCCCGGAAGGGCGGACCACGCTTCCCTACGCCGGCATTACCCGGATCAGGTTCATGAGGGTCTGTCTCACCCGCGCGCCCCGGCCGACGGCCGGCGGAGGCAGGACCCCTAGCGTCGAAGGCGCCAAAGGTACTCCGAATGGCCGGGGGCGTCCATCGGGCGCGCCGCGCCGACCGGGCCGATGCGGGGAACCAGGCAGCCTTCGCTGCGCAGCATGCAGCTCACCCGGCGTATGCTCGCGCGATCGGAGTGGCCCCGGCGTTCGCGGGGCCGGGAGGCGACGTGGGCGAGTCGGCGCACGCCTGTGGGGAATGCCGTGCGGAGCTGCCGCCGCAGGCCCGCTTCTGCCCGCAGTGCGGCGCGCGGGTCTCCGATTCGGCCCCGCCGGCGTCCTCCGCGGGGGCGTCAGCCGGAGGCGAGCGGCGGTCGGTGGCGGTGCTGTTCGCCGACCTCGCGGGCTTCACGAAGCTCACGTCCGAGGCCGACGCCGAGGAGGTTCACCGGCTGCTGGGCCGCTACTTCGAGGTGGTCGACGGCATCGTCGCGCGCTCGGGAGGCACGGTCGACAAGCACATCGGCGACGCGACGATGGCGGTGTTCGGCGCGCCGGTCGCGCACGGCAACGACGTCGAGCGCGCGGTGCGGGCCGCGTGCGACATCCACGACGCGATGGCGGCGCTGTCCGCCGAGTTCGGACGGACGCTGGCGACGCACGTCGGCGTCGCCAGCGGCGAGGTGGTGGCGGCATCGACCGGCAGCGCGGTGCGCGCCGACTACACGGTCACCGGCGACGCGGTGAACCTGGCGTCGCGTCTCGAGGAGCTTGCGGGCGCGGGCGAGACGGTCGTGTCCGACGACGTCCGCGCGGCGCTGGGCTCGCGGCTCGACGCGGAGTCGCGCGGGACCGTCGCCGTGCGCGGATTCGCGCGCGAGATGCCGGTGTGGCGCGTGCGCGCGATCCACGCACCCGCTCCCGAGCGCCATCGCCTGGTCGGGCGCGCTTCGGAGCGTGCGCGATTCGACGCGCTGCTCGCGTCGTTGCGCGACACGGGCCACGGCGGCGCGTTGCTCCTTCGCGGCGACCCGGGACTCGGCAAGACGCGCCTCGCCGAGGAGCTCGCGACGCTCGCCGCCGCCGCCGGATGCGAAGTGCATCGCGCGTCGGTCGTCGACTTCGGCGCTGCGCAGGGAAGCGACGCGGTGGCCTCGCTCGCTCGCTCGCTCGTCGGCGTCGCGCCTGGTGACGGAGACGACGTCGCGCGCGCCGCGCTCGACCAGGCCGTCGCCGACGGCCGAGTGCGCGACGAGCACGAGCCGCTCGTCGCCAACCTGGTCGGCGCGTCGCAGCGCGCGGGCAGCCGCTTCGACGCGATGGACCCGGCGACGCGCCTGCGCGGCCGGATCGAGGCGCTCGTCGACCTCGCGGTTCGCGCGTCGCGCCGATTGCCGCAGGCGTTCGTCGTCGAGGACCTCCACTGGGCAGCGCCCGCGGTGATCGACGCGCTCGCAGTGCTCGCCGACCGTGCGCGGGAGCACCCGATCGCGCTCGTGCTGACGTCGCGCCGCGAGGGAGATCCCGTCTCGGGCCGCTGGCCCCCGGAATGCTGCGGAATAGCCGATCTCGCGCCGCTGTCGGTCGACGAGGCGCTCGAGTTCGCGCTGGCGATCCTCGAAGCGCACCCCGACATTGCGCGGAGATGCGTCGCGCGCGCGCAGGGCAACCCGCTGTTTCTCGCGCAGCTCCTGCAGAGCGGCGCGGAAGGCGACGCGCTGCCCGGCACGATCGCCAACGTCGTGCTCGCGCGCCTGGACCGGCTGCCGCCGGCCGACAAGGCGGCGCTGCAGGCGGCGGCAGTGGTCGGCGTGCGGTTCGACCCGGCGCTGGTCGCCCACCTGACCGGCCGCGCAGCCGCCTTCGACGAGGCGATCGCGCGCGAGCTGGTGCGTCCGGCCGAGGCGCCGGGCGAGCTCATGTTCACGCACGCGCTGATCCGCGACGGCGCCTACGCGTCGCTGCTGCACAGCGCGCGCCGCGACCTGCACCGGCGCGCGGCCGGGTGGTTCGCGGATCGCGACCCCGCCCTTCGTGCCGCGCACCTCGATCGCGCGGACGATCCGGGCGCTGCGGAGGCTTACCTCGCTGCAGCGCACGCTGCGGCCCGCGCGTTGAGGCACGACGCGGCGCTCGGGCTGGCGCGGCGCGGCGGCGAACTGCGGGCGCCGCCTCCGACACGCTACGCGCTCGCGGCGTTCGAGGGCGAGCTCGCCCGCGATCTTGGCGATGCGCCGGCGTCGGCCGAGGCGCATGAGCGCGCGCTCGCGCTGGCGGCCGACGACCTCGAGCGTTGCGAGGCGTACATCGGCATCGGAGCGGCGCATCGGCTCACGAGCGCCGTCGGACCGGCCATGTCGGCGCTCGACGCCGCCGAGCCGATCGCGACGCGCCTGGGTGCGCACCGCGAGCTCGCGCGCATCGCGTACCTGCGGGGCAACCTCGAGTTCGTGCGCGGCGACACCGGCGCATGCGCCCGCCATCACGAGCGTTCGCTCGCGCACGCGCGCGAGGCCGGCGACGACGAATGCGAGGCGCAGGCGCTCTCCGGGCATCGCCGACGCGCTCTACGCGCAGGGCCGCATGGCCTCGGCACACGACGCGTTCGCGGGCTGCGTCGAGCTGTGCGATCGCCGGGGCAACCTCCGGTTCTCGCTGATGAACCGCTGCATGATCGGCATCACCGGCGCCTATCTTTGCCGCTTGCGCGAGAGCCTCGTGGCGATCGACGAGGCACGAATCGCCGCGCGCGACATCGGTCATCGCGTAGCCGAGGTGATGGCCGGTGAGTGCGCGGGACTGGTGCTCGTCGATGCCGGCCTGTTCGAGGAGGCGCGCGAGCCGCTGGAGAGAAGCCTTGCGCTCGCTCGCCGCATCGCCTCACGCCGGTTCGCCACGCTCGACCTCGCGCTGCTCGGATGCGTCGCCTGGCACGGCGGAGACGCCGAAGGGGCGCGGCGACTGCTCGACGAGAGCTGGACGATGTGCGAGGAAATCGGCACGCGCTTCGCCGGCCCGATCGTGCTGGGCATGATGGCGCGGGTCGCGGCCGACGACGCGGGCCGGCGCGCGGCGATCTCGCGGGGCGAGGCGCTGCTCGACGGGACGGCGATGGCCCACAACCACTTCTGGTTCCGTCGCGACGCGATCGACACCTCGCTCGCCGCGGGCGACTTCGACGCGGCCGAGCGCCACGCCGAGGCGCTCGAGCGCTACGCCTCGGCCGAACCGCTGCCCTGGACCGATTTCCACGTCGCACGCGCGCGGGCGCTCGCGTGCGCCGGCCGTGGCGTCGCCGATTCCGTGGCGTTGCGCGCGCTGCGCGAGCGCGGCGTGGGCCTCGGGCGGCACGCAGCGCTGCCGGGAATCGACGAGGCGCTTCATCGTATGGGGTCAGAGCCGTAATCGTTCGCAGGCCGCGGCGGGCCCAGGCGCACCTGCCGGGCGACGGCCTGAGGCTCTGGCCCCCGATCACTCCCCGCGCCGGTCGGGGATGCGCGGATCGCGCGCGACGAGCATCGGTACGCCCATCACGATCAGCAGGATCGGGACGAGCAGGCTCCATCGCCAGCGGTACTGGTCGTGGAGCCACCACGAGATCCCGAGCGAGATCAGCGTAGGCCCCAGCACGATCGAGCTCTTCGTGATTCCGTCCATCGCGAGGATCAGCACGCCGCCCGCGATGAGCCCGATCGACGTGATCGCGTCGAAATCGGGAAACCAGCCCATCGTCCACAGCGCGTGGAAGTGGTGGACCGGCCCGTGGCCGCGTCCGACGTCGAGCCGATCGGCGGCGGCGAGCGCGCCCGCGAGGTAATCCTTCGCGCGGCGGATAGCGGTCGGCGCGTCCGGCGACTGCGGCAGCAGCGCGGCGATCGCGGCCGACAGCGTGCAGCCGGTGCCGTGCGTGTTCTTCGTGTCGATACGCGGCAGCGCGAGCTCGATCATCCGGTCGCCGTCGGTGACGAGGTCGATCGCGTCGCCGTGCGAGAGATGCCCGCCCTTCAGCACGACCCAGCGCTCGCCGGCATGCGTCATGCGCTCGCGCAGGCGCTCCGCGGCGCGACGCATCTCCTTGAGGTTCTCGGGCGCGCGCTCGCCCAGCAGCACGCCCGCCTCGGGCAGGTTCGGCGTCAGCACCGTCGCGCATGGCAGCAGCGCCTCGAGCATCGCGCCGACCGCCGCCTTCTCGAGCAGCGCGTCGCCGCTCTTCGCGATCATCACCGGGTCGAGCACGACGTGCGGAGGCTGCCAGTGCGCCAGCCGGTCGGCGACCTCGCGGATCACCGGCGCCTGGCCCACCATGCCGATCTTCGCCGCGTCGATCCGGACGTCGGCGAACAGCGTGTCGATCTGCTCGCGCACGAACGACGGCGGCACCGCGAAGATGCCGGTGACCGCGCGCGTGTTCTGCGCCGTGAGCGCGGCGACCACCGCGCACGCGTAGGCGGACAGCGCGCTGATCGCCTTGACGTCGGCGAGCACGCCCGCGCCTCCCGACGGGTCGACGCCCGCGATCGTGAGCACGTTGGGGATCTTCACTTCCGCGGCCATTCCAGCCTCCTCGTGTCGATGCGCGGAGTCTAGCAATCGCCACCCGGCCGCCGCCCCGGTCCGCGACGCCCGGCCGGGGCGTGCGGGTGTAGAATCCGCACCGCGCGGGTGTAGCTCAATGGTAGAGCAGAGGCTTCCCAAGCCTACGACGAGGGTTCGATTCCCTTCACCCGCTCCAGCGACCGCGACGCCCCTTCCCGCCTCACCGGGACGGACGTTCCCGCGCGGCCGACGCTCGCGTGACCGGCCCCTTCGCGTCCGATCCGCCCGATCCTCGCCGCGCGCGGGCCCCGGCGCGACGGAGCGCGATGCCCGTGGCGAAGATCGCGCCCACCCCGCGGCGCGGGCCGGACTTGCCGGGGATTCCTCGATGCCGTCGCCTGCGGCGGGCCCACCGCGTCCGGGGCGGGCGATCCGTGACGTCCGCCGTCGCCCGGCGCGAGTCCCGCCTGGCCGGGGTCGCCGGCTGATGTCGGCACACGCGCACGTTCCGGTCCGCGCGGTGTTGCTGATCTGCGCGGCGACCCTCTGCTTCGCGTCGCTGGACACCGCGATCAAGTACCTGTCGTCGCGCTATCCGGTGCCGCTGCTCGTCTGGGCGCGCTGGGCGATCCAGGCGCTCGCGATCGTCGCCTGGCTCGCGCCTCGGCGCGGCCTGTCGTTCGTCCGGACCGCCCGCCCCGGGCGGAACCTCGTGCGCGGCGCGGTGCTGATCGGCTCGTCGATCTGCTTCGTCTACGCGCTGCGCGACCTGCCGATCGCGGACGTGACCGCGCTGAACTACTCGACGCCGATGATGGTCGTCGTGCTCGCCGTGTTCGTGCTCGGCGAGCGGCTGACGCCCGCCCGCATCGCGTTCGTGCTGGCGGGCGTGATCGGGATGCTGCTGATCGTGCGGCCCGGCACCGACGTGTTCCGCGGCGCCTCGCTGCTCGCGCTCGCGTCGGCGGCCTTCTACGCGACCTACCAGATCATGACGCGGCGCATGGCGGACGAGGATTCGGGCGTGCTGCTGTTCTATCCCGCGCTCGTCGGCGCGGTCGCGATGAGCTTCGCGCTCCTGTTCTCGCTCGAGGCGCTCGTCGCGATGCCGTGGACGCACGTGGCGATGCTCGTCGTCGGCGGCATGGTCGGGACGCTCGGCCACCTGCTGTTCATCCTCGCGTTCCAGCGCGGCGCCGCCTCGGCGCTTACGCCTTTCACCTACGTGCACCTCGTGTGGGCGACGCTGATCGGCTGGATCGCATTCGGGACGTTCCCGGACGGCTATGCGCTCGCCGGCATGGCGATCATCGCCGGCGCCGGGCTGCTGATCACGCTGCACGAGCGGCGGCGCGCTCAGTCCGTGCGCGCGCAGGCGGAGCCCCTGGCAGGCGAATGACGTAGAATCGTCCGCCTGCGCCTGCAGGCACCGCGGCGCGCGCATCCCGTTTCGCAACCCAGTCCACGGAATCCCCATGATCGCGAAACAGCGCATCGGCATCGTCGGCGCCGGCATGATGGGCCACGGCATCGCGAAGAACCTCGTCGAGAAGGGCTTCCCGCTCGCGGTGCGCGGACACCGCAACCGCGCGCCGATCGACGATCTCGTCGGGCGCGGCGCGACCGAGGTGAAGACGAACGCGGACCTCGCGCGCGCCTCCGACATCGTGATCCTGTGCGTCACCGGCGCGCCGCAGGTCGAGGAGGTGATGTTCGGCCCCGAGGGTGTCGCCGGCGCGGCGCGGCCCGGCACGATCGTCGTCGACACGTCGACGAGCGAGCCCGCGACGACCGCGAAGATGCGCGAGGCGCTCGCGAAGCAGGACGTCCGCTTCGTCGACGCGCCGCTCGCGCGCACGCCGGTCGAGGCCGAGCAGGGGCGGCTCAACACGATGGTCGGCGCGGACGACGCGACGTTCGCGGAGCTGAAGCCCGTGTTCGCCGCCTACTGCGAGAACATCGTCCATGCCGGTCCGCCGGGGCACGGCATCGTCCTCAAGCTCATCAACAACTTCATCGCGCAGGCGATCTGCACGGCGACCGCCGAAGCGCTCGCGACCGCGGCGAAGTCCGGGCTCTCGATCAGGAAGCTGCACGAGGTGATATCGGCGGGTGCGGTCAACTCGGGGCTGTTCCAGATGATCGTCGGCAGGATGCTCGAGGACGGCGATCTCGCGGGCCTCAAGTTCACGATCGTGAACGCCACGAAGGACCTCCGCTACTACACGCACTTCACCGAGTCGATGATGATCCCGTCGGTGATGGGCGAAGCGGTGCACCAGAGCCTCGTCACCGCGAACGCGCTGGGCTTCGGCGACAAGTACGTGCCGTCGCTCGTCGAGGCGCAGGAGAAGCTCGCCGGCGTGACGATCGTCCCGCGCAAATGAGGCAACCCGGAGTGCCACGCACGTGCCACGCAAGACCGGTGTCTGACACCTGGTTCCGGACACCGTGCGCACCCTTGAGTTTGACCGATGACGACGCCCGCCGACTATCTCGACTTCGCGTATCGCACGGCGCTGGCCGCCGGCGAGGTGACGCTGCCGCACTTCCGCGTGCCGATCACGGTCGTCGACAAGGGCGTGGGCGGCTACGACCCGGTGACCGCCGCCGACCGCGACGCCGAGGCGGTGATCCGCGCGGAGATCGCGAAGGCGTTCCCGGAGCACGGCATCCGCGGCGAGGAGCACGGCCACGAGCCGGGCCGCTCGCCGCTCACCTGGGTGATCGACCCGATCGACGGCACCCGCAGCTTCATCACCGGGCAGCTCCACTGGGGCATGCTCGTCGCGCTGAACGACGGCGATCGCGTGCTGTGCGGCCTCGCGCACCAGCCCTTCGTCGGCGAGACGTTCCTCGCGGTCGCGGGCGGGCCGGCGCGCTGGCGGCGCGGCGCGGAGGAGCGCACGCTGGCCACGCGGCGCTGCCCCGGGGTCGCCGATGCGATCGTCGCGTGCACGACGCCGGACATGTTCGCGACGCCGGGCTCGCTCGCCGCGTTCGAGCGCGTGCGCGCGAAGGCGAAGCTCACGCGCTACGGCGGCGACTGCTATGCGTACTGCCTGCTCGCGATGGGCCTGATCGACGTCGTGATCGAGTCGTCGCTGAAGGCGTGGGACGTGCAGGCGCTGATCCCGATCGTCGAAGGCGCCGGCGGCACGCTCACGTCGTGGGACGGCGGCCCCTGCGACGAGGGCGGCGACGTCGTCGCGTGCGGCGACCCGGCGCTCGCGCCGGAGGTGCGCGCGCTCCTCGCCGGCCGCTGATCCGCGCGATGCGATTCCTGGTCCTCGGCGGCACGCGCTTCCTCGGCCGCCACCTGGTCGACGCGGCGGTCGAGCGCGGGCACACGGTCACGACGTTCACGCGCGGCAAGTCGCGGACGCACGAGCACCCGGCGGTGCTGCCGCTCGGCGGCGACCGGGATCCGTCGAAGGGGGCCGGGCTCGCCGCGCTCTCGTCGGGCGAGTGGGACGCCGCGTTCGACCTCTCGGGCTACGTGCCGCGCGTCGTCGACGCGTCGTGCGAGCTCCTCGCGTCGCGCGTGCGCCGCTACCTGTTCGTCTCGACGCTCTCGGTGTACGCGGACACGAGCCGGCCCGGCACGACCGAGGACGCGCCGCGCGCCCCGCTGCCCGACCCGGCCACCGAGGACGTCTCCGCGCACTACGGCGCGCTCAAGGCGGCGTGCGAGGACCGCGTCGTCGCGCGCTACGGCCCTCGCGCGACCGTCGTCCGGCCGGGCCTCATCGTCGGGCCGCACGATCCGACCGACCGCTTCCCGTACTGGGTCGCGCGGTTCACGCAGCCGCACGTGCTCGGCGAGCGCGACGACGAGGCGGCGGTGCCCGCGCCCCCCGGGCGGCCGATCCAGATCATCGACGCGCGCGACCTCGCGCAGTGGATGGTCACACTCGCCGAGCGCGACGTCGCCGGCACCTACAACGCGGTGAGTCCGCGGGGCGAGTTCACGATGGAAGGGTTCGTCGACGCGCTGCTCCAGTGCGCCGCCCGCGACGGCGTGGGACCGACGCCGGTGTGGATCGAGCCCGACGTCCTGAAGAAGTCGGGCGTCGAGCCGTGGACCGAGTTGCCGCTCTGGCTCCCCGACGAGCCGGAGTACGGGGGATTCTTCTCGGTCGACGAGACGCGCGCCCGCGAGACCGGCCTCGTCGCGCGGCCCCTCGCCGACACGATCGCCGACACCGCCGCGTGGCTCGGCGGCAAATGGCGTCCCGAGGCGTGGCAGCACGTCCTGTCGGTCGAGCGCGAGCGGCGCCTGGTCGCGGTGCAGGCCGACCGCGGCTGAACACGAGGTGCGCGCCGTCCGCGGCCGGAGGATTCCGCGGTCCCGCCACGCAGGTCCGCAGCGCTCCGGGCTCCCGCGATGGGCATGATCCGGAAGGCGTACTGGTCCGCGATGGCTGCCTGGCACGGCAGGCACGAGCGGACGCTTCCCTGGTGGCCGGCCGAAAGGCTCGCCGCCCTGCAGGACCGCCGCGCGCGCGCCATCGTCGCTCACGCGTACGCGACCGTGCCGTACTACCGCGACGCGATGCGTTCGCGCAACCTTCGTCCGGCCGACTTCCGGACCGCCGCGGATCTCGCGAAGCTGCCGCTGGTCGGCGGCGCGGAACTCGCCGCCGCACCGGAGCGCTTCCTCTCCTCCGCATTCGTCGGCCAGGACACGCTGCTGCTGGATACCACGGGGACCACCGGGCACTACAAGCAGATTCGTCACGACCCGAACGCGGTCGTCGCTGCGCTCGCGGCGGGTGGCCGCCGGCGCGCGGTCGTGGCGTCGGTGCCCGGACCGCGCAGGCGCGGGCGATCGCTGGTGATCGTTCCGCCGAGAGGCACGAACGCGTCGGTGCGGGACTACCATCGCGCGCACCTCCTCACGGCGCTGATCGGGCGTTTCGAACCCGACTTCCTCTCGTTCGACCGACCGTTCGCCGAACTGGTCGCGGAAGTCAACCGGCTCGAGCCCGACGTGATCGTCACGTTCGGGCGATTCGCGGGGTATCTCTACCGACGCGCGCTGGAAGCCGGCATCCCGATCCACGCGCCGCGCCTGATCTGGTACGGCGGCGACGCGATGGCCGAGGCCGACCGGCGCCTGATCGAGGAGCAGCACGGCGTCCCCGTCTTCTCGTCCTACCAGAGCTGCGAGTTCCTGCGCATCGCGTTCCAGTGCGAGCGCCGCCGGGGATTCCACGTCTGCATGGATCACGTGGCGTTGCGCGTCGTCGACGAAGCGGGACGCGACGTGGCGCCCGGCACGCCCGGCGAAGTCGTGATCTCGAATCTCGTCAACCGCGCGACGGTCCTGCTCAACTACCGTCTCGGCGACCGGGTCGCCGTCGCGAGCGAGCCGTGCGCTTGCGGCAGGACGCTGCCGGTGCTTGCCTCGCTGGAGGGACGAAGCGAGGATCTGCTCATCCGCGCCGACGGCGAGCGCATGCACGAATCACTCGTGCTGCGCCGGCTCTACGGCGTGCGCGGCCTGTCCAATGTCGAGGTCGTCCAGCAGGCGCCGGACCGGATCGACGCGAACATGGTGATCGCTCCGGGCGCGGACGCGGCGCAATCGGTCGCCGGGCTCCGAATCGCGCTGGCCGAGCTGCTCGGCCATCCCGCGGGGCTCGAGGTCGGCGTCTCGGTCGTCGACGAGATACGTGCCGGCCCGGGCGGCAAGTTCCGCGCGGTGACGTGCCGGGTGCCGCGGTAGCGCGCGCCGACCGTGCTTTCGCGGGTCAGTGAATCAACCGGTCCGAGGGGGGGGGGTGGGTCAGCCCGAGCGCCTGGCGGTCGGAGGTTGACGACCAGCCGAACGTCGCCGCCTGGTCGACCGGCGTGGGGGCGGCGCCCTCAGATGCGGGACGGTCCGCCACCCGGCGGTAGAGCTCCGGCAGGCTGCTGCCGTAGGCCATCAGCCCTCCGGCCTCCGCCTGCTCGGGCCATTCGTAGATCGCCGGCAGCCGATGTTTCGCCGCGAGCGCGATGATCGGCTTCTGGTCGCGGACGAAGTACGTGTGCGCGGCGACGAAGAGCGCGTCCGGCTTCTGCGCCGCGATCGACGCGAACGCACGCTCGTAGTCGCCGGCGCGGACTTCGGTCACCAGGAGCTGGATGCCGGCCAGCGTCGCGGCGCTCGACACTTCCTTCAGCTGGATCGCGGCGCCGGGATCGTCGGGGAACAGCGCCGATGGCGGGCCCGCGGAACGGCCTGCTTCAGGAACTCGAGGCGCTTCGCGGCGAGCGTTCCGTCGGCCGCGATCAGGACGCCTGTGAGGTTGCCCCCCGGCCGCGCGAGGCTCTGAACGAGTCCCGTGGCGACCGGATCGATGTTGCCGTAGAACACGACCGGAATCGTCGACGTGGCGTCGCGCACGGCGCGCGCCGCGTTGGGGCCGACCACGACGATCGCGTCGGGCTCGAGTTTCGCGAGCTCGCGGGCGAGCGCGGGAAGGCGATCGAGCTTGCCGTCCGCGTAGCGCCGTTCGACGACGAGATTCCTCCCCGCGACGTAACCGGCATCCTGCAACGCGGACACGAGCCGGGAGGGGCCGTCGGAGGGGCCGGCGACGGTGGGCGCCAGAATGCCGATGCGGTACGTGCGCCCGGGGCGCTGCGCGGACGCAGCGAACGGACCGAGGCCGCGATCGCGAGCGCGCCGACGAGGACTCGTCTCCGGTTCATCGGCATGACGACAGGCGTCGGATCAGCGTGCGCCGCCGGCCAGCGCGCCGCGCCACTCGTGCACCGGCGGCAGGCCGCCCATCGACACGATCGCGACGAACAGCGCCACGGCGAGCGCGACGACGATCGCGATGCCCGCGAGCCACGTGGCCGAAACGCGTCGAGCGTCGGCCGATCCCTGCGCGAGCACCCATGCCGGCGCCGGCGAAAGCAGGAAGCAGGCGAGGGCGGGCGCCCACGCGCCGCGCAGCGCGAGAGCGAGGACGCCCGCGCAGAGGTCCCCCGCGGGCGGATGCATGGCGGTCTCCTCGGTGGATGCCGGTGCGTTTCGCGAGCGGGGTGGCCGGCGCTCCGCGCCGGTCCCGCGGGATCAACCGTGCGCGATCGGCTTGTCGGTGAACAGGAAGTCCTTCAGCTCCTTCGAGAACGTCGGGTCCTTGCGGCGGATCCACTCGAGCACCATCGCGGCGTGCTCCTTCTCCTCGTCGCGGTTGTGCGCGAGGATCGCCTTCAGCGCCGGGTCCTTGCACGCGTCGGCGCGCTGGTTGTACCAGTCGACCGCTTCCAGCTCCTCCATCAGCGACACGATCGCGCGGTGCATGTCGCGGGTCTCGTCGGACAGCTCCTCGACGGGTTCGTGGTAACCGACGCTCGACATGACGACTTCCTTTCTCGACGTGGAGGGGACGCGGATGAACCAACAATGATAGCCGCAGTCCGACGCCGTGGGCTCGCGGACGGTCGGGAGCTGCGGCATCCGCGCGGCAAGTGCAACGCGACGCGGGCAGCGCGCGCGACAGGGGCGCTAGCGCGTCCCGCCCGGTCCTGACGAACTCGATCGATTCCTCGAACAGCGCAAGGTCCTTCTCGTAGTCGGCCGCGTCGGCGCGGTCGATCTGTATCCATTCCCTCGTGCTCTCCAGACCGCTGGGTCGAAAGGAAACGACGTTGTCCCGCGAGAACTGGAGCTCGGTCGCGACGGAAACGGGCAGACGCAGCCCGACCCCTTTTCCGCTGATGCAGGCGAACATCTTGCCGGAAACGAAATAGGCGTCGAGGCCGTTGATCGTCTTCGCCACGACGCCGGGCAGCTTGAGAAGCAAGGCGTCGAGCTCCGCCTTGCGGCGGGCCGCGGGGATGTCGGTCGTCAAGGTTGGTCCGTCCTGGAAGTCATCGATCGGGTGAACGAATCGGCGGGCGCGGAGGGCATGCATGGACACCGCCCGGTGTCGGCCGGCGAGGCGACGCCTATCGTAGCCGCATTTGATCGTCGCCGCGAACGACCCGGGCGCGGTTGCCGTGCCCAGGGTCCACGAGAGGCCCCTCCGCCGGCAGACAGGCGCAGAACCCGGACGGCCGTCCGTGAACTGCGCCCGCGGCCTGCTCTCGTCGCTCCATCGGTCCGTACTATCATCGCGACGCGCGGCACGGATGCCGTGCAGCGATTTCATGGGCTCGGGAAAACAATGCGAATGAACGCGTCGGTCTGGTGCGCAGTGGCGGTGCTCGTGTTCGCGACCGGGGCCGCGGCCGCCGACTTCGGAACGCCGGGCGGGCCGCAACCGGCCAACCTCGACGCGATCGCGGACGTCCTGCGGCAGGACCCGTACGACCTCGAGCTGCTGATCAGCTACGGCACGTCGAAGGGCGGCTCGGCGGGCCACCTGGCACTGGCCATCCGCGACCAGGCGCCCGGCGACGACCTGGTCTACTCGGCCAACTTCTACGCCGATCGGAAGGCCGAGCACGACGAGCACTTCTACACCGATGAACTGATGGTCCGGATCCCGAAGAAGGAATACCTGTTCGGGACGACGTCGTCGCTCGGCAGGAAGGCGTCGTTCGGCCTGGATTTCGGCGAGATCTACAAGCGATCGGTCATCGGCGTCCGCGTCTACGGCGTGTCGCCGGCCGAGAAGGTGGCGCTGACCGATTACTTCAAGCGCATCAACGACGACTATCGCGCCCGGGCGCGCAACACCGAGTACCACGACGGCGAGGTCAAGTACGACTACCTGCGCCTCAACTGCGCCAAGACCATCGGCTCCGGATTCCGGTTCGGCGCCGGCTACAGGGACCTCGACGTCACGAGCGCGACCATGCTCCGCGGGCGGAGGGTGGTGGCGGCCGCGAACGCCAACGTTCCCACCGAGATGGCGATGAAGCTCCTCGAGCAGTGGCACGCGAGGGGTTTCCGGATGGACGTGGTCCTGTACCGGAAGTACGCGGGCTCCGCCTACGTGGATCCGCACGAGGACGAGAAGGTGGCGTTCAAGGACCTGCCCAACCGGTTCCCCTCGGTCCTGTCCCGCGACTTCCGGAAGGAGCAGGGCAAGTACGAGGACTTCGACAATCTCTACGCGATGTACGTCCTCTACAACCTGGCCAGGTACAGCGTGCGGGTGAA
>JADIZG010000051.1 GCA_016704895.1 Betaproteobacteria bacterium
CAGCGGAATCACGTTCGGCAACCGGGCCGCGTCTTCGAGGTAGCGCCCGAACCGCCCGTCCTCCCACCAGACCGGATACATGCTCACGCGGTCGTCGACGATCTCGCGCAGCAGCACCGTGGGCCCTTGGCGATCGGCCGTGCGAGGCCCGTGGTGGATCACGCCGAAGTCGGTCGTGCGGCAGACGGGCGTCTCCGCCCACGGCGTGTAGAAGCCACGCGAACGGAATGCCGTCGGGCGCGACCCGAGCGGCGGCTCGGCCGAGGCGCGACGAGGTCGATCTCGACACGATAGCCACGCCATTCGAGCGGGCCGTGCCGGTGGCCCAGCAGCGCGTCGATCGGCGCGGTCGTGACGACCAGATCCGCCCGGAACGTGCCCGCGTCGGTGAGGACGCTCGCGCCGCGAACGTCCGCGTCGATGCGCTCGACCGTCACGCCATACCGGACGTCGATGCCGTCGAGCATCCGGTCGAACAGCGGATTGAATCCTCCCGCCGGGTAGTAGTGCGAAGCCTCGCTCGGCAGTCGGTAGGCGCCCGTCGCGGCGATGCGCTCGAGCCTGCGGAGCTTGCCCCACGCCGCCGGCATCTCCTCGAGGCGGCGTCCCCAGAACTTGCGGTTGAAGCCTTCGAACGCGAGCTCGGTCAGCGTCGGCCCGACCGACGACTCGAGGTAGTCGCGCAGGTCGCGCTCACCCGGCGGCTCGCCGCGTTCGCGGATCGCCGCGAGCTCGCGCTCGACCGTCGCGCCGCAGGGGAGCCGCTTCAGGCTCTCGAGGTCGACCGGGAACGGGACGACGGGATAGTCCGGACGCAGCCGCGTGCCCTGGTAGATGTCGCGCTCCTGCAGGTCGAGGTAGCGTCGCAGGAACGGCAGGAGGTCCGGCGTGCCGCGGAACACGCTGACGACGCGCGGGCCGTACTCGTATGGCACGCCTTCGGCCGTGTGCAGCGTGCGGAGCATGCCTCCGGGCACCTTCGCGCGCTCGAGCACCGACACGTCGGCGGACAGCGACTCGCGCAGCAGCAGCGCGGCGCAGCAGCCGGCGAAGCCGGCGCCGATCACGAGAACTTTCATCGGCGCGACTCTACGCGAGGCACGGGACCGGCGTAAACGCACCGCCTTCCCGCGCTAACCGCATCGCGCCGGTTTATCATCGCTTCCTTCGCCAGTCCGAAACGATCCCGTCATTCCCATGAGCAGCGAGCACCCGGAGGGTGCCGCTTCCCCCGACGAGCCCGCCGCACCGGTCCCCGGCGCAGGCGGGCGGGCGGCGCTCTACGTCCCGAGGATGCTGCAGCAGCATCTGGTCGCCGATCCGGGCGCGCAAAGCTGGATCGCTGAAGGCACTGCGGCATTCGCGGACATCTCGGGCTTCACGAAGCTCTCGAGCAGCTCGCATCGAAAGGCCGCGAGGGAGCCGAGCAGATCGCCGAGGTGATCGGCAAGGAGCTTCGAGGCGATCCTGTCGGTCGCCTACGACGCCGGCGGCAGCCTGCTCAAGTTCGGCGGCGACGCGCTGCTCCTGTGGTTCGAAGGCGACGGCCACCTCGCGCGCGCCTGCCAGGCGACGATCGAGATGCGCGCGAAGCTCGGGATCGTGGGCCGTATCTCGTTGCCCGGCGCCGAAGTCGTGCTCCAGATGTCGCAGGGCGTGCACTCGGGGCCGTTCCACTTCTTCGCCGTCGGCACCTCGCACGTCGAGTTCCTGCCGACCGGACCCGGGTGGACGCGGCTCGTCGCGATGGAGACCGAGGCGACGGCCGGCGAGATCCTGCTGTCGCCGGAAGCCGCGCGTGCGTTGCCCGCCGGCTGCCGTGGCGACGCGAAGGGTCCGGGGGTGCTGCTTGCGGCCATGCCCGGCGAGCCGGTCGCCGTCGCACGCACGTCGCGGCCCGCGATCGACGCGGGTGCACTCGCGCGCTGCCTGCCGGCGGCGATCCGCGCCCACGTCGTCACGGGCGGCGGCAGCTCCGAGCACCGGCCGGTCACCGTCGCGTTCCTCCGCTACGAGGGCACTGACGAAATGCTGGCGTCGCGGGGTCCACAGGCCACCGCCGACGCGCTCCACCAACTCGTCACCGCCGTCGAGGCCGCGGTCGAGGCGCAGGACGTCGCGCTGCTCGCCACCGACCTCGATGCGAACGGCGGCAAGCTGATCCTCACCGCCGGCGCGCCGAAGGTCACCGGCGACGACGAGGAGCGGATGCTCCTCGCGGTGCGCCGGATCCTCGACGCCGACCTGCCGCTGATGGTGCGCATCGGCGTGAATCGCGGCGCGGTGTTCGCGGGCGACATCGGACCGTCGTACCGCCGCACCTACACGGTGATGGGCGACGTCGTCAATCTCGCGGCGCGGCTGATGGCGAAGGCAGAGCCGGACACGGTCCTCGCGACCGCCGACGTGATCGACCGCTCGAACACGGTGTTCGAGACCGAGGAGCGCGGACCGTTCGTCGTCAAGGGCAAGGCCGAGCCGGTCAAGGCGTGGTCGGTCGGGAACGCGAAGGGGTCGCGCGCACGCGCGATCGCACAGACGCGCCTGCCACTCACCGGACGCAACGCCGAGCTGGGTGTCGTGCGCAAGGCGCTCGGCGGCGTGCGGTCGGGTGCAGGGCAGATGGTCGAGGTGGTCGGCGATGCCGGGATCGGGAAGACGCGCCTCCTCGAGGCGATGCGCGATGCCGCGATGGGCTACCGCAAGCTGCGCGCGGCCTGCGAGGCGTACACGTCGTCGACGCCGTACGCGGTCTGGCGCCAGCTGCTGCGCGAGCCCGTCGGAGCCGACCGCGACGACGAGCCGACGATCGTCGAGGGGCGGCTGCGCGACGAGGTCGCCGCGAAGGCCGGACCTCGATCCGTGGCTGGCGCTGCTCGGCGCCGTGCTCGACCTCGGCATCGCGCCGTCGCCCGAGGTCGAGATGCTGGCCGCGGAGAACCGCCGTGCGAAGTTGCACGAGACCGTGTCCCGCTTCCTCGCTGCCGCGCTCCCGGGTCCGGCGCTGCTGGAGATCGACGAGGCGCACCACATGGACGAGGCGTCCATCGATCTGCTCGCCCACCTCGTCGGCCAGTTGCCCGAACGCAGGTGGCTGTTCGGCGTGGCGCGTCGGCTCGGCAGTGCCGGTTTCGCGGCGCCGGACGCGCCCGGCGTGGCGCGCATCGAGCTGAAGCCCCTCGCCCAGCCCGATGCGCTGCGCCTGGCCGAACTCGCGACGAAGGAGCATCCGCTGCCCCTGCACGTGATCGAGGCCGTCGCGCAGCGGTCGGGCGGCAATCCGCAGTTCCTGCGCGACCTGCTGCGCTCGGTGTCCGACTCGGGGGCACCGCCGCGCTTCGGATTCCGCCGAGGCCGCGGCGCTCTCGCGCATCGACGCGCTCTCCCCGGAGGACCGCGCGCTGGTCCGCCGCGCGTCGGTCTTCGGCCTCACGTTCCATCCGCGCATGCTCGCGTGGTTCGACGACCCCGAGGACGGCCCGCCGCCCGGCGACGAGGCGTGGGCGCGCATCGCGACCTGTTCGACGACGACGGCAACGGCTACCTGCGCTTCCGCCAGTCGCTGCTGCGCGACACCGCGTACGAGGGCCTGCCGTTCAAGCAGCGCCGCAGGCTGCACGCGACGGTCGCCGCGCGCGTCGCCGAGGAGACCGACGATCCCGACGAGGTCGCGGGCATCCTGTCGCTGCATCACTTCGTCGCGGGCGAGCACGGGCCCGCGCGGCACTACGCGACGATCGCCGCGAAGCGCGCCGAGGACGTCTATGCGTACGTCGACGCGGCGGGGTACTACGCACGCGCGCTGGAGGCCGCGCGCAGCGCGCCAGACGTCGAACCCGCGGCGATCGCGCCGCTTCAGGAAGCGATCGCCGACGCGTGGCACCGCGCGGGCGAATACCGCAAGGCGTCGGACGCGAACGCGGAAGCGCGGAAGCTGGTGGCGGGCAACCGGCTCGCCGAAGCCCGGCTCCTGCTCAAGCAGTCGTGGATCGAGGAGAAGCTCGGCAAGTACCCTGAGGCATTGCGATGGGCGGAACGCGCCCGCGAGGCGCTCGATGGCCAGCAGGGGCTCGAGGCCGACCGCCTGATGGCCAGCACGAACGCGTGGTACGCGACCGTGCTCCAGGCGCAGGGCCGCACCGCCGAGGCGGTCGAGTGGGCCGAGCGGGCGGCGCGCGAGGCGGAGGACGTCGACGACCCGGAGCAGATGGGGGCCGCGTATTTCGTGCTGGGTTGGGCCCAGGGCGCGCAGGGCAAGGAAGGCGCCGAGGCGCTGATGCTCAAGTCGCTCGAGGCGTTCCGCCGTTCCGGCAACCGCGTGCGCCAGGCGAACGCGCTCTCGAACGTCGGCGGCGTCTGCTACTGGGAAGGACGGTGGGAAGACGCGATGGCCTACTACGAGCGCGGCCGCGACGAATCGATGAAGGTCGGCAACCTCGTCAACGCGGCGACGTCGAGCATGAACATCGCCGAGATCCTCACCGACCGCGGCGAGCACGCGGAAGCCGAGGCGATGCTGCAGAAGAGCGCTGCCGGTGTGGAAATCCTCCGAGTACCGCTACTTCCAGGGCGCGTGCCACTGGATGCTGGGCCGCGTGTCGCTGCGGGCCGGCAGGATCGACGAGGCGCTCGCACGGTTCGACGAGGCGCGCAGGATCCTGACCGAAGTCGGTGCCGAGGACGAGGTGCAGGACGTGGACGCGCGCGTCGCCGAGTGCCGGCTGCTCAAGGGCGACGCCGACGGCGCGCTCGCGCTTGCCGACGAGATCCTCGGCCGGACCGGGTCGGAGGCCGCGATCGACCGGCTGAAGCCGCAGCTCCACCGCGTGCGCGGCTACGCGATGCTGCTGCAGTCCGACCCGTTCGGCGCGCGCGATGCGTTCGACCTGAGCCTCGCTGTCGCCCGCGAGCGCGGCGAGCGCTACGAGATCGCGCTCACGCTGAACGCGCTCGTCGAACTCGACCGGCTCGAAGGCGTCGAGGCCCCGCAGGAGATGGTGGACGAGAGCCGGTCGATCCTCGCGGCCTTCAAGGTGCGCGCGCTGCCGCCGGTGCCGGCAATCGGGTGACACTGCGCGCGCCCGCGCGGAGGCGAATCTCTCCCGGGCGCACGCAAAAAACGGAAGGCGGCCCGAAGGCCGCCTTCCCTGTTGCCGGATTCGCCGGTGCTACCGGCGGAGCGCCGGATCCCGGCGGCGGTCAGTTCCCCCGGCCGAAGACCGGGTCCTGCCCCATGAGCGCGATCGACGTCGGCTTCAGGCAGCCGGCCTTCGGGCGGTACCGCACCGTCGGGCGGGGATCCCAGCACTCGGCGGCCGGCCACCACATCCCACCGCTCGAGGCGAGACAGCGCCGGTTCTCCTGCCGGGATCGACGAGTGCAGCACCAGCGTGCTCAGGCATGCCACCGCGGGCTTCCAGCCGCCTGCGGTATTGATGGCGCCGGATACGGTGTAGGGCGCCGCCGTGCAGGGGCGTGACCGTGCAGATCAGCGTCTGTTTCGTCGGCAGGCCCGTCAGCGCAGCGCCCCACTCGGGCCGCAACGTCGCGATCACCGCGACCACCGGCCGGAGCAGCAGACCCGAAACCGGGTCCACCTGCGACGCGTCCCACGTCAGGCTGTAGAAGCCTCCCGCCACGACGTTGCCCAGCGGGTCGGTCATCGTTTCCCGAATAGGCCGTCGGGAGGTTGTTGAACACCGCGTAGTTGGCCTTCGCCGAGTCGGAACAGACGCCCTTGTCCGGATCGTACCCGCGGACACCCGCGAGGAAGCCCGTCTCGCCAGGCGCGTCCGCTCCGCCTTCCGACGCGTCGAACGAACCCGCACCAGTCGCCGGCAGGTCGAGAGGCATTGAAGACCGTCGACGAGCATCCGAGTATGCCGTCGAACACCGTCAGCGAGAGCGGCGCCGTGTCGAAGGTCTTGCCGTCGATCGTCGCCGTGCCCTTCAGCGTGCACGTCGTGGTCGTGGCGCTGACGTTCAGCGAGACGGTGATCGACGCCAAGCCGGCGTCGGCATTCACGCTGGGCGTGCCGACGATCGTGCATCCCGCACCCGTGGAGACCAGCGTGACGGATCCTGTGAAACCGCCGATCGTTCCGCCTTCGCCGTCGGTCGCCTTCAGCGCAATGGTGAACGGCTCACCCGGCACGATGCTCGTCGGCGCGCTCGTGACGGCAAGCCCGCAGGCACCTGTCAGGCCGGTGCTCGCTCACCCGAATGCGGAACCGGCACGTCCGACGTCCACGACCCGGCCGTCTTGGCGGTGTCGCACGACGCGGTCGCCGAGATCGCGAGATCGGCGTATGCACCCGCTGCGATCGACGTCGGATAGGTGTTGGTCGGCGTCGTGATCGCGCCTCCGACGGGCGGCGTGAGCGTCACCGACGAGATCGTGGCTGACGAACTGGCCGCGCTGGTCACCCTGGCGGTCAGCGGCTTCGTCGTGCCGCGCGGCATGGTCGAGGGCGTCGTCCCACCGTCAGCGGATTCCCGTTCTGCTGCATGAACGCGGTGCTTGGCTGCGACGGCGCTCCGGTGAACGCACGCCCCTGCCATTCGATCTGACCGTTGGTGCACCCGGTTGCGCTCAGCGTCACCGTCAGCGTCACCGTGAAGGTCTGCCCCTTCTTCACGGGCGAGAGTCCGGGTCAGGTAAAGTACCCATCGCCCGTCACCAGCGGCGAGCCGGGGCCGCCAGCGAAGCAGTGGCGCTGTTGATCGTCAGCGTCGCACCGCCCGACGCGATCCCTTGATCCCGATCGAATTGAACGTCGAGTTGCCGTTCTCGATGTTCTTGAACGTGACGTTGATCGTCGTCGTCGCGACGGGCACCGACGTCGGCGCGCCGAGCGTGAAGTACTTGACGTTCTGGGCTGTCGCCGGAGCGGCCAGCGCGACGAACGCGACCGTCGTGAACAAACCGAGAAGCTTGCGCATGAAATTCATTTTCGTATCCCCCGTCGGATCGGATGAGGAGTCATCGGTCCGTGCCATCGCATCCTGCTCGCGCCGCGGTCGCGGCGTTGGCGAAGAAGTCGGATGGAAGTGCGCGATTATTCGCGCACGCAGGGGCAATGGCAACAATTTTCAGGATCAGGTTGTCCAGTACATAGCCTTGAGGTGAATCAAGAAAAAGCAAAACCGTCCCGACCCGGGTCTGAGGCGCCTGTCGACGACTCGGCCTGCCGAAATCGGTGGGTGCCCGGGACCTCGGCAACAGCCGCGGACGACCGCCGGATGGCGAGAAATGCGAATTCTTCTCCCCGCCGCCCTCCGGGATGCCGGACGATGCCTGCCGTCAGTTGATTCCCCGGCGGCCGGTGTGGCCCCGGTCAGGTCCCCCCTCGTTTCCGCCCGCCCTTCGCCGGGCGTCCCGCCCGCGACGCGCGCCACTCCGCCGGCCCCGTCCCCGACCAGCGCCTGAACGCCCGCGTGAACGAGCTCGCATCGGTGTAGCCGAGGATGGCCGCGATCTGGTTCGCAGGCTGGTTCGTGCGCTCGAGGAGCTGGCAGGCGACCTCGCGCCGGGCCTCCTCCCGCAACTCGAAGAAGCTCGTGCCGAGCGCGCTCAGCCGGCGATTGAGCGTGCGCCCGTGCATGCCCGCGAGCCGAGCCGCCGCGTCCAGCGTGCAATCGGGCGTCAGCACCAGCGCCCGCAACCCCCTGCGCACCTGCGCGACCAGGCCCTCGCCGGCCCGCAACTCGAGCTCGCCGATCCGCTCCTCCATGAGCCGATGCAGCAGCGGGTCGGCGCCGGGCAGCGGATGGTCGAGCCAGCGCGACGCAAACACGATCGACGTGACCTCGGCGTCGAACCGCAGCCGCGGGCCGAAGAACTCGCGGTAGGGCGCGACGTCTTCCGGACCGCGGAACGCGAAGTGCGTCTCCTCCGGCTTCCAGTCGGCGCCGCACAGGCCGCGCATGATGTTGAGACCGATCGTGATCGCGCCGGCCAGGATCTGCTCGCTGCAGGGGACGCCGTGCTGCAGGATCGTGTAGCCCAGGCTCGCGTAGGGCCCGCCGGTCTCCACGCTCACCAGCGCCCCGCGGTCGTGCAGGTGCAGGTAGTGCACCAGCTCGTCGAGCGCGGTGCGCACGTCCGGCGCGCTCTGCATCAGGAAACCGACCGCGCCCAGCGCCGAGACGCCCGCGCGCCGGCCGACGAGCAACCCGAAGTGGCTGCATCCGCTGCGCTCGACGCACCGGCAGAAGATCCGGCCCATCGTCGCGAACGGGAGGACGTTCTCGGGATCGGCGAAGAAGTCGGGGCGGATCCCGAACTCGGCCAGGAGCGGCGCGGGATCCACGCCGAAGCTCTCGAGCACCGCGGGCGTCGCCATCAGGGGACCGACGCGGATCAGTCCCTCGGAGACGAATCCCCGCGGGGCGGGAGGAAAACGGGTCGGGGCCATCGCGCGCGGTCGTCGGTTGGGCCGCATCCCAGGTGGGTGTCGCGTATTGTCAATTCGGTGTCGAGATTGGTCAAGCGCCGGGAGCGCGGATTGTCCAGAATCCCGACTCGGCGGAAACTCGTCGGCAAGCTCGCGGCCCATGAACGAAGCCGGCGTTGCTGGCGTCCCGTGCGGCGCCACTCCCCCACCAGCGCACCTCGGTCCCCAGGCAGTCGGGACCCCCACCGATCGACAGGAGTCGACAACGTGAAGAAAAACCTCGCCGTCGCCACCGCGGCCCTTTGCGCGGCGACTTCGCTGGTGCCGCTGGGCGCGTCCGCGCAGATGTCGGACAACTGGCAATTCCAGGGCACGCTCTACGGCTGGTTCCCGACGATCGGCGGCAGCACGGTGTTTCCGGAAAGGAACGGCGGAAGCAGCGTCACGATGGACGCCGACGCGATTCTCAGCGACCTGAAGTTCGTGTTCATGGGCGCGCTCGAGGCGCGCAAGGGTCGCTGGGGCGCCTTCACCGACGTCGTCTACATGGACCTCGGCGACACGAATTCGGGGACGCGCGAACTGACGGTCGGCGGCGCGGGCTTGCCGGCGGACGTCAGCGCGCGGGCGACTTACGACCTCAAGGGATGGGCGTGGACGATCGCCGGCACCTACCGGCTCGCCTCCGACCCCGCGCTGACGATGGACGTGCTCGGCGGCGCGCGCATGCTCGACATCGAGACGACGCTGGGCTGGGAGCTCTCCGGCAACGTCGACGGCATCCCGACACAGGGCCGCCAGGGCCAGGGGGAATCGAACCTCACGAACTGGGACGCGATCATCGGCGTGAAGGGCCGCTACGCGTTCGGCGCCGAGCGGCGCTGGTTCGCGCCCTACTACCTCGACGTCGGGACCGGTGACTCCGACCTGACCTGGCAGGCGATGGGCGGGCTCGGCTACACGTTCTCGTGGGGCGACGTCCTGGGCGTGTGGCGCTACCTCGACTACGACATGAAGTCCGGCGAAAACATCAAGGACATCAACTTCAACGGTCCGGCGATCGCGGTCAATTTCCGCTGGTAAGCAGAGACCCGTCCAATCGTCGGCAACTCGGGCCGCCCCACACCGGAAGGCGGCCCGTCGCAGCGGAGAAGGAATACATGCAATCGACCATGCGTCACATGGGGGCGGCGACGCTCGCCGCGATGGCGTTCGCCCTGCCGTCCTCGGCGGCGGCCCAGCCAGCGGGCATCGACCCGCAGGCAACCAAGCTCGTCAAGGCGTCGACCGACTTCCTCGCGAGCCAGAAGCGGTTCAGCGCCGAGACGCGCAGCTCGCTCGAAGTCGTGCTCACGTCGGGACAGAAAATCCAGTTCGATCACCTCGCGCGCCTGTCCGTGCAGCGGCCCAACAAGCTGCGCGCGGACCGCGTCGGCGACCTGGTCGAGCAGGCCTTCTACTTCGACGGCAAGTCGCTGACGATCTTCAATCCCGGCGAGAAATACTTCGCCACGGTCGCGGCTCCCGGAACGCTCGAGGAGATGCTGGATTTCGCGAGGACCAGGCTCGACATCGTGGCGCCGGCGGGGGATCTGGTCTACGGCAACGCGTACGACATCCTGATGACGGATGTGACCCAGGGCTTCGTCGTCGGCAAGGCGGTCGTCGAAGGCGTGCGCTGCGACCACCTCGCGTTCCGCGCGCCGCACGTCGACTGGCAGATCTGGATCCAGGAGGGCAAGGAGCCGCTGCCGCGCAAGCTCGTGATCACGACGCGCGACCAGCCCAACGCCCCGCAGTTTTCGGTCGTCGTCACCAAGTGGAACCTCAGGCCGACGTTCACGCCGCAGACCTTCAGCTTCAGGGCGCCGAGCGGCGCGAAGCAGGTCGAGTTCATGCCGCTGGCGAAGCGGTAGCCCGGCTGCCGCGAATCGAAGGAAACCGAGATGAACATCAAGACCATGCGGAGGCCAGTCGTGATGGCCGCCTGCCTGCCGCTGCTTCTGCTCGCGGACCTGTCCCCCGATACGCCGCTGGGCCTCTCGCTTGCTCGCGAGGCGTCCGCGATCGTGGGCGCGCCCATGACGCCGATGTCGGTCGCGGGGGCGGCACGGCGGACGACGCGCCGGGTCGTCGCTGTCGAAGCGACTGCCGCGACGGCGGCAGTCGCTACCTCGTCCGCAGCCGCCGCAGCGACCGCGCAACAACAGCAGGCCGTGGCGGCGCAACAGTCCGCGACGGCCCAGCAGCAGGCCGCTGTTGCCCAGCAGCAGGCCGCTGTCGCCCAGCAGCAGGCGCAGGCCGCAGGCGTGCCCGCGATCGGCACCGTCGTGCCGGCTCTGCCGGCGGGCTGTGTCGCAGAGGCCAAGGGCGGGATCGAGTACAACAAGTGCGGCAACGCCTACTACCGCGCGGCGTTCCAGGGCAACAACCTCGTCTATGCCGTCGTCCCGAAGCCATGACGGGCACGTCGATCTCCCTCAGATGAAGCAAACGTCGAATCGTGCCGTTCTCGTCGTCCCGATCCTAGCGTTGCTGGGATGCTTCGCCCCTGCCGCAGCGGCGCGCGATCCGGGCGTTAATCAACCGGGCCGGGCTGGGAACGTCGGTGTCGGTGCCCCGGGCGCAGGTGTCCGGGATCCGGGCATCAACCAGCCGGGCGCGATCGGCAACCGCGGCGTCGCAGGACCCGGCGTCGGAGCACCTGGTGTCGGTGTCGGTGCCCCGGGCGCCGGTGTCCGGGATCCGGGCATCAACCAGCCGGGCGCGATCGGCAACCGCGGCGTCGCAGGACCGGGCGTCGGAGCGCCCGGTGTCGGTGTCGTGGATCCGGGGCTCAATCAGCCGGGCGTCGCGGGAAACGTCGGCAGCGTCGCGCGCCGCTCGGTCAGGTAATGCGTTCCTTCCCATTTCGAGGCGATTCCGCATGAGCTCTGCTTTCAAGATGTCGACCGCGACCGTTCGGATCGCCGGACTGGTGCTTGCGGCAGCGATACCGTTGTCCGCTGCCGGGCAGTCCGCCGACCGGCTCGACCGCACCGTGCTGCCGATCAAGGAGCCGGCGCGTCCGACCTACAAGGAGCTCGACGCGCGGAACGTGAAGGCGCCGAAGCACTTCGACGTCAAGGCCCCCGCCGGCGCGCCGAACGTCGTCATTGTGCTGATCGACGACCTCGGCTTCGGCGCGCCGAGCGCTTTCGGTGGCCCGATCCGCACGCCGACGCTCGACCGGCTCGCCGAGGGCGGCCTGCGCTACAACAACTTCCACACGACGGCGCTGTGCTCGCCGACGCGCGCGGCGCTCAAGTCTGGGCGCAACCATCACACGGTGAACATGGGCTTCATCACCGAGATGGCGACCTCGCTCCCCGGCGCCACGGGGCAGATTCCCAACGCGACGGCCCCGCTCGCCGAGATGCTCCGCCTGAACGGCTACAGCACGGCGGCGTTCGGCAAATGGCACGAGACGGCCGCGTGGGAGACCAGCGTGGCCGGCCCCTTCGACCGTTGGCCGACGCGCCAGGGCTTCGACAAGTTCTACGGCTTCATCGGCGGCGAGACCAACCAGTGGGCGCCCTACCTGTTCGACGGCGTCGCCCCGGTCGAATTGCCGCACGATCCGAACTACCACTTCATGACCGACATGACGGACAAGGCGTCGGCGTGGATCCGGTACCAGAAGGCGATGGCGCCCGACAAGCCGTTCTTCGTCTACTTCGCGCCGGGCGCCACGCACGCGCCGCATCACGTGCCGCAGGAGTGGATCGCGAAGTGGAAGGGCAAGTTCGACGCGGGCTGGGACAAGATGCGCGAGGAGACCCTGGCCCGCCAGCTGAAGATGGGCGTCGTCCCGCCGGGCACGAAGCTCGCGCCGAAGCCGCCGGCGATCCGCGACTGGGACAAGCTCTCCGACGACGAGAGGCGCCTGTTCACCCGGCAGGCCGAGGTATTCGCCGCCTTCCTCGACTACACCGATCACGAGATCGGCCGGATGCTCGGGGCCGTCGAGGCGACCGGACAGGCCGACAACACGCTCGTCTTCTACATCGCCGGCGACAACGGCACCAGCGGCGAAGGCGGCGAGAACGGCATGTTCAACGAGTACACCTACTTCAACGGCGTGGCGGAGAAGGTGCCCGACCTGGTGAAGCTGATCGACAAGTGGGGCAGTCCCGAGACCTACCCGCACATGGCGGCCGGCTGGTCGGTGGCGCTCAACGCCCCGTTCGGCTGGATGAAGCAGGTGGCCTCGGACTTCGGCGGCACGCGCAACGGGATGGTCGTGCACTGGCCGAAGGGGATCAAGGCGAAGGGCGAGATCCGCACGCAGTTCGGCCACGTGATCGACGTCGCGCCCACGATCCTGCAGGCGGCCGGCCTGCCCGGAGCCCAAGGTGGTCAACGGCACGCCGCAGATCCCGATCGAAGGCGTGAGCATGGCCTACACGTTCGACGACGCCCGGGCCCCGGAGCGCCACACGACGCAGTACTTCGAGATCGCCGGCAACCGCGCGATCTACCACGAAGGGTGGCTGGCGCGAACGATTCACAGGGCGCCGTGGGAGTCCAAGCCCCGCAGCGCGCTCGCGGACGACGTGTGGGAGCTCTACGACGTGCGCACGGACTTCAGCCTGGTCAACGACCTGGCCGCGAAGCAGCCGCAGAAGCTCGGCGAGATGAAGGCGCTGTTCATGAAGGAAGCCGAAGCGCACCACGTGCTGCCGCTGGACGACCGGGTGTTCGAGCGCGCGCTGGCCGAGTTGGTCGGCCGTCCGGACCTCATGGGCGGGCGCACGTCGCTGACGCTGGCCGAGGGCATGACCGGCATGATGGAAAACGTATTCATCGGCGTGAAGAACAAGTCCAAGACCCTCACGGCCGAGGTCGACGTGCCGCAAGGCGGCGGCAACGGAACGATCGTCGCGCAGGGCGGGCGCTTCGGCGGCTGGTCGCTCTACGTGAAGGACGGCGTGCCCGCCTACGACTACAACTTCCTCGGCATGTCGCGCAGCACCGTCGCAGCATCGAAGCCCCTTGCGCCGGGCAGATCGACGATCCGCTTCGACTTCGCCTACGACGGCGGCGGCCCCGGCAAGGGCGGTGTCGGAACGATCTTCGTCAACGGCGAGCAGGTCGCGCAGGGAAGGATCGAACGGACGCAGGCGATGATGTTCTCCGCGGACGAGACGGCCGACGTCGGCATCGACCTCGGCACGCCGGTGGTCGAGACGATCGGGTCCGAGTCCAAGTCGCGTTTCACCGGACGCATCCCGAAGCTGACCGTGGAGGTCCGCGACGTGAAGCGGCAGTGAGGCGGCGGCGCACGAAGCGATAAAGCCCGAGAGCCGCACGCGGCGGCTCTCGGGCGTCGAATGATCGGTGG
>JADIZG010000052.1 GCA_016704895.1 Betaproteobacteria bacterium
GGCAAGATTCAGAAGGGCGTCGGCAATGTGAAAGAGGCCGTTGCGGATCTGAAGGACGCCGCGAAGAAGTGATCGGGCCCCTGCGCGCACGGCAACGTGAATGCAGGGGCACGCGCAGTCAGCAGCAACGTGCCGTACCATCGTCCCGGCGGCTCGAACGGAGAATGGCGTTGTTCAAGATCGAAGTTGAAGACGGTCATGGTGTCTGGTCCGACGTGCGCAGCGCCGCCGGCATCGTCCTGACCTTCGAGAACGAGGATGAGGCGCGGGCGAAGCTGGCCGAGCTCTACCCCGTCATCGTGCAGATGGAAAAGTACGGCGGCGGCAAGCGCACGCGCGTTGTCCGCGTCTTCCGCACCGATACGGAATGGAAGGACGGCACGCCGCCGGCTGCCGCCTACAGGCCGGGTCCGGCCCGGGACCCCGGGTTCGGCCTTGCAGGATCGCTGCCCCGGGACCCCGGCCAAGGTCAGCCCAGCTGCGCGCGAAGGCCCCGGATTTCGTCTTCGAGACGTCCGATCCGCTCGACATAGCTCAGCACGACGCTGACGCCGTATGGATCGAGCTCTAAATCGTGTCGAATCCGCGAGGCTGCCTGCGCGACGACGAGCCATCGGGCCTCGAACGTCCACGTCGGAGCATCCGAATCGCACGGGACGCGTGCGCCGTAGCGCCCCAACTCGCGCAGCTCGCCTTCGGGAAGTCCCGAAGCCCGCAGGAGCTGCGTCCAGGTCACCTCGACAACCGCGTCGAGAGGCATGGCGTCGTCGATGGGTGCGATCATTGGGCGACCTCCTGCTCGAAGTGTGCGCGCGGATTGAAGTTCGAGCTCTCGGAAAGCTGTTGGTAGAGCGCTCTCTGCCTGTCGTCGACGAGGGTCGGCACTTCGATGCGCACCGCGCGTAAGGTCGCCCCGCCGCGCCGCTTCCGCGAGTCATGCCGCGGCCCGTCAGGCGCAGTTGCTGCCCCGGCCTCGTGCCGGCCGGCACCTTGAGCGTCACGGCGCCCGCAGGCGTAGGCACGTCCACGCTCGTGCCGAGGACGGCCTCCCACGGCGCGAGCGGCAGATCGAGATAGAGATCCCCTTGCCGGATACGCGATACAGCGGATGCGCGACGACTTCGACGTTGAGATAGAGGTCACCGTCCGGGCCGCCATTCGCGCCTTTGCCTCCTTTGCCCGGCGGCACCTCAGCTTCTCGCCGTCGACGACGCCGCGCGGAATGCGTGTCTTCACGCGATGCGGTACGCGCCGCACACCGCCCTCCGGGTCCCATTCGAGCACGGCGAGCTCGAGGTCGACTTCCGTGCCGTGGTACGCCTGCGAGAACGAAATGCGAACCACCGCCTCGTAGTCGCTGCCGGCCATCGAGCGCTGCGCACGGTGTGCGCCGCCCGCGCCCTGGCGCCCGGCGAGCCCGGCGAACAGGTTGGACAGATCGACATCGTCGAAGCCGCCTTGCCCCTGCGCGAAGCGCTGGTCCCAATCCGGCGGCGGGCGGAATTCCTGACCGGGCGTGTGGCTGCCAAGCTGGTCGTACGCAGCGCGCTTCTCCGGATCCTTGAGCGTTTCGTACGCCTCGGCCACTTCCTTGATGCTCCTCGGCGTCCTTTTCCTTCGATACGTCAGGGTGATATTTGCGCGCGAGCCGGCGATAGGCGGTCTTGACGTCGTCCGCCGACGCGTCGCGTTTCACGCCGAGAATCGCGTAGTAGTCCTTGTACTTCATCTGGGCTCCTCCGCCCGTACCGGTGCCGCCAGTATGACGGCGGCAGGATCAGTCAGGCGTGCCCGCACCATCGCGAGCTGGGACGAATCGCCATGCGAACACTCGTTCCCATCGTCGTCAATGTCCGTTTCGGGCCCCGAGGAGCTTCTGCAACGGGTCGGACCCGGTCGTGGCGCGGAGTGCGACCCGGCCTGATCGGACGTCGGTCGTCCCGATCGGATCCGGACCCGGACCCAGGGTTCCGGCACGCCGAGGCTGATGAACCCTTCTCGTTCGATCGAGACGCTCGCGCTCGTCCATCGAAGGATCCTCGGCGCCGGCGCTGACCGCAGGACGCGTGCCGAGGCGGTGGCGACCTGGTGGCCCTGACGCCGCCATCGGCTTCGTCCCTCGCCGCTGACGTCGCCTGGTTTCGTGTCCGCGGTCCGCGTCGGGTCGGCTCCGGCCCGTGGAAATGATGTCGACGTCCTATGACGTTGTCGTATCCGCGCAACACGCTGTCGCCGTCGCCCGACGAACGGTAGGCAAAACGCGACGGTTTCGATCGCTCGAGCGCAAACGACCTGTAGTGCGCAGGTTGATCAGAATGTCATCCTGCTTGCGGGTCGCCGCACGGCTACCGGCGCGTCCGCGGTATCGGTGAACGCAGCAACCTGTTCTGTTCAGTCGACTTCCCCCTGCCATGCCATGGGGCATCTCCGGCGCTTGACGTTTTGGCGAATTATTGATCAATCATACACTTACATCGAATTTCTCGACAAATTCTCTGCGCATGCATCGCTGCTAGCATCCCCTCGACCCCAGCCGCCAAAGAGCCGCGGGGTCGCGTCGGCACCCCCGAGTCGGGGGCCGAGACACCCGGCCCGGGAGCGTTGTTGGACGCGCGCGGATCGTCGGGACGAGACGTCGGGGGGCATCCCGCGGCCGAGAATGCCGGCAGCGGGGCGCGACGGGTCCTTGACCGGACCCGCGGTGGCCAGCCCGGCGAGGGATTCACCGCCAGCCTGATCGGGTCGCCATGCGCCGCTCTGCCGCCAAGTCCGTTCCGAACGCCGTCCAGCCCGCTGAGTCGCATCCCGCTCCCCGCCCGCTGCGCCGGCTGCTCGGCGCGTGCGCGCTGGCGCTCGCGGTGTCGGCGCCCGCCCACGCGGCGATCAACGTCAACAAGACGTTCACCCCCGACGCGGTCGCGGCCGGCCAGCCGTCGAAGGTCACGTTCTACTTCCTGAACAACAACATCGTCGACGCGACGTCGGTGCAGTTCGTCGACCCGCTGCCGTCGCCGATGCAGGTCGCGCCGACGCCCAATGCTGTGTCCAACTGCGGCGGGACGCTCACCGCCGTGCCGGGCGCCACGTCGGTCTCGTTCACCGGCGGCACGGTGCCCAAGGCGGTCGGCACGACGCCGGGCCAGTGCGAGCTGAGCTTCGACGTCATCGTGGCGACGGCGAACGTGCTGATCAACTCGGTGCCGGCCGGCGAGGTGACCACGTCGCAGGGCCCGAACAGCCAGGCTGCGGAAGCCACGCTCAACGTGACCGGTCTCGCGCCGATCGTCGGGCAGAAGGTGTTCAGCCCGACGTTCGTCCACGGCTACCTGCCGCAGAACTCGACGCCGATCCCGGCGGGCGGCAAGTCGTCCGTCACGATCACGCTCAACAACCCGAACGGCGTCGCGCTCACCAACGTCACGTTCACCGACAACCTGCCGTCGACGACGCACCCGAGCAGCCCGGTCGCGGCCGGCGGCCTCGTCGTCTCGCCGATTCCGAACGGGTCGACGACCTGCGGCGGAACCTTCGTCCCGGTCGCGGGCGCGAAGAGCGTCACGCTCACGGGTGGCACGATCCCGGCGCTCGGGAGCTGCAACGTCAAGTTCGACGTCGTCGCCGAGAGCCCGGCGGTCAACGCGCAGGGGAACGTCACGAACGCGATCCCGGCGGGCGGGGTGACGACGTACGAAGGCCCGACCAACGCCACGTTCTCGGCGCAGATCAACCGGCAGACCGGCGCCAACCTGGGCAAGTCGTTCAGCCCGTCGACGATCGCGAACAACGGCACGTCGCTGCTGACGATCACGGTCCGCAACTACACCGCGAGCCCGCTCAACAACATCGGGTTCACGGACAACCTGCCGGCCGGCATGGAGATCGCGACGCCCGCGCAGCCGGCGTTCGCCGCCGGCGACTGCCAGTTCGCCTCGTCGACCGTCGCGTCGGGTTTCTCGGTGACGGCGCTTCCGGACGGCACGAGCATCGGGGTCTCGGGCGGATCGCTCGTCGCCGCGCCGAACTCGGCCAATCCGGCGCAGTGCACGATCCGCGTCAACGTGACCGCGAACAACGCCGGCACGACCAACCTCACGCTTGCCAATACGATCCTGACCGGCACCTGGGACGGCACCTTCCCGTACCCGGCGGCGAGCGCGAACCTGATCGTCCAGCCGACGAGCAGGATCACCGGCACGAAGTCGTTCAACCCCGGCACGGTGTTCCAGGGCCAGGCGAGCCTCGCGACGGTCGTCCTGACGAACGACAGCGGCGTCGCGCTCACGAGCTTCGGCTTCGTCGACAACGTCAACTCGACGATGGGCGGCGCGCCCGGAAGCGTCAAGCTCGCCGCTGCGCCGGCGCCGACCAACGACTGCGGCATGACCGCGGTGATCGACGGGAGCTCGAACGTGATCACGTTCACCGGCGGGTCGCTCGCCGCGGGCGCGAGCTGCACGATCACGTTCCCGGTGCAGACGTTCAACAACACCGCGACCGGCAACCGCACCAACACGATCGCCGTGAACGCCGTCACCGGGACGCCCCCGGCCGGCGACCCGGTCAAGAACCTGATCGCGATCGCGGGCACGCTGGTCGTCACCGCTCCGGCGACGGCGTCGAAGGGCTTCTCGCCGTCGAGCGTGCCGGCGGGCACGGATTCGCTGCTGACGATTACCGTCAATCGGCCGAACAACGCGCCGGCCTGGGCCAACTTCACGATCACCGACAACCTGCCGGCCGGCCACACGATCTCGCCGGTGGTCGCGACGCCCGCGGGCACCGCCTGCGTCGGGACGCTGACCGCCCCGTCGGGCGGGACGACGATCCAGTTCGCCTCGACCACCCCGCCGGCCAACAACGCGTTCTGCACGATCCGCGTCAACGTGCGGACGCCCGCCGGCAGCGCGGGCGTGGCCACCAACACGATCACGCCGGGACAGTTCGTCGTCAGCTACGTCGGCGGCGGCAGCTACAGCAACAATGCGAACATCACCGCCAACATCACGCGCGTCACGGCGAGCGTCACGCTCACCAAGTCGTTCGACCCGGCGGTCGTCGACCTGATGGGCACGTCGACGATGTTCCTGCGCATCGTGAACACGGCGGGGAACGCGATCAACCTCACCGGCGTCAACCTCGAGGACCACCTGCCGGCGGGCCTCGTGCTGGCCGCGGTCCCGAACCCGCAGTTCACGGGAACCGGCTGCTCGCTCGGCACGCTGGTCGCGACGCCCGGCGACAACAAGGTGACGCTGACCAACGCGTCGGTGAACGCCAACCGGATCTGCACGATCCAGGTGCTGACGCAGGCGCTGGCGGCGGGCAACCTGATCAACCAGGTGCCAGCCGGCGCGCTGACCACGACGCAGAACGTCAGCAACCTCGAGCCGGTCGCCGCGACGATCACGTCGACGGGCCTGTCGCACCTGACGATCACCAAGGACGACGGCGTCGCCGAGATCAAGGCGGGCGGCACGACCACCTACACGGTCGTCGTCACCAATGCCGACCTCGCCAACGTCGCCGCCGTCGCCGGCGCGACGTTCACCGACACGCCGCCCGCGGGCATGACGTTCACGTCGTGGTCGTGCGTGCCGTCGGCCGGCGCGGTCTGCACGGCGAACGGCACCGGCCCGATCGTCGACTCGGTGACGATCCCGAAGGGAGGCTCGATCACCTACACGATCCAGGCGCTGCTCGCGGCCGACTACGCGTCTTCGACGGTCAAGAACTGCGCGAAGATCGAGCCGCCCGCATCGGTGATCGACGACCTGTCGGACAACGAGGCGTGCGACACCGACAAGATCCTGCGCGGTCTCAAGCTCAGGAAGGTCTGGGTCAACGCGATCGTCGACGACGCGATCACGGTCGCGACGACCGGCCTCGCGAACAACGCGTCGGTGGCGTCGACGTCGACCGGCAACAACTCGACCGACGGCACGCAGGTGTTCAATCAGTCCGGCGGGACGGTGACGCTGCCCGCGGAGACGTTCGCGCCCGGGTCGCAGGCGAACTACACGACGACGGTGGCGTGCACCGGGGCGACGCTCTCGGGCAGCACGCCGGGGTCGACGTTCACGATGCCCGACAACGACGTCACCTGCACCTACACGAACACGCGCAAGTCGGTGACGCTGCAGCTGCTGAAGACCTGGATCAACGCGAGGCTCGGCGACGCGGTGACGGTGACCGCGGCGGGGATCACGAACAGCGCGGGGGCTGCGCTGAACGCGGTGGCGGACACGGCCAACGAGACGGATCCGGGGACGGTCGTGACCGTGTACGCGGGCGAGGTGGCGACGCTGAACGAAGGCGCGATCTCGGGGTCGGGCGAGACCTACCTGACGAGCTTCTCGTGCACCGGCAACGCCAATCCGCTGGTCGGGTCGGCGCTGACGGTGGCGGCCAGCGACACGGCGATCGTGTGCACGTTCGTCAACGAGTGGCTGCCCCCGGCGCCGCCGCCGCCGCCGGGGGTGACGGCGATTCCGGTGACCTCGCCGGGAGGGCTCGCGCTGATGGCCGCACTGCTGGCACTGCTGGGGGCGGCTGCGACGCGGCGCCGCGGTCGCAACTGATCGCGGCTACCGCAGGAACGAAGTAGGGGGGAGGGTCGGCCCGGTCCGGCATGGACCGGGCCGGTGTTGCGGGCGGGGGGAAGCGAAGAAGAAGCAACAAGAAAAAGGCCGGACGCCTCGCGGCGTCCGGCCTTTCGCCTTCTATCGTGCCCGGTGTCCCGGGCCCGGGATCAGGCCGTCTGGATGTTCGACGCCTGCTTGCCCTTCGGGCCCTGCGTGACTTCGAACTGGACCTTCTGGCCTTCCTTCAGGCTCTTGAAGCCCGGCATGTTGATCGCCGAGAAATGCGCGAAGAGATCTTCGCCGCCGCCGTCCGGCGTGATGAAGCCGAAGCCCTTGGCGTCGTTGAACCATTTGACGGTTCCGGTAGGCATGTCTGTTTCCTTGAGCAGTAATGGTCGGGCGCCGGGTATCCGCCCGGCCGGTGTTTCGATCTCAAGGACGTCGAGCGGGCGCGGAACCGCGTGCGCTTCAGCACTTGAATCAAAAACGGCGATAATTGTAAACGTTTTTCGCCGTTTGCAAGGCTTTTTGGAGCGCTTTGCCGCTGTCCTGTGGGTCGGCCTTCAGGCCGACGGGTTGCGCCCCTGTGGGTCGGCCTTCAGGCCGACGGGGCGTCGTTGTGGGTCGGCCTTCAGGCCGACGGGCTGCGCCCCCTGTGGGTCGGCCTTCAGGCCGACGGACCGCCCCTGTGGGTCGGCCTTCAGGCCGACGGGGTGCTCCCCTGTGGGTCGGCCTTCAGGCCGACAGGATGCGCCCTCTGTGGGTCGGCCTTCAGGCCGACGGGGTTCCGATGCCAAAGGCGTCGGGCTGAAGCCCGACCCACAGGAATCGCGTAAGTCCCTGTGGGTCGGCCTTCAGGCCGACAGGACCCTTCGGATCCCGGATCACCCCAGCTCGGCCCGGACCAACGCCGCCCCGGCCCCCAGCGCCTCGAGCTTGGCCCGCGCCACGTCCCGGGGCAGCGGAACCATGCCGCAATTGGTGCACGGGTGGAGCCGCTCGGGCGGCACGAAGCGGAGCGCCGACCGGATGACCTTCGCCACGTCCTCCGGCGTCTCGACGCGCTCGGTCGCGACGTCGATCGCCCCGACCAGCACGTCCTTGCCGCCGAGGAGCCCGATCAGGTCGATCGGCACGTGCGAGTTCGCGCATTCGAGCGACACCTGGTCGATCGCCGAGGCGGCCAGCAGCGGGAACGTCTGCTCGTACTGTCGCCACTCGCTGCCGAGCGTGTTCTTCCAGTCGATGTTGGCCTTGATGCCGTACCCGTAGCAGATGTGCACGGCCGTCGTGCAAGGGAGACCCTGCGCGGCGCGCTCGAGCGTCCGCACGCCCCAGTCGCGCACCTCGTCGAAGAAGACGTTGAACGCGGGCTCGTCGAACTGGATCACGTCGACGCCGGTCGCCGCGATCTCGCGCGCCTCGGCGTTCAGGATCTCCGCGAACGCCCAGGCCAGCTTCTCGCGGCTGCGGTAGTGCGCGTCGTAGAGCGTGTCGACCATCGTCATCGGCCCGGGCAGCGTCACCTTGACCCGGCGGTCGGTCGCGCTCTTCAGGAAGCGCGCGTCGTCGACGAACACGGGGCCGCGCCGCGACACCGCCCCGGTGACGACCGGCACGTCCGCGTCGTAGCGGTTGCGGATCCGGACCGTCCGGCGGTTCGCGAAGTCGACGCCGTCCAGCTGCTCGATGAACGTCGTGACGAAGTGGCGCCGCGTCTGCTCGCCGTCGGTCACGATGTCGATGCCGGCGCGTTCCTGGTCGCGGAGCACGAGGCGCACGGCGTCGCGCTTCCCCTCGGCGAGCGCCTCGCCCCCGAGCCGCCACGGCGCCCACAGCTTGACGGGCTCGGCGAGCCACGAGGGCTTGGGCAGGCTGCCTGCGATCGTCGTGGGGAGCTTGGGTCGGGTCATCGCGGTGTCCTCGTCGGCGTGTCGATGCGTTGCCGGATTCTTGCACGGGGAGAGGCGTCGGCCTGAAGGCCGACCCACAGGGAGGCGCGCCGTCGTGGGTCGGCCTTCAGGCCGACCGGGTTCGCTCTTCGTGGGTCGGCTTCAGCCGGGGTCGGCCTTCAGGCCGAGCCGCCCAGGGTCGCTTTGTCGGCCTGAAGGCCGACCCACAGAATCTGAAGCTTTGTCGGCCTGAAGGCCGACCCACAGGAAAGCAACGTCGTCGGCCTGAAGGCCGACCCACAGGGTCCCGGTGGTCAGGCCACTTGACCGATCCGGGGGGCTCGGCAAGATGCCGCGTCGCGCCTCGCGCCCGCCGACCGATGCCCAGAATCCTTTTCGCCGACAACGACTTCCCCGACATCGCGCTCGAGCGCGAGCTCTTCGCGCGCCACGGCATCGAGCTCGACGTCGCGCAGTGCAGGACCGAGGACGACGTGATCCGCGCCGCGAAGGGCGCGCGCGGCATGCTGCTCCAGTACGCGCCGATCACCGAGCGCGTCGTCGCCTCGCTCCCCGAGCTGGGCATCGTGAGCCGCATCGGGGCCGGCTACGACACCATCGACACCGCGGCCTGCGCGAGGCACGGCGTCTGGGTGGCGAACTCGCCCGACTACGGCGTCGGCGAGGTCGCGACGCACGCGCTGGCGATGGCGCTCGCGTCGGTGCGCAACATCGTCGCCTGGCACCGCGACGTGACCGCCGGGCGCTGGCACTACACGTCGGCCGGGCCGGTCAAGCGCGCGTCCGACCTCACGCTGGGCATCGTCGGCCTCGGGCGCATCGGCAAGCGCATGGCCCACGTGTCGCGCAACCTGTTCCGCCGCGTCGTCGCGTGCGACCCGTACCTGATCGACGGCGACTTCCCGGCCTACGTCGAGCGCGCCAACCTCGAGGAGGTCTTCGCGCAGTCCGACATCGTCTCGCTGCACGTGCCGCTCACCGCCGAGACGCGCGGCATGATCGGCGCGCGCCTGCTCGCCGGGATGCGCCACGGCAGCCATCTGGTCAACACGTCGCGCGGCGCCGTGCTCGACGTCGACGCCGCGCTCGACGCGCTCGACCGCGGCACGCTCGCGGGCCTCGCGCTCGACGTGCTCCCGGTCGAACCGGTGGCCGCGGGATCGCGTCTCGCCGTGCATCCGCGTGCTATCCTGACTCCGCACTCGGCGTTCTATTCGGTCGAGTCCGAGCGCGAGTTGCGACGCAAGGCGGCGCAGAATCTCGTGACCTGGCTCGCGACCGGACGTCCCGACTACGTGGTGACCGCGGGGACGCGAAAGCCGTAGCGCACCGACGCCGCCTGCCCATCCGCCCGGGCACTCGGCGCGACAACAACCAACAACGGGCGAGGAGGAGCGCCGTGGCCGCAGTGGTCATCGCTTCCGTGCAGAAACACTTCGGGTCGACGCACGTCATCCGGGGGGTCGACGTCTCGATCGCGGACGGCGAGTTCTGCGTGCTCGTCGGGCCGTCGGGCTGCGGCAAGTCGACGCTGCTGCGGATGATCGCCGGCCTCGAGGAGATCGGCGGGGGCGAGATCCGCATCGGCGACCGCGTCGTCAACCGCGTTCCTCCCAAGGAGCGCGACGTCGCGATGGTGTTCCAGAACTACGCGCTCTACCCGCACATGACGGTGCGCGACAACATGTCGTTCGCCCTCATGCTCGCGAAGACGCCGAAGGACGAGATCGCGCGCAAGGTCGACCGCGCCGCCGAGATCCTCGGGCTCGGCGTGCTGCTCGACCGCTACCCGCGCCAGCTCTCCGGCGGCCAGCGCCAGCGCGTCGCGATGGGCCGCGCGATCGTGCGCGACCCGCAGGTCTTCCTGTTCGACGAGCCGCTGTCGAACCTCGACGCCAAGCTGCGCGTCGCGATGCGCACCGAGATCCGCGAGCTGCACCAGCGGCTCAAGACGACCTCGATCTACGTCACGCACGACCAGATCGAGGCGATGACGATGGCCGACAAGATCGTCGTGATGCGCGACGGCATCGTCGAGCAGATCGGCGCGCCGCTCGAGCTCTACGACCATCCCGCCAACACGTTCGTCGCCGGCTTCATCGGCTCGCCCGCGATGAACATGCTCGCGGGCGTCGCGCGCGGCCCGAGCGTCTCGCTCGCCTCCGGCACGTCGGTGCCCGCGCCGCTCGCGGCCGGCGACGGCCGCGAGGTGCTCTACGGCATCCGGCCCGAGCATCTCGCGCTCGGCGACCCGGCGATCGGGCTTCCCGCCGAGGTCGTCGTCGTCGAGCCCACCGGCGCCGACACGCAGGTCGTCTGCCGCGTCGGCACGCAGGACGTGATCGCGATGCTGCGCGACCGCGTCGCGTGCCGTCCGGGCGACCGCGTGGGCCTCATGCCCGACGCGAGCCGGGCGCACCTGTTCGATGCGGGGTCGGGCGCGCGTCTCGCCGCCTGACCAAGCGTTCCACGACGGCCCCAGAACGTCGACCAACCGAGGAGGGGAGCAGACCATGAGCAAGTTCAAGCGTCGCGATTTCCTGAAGACGTCCGCGGTGGCTGCCGCAGGTGCGGCGGCCGGACCGTTCGTGTGGGCGGGCAGCGCGCACGCGCAGTGGAGCAACACGCCCGAGAAGGGCGCGAAGCTCCGCGTGCTGCGCTGGAAGCGCTTCGTCCAGGGGGACGAGGACGCCTACATGGCGAACGTCAAGAAGTTCACCGAGAAGACCGGCATCGAGGTGCGCGTCGACCACGAGGGCTGGGAGGACGTGCGCCCGAAGGCCGCGGTGGCCGCGAACACCGGCGCCGGCCCCGACATCATCCTGTCGACGAACGACGACGCGAACCTGTACCCGGACAAGCTCGTCGACGTGACCGACCTCTGCGAGTACCTCGGCAAGAAGTACGGCGGCTGGTACCCGGTGTGCCAGCAGTACCTGAAGCCGGACGGCAAGCGCTGGATCGGCGTGCCGCTGGGCGCCGCGGGCAACGCGCTCGTCTACCGCGAGAGCGCGATCAAGGCGGCCGGCTACACGAGCGTCCCGAAGGACACGGCAGGCTTCCTCAGCCTGATGAAGGGGCTGAAGGAGAAGGGCATGCCGGGCGGGTTCGCGCTCGGCAACGCGACCGGCGACGGCAACACGTGGACGCACTGGCTCGTCTGGTCGCACGGCGGCAAGCTCGTCAACGACAAGAACCAGGTCGTCATCGACAGCCCCGAGACGGTCAAGGCGCTCGAGTACGTCAAGGAGCTCTACGGGACGTTCGTGCCGGGCACGCTGTCGTGGCTCGACCCGAACAACAACAAGGCGTTCCTCGACGGACAGGTCAGCCTCACGGCGAACGGCATCTCGGTCTACTTCGCGGCCAAGAACTCGGCCGACCCGAAGATCAAGGAGATGACCGCCGACATCAACCACTCGAACTTCCCGATCGGGCCGGTGGGCCGGCCGACCGAGTTCAACCTGTTCTTCAACCAGATGATCTTCAAGTACACCAAGTACCCGAGGGCGGCGAAGGAGTTCCTCCGCTTCATGATGGAGGAGGAGCAGGTGAGCCCGTGGCTCACCGCGTCGATCGGCTACGTGACGCCGGCGCTCACCGTCTACGAGAAGCATCCGGTCTGGTCGGACCCGAAGTCGGTCCCGTACCGCGACTCGATGAAGATCATGCTGCCGTCGGGCTACTCGGGGAAGATGGGCTACGCGTCGGCCGGCGCGCTCGCCGACTTCATCATCGTGAACATGGTGGCGGAGGCGGCGTCGGGGTCGAAGACGCCGAAGGAAGCGGCGGAACGGGCGCAGAAGCGGGCGGAGCGCTATTACAAGGTCTGATAGTCCTGCGTGTCCCCGGTCGAGAGGCGTGCGCCACGGGCGCGCGATCGGGGCCGGGGACCCGCCGGACTATCTGCGCGAATTGGAGCGGCGCATCTCGCCGCTCAATTCGCGCGTAGTCCCCGGCGGTATGGGCAGGTTCCGTGCAAGGATGGGAAGTTGCAGGTGCAGCAGGCTGCCAGATTGAAAAAGCGCGATCCGCGAGGCCGACGCGGGCGCGCCGAGACAACATCGGTCGCAGGTGCCGGGCGAAACGTCCGGCGGCAGGCATGGTTCCCCAGACAGGAGGTCGCATGGCCAGACGCACCGTGATGTACAGCAGCAAGGGCAAGAAGCTCTACGCCGTCCGCGACAAGGGCGGCAAGTTCAAGGACATCCAGCAGTATTCGCGCGCGCACGCGCAGGACATCAAGCGCGGCAGCTCGGCCGAGACGAAGGCCGCGGCGAAGAAGACCGCGAAGCCCGCGAAGAAGAAGGCCGTGAAGAAGGCGGCGAAGAAGACGACGGCGCGCAAGACCGCCGTCAAGCGTCCGGCCGCGAAGAAGACGGCACGCAAGACCGCGGCGAAGAAGACCACGCGCAAGACCGCGGCGAAGAAGACGGCACGCAAGACCGCCGCCAAGCGTCCGGCCGCGAAGAAGAAGGCCGCGCGCAAGCCCGCGGCCAAGCGCACGATGGCCGGTCGCGCCCGCAAGGCGCTGTCCGACATGGAGCGCGCCGTCGAGCGCGCCGTGAAGCGCGTCGCGAAGAAGTTCTAGCGGAACGGCAGGCGCGTCCGGCGGCTTCGCCGGGCGCGTCGACCTCCCCCCCTTCACCCGCCTCCTCCGCATGCACCGCCTGCTCGACAACCGCAACGTGCTGGGCGTGCTGTTCCTGCTCCCGGCGGGGCTGCTGCTGGTGCTGTTCCTCACCTATCCGCTCGGGCTCGGGACCTGGCTCGGCTTCACCGACGTCAAGATCGGCCGCGCGGGCGAGTTCGTCGGGTTCGAGAATTTCCGCTACCTCGCCGGCGACGCGGTGGCGCAGCTGTCGCTGTTCAACACGTTCTTCTACACGGTCGTCGCGAGCGTGCACAAGTTCGCGCTCGGCCTGTGGCTCGCGGTGCTGCTCAACGAGCACCTGCCGTTCAAGGCGTTTCTCCGCGCGATCGTGCTGCTGCCGTTCATCGTGCCGACCGCGCTGTCGGCGATCGCGTTCTGGTGGATCTACGACGCGCAGTTCTCGGTCATCAGCTGGACGCTGCAGCGGATGGGCCTGATCGACACCTACATCGACTTCCTCGGCGACCCGTGGATGGCGCGGTTCTCGACGATCGCCGCCAACGTGTGGCGCGGCGTCCCGTTCATCGCGATCTGCCTGCTCGCCGGCCTGCAGACGATCTCGCCGTCGCTCTACGAGGCGGCGGCGCTCGACGGCGCGTCGGGCTGGCAGCGCTTCCGCCACGTCACGCTGCCGCTGCTCACGCCGATCATCGCGGTGGTGATGACGTTCTCGGTGCTGTTCACGTTCACCGACTTCCAGCTGATCTGGGCGCTGACGCGCGGTGGCCCGGTCAACGCGACGCACCTGATGGCGACGCTGTCGTTCCAGCGCGCGATCTCGGGCGGTGCGCTCGGCGAGGGCGCGGCGCTCGCGACCGCGATGGTGCCGTTCCTGATGGCGGCGATCCTGTTCTCGTACTTCGGCCTGCAGCGCCGCGCGTGGCAGCAGGGCGGATCGGACCGCTAGCATGGCAATCAAAGAAGCCACCGTCGACACCGCCGGAATGGGCTACCTCGAGTCGCTCCCGCGCCGCCTCGTCACGGTCTGGCTGCCGCTGTCGGTGTTCCTGTTCGTGCTGCTGTTCCCGTTCTACTGGATGGTCATCACGGCCATCAAGCCGAACGAGGAGCTCCTCTCGCGCGAGGGCAATCCGTTCTGGGTGATCAATCCGACGCTGGCGCACATCAGGAAGCTCCTGTTCGACACCGCTTACCCGGAGTGGCTGTGGAACACGATTCTCGTGTCCGTCACGGCGACCGTGCTGTCGCTCGTGTGCAGCGTCCTCGCGGCCTACTCGATCGAGCGGCTGCGCTTCCGCGGCTCGCGCTACGTCGGCATGGCGATCTTCCTCGCCTACCTCGTGCCGCCGTCGATCCTGTTCATCCCGCTCGCGACGATGGTGTTCCAGTTCGGCCTGTTCGACACGCGGCTCGCGCTGATCCTCACGTACCCGACGTTCCTGATCCCGTTCTGCACGTGGCTGCTGATGGGCTACTTCAAGAGCATCCCCTACGAGCTCGAGGAGTGCGCGCTGATCGACGGCGCGACGCGATGGCAGATCCTGACGCGCATCATCCTGCCGCTCGCGGTGCCGGGCCTGATCTCGGCCGGCATCTTCGCGTTCACGCTGTCGTGGAACGAGTTCATCTACGCGCTCACGTTCATCTCGTCGTCCGAGGTGAAGACCGTTCCCGTCGGCGTCATCACCGAGCTCGTCGAGGGCGACGTCTACCACTGGGGGTCGCTGATGGCGGGCGCGCTGCTGGGCTCGCTGCCCGTCGCGGTGCTGTACTCGTTCTTCGTCGAGTACTACGTCTCCGGCCTCACCGGCGCCGTCAAGGAGTAGCGGCGCTGTCCTTCGTGGGTCGGCCTTCAGGCCGACGCTTCGCGCGGACCCCTGTGGGTCGGGCTTCAGGCCGACGGGCTTCGGAGTCCTGTGGGTCGGCCTTCAGGCCGACGCCTTTCACTCGAGGATGCTGTGGGAGATTTCCGCCCGACTTCTCTTGCGATGGAACCCGTCGGCCTGAAGGCCGACCCACAGGATGTCGCGCGAGGTTGTGGGTCGGGCTTCAGCCCGACGCCTTTCGCATCGATGCAGCGAAACCCGTCGGCCTGAAGGCCGACCCACAGGAAGCGCGCGCGTGTTGTGGGTCGGGCTTCAGCCCGACGCCTTTCGCATGCGGCGGGCCTAAGGCCACGAGGGTCGCGCGACCATCCGCGCATTCGATCCAGCGCGCGTTCCAGAACGCGTAGTCCCGCAGCGACGAGACCATGCCGGCGCGCAGAGGATTGACGCACACGTATCGCGCGGCATCCTCGACCGACTCATCGCGGCGCAATGCCCGGTCGTGAAATCCCGGTTGCCAGACCGGCCCCGCCACATTTCCCAGGCGACCGATCGACCGGCTCGAACGTCCCTTGAGTTCGTTCGCAGCGGAGGCGATGGACGACCTCCGCAACTCCACCAGCAGGTGCACATGGTCGGGCATGATCACCCACGCGAGCAGAATCCAGTGTCCTTCGCGCTCCGATCGCATGATCTCTCGCGCGACGACGCATGCCGCGGGGAAGTCAGCGAATATGGGCCGCCGACGGTGGGTCGCCGCGGTGAGCAGATAGACCTGACCTTCGATCGACCTGCGGCCGCGGCGCAATTCGTTGTACGACATTGGCGGGTTGCGCGGATGGATCGGCGAGCATGGCTGCGTGTGCGTCGTGGCGCATTCGGCCGAACGACCGAGGGCATCCGGGAGCCTGGCGATGCCGGCCTGAAGGCCGACAGTCGGGTCCTGTGGGTCGGCCTTCAGGCCGACGCTCGGTGGGTCGGCCTTCAGGCCGACGGGGTTCATCCGCAGAAGGGCGTCGGGCTGAAGCCCGACCCACAAGGATGGCGCGGCGACTTCGCTGATTGGAAGGCGTCGGCCGGAAGGCCGACCCACAGGGCAGAGCGCGAAGTTGTGGGTCGGCCTTCAGGCCGCGGGTTCTCCGGAGCGGGCCGGCGAGCACCCGGCGGGTGGGTCGGCCTTCAGGCCGACAGGTTCATCCGCAGAAGGGCGTCGGGCTGAAGCCCGACCAAGGATGGCGCGGCCTATGCCTGAAGGCCACCCAGCGCATTGTGGGTCGGCCTTCAGGCCGACGGGGTTCATCCAGGAAGGCGTCGGGCTGAAGCCCGACCCACAAGGATGGCGCGGCGACTTCGCTGTCTGGAAGGCGTCGGCCTGAAGGCCGACCCACAGGGCAGAGCGCGAAGTTGTGGGTCGGCCTTCAGGCCGACAGCTTTCGCGTCGAAGCAGTTGAACGCGCCGATTGCGCTACCATATTCGGCCCGATGAGCAATCTCCGGAGCAAGACCCCATGAGCGTCCAGGACAAGATCCGCGAGCAGGTCAAGGGCCACCGCGTGGTCCTCTACATGAAGGGCACGCCGCAGTTCCCGCAATGCGGCTTCTCGGCGACCGCCACCGAGATCCTCAAGCGCTGCGGCGTCGGCGATTTCTACAGCGTCAACGTGCTCGAGGACGCCGACATCCGCCAGGGCATCAAGGAATACGCGAACTGGCCGACGATCCCGCAGCTCTACGTCAACGGCGAGTTCGTCGGCGGCTGCGACATCATGCGCGAGATGTACGCGAACGGCGAGCTGCAGCAGGCGCTCGGCACCAAGCCCGCCTGACGACGGACGGGCGAGTCGGTCGCGGCTCGCAGTATTGTTTGCGGCGGGTGCTCGGCACCCAGCGCCCGCCTGACCGCCTGACGCGTGTCGCCTGACGCGCGACGCGCCCGCGCCGTCGGCCGAGCGCGCTCCGCACATGACTGCCAGCCCGTCCCGACGTCGCCGCGCCCCGGGCGGCGGAGGTTGACGCCCGCGCGCCCCCTCCGGACAATGCCCCCACCCTGACCTGGGGAGGGGAATGATGCTCCGACGCATTGCCACCGCTGCGATCGCCGCAGTGCTGCTGTCCGCCACCGCAGCAACGCACGCCGCCACGCGCACCTGGTCCGGCGCCGTCAGCACGAACTGGGGTACCGCGATCAACTGGGCCGAGAGCGTCGTGCCGGTCAACGGCGACGACCTGGTCTTCCCCGACAGCCCGACGAACCGCACCTCGAACAACAACATCGCGGGCCTGTCGGTCGCCTCGGTCACCGTCACGACGATGAACAGCGGCGCCGCCTACGACTACACCGGCAACGGCATCACGCTCACCGGGCCGATCACGTTCTCCAACCCCGGCGTCGGCACCGGCAGCGGCGACCCGAACTGGGCGATCCCGATCACGCTCGGCGCCTCGATCACGATGACCTCCGACGGGCGCGTCACGCCGTTCAACGCCACGATCGACCTCGGCGCGAACACGCTGACCATTGCCGGCAGCGGCGACCTCTGGCTCAGCGGCATCGTGTCGGGCACCGGCGGCATCACGAAGAACAGCGGCTCCGCGCTCCAGCTGTTCGCCGCGAACACCTACAGCGGCGCGACGCTCGTGAACTCGGGCTCGATCTTCGCGAGGCACGCGACCGCGTTCGGGGCGAGCGCGACCGGCACCACGTTCGCGAACGGCGCGGGCCTCACCGTGCAGAGCGGCCCGTACACGCTGAGCGAGCCCCTCGTGTTCCAGGGGCCGGGCAACTACATCAACGCGTACAGCAACATCGAGCTCGCCGGCGCGATCTCGTTCGCGGGAACGCTGACCTACACCGCCTACGGTCCGGGGTCGATCAGCGGCACGGTCACGAGCAGCGGCACGCTTTCCAAGAACGGGGTGGACACGCTCTCGACGAGCGGCAACTGGCCCGCGTTCACCGGTGCGGTCAACGTCGTCGCCGGGGGATTCGCGCCGACCGGGACGTTCCCGGCCGCGGTCAACCTGTTCGCGCCCGCGTCGCTCTACGGCTACGGCACGACGGGGCTCCTCACGATCACCGGCGGGACGTTCGCGCCGGGCATCGCGACCTTCCAGTACTTCCGTCCCGCGGGTCTCGCCTCGTCGGGCGGGCAGCACAACCTGACGCTCGCGCCGGGCACCTCCGGGACCGACTACGACCAGATCCAGGTCACGGGGCCCGTCTCGCTCGGCGGCACGACGCTGGTGGTGACCTCGGCCGGCGCGCTGCCGATCGGCGGGTCGTACACGATCATCGACAACGACGGCGCGGACGCCGTGGTCGGGACCTACGCAGGCCTGCCCGAGGGAGCGCAGTTCACGATGTTCGCGAACACGTTCCAGATCACCTACGTCGGCAGCAGCGGCAACGACGTCGTGCTCACCGTGGTCGACCCGAACCCGCCTGCGCCAGCGACCCCGTCCACGCCGATCCCCGGCCCGGGCCCGTTGGCCCTGCTGCTCGGCGCTCTCGCACTCGTGCTCGCCGCGCGCCGACGCCTGCACTGACCGCCGCCAGCGCACTGTTCGGGTGCAATTGCGCACCAGAACGGTGCGCGCGCGCGAGCTTTCGTCGGATCGCGCTGCACGAAGTCCCATGAAATCAGCGGGCTGACGGCATGGCATGCCGCCTGCTCCCCTACGCGCCAATTCGGGCGCTCGCGCCCAAATCAGAGCGCAGGCGTGGCGCGCACGTGCCCCGACCGGCGTCGACGATCGACCCACCGCCACCGGGGACACCATGGACGCACTGAAGTCCGGCAACGACACGCTGTTCATCCTGCTGGGCGCGATCATGGTGCTCGCCATGCACGCGGGCTTCGCCTTCCTCGAGCTCGGCACCGTGCGCAAGAAGAACCAGGTGAACGCGCTGGTGAAGATCCTCGTCGACTTCGCCGTCTCGACGGTCGCGTACTTCTTCATCGGCTACTCGATCGCGTACGGCGTCAACTTCTTCACCGGCGCCGAAGCGCTCGCGCAGAAGAACGGCTACGACCTGGTCAAGTTCTTCTTCCTGCTCACGTTCGCCGCGGCGATCCCCGCGATCGTGTCGGGAGGCATCGCGGAGCGCGCGAAGTTCAACCCGCAGCTCGCCGCGACGTTCCTGCTCGTCGGATTCGTCTACCCGTTCTTCGAGGGCATCGCGTGGAACCAGCACTTCGGCGTCCAGGCGTGGATGAAGGCGACGTTCGGCGAGGAGTTCCACGACTTCGCCGGCAGCGTCGTCGTGCACGCGATGGGCGGCTGGATCGGGCTCGTCGCCGTGCTGCTGCTCGGCGCGCGCCGCGGGCGCTACTCGCGCGAGGGCGGCGTCTCCGCGCACCCGCCGTCGTCGATCCCGTTCCTCGCGCTCGGCGCCTGGGTGCTGTCGGTCGGCTGGTTCGGGTTCAACGTGATGAGCGCGCAGACGCTCGACAAGATCTCGGGCCTCGTCGCCGCGAACTCGCTGCTCGCGATGTCGGGCGGCATCATCGCGGCGTTCGTCGCGGGCCGCAACGACCCGGGCTTCGTCCACAACGGTCCGCTCGCGGGGCTCGTCGCCGTGTGCGCGGGATCGGACGTGATGCATCCGCTCGGCGCGCTCGCGACCGGGCTCGTCGCCGGCGCGCTGTTCGTGTTCCTGTTCACCGTCACGCAGAACCGCTGGAAGATCGACGACGTGCTCGGCGTGTGGCCGCTGCACGGCGTGTGCGGCGCGTGGGGCGGCATCGCCGCCGGAATCTTCGGCTCGAAGGCGCTGGGCGGCTTAGGCGGCGTCGCGCTGGGCTCGCAGGTCGCGGGCACGCTCCTGGGGATCGCCGTCGCGTGCGTCGGCGCGCTGATCGTCTACGGCTCGCTGAAGGCGGTCATGGGCCTGCGCCTCGATGCGGAGGAGGAGTTCAACGGCGCCGACCTCACGATCCACAAGATCAGCGCGACGCCGGATCGC
>JADIZG010000053.1 GCA_016704895.1 Betaproteobacteria bacterium
ACCGCCAGGACTTTGAAACATGGCCAAGTTGCTCGAGGAGATTCATCCGGGCGAGATCCTGCTCGAGGACATCATGAAGCCCATGGGCATCAGTGCCCGCCAACCGGCGGCGGACATCGATGTCTCGCCGAGCAGGATCAGCGAACTGGTGAATGGCCAGTGCCCCATCACCGCTGATACAGCGCTTCGGCTCGGCTTGTTCTTCGGCATGGAGCCACGGTTCTGGCTGAACCTGCAGTCCGAGCACGACATCCGAGTCGCGGACCGGGAACTCCGAGCCAAGCTTTCGCCCAGGATCCGCGTCTTTCCGCCGGCGGCGGGGTGACGCGCCGCGTTCAAGGCTTTTCCTGACCGTTTGGCGCGGGACGGAGCGCTGCCAATGGGTCGGGCGCGGGTGCTGAAACGCAACCGGCCACTCAGCCGGCGGATGGCCAAGCGACTGCATGACAGGCTGATGATTCCGTACGAGAGTCTGCTCGCCGAGGTGTCCTGACTCGGCTTGTCCTACAGCCTCGCGCCGGCGGCGCGCGCATCGTCCGGGCTGTCCCGGTCCTCCGGGTCGTCCATCGCCGTCGGCCCTCATGTACGGCCGGACCGCACGCTCACGCGCCCGACCTCAGCCGTCGACAAGCAGGTGCGAGTGGAAGCGCGACAGCATGCCGCCGGCCACGTTGCGCGCCGCAAGCCGTGCTGAAGCAAGGCGCACGGCATAGTAGGCGCGCTGGCCCGAACGGCAGACGACGTGGATCTCGCGGTCGCGCGGCAGCTCGCCAAGGCGCTCGCGCAGCTGGCCGATCGGAATGTTCAGCGCACCGGGCACGCTTTCGACGGCCAGTTCGAATGGCTCGCGCACGTCGAGAAGGAAGGCGCCTTCCGAGTCCGCCCAGTGGGCGATCGGCATGTCGCCGTCCAGGATGTCGCGCGCGACCATGCCGGCGAAATTCACCGGGTCCTTCGCGCTGCCGAACTGCGGCGCGTAGCACAGCTCGGCTTCTTCCAGGTCGTCGACCGTGGCGCCCATCTGCATGGCCATCGCGAGCGCGCTGATGCGCTTGTCGACGCCGTCCTCGCCCAGCGCCTGCGCGCCGAGCAGCTTGCCGTCGGACTTGCGGAAGATCACTTTGAGCGCGATCGGCCGCGCGCCCGGGTAGTAGCCGGCGTGCGAGTTGGGGTACAGGTAGACCTTCTCGTAGTCGGTCCGGCCCAGACGCTTCAGCGTCTTCTCGCTGGCGCCGGTCCAGGCCGCGGTGCCGCCAAAGAAGCCGATGATCGAGGTGCCCTGCGTGCCGCGGAAGCGCGCCTCGCGCTCGGCGATCACGTCGGCGGCAATGCGCCCCTGCCGGTTGGCCGGGCCCGCCAGCGCCATCAGGGTCCACTCGCCGGTCACGGAAGTCCCTGACCTCGACCGCGTCGCCGACGGCGAAGATGTCGGGGTCGCTGCTGCGCATCTGCTCGTCAACGCGGATTCCGCCACGCTCGCCGATCTCGAGGTCGGCCGCCTTGGCCAGCGTCGTGTCCGGGCGCACGCCGAGCGCCAGGATGACGATGTCGGCCGGATGCACCGCGCCCGACTTCGTCAGCACCTTCAGCTTGCCAGCCTCGCCCTGTTCGAACGCGGCGACGCCGTCGCCCAGCGCCAGCCGCATGCCGTGGCGTTCGAGGTAGGTCTCGGCGATGCGCGCCATCTCGACGTCCAGCGGTGCGAGGATCTGGTCGCCCAGTTCGACGATCGTCACCTCGAAGCCGCGGTGGAGCAGGTTTTCGGCCGTTTCGATGCCGATGAAGCCGCCACCGACGACGACGGCGCGGCGCTTGGGCGGCACGGTCTGGAACCCGGAGTAGCGGTGCATGCCGGCGAGGAAGTGCGAGCCGCGCTCGATCCACTCGCGGATCGCGCGCGCGTCCGGCACGGTGCGCACCTCGAAGATGCCTGGCAAGTCGATGCCAGGCAGCGGCGGCCGGATCGACGGCGCGCCGGGTGACAGCACCAGCCGGTCGTAGGTCTCGGTCGTCAGCGCACCGGTGGCCAGGTCGCGCAGCTGCACGGTCTTGGCATTCGGCGCGATGCCCACGCACTCGCAGTTCACGCGTACATCGATCGCGAACTGGCTCCTGAAAGTGTCGACGTCGGCCACGAGCAGGCTCGACTCCTTCTCGATCACCCCGCCCACGTGGTAAGGCAGGCCGCAGTTCGCGTAGGACACATAGGGCCCGCGCTCGACCAATACGATCTTCGCGTCTTCGTCCAGCCGGCGAAGGCGCGCGGCACACGAGGCGCCGCCGGCGACGCCGCCGACGATGACGACCTTGCGGCCTGCGGGTTTCGGGGGGGTGGGCATGCTCAGCTCCTTGCTGCCGGGTTCGAAGTCTTTCGGGATTCGGGGGCCATGCCGCGGCGCGATCCGTGCGTGGATTCCGATCCGGCCGCCCGTGCGCGACTTGCGCCTGCGTCCGGACAGCGCCCATGCCCGCGAAACCTGCCGCCGACGTTGCGGCCGCCGAGGACTCTCATGGCACGTACCCCTTCAGTGCTCCATTGAATCACTCCTGGCGCGTGTCGTTCAACGGTTCGCGCGCCTTGAAACGTCGGCATGTGCGCAGCAGCTTCTGGCATAGCCTGACATTCTGGCCAACCGCGCATCCAACCCCGACATCGCGTTCCGGCGGTCAAGGGAGCGGGGAGCAAAGACCGGTTCGACGACGTCTCCCCATCATCTGGAGCGAACGATCGGTACGCAGCGCATGCCCCTCGGACGGCTCAGCGCGTCTCCAGTTGCGGACCCAGCCGGCGAACCAGCAGCGCGTGCGCCCAGTCTATGAAGGCCTGGACGCGCGCCGCGCGCTTTCGCGCCGTCGGCGTCAACAGGTGCAGCGGCAGCGACGGGCACTGCCAGCCGGGCAGCACCCGCACGAGTGCACCGCTGGTCAGGTAGTGGCTGGCGACGAACTCCGCCAGCACGATGAGGCCGAGCCCGTCCAGCCCCGCGCTCAGGGGCGGCGGCGCTGTCGGTCGTGACGAAGGGGGACGTCGGCTGACGACCTGGCCGCGCGCTCGAGTCGCACCGGCCGCACCTTGCCCGTCGAGGCGAGTACATAGCCGATCTGGTGGTGGCGGACGAGGTCGTCGGGGCTGTCGGGCAGGCCGTGACCGTCGATGTAGTGCGGCGCCGCGCACAGCACGAAGCGCAGATCGCCCACGCGGCGGGCCGATAGCTGCGAGTCCGGCAGCACACCGCCGCGCAACGCGCAGTCCACGCCCTCGCCGACCAGGTCCACCGCGCGGTCGCTGCAGCCCAATTCGAGGGTGATCCTCGGGTGTCGCTCGAGGAAGCCGCGGATCTCGGGCGCGAACACCAGGCGGCCCATGGCCACCGGAACGTTGACGCGCAGGTGGCCCGCGGGTGCGCTGGTGCCCTTGCGCAGCATCGCCTCCGCCTCGTCGACCTGTTCGAGGATCGTGCGGGCGTGCCGGTAGTACGTCAGTCCCTCGGTGGTCGGCGTGACAGAGCGTGTCGTCCGGGCCAGCAGCCGCGTGCCGAGCCGGTCCTCGAGTTGCTGGATCTGCTGGCTGACGGTGGCCTTGTGCAGGTCGAGTTGCCGGGCGGCCCTGGTGTAGCTGCCGCTGTCCACTACCTGCACGAAGGCGCGCATCGCATCGAAACGGTCCATCGGGTCACTCCTGCCGGGCGCTGGAGCGATTGTCGGCGATCTCCCGACAGTGTGTCGACGTCCGCGAGCTAGGCAGCATCGCGTGCAGTTCCTAGAGTTCGGGTCATCGACAGACGACCGGAGACGACGAATGCTGAAACTTCGCCCCCTGGATGCCGCCTGTCCCATCGAACAGCAGTTGCAGAACTCGGCCACGCCGGTAGTGCTGGTCAACCTCTTCACCGTGGACGAGGCCGACACCCCGGCTCTGATGGTCGCCTGGGAGAAGGATGCCAACTGGATGAAGCAGCAGCCCGGCTTCCTTTCCACCCAGTTGCATCGCGCTATCGGTGGCAGCTGCATAGCGGTGGCGCAGGCGAAATCGCTCATCGTCACGCCGGGGCTGTGGATCCTGATCCCGGCCATGGCCGCCACCGGCGGCAGCGGCATGTTCCTGTCGACGTCGCGCAAGGGTCGCCTGGTGGAGGCCAAGAAGAGGCGCATGGCGTTCATCGCTGCGAATGGTCTGCTGGTGCTGGTGCCCTGCGCGATCATCCTCGACCGCTGGGCGGCCACCGGGACGTTCGACACGAGCTTCTATGCAGTGCAGGCCCTCGAGCTCGTCGCCGGTGCGATCAACCTGGCGCTGATGGGCCTGAACGTGCGCGACGGGCTGCGCATGTCGGGTCGACTGCGCGTGGCCCCGGCGTCCGTGAAGCGCTCGTGAACGAATGGCCGTCCCGCGACGAGGAAGGTCAATTCCGGCGCTGAAGGCGCGCTTCCCGTGGCGGCTGCGGCGCTTCAGCCGGGCAGCGCGCTCCAGAGTCGGCCCGCCTCGACGGCGAGCACGATGATCCAGGCGAGGATCGCGACGCCGACGGCGGCAGCTGCGACGTCCTTGACGACCTTGATCCGCTCGTCGTGACGCGGTTCGACGAAGTCGCACAGCGCCTCGATCGCCGTGTTCATCATCTCGGCGGCGAGCACGAACGCCGTCGCGACGAGGATCAGCAGGAGGTCGACCCAGGCCCGCAGCGCGAACGCCGCGGCCAGGACGACCGCCGACAGCACGAGCTTGTAGGCGACCGAGAAGTCGTAGACGACCGCGTAGCGCAGCCCCGACAGCACGGTCGCGATCTTGCGCAGCGGATGCCAGCCCGGCTCGCCGGTGCCGAGGAACTTGTGTCTCATCGGCGCGCCCCCGGCAGCAGGCAGAGCCCCCACGCCCACGCCGCGCCCGCGACCATGCCCGCGACGATGTCGGTCGGGAAGTGGACCTGCAGGTAGGCGCGCGACAGCGCGACCACGAACGCGGCGAGCGCCGCGGCGACGACGACCGCCCGCGGGGGGCGAACGCGCGGCGCGAGCGCGAGCGCGACGACGAAGGCGGTCGCCACCATCGCGTGAGAGCTCGGGAACGAGAGGTCCGCCGGCATCGCGACCACCGCCGCGTGCGAGTCGGGGCGCGGGCGCGTGACCAGGAGTTTGCATGCATGCGCGACGAGCCAGGCGCCGGCCACCGCCAGCGGCAGGATCCGCGCGGCGCGGGCGTCGCCACGCCGGCGGAGCCGCCAGGCGAGCGCGAGGGACGCGGGCAGCAGCACGGCGATCGACCCCAGCCAGGTCGCCGACGCGAAGAACGCGTCGAGCGACGGGCGCCTGAGCGCCGCGAGCGCGTCGAGTCCGAGGCGGTCCAGCTCGAGCGCCCGGCAGGCGCCGCCGGGACACACGGCGGCGGCGCCGGCGGCGATCGCGAGCGCAGCGGTCGCCCACGACGCGAGCGCGGCCATCGGAAGCGACGGGCGAAGGGCCGGCATCATCGTGGACGGGGCGGGGCGATCCCGGACGTCCCGGCGGCGCGCGCGGCTCTCGTCACGCCTTCGCTCCGTGCGCGGGCGCGGCCGCGCGCTCGCGGGCGGCCTTGCGCAGCGACAGCACGATCGAGGCGGCGATGATCGTCGCGACGACCGCGAGCGAGAGCAGCACCGGGATCTTGACGACGTCGATCAGCAGCATCTTGGCGCCGACGACGACGAGCACGAGCGCGAGGCCGTACTTGAGCAGCGAGAACCGGTCCGCCATGTCCGCCAGCAGGAAATACATCGCGCGCAGTCCCAGGATCGCGAACACGTTCGACGTGAGCACGACGAACGGGTCGGTCGTGATCGCGAAGATCGCCGGGATCGAGTCGACCGCGAAGATCAGGTCGGTCGCCTCGACCAGGACGAGCACGAGGAACAGCGGCGTCGCGTAGCGCACGAGCTTACCACCCTCTTCGCGCGAGACGAAGAACCGCTCGCCTTCGAAAGCCGTGGTGACGCGCAGATGGCGGCGCAGCCAGCGCACGATCGGATTGGCCTCGAGGTCCGGCTTCTCGTCCGCGAACCACCACATCTTGACGCCGGTCACGAGCAGGAACGCGCCGAACAGGTAGAGCATCCAGTGGAACTGCGCGATGAGCCAGGCGCCGGCGAAGATCATGACGGTGCGCATGACGATCGCGCCGATCACGCCGTAGACGAGCACGCGCTTCTGCAGCTCGGCGGGCACCGCGAAGAACGTGAACAGCATCAGCCAGACGAAGACGTTGTCGACGGCCAGCGACTTCTCGATCAGGTAGCCGGTCAGGTATTCGAGCGCGGTCTCGTTGGCGACCGCCCGCCCGGAGGTGGCGTCGAGGTGCCACCACAGGACGCCCGCGAACGCCAGCGCGACCGCGACCCAGACGGCCGACCATGTCGCCGCCTCGCGCATCGTCACCCGGTGCCGCTTCCCTCCGCCGACGACGAACAGGTCGATCGCGAGCATCGCCGCGACGACCGCGGCGAACCCCGCCCACATCCAGAAGCTTCCCACCGTTTCCAAGTCACCCTCTCCCGTGAGACCTTCGCCGGGCCCGCCTGCGCCCGATCCGCCGCGAAGGATGCGGCCGGTGGACACATCGTACAAGTCGAATATAATTAACCGACACATCGAAAAAACCGAATATATGGCCGCTGCCGGGACGCTGAATTTCAAGCACCTGCGCTACTTCTGGGCGGTCGCGCGCTCGGGGAGCATCGCCCGGGCGAGCGGCCAGTTGCACGTCACGCCCCAGTCGATCAGCGGCCAGTTGGCCGAGCTGGAGGGTTCGCTCGGCGTCGAGCTCTTCCGGCGGGCGGGGAGGGGGCTCGAGCTCACCGAAGGCGGGCGGCGGATCCTGGGCTACGCCGACGAAATCTTCGGCCTCGAGCTCGAACTGATCGGCGCAGCACGCGGCGCGGGGACCCGTGCCGCAGCGCCCTACCGTGTCGGCATCGCCGATTCGGTGCCCAAGTCGCTTGCCTGGCGCGTCGTCGAGCCGGCGCTGCGCCTCGAGATCCCGGTGCGGCTCGTCTGCCGCGAGGGGCGCCTCGCGGCGCTGCTCGCCGATCTCGCCGTCCACCGGCTCGACATCGTGATCGCCGACCGGCCGATGCCTTCCGACCTCAACGTGCGCGCGTACGACCATCGCCTCGGCGCGAGCGACCTGACGATCTTCGGCGCGGCCGCGCTGGTGTCGGGGCTGGCGGGCGACTTCCCGGCGATGCTGGACGGCGCGCCGTTCCTGATGCCCGGGGAGGGCGTGGCGATCCGGCGCGGACTCGAGCAGTGGTTCGACGCCGCGAGGATCCGGCCCCGGATCGTCGGCGAGTTCGACGACAGCGCGCTCATGAAGGCGTTCGGGCAGGGCGGGGCCGGCTGCTTCGCCGCGCCTTCCGCCATGGCCGATTACGTGTGCCGCCACTACGGCGTGCAGGCCGTCGGCCGCGTCGAGCAGGTCATGGAGGAGCTCTACGCGATCACGACCGAGCGTCGCCTGCAGCACCCCGCCACGCTGGCGGTGAGCCGGGCCGCCTCGCGCGACCTGTTCGGGACGGGCACCCCCGGCGGCAGCGCGCCGCCCGGGCGCCGGCGATCCGCGTCCCGAACGTAGCGTTCGCGGCGCGCCGAGCGCTCCGTGCCCGGCCCGCACCGTCGACACCCGACAGCGGCTGCCGCACAATCGGCGCCGCACCCGCTCACCCCCGCCCGCCGATGAAGCCCCCCTCCGATTTCGTGTCCGCCTGGCGCCGGCTCGCCGTCAAGCACCGGGTGGGCCTCGGCCCGCTCATGGGCTCGCGCGGCGACGAGTTCGCGGTGGCCCTCGCTGCGGCGTCGCTGGTGGTTCCGCCGGGCACGTCGCTGTCGGAGCGCGAGGTGAACGAGCGTCTGGTCGCGTGGCTCGCCGGTCCCGGCGCGATGCTCGCGACCGACCACGTCGAGCTGCGGCGATGGCTCGTCGACCTGGGTCTCCTCGAGCGCGACGGCTACGGGCGCGAGTACCGTCGCGTCGCGCCGCCGGTTGCGTATGCGGCAGCGGTGGCAGCGCTCGCCGCGATCGACGCGGGCGCCGTCGCTGAGGCTGCGCGCGTGGAGCTCGCGCGCGATCGTGCCGAGCGGCGCGCACGGCACGAGGCGCGCGGAGGAGCGTCGCGATGAGCCGCCGGAACCTTTCGTCGGGCGCGCCCTGGGAGCCGATCGTCGGCTACTCGCGCGCGGTCGTCGTCGGCGACCGGGTCTTCGTGTCGGGCACGACGGCGACCGACGGCAAGGGCGGCATCGTCGGCGCGGCGACGCGTACGCGCAGGCGAAGCAGGCGATCGCGAACATCGCGTCGGCGCTCGCGCAGGCGGGCGCCACGCTCGCCGACGTCGTGCGCACGCGCATCTACGTCGTCGACATCGCGCAATGGGAGGCGGTCGGACGCGCGCACGGCGAGGCGTTCGGCGGCATCCGGCCCGCGTGCACGATGGTCGAGGTGTCGAAGCTGATCTCGCCGGAGATCCTGGTCGAGATCGAGGCCGACGCGGTGATCGGGGCGGGAGGCGCATGAGCCTGTCCGCAGCGACCGCGAGCGCCGCCGACGAGCGCTGGATGGGCGAGGCGATCGCGCTCGCCCGCGAGGCGGCGCGTCGCGGCGAGGTGCCGGTGGGCGCCGTCGTCGTGAAGGACGGCAGTGTGATCGGGCGCGGCGGCAACGCGCCGATCGCGGCGTCGGATCCGACCGCGCACGCCGAGATCGCGGCGATGCGCGAGGCGGCGCGCGCGCTCGGCAACTACCGGCTGCCCGGCTGCACGCTCTACGTGACGATCGAGCCCTGCGCGATGTGCGCCGGCGCGATCCTGCACGCGCGGATCTCGCGCGTCGTCTTCGGCGCGTCCGATCCGAAGACCGGGGCGTGCGGATCGGTCGTCGACCTGTTCGCCGAGCCGCGGCTCAACCATCACGCGACGGTGGCGGCCGGCGTGCGCGGCGACGAATGCGGCGCGCTGCTGTCGGCGTTCTTCGCGGAGCGCAGGGGGCGGGGATGACGCGCGCAGCGCCGTTGCCGGGAGAGGGGCGGTGAGCGCGCTGTCGGTCGCGATCTACGCGCCTTCCGGGTTCGCCCAGGACCCGTCGGCCCTCGACCGCGCGGTGACGTGCCTCGCCGGGCTCGGCTGCAACGTGCACGTGGACGCGTCCGCGCTCGCGCGGCACACGCGCTTCGCCGGCACCGACGACGAGCGGCTCGCGGCGGTCCTGCGCGTCGCGGCGATGCCCGGCGTGAACGTCGCGCTCGCGCTGCGCGGGGGCTACGGCTGGACGCGGCTGCTTCCGCGCCTCGATTTTCGCGCGCTGGCCGCGAGCGGCAAGCGCTGGATCGGCCACTCGGACTTCACGGCGTTCCAGCTCGCGATGCTCGCGGCGACCGGAAGGGTCACCTACGCCGGACCGATGGCGACCTACGATTTCGGCGCCGAGGCGCCGAGCGACTTCACGATCGGCCATGCGCTCGCGATGCTCGCGCGCGGGGCCGACGAGGCGACGTTCGACACCGAGGGGCCGGACGTCGACGCGGAGGGCACGCTGTGGGGCGGCAACCTGACGATGATCGCCTCGCTCGTCGGCACGCCGTACCTGCCGCGCGTCGACGGCGGCCTCCTGTTCGTCGAGGACGTCTCGGAGCACCCGTACCGGGTCGAGCGCATGCTCCACCAGCTGCACTACGCCGGCATCCTCGCGCGGCAGCGGGCGATCCTCGTGGGCGCGTTCACCGGCTACGAGCTCGCGCCTCAGGACAACGGCTACGATCTCGACGCGGCGCTCGCGCACCTGCGCGACGTCTGCCGCGTGCCGATCGTCACCGGGCTGCCGTTCGGCCACGTGCGCGACAAGCTCACGCTGCCGGTCGGCGGGCGCGCGCGGCTCGCGGTGCGCGGGGGCGAGGCGACGCTCGCGATGGAGGACGGACGATGAGCGCGGGCAGGTGGGCGGTGCGGCCTGCGGTCTGGGAGTGCGACGACGAGGCGCTGCGCCTCATCCGGTTCGCGGTGTTCGTCGTCGAGCAGCGCGTGCCCGAGGAGCTCGAGTGGGACGGCACCGACGCGGCGTGCGAGCACGCGATCGCCGAGGACGGGGCGGGCTCGCCGGTCGGGTGCGGACGCCTGCTGCCGGACGGCCACATCGGGCGCATGGCGGTGCTGCGCGAGTGGCGCGGCCGCGGCGTCGGCGGCGCGATCCTCGAGCGCCTCGTGGCGCTCGCGCGGGAGCGCGGGCACGCGGTCGCGCGCCTCAACGCGCAGACGCACGCGATGCCGTTCTACGAATCCCACGGGTTCGTCGCGGTCGGCGACGAGTTCGACGAGGCCGGCATTCCGCACCGCGCGATGGAACGCGCGCTGCGCTGAACCTCAGGAACGGGGTTCGAACCGCGTTCCGGGGGTGATGCCGAAGCGCTCGTCGACGACGCCGCTCAGGCGTCCCGCCGCGTCGAACGACCGCTCGACGAATCGCGCTTGTCCGTCGCGCGCGACGACGAGCACGGTCGAGCAGCGCGTGCCGTAGCGGTCGCCCACGATGAACGGCGCGGAGAGCATGCGCTCCAAGTCGAGCGTGACGCCCGTCGACGGCAACGCCTCGTCGGACGCGCGCTCGCGATCGGCGAGGGCGTCGAACAGTTCGTCGATGTCGTCGTCGCCGCGACCGGCCCAGGCCGAGAGTGCCGCGGAGACCTTCCGGACCTTGGGCCAGGGCGTTCCGAGCGCGGCGTTGGAGAGGGCCGACACGCCCGGGTCGACCGCGCGCGCCGAGGCCGTCCGGTTCGATGCCCATCGCGCCGCGCCCGCGTTCCCGGCGAGCAGGTTGTAGCCGTTGTACCGACCCCTGTCGGCGTCCAGCCGCGACAGGTAGGCGCCGAGCGAGCCCGCCGACAGCGCGCCGGTGACGAGGCCGCCGCGCGATGCCGCGTTCGCCTCCTTGCGACCCGGCTCCCGGACGTTGGTGACGAGCGCCCAGCGGCCGTCGCGCCGCACGCCGAACCAGGTTCCGCCGGCCGACAGGTCGCGTCCGGCAAGCCAGCCCTCGTCCCACCAGTGCGCGGGCCGCGCCTCGCGCGCGTGGTACTCGTCGCGGTTCGCGGCGATCGACGAGCGCGTAGCGCGGATGCGCGTCCAGGGCGACGGCGACGAGGCACATGGTCGGCGAGGATCGGGACAGGCGACCGGACGAGTCACTCCGCGTCGAGCGCGCCGCACCCGACGAAGCGCTCGACGTGGCGGCCGCCGTCCGCGTACCTGCCGGCGCCGTGGCGCTCGAGCGCCTCGGCGAGCGTGAGCTCGAACGCGACGGGATCGTCGACCGTCTCGTAGACCTCCATCCACGTCGAGGGATCGTCGGTCCGCTTCATCAGGCGCCCGACGACGCCGCAGTCCACGGCGACGTCCAGCATCATCGCGGTGACCGCGGCGCGCGCCTCGCAGGCATCGCCCGCGAGCCGGTACCAGACGGATTACGACGGGGCGGCGGTCATGGCGCCGCCCTCGGGCTGCGCCGCTGCCCGGACGTCGCGCACCGATGCGCCGGGACGGTTCACAGCTTCACGCTCTTCGGCGCGCTCGCCGGCAGCGCGTAGGGCAGCGGCAGACGCTCGAGCGCCGGCCCGTCGGGCGCGCCGACGTGGACGTCGCCGCTCTCGACGGCCGCGAGCTGCACGACCGCGATGAGATCGGCGCTCCCGTCGGGCAGCGCGACGGCGTCGACGACGCTGCCGCAGGCCTGCTCCCCGAACGCGCTGCTGAAGACCGGCGTCGCGGGCGCGGGCGGCGGGGCGGCGACGTGGAACGGGTGCGCGCGCTCCTTGAGGATGCCCAGGTGCTGCGAGCGCGCGACGATCTCCTGTCCCGGGTAGCAGCCCTTCGTGAAGCTCACGCCGCCCACGACCTCCCAGTTCGCGGTCTGCGGAACGTGGCGCTCCTGCGTGGCGAGCGTGATCTGGGCGACGCCGGCGCGGATCGCGAGCCAGCGCCAGACCGACTCGTCCGCGACCGTTGCATGCTTCGCGAGCGCCGCAACGGTCGACGCCGCGCGGTCGGCCGGCACCGCGACGAGGACGCGGCCGTCCGGCAGGCCGATTGCCGTGCCGTCGCCGTCGAAGCCGACCGCGCGCATCGGCGTCGGATCGACGCCGAGCGCCGCCCTCACGGCGCCGGCCGCCGCCGGGCCGCCGACGCCGATCGCCGACAGCGCCGGGGCGCCCGCGGCGACCGTCACCTTGGACCGGAGCACGAACATCGACAGGCGCTTGCGGATGGGCTCGGCCAGGTCGGCGGCGAGCGCCAGCCGGCACGCCGGCCCCGACGCCGGGCGCCAGACCAGCATCGTCGCCAGCATCCGGCCCTTGGGCGAGTTGTAGGTCGCCCACTCGGCGGCCCCGGGCGCGAGGCCGGCGACGTCGTTCGACAGCTGGCCGTGCAGGAAGGCGATCGCGTCGGCGCCGGCCACGTCCAGGAACGTCGTGCCGGGAAGGTGCGCGGCCACGGCGGAGTCACGGGCTGCGGCGAACGCGGCAGCCGGGGTGGTCATCGTAGGGGGCATCCTGGGCTCGTCGCGGGGGAGTGGGGGAGGGACGGGGAAGCGCAAAAGCGTGCTAGAATATCAAGTTAGCTCGACCCGGTCGGAGGGCGCGCCGCCTTGGCGCGGTTCTTCCGGGACGGGCAATCCGCGCACCCGCGGGGTTCAGGGTGCTCGCCGGGGACGGCGCCTTCGCGGGCGACCCTCCCGGAGGGCCAGATTTGTCCCCGGGTGTCGCTCTTCAACCCTGAGAACGAGGAAGTCGCCATGTCCGTCACGATGCGCCAGATGCTGGAAGCCGGGGTCCATTTCGGCCACCAGACCCGCTACTGGAACCCGAAGATGTCCGAGTACATCTTCGGCCACCGCAACAAGATCCACATCGTCAACCTCGAGCGCACGCTCGAGAAGTACAACGATGCGATGAAGTACATCCGCCAGCTGGCGTCGAACAAGGGCACGATCCTGTTCGTCGGCACGAAGCGGCAGGCCCGCGACATCGTCGCCGAGGAGGCGCGCCGCTGCTCGATGCCCTACGTCGACCAGCGCTGGCTGGGCGGCATGCTGACCAACTTCAAGACGGTCAAGGGCTCGATCAAGCGCCTGAAGGACCTCGAGCAGATGGTCGAGGACGGCACGATGGAGCGCATGGCCAAGCGCGAGGCGCTCTCGCTCAAGCGCGAGCTTGCCAAGCTGCAGCAGAGCCTCGGCGGCATCAAGGACATGAACGCGCTGCCCGACGCGATGTTCGTCATCGACGTGGGTTTCCACAAGATCGCGGTCACCGAGGCGAAGAAGCTCGGCGTCCCGGTCGTCGCAGTGGTCGACACGAACCACTCGCCGGAGGGGATCGCGCACGTGATCCCGGGCAACGACGACTCGAGCCGCGCGATCAGGCTCTATGCGCGCGGCGCGGCCGACGCGATCCAGGAAGGCCGCAACGTGGTGATCCAGGAGATCATCCAGGGCAGCGACGAGTTCGTGGAGGTCGCCGAGGAGGCGAAGTAAGCCGGACGCATCAGGGAGGGGGCCACGGGCCCCCTTCTTTCGAGAACGGCGCCCCGCCGACGACGGCGGAGGTGAAGCGCGGCGCCCGTCGCCGCGCAGCGCGACATGGAGCACAGGATGGCGGACATTTCCGCGAGCATGGTGATGGAGCTGCGCAGCCGTACCGGGCTGGGCATGATGGAGTGCAAGAAGGCGCTGGCCGAATCCGGCGGCGACCTGACGAAGGCGGAGGAGCTCCTGCGCATCCGCTCGGGTGCCAAGGCGTCGAAGGCGGCGTCGCGCGTCGCGGCCGAGGGCATCGTGGGCGCGTGGATGTCGGCCGACGCGACCTCCGGCGCGATGGTCGAGGTGAACTGCGAGACGGACTTCGTCGCGCGGAACGAGGACTTCGTCGCGTTCGCGCGCAAGCTCGCCGAGCTCGTCGCCGCGAAGAACCCGGCCGACGTCGCGGCGCTCTCGGCGCTGCCGATGGACGGCGGCACGGTCGAGTCCGTGCGCCAGGCGCTCGTCCAGAAGATCGGCGAGAACGTGTCGATCCGCCGCTTCCGGCGCTTCGCGACCGCCTCGCGGCTCGCGAGCTACGTGCACGGCGGCGGCCGCATCGGCGTCATCGTCGAGATCGACGGCGGCGACGACGCGCTCGGCAAGGACATCGCGATGCACGTCGCGGCGTCCGGCGCGCCCGGCGCGATCCGGCCGGTGTGCGTCTCGAAGGACCAGGTGCCCGCGGAGCTCATCGCGAAGGAGCGCGAGATCTTCACGGCGCAGGCGGCCGAGTCGGGCAAGCCTCCCGAGATCGTCGCGAAGATGGTCGACGGTCGCATCGCGAAGTACCTCGCCGAAGTGACGCTGCTCGGCCAGCCGTTCGTCAAGAATCCCGACGAGACGGTCGAGAAGGTGCTGAAGGCGGCCGGAGCGACCGTGAAGGCGTTCGCGCTGTACGTCGTCGGCGAGGGCATCGAGAAGAAGAAGGACGACTTCGCGGCCGAGGTGGCCGCGATGGCGAAGGCGTAAGGGCGCGAGGCGGCCGGGTGCTTCCAGTCTCCCGGCCGGTTCCCCGGTCCCGTGCGGCGCGCGCGGATCCGTGCGGGGCGCCGATGAACTCCCGCGCCGGATGCGTGTCCGTTCGGAGGTAGCGATGAACTCGCCCGTGCCCACGCCGCTCGCCGCCGTCGCGACCGCGGCGCCCCAGCCGGCCTACAAGCGCATCCTGCTCAAGCTGTCGGGCGAGGCGCTGATGGGCGACGATCCCTACGGCATCAACCGCGAGGTGATCGACCGGATCGTCGCCGAGATCGGCGAGGTCCACCGGCTCGGCGTCGAGATCGCGGTCGTCATCGGCGGCGGCAACATCTTCCGCGGCGTGGCGCCCGGCGCGGCCGGCATGGACCGCGCGACGGCCGACTACATGGGGATGCTCGCGACGCTGATGAACGCGCTCGCGCTCCAGGACGCGTTGCGTCGCGCCGGCGTCGAGTCGCGCGTCCAGTCGGCGCTGCGCATCGACCAGGTCGCCGAGCCCTACATTCGCGGCCGCGCGCTGCGCCACCTCGAGGAGCGCAAGGTCGTCATCTTCGCGGCGGGCACCGGCAACCCGTTCTTCACGACCGACACGGCGGCCGCGCTGCGCGGGCGCGAGATGGGCGTCGACATCGTGCTCAAGGCGACCAAGGTCGACGGCGTCTACACGGCCGACCCGAAGAAGGACGCCACCGCGCGCCGCTACGCCGACCTCACGTTCGACGAGGCGATCGTCAAGAACCTGAAGGTGATGGACGCGACGGCGCTCGCGCTGTGCCGCGACCAGGACATGCTGCTCAAGGTGTTCTCGATCTTCGAGCCCGGCGCGCTGAAGCGCGTCGTGATGGGCGAGGGCGAGGGCACGCTGGTGCACTGCTAGGAACAAGCGCGGCATCGGCGTGAGTGCCCCGGCAGCGATTACAGGCCCCAGGAGAAAGCGATGATCACGGAGATCAAGAAGGGCGCCGAGCAGAAGATGGCGAAGACGATCGAGGCGCTCAAGGTCGACTTGGGCAAGGTGCGGACCGGCCGCGCGCACGCGGGCATCCTCGACCACGTGATGGTCGACTACTACGGCACGATGACGGCGGTCCCCAAGGTCGCGAACGTCCAGCTCGCGGACGCGCGAACGATCACCGTGCAGCCGTGGGAGAAGAAGCTCGTGCCCGCGATCGAGAAGGCGATCCGCGACTCCGACCTCGGGCTCAATCCCGCTTCGGCGGGCGACCTGATCCGGGTGCCGATGCCCGCGCTCACCGAGGAGCGCCGCCGCGACCTGATCAAGGTCGTGCGCCACGAGGCGGAGAGCGCCCGCGTCGCGGTGCGCAACGTCCGCCGCGACGCGATCGAGCACCTGAAGAAGCTGCTGAAGGACCACAAGGTCGCCGAGGACGACGAGCGCCGGGCGCAGGAAGACGTCCAGAAGCTCACCGACCGCTTCGTGGCGGAGATCGACAAGATCCTGCACGCGAAAGAGGCCGACCTGATGGCAGTCTGAGGGCGGCCCCCGCCCCCGACGCCCCAGGGCCGAGCGCGCCCCCGACGCCACGACGTGCCGGTGTTCACCTCCTCCACCCGCGACATCCCCGACGCTCGCGACGTGCCGCGGCACGTCGCGATCATCATGGACGGCAATGGCCGCTGGGCGAAGCAGCGGCTGCTGCCCCGCGTGGCGGGGCACAGGCGGGGGGTCGAGGCGGTGCGCACGATCGTGCGCACGGCGGTCGAGCGGGGCATCGGCTACCTCACGCTCTTCGCTTTCTCGAGCGAGAACTGGCGCCGCCCGGCCGACGAAGTGTCGATCCTGATGGAGCTGTTCCTCCGCTCGCTCGAGGTCGAGGTCGGCAAGCTCCACGACAACGGTATCCGTCTCAAGGTGACCGGCGACACGTCGCGCTTCGACGGCCGCATTCGCGGGCTGATCGAGTCGGGCGAGACGCTCACGGCGTCCAATCCGCGCCTGACGCTCACGATCGCGGCGAACTACGGCGGGCGCTGGGACATCGCGCAGGCTGCGCGCGAATACTACCGGCGCCACCCGGAGGCGCTCGCCGACGGCGCGCCGCTCGAGCCCGACGCGCTCGCCCCGTACCTCGCGCTCGCCTATGCGCCGGAGCCGGACCTCTTCATCCGCACCGGCGGCGAGCAGCGCATCTCCAACTTCCTGCTGTGGCAGCTCGCGTACACGGAGCTGTGGTTCACCGACCGGCTGTGGCCGGACTTCGACGCGGCGGCGCTCGACGAGGCGATCTCGTCCTACCGCAAGCGCGAGCGGCGCTACGGGCGCACGAGCGAGCAGCTCGCGACGCCGGCGACCTCGCCATGACGCCGCTGGCGACGCGCGTCGCCACCGCCGCCGTGCTGGTGCCGTGCGTGCTCGCGGCACTGTTCCTGCTGCCTCCCGTGCTGTGGGCGGCCGCGACGCTCGTCGCCGTGCTGATCGCGGCGCACGAATGGGCGCGCCTCGCGTCGTTCGGGCGCGCGGGCTGGCTGCTGCTCGTCGGCGGGCTCGCGGCGAGCGGAGCGATCCTGCTGGCCGTGTCCGGTGCGGGACTCGATCGCGGCTGGCCGCCCGAGGTGCTGCTCGCGGCATGCGGGGTCGCGACGCTGTTCTGGCTCGTCGTCGCGCCGCCCTGGGTGATCCGCCGCTGGCCGATCCGCTCGCCGGTCGCGCTCACGCTCGCCGGATGGATCGTGCTCTCCGGTGCGTGGGTCGCGCTGGTCGAATTGCAGGCGCGCTCGCCTTGGCTCGTGCTCGCGGCGATGGCGATCGTGTGGATCGCCGACACGGCGGCGTACTTCGCCGGCCGCGCGTTCGGACGGCGCAAGCTGGCGCCGCTCGTGAGCCCCGGCAAGACCTGGGAGGGCGTGTTCGGCGGCCTCGTCGCCGTCGCGATCTATGCCGCGGCGCTCGTGCCCTTCGCGCAGGCGGCGGGCTACGACGGTCCCGTTGCGCCGCTCGCCATCGCTGCGTGGATCGCGTTCGCGCTCGCGCTGGCGTCGCTGTCGGTGATCGGCGACCTCTACGAGTCGTGGCTGAAGCGCGTCGCGGGCGTGAAGGACAGCGGCACGCTGCTGCCCGGCCACGGCGGCGTGCTGGACCGGATCGACGCGCTGGTCGCGGCGATGCCGCCGGCGGCGCTCGCCGCGCACTGGTTCCTGCGGAGCTGAGGCGATGCGCAGGGTGAGCCTCCTCGGCGCGACCGGCTCGATCGGCGACTCGGCGCTGGACGTCATCGCGCGCCATCCCGACCGTTACGCGGTCGAGGCGCTCGCCGCGCACCGCAACGTCGCGAAGCTCGCCGCCCTCTGTCGCCGCTTCCGCCCGCCTGTCGCCGCCCTGCTCGACCTCGACGCGGCGCGCGCGCTCGAGCGCGAGATCGCCGGGGACGGGCTCCCCACGCGCGTGCTCGCCGGGCCGGCGGGCCTCGTCGAGGCCGCGACGAGCGCCGGCGCGGACACCGTGCTCGCGGCCATCGTCGGCGCGGCGGGACTCGAGCCCACGCTCGCGGCGGCGCGCGCGGGCAAGCGGCTCCTGATCGCGAACAAGGAGGCGCTCGTGATCGGCGGCGACGTCTTCATGCGCGCCGCGCGCGACGGCGGCGCGACGCTGCTCCCGATCGACAGCGAGCACAACGCGATCTTCCAGTGCCTGCCGCCCGGCTACGGGCGCGATCCTTCGCGCGCGGGCATCCGCCGCCTGATCCTGACGACCCGAACTGGCGCATGGGGCGCAAGATCTCGGTCGACTCGGCGACGATGATGAACAAGGGCCTCGAGGTGATCGAGGCGCACTGGCTGTTCGGCGCGCCGGCGTCCGCGATCGACGTCCTCATCCATCCGCAGAGCGTCGTCCACTCGCTCGTCGAGTACGACGACGGATCGGTGCTCGCGCAGCTCGGCCACCCGGACATGCGCACGCCGATCGCGCAGGCGCTCGCCTGGCCCGAACGCATCGAGAGCGGCGTCGGTCGGCTGGACCTCGCGTCGCTCGCGGCGCTGTCGTTCGAGACGCCCGACACCGTGCGCTTCCCGTGCCTCGGGCTCGCCTACGACGCACTCGCGGCCGGCGGCGCCGCGACGGTCGTGCTCAATGCGGCGAACGAGGTCGCGGTCGCCGCCTTCCTGGCCGGACGCGCGCCGTACCTGTCGATCCACTCGACCTGCGCCGAGACGCTCGCGCGCCTGCCGTCGCGCAGCGCCGGGACGCTCGCCGAGGCGCTCGCCGCGGACGCCGAGGCGCGCCGCGCCGCCTGCGCGATCCTCGACCTGCCCGCGGACGCCGCGGGCGTTCCGCTCGCAGCATGATCGACGTCGCCTGGAAGGTCGGAGCATTCCTGGTCGTGCTCGGCGTGCTCGTCGTGTTCCACGAGCTCGGCCATTACCTGGTCGCGCGCCTGTGCGGCGTGAAGGTGCTGCGCTTCTCGGTCGGTTTCGGACGCGTGATCTGGTCGCGCCGCGTGGGCGCCGACCGCACCGAGTGGGCGGTCTCCGCGGTCCCGCTCGGCGGCTACGTGAAGATGGCCGACGAGCGCGAGGACGACCTCGCGCCCGAAGACGTTCCGCGCGCGTTCAACCGGCAGGGGGTCGGCAAGCGCATCGCCATCGTTGCGGCGGGCCCCATCGCGAACCTGCTGCTCGCGGTCGTGCTCTTCGCGGGAACGTTCGTCGTCGGCGTTCCGGGGCAGCGGGCGATCCTCGCGCCGCCGCAGCCGGGGACCGCCGCGGCCGCTGCGGGGTTCGCCGAGGGGGACCGCGTGGTCGCGGTCGACGGGGATCCCGTGGCAAGCCTGCAGGACCTCCGGTGGCGTGTCGTGAAGTCGCAGGGCCGCTCGAGCATCGACGTCGAGGTCGAGCGCGCGGACGGCAGCCGCTCGATGCGCATGCTGCCGGTGTCCGGGCTCAGCACGGCCGACTGGGAGGCCAATCCGCTGTCGGCGCTCGGTCTGCGGGCGGACCTGGGCGCGCCGGTCGTCGACCAGGTCTCGCCGGGCAAGCCGGCGGAGGCCGCCGGCATGCGCGCCGGCGACCGCATCGTCGCGGTCGACGGGCGGCCGGCTCGCTCGCCCGCCGACGTCGCCAACGCGACCAACGCGAAGCCGGGCGTGCCGATCGTCTTCCGCATCGCGCGCGGCGGGGGCGAGTCGGATGTCACGGTGGTGCCGGAGGCCTCCGAGCAGGGTGGGCGCCGCGTCGGGCTCGCGGGCCTGAGGCTCAAGGTCGATCCCGAATCGGTGCAGCGCATCGCGATCACGGTGCGGTCGGGTCCCCTCGACGCGCTGGGGCAGGGCGCGCGCAAGACCTGGGAGCTCTCGACGTTCACGCTCCGGATGCTCGGCCGGATGGTCACCGGCGACGCGTCGCTCAAGAACCTGTCCGGCCCGATCACGCTCGCCGACTTCGCCGGCCAGTCCGCGCAGGCGGGGGCGCTCGTGTTCGTCGGCTATCTCGCGCTCATCAGCATCAGCCTCGGCGTGCTGAACCTGCTGCCCATCCCGCTGCTGGACGGCGGGCATTTGCTGTATTATCTGGCCGAGATCATTCTGGGCCGACCGGTATCCGACCGGGCCTTCGAGGTCGGGCAGCGCATCGGCATGGCGCTACTCGCCGTGCTGATGACTCTCGCGCTCGTCAATGACGTCTCCCGCCTGTTCTGACCGCCGGTCCAAGATGCGGCGCCGATTCGCCTCACTCGCGGCGGCCCTCGCCGTCTCGATCGTCGCGCCGCTCGCCGCGCTCGCCGCCGATCCCTTCGTCGTCCGCGACATCCGCGTCGAAGGCGTCCAGCGCACCGAGGCCGGCACGATCTTCAGCTACCTGCCGGTCAAGGTCGGCGACCGGGTCGACGACGAGAAGCTTTCCGCCGCGGTCAAGGCGCTCTACGCGACCGGCTTCTTCCGCGACGTGCGCCTGGAGCGCGAGGGCGACGTGCTGGTCGTCGCCGTGCAGGAGCGCCCGACGATCAGCACGCTCTCGTTCGCCGGCAACAAGGAATTCGACACCGACACGATCAAGAAGGCGCTGAAGGACATCGGGCTCTCCGAGGCCCGCATCTTCGACCGCTCGGCGCTCGACCGCGCCGAGCAGGAGCTCAAGCGCCAGTACATCACGCGCGGCCTCTACGCGGCCAAGGTCCAGACGACGGTCACCCCGCAGGAACGCAACCGCGTCGCGATCAACTTCACGATCGACGAGGGCTCCGCGTCGAGGATCGCGCGCATCAACATCATCGGCACCAAGGCGTACGGCGAAAAGGACCTGCTGAAGCAGATGTCGCTGACGACGCCGAACTGGCTCTCCTGGTACACGAAGAACGACCAGTACTCGAAGCAGAAGCTGCAGGCCGACCTCGAGGCGCTCCGCAGCTTCTACCAGAACCGCGGCTACCTCGAGTTCGAGATCGAGTCGACGCAGGTGTCCATCTCGCCGGACAAGGAGGACATCTACATCACGATCAACGTGACCGAGGGGCCGCGCTACATGATCTCGGAGGTCAGGCTCGCCGGCGACCTCGCGGTGGACGAGGCCGAGTTGCGCCGGCTCGTCCACGTCAGGGGCGGCGAGGTCTACTCGCGCGAGAAGCTGCAGAGGACGGCGAAGGACATCTCGGACCGGCTCGGCGCCGAGGGCTACGCGTTCGCCAACGTGAACGCGGTTCCGGACATCAACCGCGAGAAGGCCACCGCGGCGTTCACGATCTACGTGGACCCGGGCCGCCGCGTCTACGTGCGTCGCATCAACATCAGCGGCAACGTCAAGACGCGCGACGAAGTGATCCGGCGCGAGTCGCGCCAGCTCGAGGCGGCATGGTACGACGGACAGCGCATCGAGCGGTCGAAGGTCCGCATCAGGCGGCTGGGCTATTTCGACGACGTCAACGTCGAGACGCCGCCGGTGCCGGGCGCGTCGGACCAGATCGACATCGAGTACTCGATCGTCGAGCGCTCGACCGGCAACCTGCTCGCGGGCCTCGGCTACTCGAGCTCGGAAGGGCTCGTGTTCAGCGGCTCGATCTCGCAGCAGAACGTGTTCGGGTCCGGGAACGCGCTCACGCTCGGGATCAACACGAGCAAGGTCAACCGGACGTTTTCGATCTCGTACACCGAGCCCTACTGGACGGTCGACGGGGTGGCGCGCACGCTGGAACTCTACCAGCGCCGACTCGATCCGTCGTCGCTGTCGGTGTCGCAGTACACGTCGGACACGTACGGCGCCGCCGTCGCGTTCGCGATCCCCATCACCGAGACCGACACGGTCAACGTCGGCTTCCGCTACGACCACACGACGCTGGGCCTGTTCTCGAACAGCCCGCCCGCGTACATCGACTACGTCGACCAGTTCGGCGAGACCACGAACTCGTACGTGCTGAGCGGCGGGTGGGCGCGTGACACGCGCGACGACATTCTCTATCCTAACCAGGGGCGGCTGCAGAGCCTGCTGGTGGAACTCGGGCTCCCGTTCGGCGATCTCTCGTATTACAAGGCGCAGTACGTGCACCAGTGGTTCTGGCCGGTCTGGTCGCCGTTCGTGCTGATGCTGAGGGGCGAGCTGGGCTACGGCGACGGGTACCAGGGCAAGCCGCTGCCGTTCTTCAAGGCGTTCTACGCGGGCGGCGTCGGTTCGGTGCGCGGCTTCGAGACGAGCTCCCTGGGCCCGCGAGACATCTACGGCAACGTGCTGGGCGGCAAGCGCAAGATCGTGGGCAACGCGGAACTGTTCTACCCGCTCCTCGCCGGACAGCAGGCAGTCCGGGTGTCGGCGTTCGCGGACGCCGGCCAGATCTACCTCAACGGCCTGCAGCCGGACAACGAGTCGTTCCGCTACTCGGCCGGCGTCGGGCTCGCGTGGAACTCGCCGATGGGCCCGCTCAAGTTCAGCTATGCATATCCGATCAACCAGAAGCCTGGCGACAGGATCCAGCGCTTCCAGTTCCAGGTCGGCTCGGTGTTCTGACCCCGGTCCGCCCGACGCAGGAGATACCACGTGAAATCCATCCTCCACCTCGCAGCCGCCGCGGCGATCGCCGTGGCCGCGACCGCGGCGTCGGCGCAGTCCGCGTCGCCGCCCGCCGGCGCGGCGCCCTACAAGATCGGCTTCGTCAACACCGAGAAGCTGTTCCGGGAAGCCGCGCCGGCCAAGCGCGCCCAGGCCAAGCTCGAGCGCGAGTTCGCCGCGCGCGACGCCGAGGTCCAGAAGCTCACGAAGCAGGTGCGCGACCTGCAGAGCTCGCTCGACAAGGACGGCGCGACGATGGCCGAGAGCGACCGCCGCACGAAGGAGCGCGACCTCGCGAACCTCTCGCGCGACCTGCAGCGCGCGCAGCGCGAGTTCCGCGAGGACCTCAACCTGCGCCGCAACGAGGAGCTCGCGAGCCTGCAGGAGCGCGCCAACAAGGTGATCCAGCAGATCGCCGAGGCGGAGAAGTTCGACCTGATCCTCCAGGACCCGGTGGTGTACGCGAGCCAGCGCATCGACATCACCGACAAGGTCACCAAGGCGCTGGCGGACAAGTAGCGCGCGAGCGGCGCGCGCTCCCGCTGGCGCGGCCGCCCCGATGGCGCGACACGTCCCCCCCGGTTCCCTGACCCTCGCGGCCCTCGCGGAGCGCTGCGGCGCCGCGCTGGAAGGCGACGGCTCGGTGCGGATCTCGCACGTCGGCACGCTCGAGAGTGCGGAGCCCGGAGCGATCGCCTTCCTCGCCAACCCGAAGTACGCTGCCCAGCTCGGCGGGACGCGCGCGTCCGCGGTGATCGTTTCGCCATCCGATGCGCGACACACAACGTTGCCGAAGCTCGTTTCGCCGCACCCCTATCTCACCTACGCGCGCGTCGCCGCAATGCTCCATCCGGCGCCCGTGCCGGCGCCCGGCGTGCACCCGACCGCGGTCGTGGACCCGTCGGCAACGCTGGGCGCGGGCGTGTCGGTCGGGCCCCACGCGACCGTCGACGCGGGAGCGGTGCTCGCCGACGCCGTCGCGATCGGGCCCGGATGCGCGATCGGGCGCGACGTGCGGATCGGCGCGCGGTCCCGGCTCGACGCCCGTGTCGTCGTCTACGACCGTTGCGTGATCGGCGAGGACGTGCTCGTCTATGCCGGCGCCGTGATCGGCGCGGACGGGTTCGGGCTCGCGGAGGACGGCGGACGCTGGCTGAGGGTCCCGCAGGTCGGGCGCGTCGTCGTGGGCGACCACGTCGAGATCGGCGCGAACACGACGATCGACCGCGGAGCGATCGACGACACGGTGATCGAGGACGACGTGAAGATGGACAACCAGGTCCATATCGCGCACAACTGCGTGATCGGCGCGGGGACGGCGATCGCCGGCTGCGTCGGGATCGCGGGATCGGCGCGCGTCGGGCGCAAGTGCAGGATCGGCGGCGCGGCGAACATCTCCGGTCACCTGTCGATCCCCGACGGGACGACGCTCGGCGGCGCGGCGTCCGTGCTGTCCTCGATCGACAAGCCCGGCGCGTACAGCGGTGCCTGGCCGGTGCAGCCGTACGCCGACTGGCGGCGGACGGCGGCCCGGTTGCGCCGGATCGACGCGCTCGCCGAGCGGGTCGCCGTGCTGGAGCGCGCGCTGCGCGCGCGCGACAACGAAGGCTGACGCCCGGGAGGGGCATGGAAACGCTCGACATCAACGCCATACGCGAGACGCTGCCGCACCGCTACCCGATGCTGCTCGTCGACCGCGTGCTCGAGCTCGAGCCGGGCGTGCGCATCAAGGCGATCAAGAACGTCACGATCAACGAGCCGTTCTTCCCGGGGCACTTCCCGCACTACCCGGTGATGCCCGGCGTGCTGATCGTCGAGGCGCTCGCGCAGGCCTCCGCGATCGTCGCCTACCGGGCCGATCCGGCCGCGATGGGCGGCCGCAAGCTCTTCCTGTTCGCCGGCATCGACGATGCGCGCTTCAAGCGGCAGGTGGTGCCTGGCGACACGCTGGTCCTCGAGTCGACGTTCCTGAAGGGCATGCGCGACATCGCCAAGTACGCGGTGCGCGCGACGGTCGACGGGCAGCTCGCCTGCGAGGCGACGCTGCTGTCGGTGCTGCGTCCCGCGCCCGGCGCGGACTGAGCCGCGCGGCGATGGCGCGCGTCCATCCCTCTGCGCTGGTCGACCCGCGCGCCCGGCTCGCCGACGACGTCGAGGTCGGGCCGTTCTCGGTCGTCGGCGCCGGCGTGACGATCGGCGCGGGAACGACCGTCGGGCCCGCACGCGGTGATCGACGGGACCACGACGATCGGCGAGCGCAACCGCATCTTCCCGTTCGCGTCGATCGGGCTCGTCTCGCAGGACCGCAAGTACGCCGGCGAGCCGGTCACGACGACGATCGGCGACGACAACGTGATCCGCGAGTACGTGTCGATCCACGCCGGCACGGCGGGCGACCGGGCCGACACGAGGATCGGCAACGGCAACTGGTTCCTCGCGTACACGCACGTCGCGCACGATTGCGTCGTCGGCAACCACACGACGTGGTCGAACAACGCGCAGATCGCGGGCCACGTGCACGTCGGCGACTGGGCCGTGCTGGGCGCCTACGCCGGCGTCCACCAGTTCTGTCGCGTCGGCGAGCACTCGATGCTGGCCGCCGGCGCGATCGTGCTGCAGGACGTCCCGCCGTACACGATCGTGCAGGGCTACCCGGCGGTGCCCAAGGGCACCAACGCCGAGGGCCTGCGCCGCCGGGGCTTCACGCCCGAGCAGGTCCTCGCCGTGCGCCGCGCGTACAAGGCGATCTACCGCGAAGGGCTCACGCTCGAGGACGCGCGCGCGCGCCTGGAGCGCGAGGCGGAGTCCGAACCGGTGCTCGCACCGCTCGTCGCGTTCCTGTCGGTCGCCGGGCGCGGCATCGTGCGCTGACGGCATGCCCGGGATGCGCGACGCTGCGGGCGGGGCGGCGCCGGTCACGGTGGGGATCGTCGCCGGCGAGGCGTCGGGCGACGCGCTGGCGGCGACGCTGATCGCGGCCGTTCGCGAGCGGCTGCCGCAGGTCCGCTTCGTCGGCATCGCCGGCCCGAAGATGGCTGCGGCAGGATGCGACGTCTGGGTGCCCGCCGAGAAACTCGCCGTGCGCGGGTTCGTCGAGGTGCTGCGTCACCTGCCGGGCCTCGTCTCGATCCGCCGCGGGCTCGCCGCGCGGCTGGTCGCCGAGCGCGTTCCGCTCTTCATCGGCGTCGATGCGCCCGACTTCAACCTGGGTCTCGAGCGCAAGCTCAAGTCGCGCGGCGTGCGCACGATCCATTTCGTGAGCCCGTCGGTGTGGGCGTGGCGGCGCGAGCGGCTGAAGACGATCGGCCGCGCCGTCGACCGGATGCTCGCGCTGTTTCCGTTCGAGCCGCCGCTCTACGAGGCCGCCGGGATCCCGGTGACCTACGTCGGCCACCCGATGGCGGCGCACGCCGCGTCGGACTGGAGCCGGCGCACGATGCGCGAGCGGCTTCGCCTCGGGCTCTCGACGCCGGTCTTCGCGCTGCTGCCGGGCAGCCGCCTCTCGGAGCTCGAGATGCACTCGGCGCTGGTGATCGGTGCGGCGAAGCGCATCGCGAAGGCGCGTCCCGATGCGCGCTTCCTCGTGCCGCTGGTGTCGCGGGCGACGCGCGAGGCGTTCGAGCAGGCGCTCTGGCGCGAGGGCGCCGACGCGTCGTCGTTCACGCTGCTCTACGGGCACGCGAACGACGCGCTGAAGGCCGCGGACATCGGGCTGGTCGCCTCCGGGACCGCGACGCTCGAGGCCGCGCTCGCGCGGTGTCCGCAGGTCGTGTTCTACCGCGTGGCGCCCCTGACCGCGCACATCGTTCGGCGCAAGCTGCTGGTGCCGTGGGTCGGTCTCCCGAACGTGCTCGCGGGGCGGTTCGTCGTGCCGGAGCTCATCCAGGAGGACGCGACGCCCGAGAATCTCGCGCAGGCCGCGCTCAACCTGTTCGACGACACGGTGACGCGCCACGCGCTCGAGCGCCTGTTCGCCGGCTTCGCGCGCGAGCTCTCGGCCGACACCGGTGCGATCGCGGCCGACGCGGTCGCGAGCGAGCTCGCCCTGGCGACGCCGGGTTGATGCCGCCTGCGGTGCCCGGCGGCTTCGCGGATCGCCCGCAGGCGTGCCGAATCCGAGACCCGGTACGCATCGCAGGCCAGGCCGGTCAGCAGGCCGCTCGGAGACGAGGACCGACGCCGCGCCGGACCGACCTCCGAGCCGGCGGGAAATGCCCATCGCCCGGAGCCCGATGTTGCCGGAGCAATGCCCGTTCAGCGAGACGGCATCGGCATCCTTGTCTTCCGCCAGCCGTGCCTGAGCGCCCGAGGGTCTCCCGAGCGCGATGAACTCGTCGCCGTCGAGGTGGGAGACCCCTGCGTTCCGCGAGGACATGCGCGCCAGCGCATCGAGTTGAGCCTTGCTCCGGCGGTCTCGTCCGGGCAAGGCGGCGCGGCAAGGCTGCGAGTGGACGCCGCACCTCGCGTCCGGGCGTACCCGATCGCCGCGGCAGGTACGTGCATCGCGTTCGCGACGCGTGTCGACATGCGTTCCCTCCGCGATCCGCCGGTGGGCGATCCCGGATTGACACCGGACTTCACGCGCTGAACACTTCGCCAGCCGCCGCCGGTCCCCCTTGATTCAGTCGACATGCAGCTTCGAGGTCGCGAACGCGTTCTCTTCCTGGGCGGCGAGGAGCGCCTCCCCAGCGTGCGGATCCGATGCCGGCAGGTTGCGCGCGCCTTGGGGTGCGACTACCTGCTCGGTGGGCCCGCGCCTCACGCGATTCCGCCGGGCAAGGACGTGTTCGTGCTGGTGAAGTGGGGCGGCGACCGCGCAGCGCTTCGCCGCCGCGGCGTCGTGATCTGGGACGTCATCGACGGCCTGCCGCCGGTCGACGGCGTCGACAAGTACGTCTACTCGACGGCGGCCGCGAGGGGAGTTCCTCCGGCCCCGTGTCGGCCACGCGCCCGGCGAGGTCATCCCGCACCACCACTGCAACGTCGCCGCGCCGATGCAAACGGCGACCGGATACTCTGGATCGGCGGCATCGAATGGCTTCCGAGGCTCGCCGGATCGGGCGTCACGATCGTCGACTCGACGGGTCTCTCCACCGGAGAGCTCGCGGAGGCCTACCGGAGCGCGCGCGTCCTCGTGAACCTCCGTCGCGTCGAACGCCCGCAGGACCTGCTGCACTGCCGGCTGGCGA
>JADIZG010000054.1 GCA_016704895.1 Betaproteobacteria bacterium
TCACCCTTCGCGGTGCCGGCGACGACCGGCGTCGATCCATGGCGGTCACTGGCGCCGGCCTGCCGTAGCGGGGAAAATGCAGCTGGCTTCTTCGACGGCAGCGCGAGATGAGTCGTGAGCAGTATCCATTTCCTTGCGTCGACCCGGGCCCGTGCGCAGGTCGGGGAATCGTCGAGTCGGGCCGATGCGCTGCCTTCGACCCCCACGCGCTGGATCAGGAGTCCGGCCTGGGACTTCGTCTGGATCCTGAATGCGTTGTGGCTGGCCCCGCTGGTCCTGCTGCTGGCGCAGGGTCATGACGACGTGCGCGCCAGCCCGGTGGACGTCTTGTTCTTCGCGCTCGCGGTACCCCTGTGGTTCGGCCACCGCGTCTCGTCGGCCTGGCTGGCGTACGCGACCCCGGCCTACCGCCACGTGCTCGCCACGCAGCGTCTGCGCTTCGTCGTGGCCCCGCTGGCCATTGCCGCGGCCTGCTTCGCCCTGCTGCTCGCTCCCGAGAGCGTGCTGCCGATGCCGTTGACCGAGCGCGTGGTCTGGCTCGCCGTCGTGGACTACCTGCTGGTGAGTTACCACTTCGCCGCGCAGCACTTCGGGCTGCTCAGCCTCTATCGCGCACGCGCTGGACGGGCGTCGGACCCGATCGCGCGACGGCTCGATCGGTGGTTCGCGCTCGTCGTGGGCGGCGGTTTCGTCGTGGTCGCCGAGGCGCTGGCCGGATCGATCGTCTTCCAGGACCGCTGGATCGATCCGCTGCTGGGAGCGGACGGGGCGGACATGCTCGCGCGCACGTTGCACGATGGCAGCATCGTTCTCGTCGTGATCCTGACCGTCCTGATGCTGCGCGTCGAGCTGCGTTCGCAGCGCCCGTCGCTGCCGCGCATGGCCTACGTCGTCGGCGTCTCTCGGCCATGGTGCTCTTCGCCTTTTCTCGCGCGCGCCCTTCCTGTTCATCGTGCTGTGGGCGTGCGGCACTGGAGCGCCGCGATGGGACTCGCCTCGCTCGCGGCTTCCGGCGAAGGCGCAGGCGCCTGGCGCGCACTGGCAGCGGCTGCTCGCGCCGTCAATCGGCGCGGTTGGGCGGTTCTGCTCGTGCTCGCCGTCCTCTCCACCCTGCTCTTGCCGGTGATGGAGGTGCAGGCCGTGACCGACGAATACGTCTACGCCGACCGCATCTTCGGCGATGCGGCGCTGTGGCTGCGCTCCTCGCCCTTCGTACCGGCGCTGCTGGCACTGGGCTTCGCGAGCGGCTTCATCCACTACCTGCTGGATCGCGCCGCCTTCCGCTTCTCCTCGCCGGCATGAGGGAGGCCGCCCGCAGCCTGCTGCGGCCGAGACATCCACGCTCATGGCGAGCCCTCGATGCGACATGTGCGCTGACGGGCCTAGATCGGCAGGAACACGGCCGTCGCCAGCGTCTGCACGACGCGCCTGATCGTGCGGTTCGCGCGCTGCGCGGCGATCAGCGCCATCACGTCCTGGCAGGCGATGATCTTGCCCAACTCCCGCTCGAACGACAGGTTGGGTGCCGCGCCCGCCATCTCGTTGGACAGGATCAGCAGCCCGCCGCCCGGGTCCCGTGCGTTCCGCGAGCTTCCGCCGCGATCTCGACGTTGCGCGCCGAGTTGTAGAACTTCTGGGCATCGAGGGAGTCGGTGATGTAGAACTCGGTCTTGCCGCCGCAGGCAGGGAAGATCATGCTCGCGAGCCCGACGCCGAACGAACACGCGGTCGCCGGGATGGTCGACGCGAAGCGCGAGGACGATCGCGTCGCTGCCCCGTACGTAGTGGAGCTCCGGGAAGTTGAACTGCCGCTGCGGGTCGAAGGCCGTCGCGACGGCGGCATCCGCGCTCGCGAAATGGCCCTTGCGCCACTCGCGCGGGTTGCGCCGGTAGAGCTTCTCCATCAGCAGGCGGGCCGACGCGAGGCTTTCCTTCGCGAGGATCTCCGACGCCATGTCGATGTCCGACTTGGCGGCGTCGGAAGCGCGGAAGCCCTGCTCGGTCGGAAGCGCGCGTTTGCCGGTCGAGGGCGCGGCGGGAGGATACGTCGGCGTCGTGGTGCAGGCCGGAACGGCCGCGGCGAACGCCAGCGCCAGGCGCTTCAGTGCGGCGCGTCGACTGCCAGCCGCCCGTTCCCCCGATCGCTTTCCCCCAATCCGGCCCCCGAACATTGGCTGCGTCGCGACCGCGCAGTTTCCTCGAAAGCTTAGCGCATTTCCCCTGTCGCGCGTCCGACCGCAAGGCGTTCGGGTGCCCGGCGATCCAACGTTGTCGGGTCAGCGCACCGCGATGCGCCAGAGCGACGTCACCTCGGCTGCGCGCGCCGCGTGGAGCGGATCGGCTTCGTCGGACACCTTCGGATGGACCGGCCGCGCATCGATGCGGTCCACGACCTTCAGCCCCGCAGCATCGATCCAGGAGAGCAACTCCGATCGCGGCCGAAGCCCCAGGTGCTCAGCGAGATCCGACAGGATCAGCCAGCCCTCGCCTCCCGGCGCCAGGTGCTCGGGCAGTGCGCGCAGGAACTCGCGCAGCATGCGGCTCTCGGGGTCGAAGATGCCATGCTCGATCGGCGAGCTCGGCCGCGCAGGAACCCAGCGAGGGTTGCACACGACGAGCGCGGCCCGCCGTCAGGAAACAGATCGGCCTGCACGAGCTCCACCTGCTCCGCCAAGCCGAGGCGCTCGAGGTTGTCGCGAGCGCACGCCAGCGCGCGCGGGTCCAGGTCGGTGGCGACCACGCGCCCGACGCCGCGGCGCGCGAGCACGGTGGCCAGCACGCCGGTTCCGGTGCCGATGTCGAACGCCACGCCGGACGACGACAGCGCGGCGGGCAGGGAGGCCTTGGCGACGAGATCGACGTACTCGCGGCGGATGGGCGCGAATACGCCGTAGTGCGGATGGATCCGTCCGCCGACCGCCGGAATTTCGATGCCCTTGCTGCGCCACTCGTGCGCGCCGATGAGGCCCAGCAGCTCGCGCAGCGAGACGATGCAGCCTTCAGCCCGGCCCCCAGGCTTCCGCGCAGGCTCGACCGACGTCAGGCGCGCGCCGCAGCAGGACGCGGTAGTCCCGCGTCGACCGGGATCAGCAGCATGCCCAGCGTGCGCGCGCGCTGCGACTGGGCCTGGCGATGCAGATGGAACGCTTCGGCGGGCGTGGGGGGCGTCGCCGATTCGGCCGGCTTCTTCGGCTTGCGCGGCTGACGATCGGCGCGGCTCGCGAGAGCGATCAGCATCTGCCTCGCGTTCTGGAAATCGCTCCGCCACAGCAGCGCGGTGCCCTGGCACGCGAGGCCGTACGCCTCGTCGGCGGTCATGCGGTCGTCGGCGACGACCACGCGCTTGGGCGGCGGCACGCCGCGCTCCGAGCGCCAGCGCGCCGAATGCTCGACGCCGCCCTCGGTCCAGTGCACGACCGGATGCGGAGCCACTAGAGTTCCGTGTATTTCTTGCTGCTTCCGCGCGCCTTGTCCGCCGGATACTTCGCGGCGTTCGCGACGATCTTGCGGTTGGCCGCGGCGACCAGATCGATGCCCAGCTTGTCGCTCAGGCGGATCAGGTAAAGCAGCACGTCGGCGATCTCGTCCCGCCGCCGCCGTGCGCTTCCGGCGAGAGGTCGCGGCTCTGCGCTTCCGGTGAGCCATTGGAAGATCTCCGAGCAGCTCGCCCGCTTCCGCCGACAGCGCCATCGCGAGGTTCTTCGGCGAATGGAACTGGTCCCAGTCGCGCGCGGCGGCGAACGCGCGAAGCTGGTCGCGCAGGTTGTCGAGCTCCGTCACGTCCGTCTCACGCTGCGCTCGTGCGGAACGCTCAGAACTTCTCGTCGCGCCGGAGGTAGCGCCACTGGCCCACGGGCAACGGTCCGAGCAGGACGCTGCCGCTGCGCACGCGTTCAGGCCGGTCACCGTGAGGCCGACCAGCTCGCACATGCGGCGGATCTGGCGCTTCCGGCCCTCGCGCAGCACGACCGAAGCTGGTCCTCGTTCTGCCACGACACGCGCGCGGGCTTGAGCTTGACGCCGTCGAGCTCCAGGCCGTGCTGCAGCAGCTTCATTCCTTCGCCGGACAGCTTGCCCTCGACGCGCACCAGGTACTCCTTCTCGATCGCCGAGTCGCGGCCGATCAGGAGCTTCGCGATGCGGCCGTCCTGCGTGAACACGAGGAGCCCGGTCGAGTCGATGTCGAGCCGCCCCGCGGGCGCGAGCCCGCGCAGGTGGCCGGGCTTGAACGTGGTCGGCGACGGATCGGCGGCCCAGCGATTCTCCGGCCGGATCAGCACCATCGCGGGCTGGTGGCCATCCTCCGCCTGGCCGGAGACGTAGCCGATCGGCTTGTTGAGCAGGATCGTCACCTGCTCGCTCTGGTGCTTCGACGCCGCCGGATCGACCTCGATGCGCGCGTGCGGCGACACGCGCGTGCCGAGCGTGTCGACGACCTTGCCGTCGACCTGACCCAGCCGTTCTCGATCCATTCGTCGGCTTCGCGTCGCGAGCACCTGGCCAAGCTCGCTCATCCCGCTTCGACAGGCGCGGGTCGTCGGGATTATCGTGACGGGGGCCGCGGCGGCACGGGCGCCGACGGCGGCGGACGCATCGGCGACACCGGTTTCGGATGCGAGGACCGTCGCTGCCGTACGCCCGTCGCGGGCGCTGTGCTCGCTCCGGGCGCCGGCATTGCGTGGGAGCCGAACGCCCGCTTCATTCCGGACGCGGAGTCCCGTTTCGTTCGATCCGAGGTACCGCCCGACGGCGCTGCGCGGCGTGCGCCCGGGGAAGGTGCGTCCCCACGCTTGCCGCCCGATGCGGGCCGCTTGCGCCGGCGCGTGCCCGCCGCCGGGGTCGCGACGGGCGTCGAGGCCGGGGCGGGAGTGAGGGACGGCGCGGCTGGCGCGGCGGCCGCCGCCGAAGGCGTCTTCGGCGGCTTCTTGCCCTGGTGCGCGCGCCAGGCGCGCGAGGTCGGCGCCTTCGGGGCGGCGGTCGGATCGACCGGCTTGACGATCTTGAGGGTGGGTCGGGCCATGGGCGAGATGGGGCGCAGATGCGGCGACAACCTCGCATCATAGCGGGCCGGCGGTGCCGCGTCGCCCGCCCTTCCCCGCTGCCGGCGGGGCGCTCGCGTATATTGCGGTGCATGAAAATCCCCAAACGGCTCAGGCCGCTCGTCGAGGAGGGCGTGATCGACTCGGTCGTGCGCCAGCTCATGAGCGGCAAGGAAGCGATGGTGTTCGTCGTGCGATGCGGCGAGGAAACGCGCTGCGCGAAGGTCTACAAGGAAGCCGACAAGCGCAGCTTCCGGCAGGCCGTCGACTACACGGAGAACCGCCGGACGAAGAACAGCCGGCAGGCGCGCGCGATGGCCAAGGGCACGCGCTTCGGCCGGGAAGCGCAGGAGCAGGCGTGGCAAAGCGCCGAGGTCGGTGCGCTGTTCCGCCTCGCGGCCGCGGGCGTGCGCGTGCCGCGACCCTACAACTTCCACGCGGGCGTGCTGCTGATGGAGCTCGTCGCCGACGAGGAGGGCAACGCCGCGCCGCGCCTGAACGACGTGGAGCTCACGCCGGAGATCGCGGTCGACCTGCATGGACGCCTCATCCGCGAAGTCGTCCGCATGCTGGCCGCCGGCGTCGTGCACGGCGACCTGAGCGAGTTCAACATCCTGCTCGGCGCCGACGGACCCGTGATCATCGACCTGCCGCAGGCGGTGGATGCGGCGGGCAACAACCACGCGAAGCGCATGCTGATTCGCGACGTCGACAACCTGCGCCGGTTCTTCGGACGGTTCGCGCCCGAGCTCCTCGCCACCGACTACGGCAACGAGATCTGGGCGCTCTACGAGTCGGGCGCGTTGCAGCCGGACACGCCCCTCACCGGAGGCTACGAGCGTGTCGAGAAGGCGGTCGACCTGGACGGCGTCCTGCGCGAGATCGACGACGTGCGGCTCGAGGAAGCCGCGCGGCAGTCCCGGTTGAGCGAGCGCGGCTAGGGCGGCTCCGACGTGAAGCTCGACTCGATCCGATCCCGCCTGCGCGAGCTGGGCGCGAGCCGCTGTCACGAGCGGCAGGTGCTGCGCGCGTGGACGCAGGCGCTGCCGCTGGACAGCGGCCCGCGTCGGGCCGAGGGCTTCCTTCCCCGGCGGCTGCGTGACGCGTTGCCCGCGTTCGCCGCGGAGCTGGGCGCGTTGGCGCGGCTGCGGTCCCGCCATGCCGGCGACGACGGCGCCACGCGCATGCTCGTCGAATTGAGCGACGGACAGGCCGTCGAGAGCGTGCTCTTGCCGCGCGGGGGCCTGTGCGTGTCGACGCAGGTGGGGTGCGCCGTCGGCTGCGTGTTCTGCATGACGGGCCGCGAAGGGCTGCAGCGCCAGCTGGGCAGCGCCGAGATCGTCGCGCAGGTGGCGCTGGCCCGGCGCTTCCGACCAGTAAAGAAAGTCGTGTTCATGGGCATGGGCGAGCCGGCGCACAACCTGGACAACGTGCTGGAAGCCATCGACCTGCTCGGCACCGAGGGCGGCATCGCGCACAAGAACCTGGTCTTCTCGACCGTCGGCGACCTGCGCGTGTTCGAGCGGCTGCCGCAGGGGCGCGTCCGGCCCGCGCTGGCGATCTCGCTGCACTCGACGTTCGCCGCGAAGCGCGCGGAGCTGCTGCCGCGCGCGCCGCGCATCGACCCCGCCGAGCTCGTCGAGCTGGGGGAGCGCTACGCGCGCGCCACGCACTATCCGATCCAGTACCAGTGGACGCTGCTGGAAGGCGTGAACGACGGCGACGACGAACTGGACGGCATCGCCCGGCTGCTCGCCGGGAAATACGCGGTGATGAACCTCATCCACTACAACGCCGTGGCCGGACTCGCGTACCAGCGCATCGCTCCAGAGCGCGCGGCAGCGATTGCGCACGCGCTCTACCGGCGGGGCGTCCTCACGAAGCTGCGCGATTCCGCAGGACAGGATGTCGAAGGCGGCTGCGGGCAGCTGCGGGCGCGTGCGCCTCGACCGCAGGCCGTGACGGTGCATCGGAGGGACGCGGACGTCGGGGCACGCAGCCAGCCGGCTGGCGCGCGCTCGGCCGGCGGGTGACGCGACGGGCCGCTACTCCTCGTACGCCTTGCGCAGGAGCACCGGCCAACGCCTGATTCGCGCACGAGGTCGCGGCGGTGCGGGAATCGCCGGGCCACCGCGTCGACGTCGGGCTGGCCCGACCCGACGGGAGTCGATCCTCGGCGCGGTGCATCGACGGGTCGTCTGCGCGCGCCGCGCGTGCGTGATCACGGTGCCTGCATGCGTCCCAGGAAGACGATCTCCTGGTGAATCGTGACCACCGCCTTCGCCGCGCCGTTCAGCTGGCGGACGCCCTCGCGGATCCGTTCCGGGAGATCCGCATCGCGGTCGGCGTTCACGGTCACCACGGACTGCACGCTCGCCGGGTCGGGTGTGGCGTGCAGCCTGACGGTGTCCAGGAACTGAACGACGGCGACGAACAGCTCCATGCGCTTCTCCTCGAGCGCCTGGTCGAGGAACCGGTGCTCGGGGTTGTCCCACGAGTAGTAGAAGTTGTTCAGGTCGTCGAGGCGACGCCTGTCGAAGGCGTTGCCGAAGTCGGCGTTCCCGATGAAGGCGATGCTGCCTTCGGCGGGGAGGACCTGGAGAAGTCGTCTGAAGAGTTCCCGATCGCGGGGCGCGAGGCCGCGACGCATGAGCCTCCGGAGCAGCGGTTCGCGAAAGGCCGCCAGCGCCGCCAGGAACGTCAGCAGTCCGAGTGCGAGGGCTCGCCAGAAGTCCAGCGAACTCCACAGCTGTTCGAGCCGCGGTTGCAGCTCCGCGAGCCAGAGGTCGAGGATCCAATCCATGATGATCCGTGGCGGCGCGCGTGCGGGCGCGTCCGATCGAGGTCAGGGGCGGGCGCGGACTTCCCGGTCCGTCAGCATGAAGTGCATCCGGTAGATCGCTTCCGAGACCGACGTGCCGCCATGCTCCTCGAATCGATCGCGGCCGAGGTCCGCGTGCATGAGCGCTTCCAGGGCCGCTTCGTCGTACCCGGTGACGAACACCGCCCAGTCGACGCCTGCATCGGCCCCCCGGAGGCGCTGCTCGTTCGTCATCCTGGGCGTCGAGGCCCCTTCGAAGAGATGAGCGCTGCCGAGCCCGCGCCTCGATGGAAGCGGCGGAAGCGCCTCGTCGAGCAGCCACGCGCGAAGCGAAGGCTCCGCGCCGGCTTCCGGCTCGAAGCGAATCAGCAGGCCCGCCTGGCCGATGCCCGTGCCCAGGCTGCCCGACACCGAGCAGAAGCCCCGATTCATGCCTCGGTAGTGGGCCATCATCCTGGACGTCCACGGGCTCGGACGGTTCAGCCGCTCGAGGTAGGCATCGGATTGCAGCGTCGCGAGCTGCGCGACTTCGTACATCACGAAATACCTGGGCTTCGCGTTCGACGAGACCCAACGGGTTCCGCGGAGAAAGCCCGGTATCGACAGCCGCTCGGGAAGGTGCTCGTGCGTGTGCCACTCGTCGTGCTCGGGAATGGCTTCCTCGGCGACGTCGAACGATAGCAGCATGGCGGCGGTTCCGAGCAGGGGCATGTCGATGCTCCGTGAATCGGCGGTGAGCTCTACTGGCTGTCGCGCGTCGTCCGGCTTGTCCGGTCGACTGCAGGGCCGAGCCGACATCACCGCCGCTCGAGTGCGAGCCGCACGCCGAGGCCGACAAGCATGGCCCCGGAAGAGCGATAGACCCAGATCAGAACGCTCGGGCGCGAGCGCAGCCAGGCCGACAACGCCCCGGAGAAGACGGCGACGGGCGCCTTCACCAGGAACGTCAATCCGGCAAAGGCGAGTCCGAGGACGAACACGGTGAGCGTCGGCTGTTGTGCTGACGGGGACACGAACTGCGGCAGAAAGGCGAAGTAGAACACCGCGATCTTGGGATTGGCAAGATTGGAGAACGCGCCATCGACGAAGAGCTTGCCCAGAGGACGGGACGCCTCCGCCGTGATCGCAAGTCCACCGCGCCTGGTGCGCAGCAGGCCGACGCCGAGATACAGGAGGTAGGCCGCGCCAACCAGCTTGAGCGCCAGGAACAGCCACTCGGACGTGCGCAATATCACGCCCAGCCCGAGCGTCGCCAGTACCGTGTGACCGACGAGGCCCACGCTGACGCCTGCGGCGGTGACCACCCCGGCTTTGGCGCCTAGAGCGATCGAGCGCGACATGACGAGAATCATGTCCTGACCCGGCAACGCGATCAGCGCGAGCGATGCAACGATGAACAGGAGCCAGTAGGCGTCGATCATGAGCGAATCCGAATTCGGCTGACGTACGAGGGGACCGTCCCGTGCGGAAGCTCGCGCAGGCTCGGTGGAGTGACAGATCGAACCGGAGGTCGACGCAGTGTGTATACGCAGGCATCTTGCCCTGTCGACTGCGGCGACGGGTCACCGTGGCGCCAGCGCGCCCCAGGGGATAGCGCAGGCGTCAGAGCCACCTGCGAACCCTCGACTTGTACGATAGATATTGGGCGCCGAACAGGCTGGCGAGCGCGTCTTCCTCCGGTGCTATCTGAAAGCGCCGGAGGTACGCGGCGAAGGCGAAGGGGCCCGGCAGCAACCACCACGACCCCAGGAACACGGCCCAGGCGAGGAGCATGAAGAACAGGCCCACGTACATCGGGTTCCGGGTCACCCGGTAGATGCCGGAGTCGACCATCGCCGACGCCGATCGGGGCTTCATCGGATTGATGGTGGTCCTGGCGCGACGAAACGCCACGAAGCCCGAGACGTCGAAGGCCAGACCGATGACGGCGAGCGCGATCGCGAGGGGCACGCGCACCAGTTCCGGTGCCGCCGACGCGCCGGCATATCGTGCGACGCACCACATGGCGAATGCCACGAGTAGCGCCACGATCGGGGGCGGGACTTTCAGCTCGAGTGCGCGCATGACGTCGACGACGAGGCGCAGCGCATCAGGCGGGCAGGCTCGCCGGCACCGACGTCCGCGGGCAGGGGGCTGACGTCAGCGGCCACGACGCGACTGACCGGGCCGGTGATCGACGCAAAGGGCGCATGAACGTATCTTGCCCCATCGCTCGTGGCGCCAGGTGACGAAGGCGCTTGCGCGCCCATCGCCAGGTCCGGCCGCAAGCGACAATCCTTTTCGCTGTGCGCCGGCTGTGCAGTGGCTCATCGCACCCGGTAGACGCCTCGGACCAGCCGGACCTGGCCTTCCTCGAGGCTGCGCCGCGCGTTCGCGGCCTTCTGCGCGAGATCGTCGACGAACACCGCCAGGCCCAGCTGTCCCGGCGCGGCGGGTGCGGCGTTGGCGGCGGTCCTGCTCAAGTGCACGTCGCTGGTGTCCTCGAACAGCTCGGCGACGAATCCGCTCTCGCCGAGCACCGATCGCATCTCGTCGGCAGTGACGAGGAAGCTTTCGGCAGGGTCGGTGGCCCAGGGAAGCGGAAAGTGGGTCGTGGCCGCATCGCCGGCCGTCATCTCCTGGAAGGCGTACCGGCCGCCTGGCTTGAGGACCCGGCAGATCTCGCCGTAGAGCTTCCGCTTGTCCGCGATGTTCATGCCGACGTTCTGCATCCAGACGATGTCGAACGAATCGTCGGCGAAGGGCAAGTCGAGAGCGCTGCCCTCGTGCACGTCGATCCGGTCGTCGAGGCCGGTCAGCCGATTCAGCAGCGCTGCACCGGCGCAGTAGTCGGGTGACATGTCGAGGCAGTCGACACGGCAGCCGAGTGCGGAAACCAGCAGCCGGGCGGGGCCGGCCAACCCCGCTCCGATATCGAGAACGCGATCTTCCGCCCGGATGCGCGCAAGCTCCAGCAGCTCCCGTGACGCGCGCATCCCGCCGGTATGGAAATGATCGAGCGCCCCCAGTGCCTCGGGCGCCAGGCGCTGCTCGGGATTCAATCCGGCCGCGCGGAGGGCCGCCAGGATTCGCCCCTCGATGTCCCGGGCAGCGTAGTGCGCTTCCAGTCCGGGCATGATCGGCCTCACCTCAGGATTCGCGATGTTCGGCTTCCGCCGCGCGCCGGGTGCATCGAGATGCAGCGGTGCTTGCCTCGGTCGGGCGCAGGCCCTCGCTGCTACCGCCAGAACCGCGTGCGCTCCGAGCGGGTGAGCTTCGCATACTGCTCGGTGTCCTTCGCGACACCATCGAGGTATCCGACGGCCAACTCCCAGGACATGCTCGCACGCTCCTTGTCGGTCATCAGATCCAGGATGCGCTGGGCGTAGGAGCCGAACATGTACACCTGCGTCTGTCGTGGCACCGCCCGGTTGTTCGCCAGTATCGCGAGGCGCTCGATCTCCAGCAGCAGCAGGTGAAACTTGCTCTCCATCGCGAAATCTTCCGCGTTGCGCTTCATCGCGCCTGTCTCGATGGCGATCAGGTTCAGCGCAAGGTAGGTGTCGCGTGCGAAGAGCCTCTGGTGGGCCTGGTTGAAGCGCGTGAGGTTCTCGATTCGACGGCTTCGGTACTGGGAGCGCGTGTTGAAGATGAAGACGAGCAGCGCGACGGTGGCTGCCACCACGGTCGCGTAGTCGCGCAGTTCGCTGGTGTTCATGTGCGCTGAGGTCGGTCCTGCCCGATTGAGATGCCCGGCGTCGCGCCCGGCGCTGCGATCCTGACGGGCTCCGCCCTTCGCTTCGGCGGGCGTGCGTATCCCGTTGCTCGAGCCCGGCACCCGGTAAGGCGCGTGGCCTGCTCGGCGCTCGCCTCAGGCATCCGTCCCGGGGGCCAGGGGCCCCGCCGGTGTCGGTCCTCTCGACGGGCCAGTCCGCATCGCATGGTACTGCGCTCCGCTCAAAGGTGGGAGACATACTCGGGAGGGAGGAACCTGTCGTGCAGTCCGTCGACGTAGGTGATCGGGATGCGCGACAGCTCTTCTTCCGACACCCCCTCGAGGCACCCCAGATTGACCCCGATCATCTTCCCGACGGGCGTCTCGGTGCCGACGCCGAACGGACGCACGCCGCAGTGCCGGCAGAAGTAGTGCTGGTTCTTCCCGGTGTGGAACAGGTACTGCGTCAGTTCCGATTCGCCCGACAGCAGGCGAAAGCCCTCGGGAGTGGCCACGGCGGGCCAGAAGCGCGTTCTGCGGCAGATCGAGCAGTTGCAGCGGTAGGAGGGTCGGGTGAGGTCGAGGTCCGCCTCGAACCTGACGGCACCGCAATGGCAACTGCCCCGGTAGGTCGTCAGCATCGGTCACCTTTCACGCGAGCGGCGCCCGACTGCGGCATGACGAAACAAGTGAGGGCGACCCGACTGCAGGCACGAAGCGCCCCGACCGGGTCGTCCGAGTCGAACGCAGGGTCAGCTGACCGGGGCGCCACGAGAAAGCCACCAGTAGATGCACGCATACAACGCTCCGTTCCACACGACGATCGCGACGCCGGCCACCAGTTCGAGCCGCCGTGGCATGCCTTGCGGATAGACGAGCGGTCCCAGGTAATGGTGAACGAACCCGCCGTCGTAGCCGGACTCGTTCGCCGCGGCGCGCAGGCGATTCTCCAACGGTGTGAGCGGGCACGTCCACCCCGCGAGATTCACGACCGAGGACCAGGCCACGATCGGCAGGTGGACCCAGGCCCATCGCGGGTCGACCAGGACGCCGAAGCCGCCGAATACGGCGAGCACGACGAAGACGAAGTGAAACAGGAGCACGAGGCTCGCGGCATGTCGTTCGATCACGATGCGCTGCGGATCGGTCGCCTAAGGGGGAGTCGATGCGCCCATGTGGTCGTTCGCGCAGGTCGCCTCGACCGCGGGGCTAGCCGCGGCGCCAGCGCTTTGCCGTGAGCCGCTCGACGGCTGCGGCATAGACGGCCGCGGAGTCCTTCTCGTCTGTCTTGGCGTTGACGAGCTCGTTGATGTGTCTCGCGAGGACCGAGGCGATGGCGTGGATGGCATCGTGCCGCGACAGACCTTCGGCGGTGAGGCGGGCCATCGCGCTGACGACGGGTGCCAGGCCTTCGGCGATCTGGTTCTCGACGATTGCATGAAAGATCGCGTGCGCCTGAAGATTCGGCAGCTTGATGCGCTTGGCGCGATGGTATTCCTCGGCGAGACCGGCTCGCAGCTGTTCATCCAGCGCGAGCCACTCCTCCGAATCGGGCGCCCGGTCAGGATCGTAGCGATGCAAAGGGTGGCCCCCCTGTGTCGGCTAACGCGCAAGGCATCGCGCCGCCGAGGCCGGCGAAGCTGCGCCGCGAGCGGGGCGGTCGAGCGAATCGTCAGGTCCCGGCACGCGCGAACTCCATCGTCCAGTTCGTTTCCCAGGTGGCACCGGCATCGACCGAGAAGGCTTGCTCCCAGGTCGGGTCGGCTCCCGGGTTGGCATTCCAGATGAAGCGAACCTTGATCGGTTTGCCGCCCAGCGAGTCGTCGGCGAAAAACGTACCCACGGTGCCCGCGAAGCCGCCAACCACCGGCGTGTCGAGGTTGTGGGGTGCTCGCCCGTCGAGCCACCAGATCGCCCAGGTTCCCGCCTTGGGATCGAACGACCGGAACGCGGCCGCACGAACGACTTCCGACGGGAAGTGGAGCACGTTGTCTTCGACGTTGCCGAATCCGCAAGGATCCTTCGCGTGGACGACGTGCCAGCGAACTCGATCCAGTCGTTGCAGCCGCACAAACGCTCTTTGAGGCGGCGATGGCTGACGGTCCACTCGCCGACGATGAAATCGAAGTCCGTCGGAGCGGGCGATTGGGACGAGGTTTGCATGGGCAGGGGCTGAAAGCGTTTTATGGTCAGTGCGGTGCCTGGCGTTCGGGCTAAGCGGAGCGCCCTGCCGAGCACCGCAGCAGGTTGGGTCGCGTCCGCGCCGGCCTCTGCGCGATCGCTCAGTAGTAGCAGAAGACGTCGAGCTTGTTGCCATCCAGGTCCCGGAAGTAGGCGGCGTAAAAACCCTCGCCGCCCTCGGCGCGCAGGCCAGGAGGGCCTTCGTCCTTGCCGCCGAGTTCGAGTGCCTTGCTGTGGATTCGATCGACCTTGTCTGGCGAGTCGACCGCGATGCCGGCCATCACGCCATTGCCCACGGTGGCCGGACCGCCGTCGTACGGCTTCATGATGCAGAGCATCGGCTTGTCCATCGCCTCGGCCCAGCCGGAACCGCGGT
>JADIZG010000055.1 GCA_016704895.1 Betaproteobacteria bacterium
TTACAGCTCTGACCCCATTCAATTCCTGCGGAACAGGATGTCGAACACCTCGTGGCCGAGCTTCAAGCCCCGCGTCTCGAACTTCGTCTGCGGGCGCCACCCGGGCCGGGGCGCGTAGCGCTGCGCGGTGTTCGCGAGCAGCGGCTCCGAGGAGAACGTCGCGAGGATCTCCTCGGCGTAGGGCGCCCAGTCGGTCGCCGCGTGCAGGTAGCCGCCCGGCGCGAGGCGCGTCGCGAGCGCGTGCACGAAGCCGGGCTGGAGCAGCCGGCGCTTGTGGTGGCGCTTCTTGGGCCAGGGATCGGGGAAGTAGACGTGGATGCCCGCGAGCGAGCCTGCGGGAATCATCGCGTCGACGACCTCGACCGCGTCGTGCTGGATCATGCGCAGGTTCGCGAGCGCCGACTGCTCGATGCGATTCAGGATCGAGCCCACGCCCGGCCCGTGCACCTCGACGCCGACGAAGTCGCTCTCCGGATGGGCGTGCGCGATCGCCGCGGTCGTCTCGCCCATGCCGCAGCCGATCTCGAGGACGACCGGCGCGTGCCGGCCGAAGACCGCCGCGAAATCGATCGCCTCATGAGCGAACGGCAGGCAGTACTTCGGGGCGAGCGTCTCGAGCGCGCGCGCCTGCGCGGGCGACAGCCGTCCCTGGCGCAGCACGTAGCTCCTCACCGGACGGCGGACGACCTCCGGCGCCTCGTCGGCCATCGGCGTCAGCGCGGCGCGAGCCAGCCGCCCTGCGAAAGCTTGCGCTCGAGCGTCTGCGGCGCCCCGCCGCTCGCGGTCCGGTACTCGACGACGACGGTGTCGGCGTCCTTCCAGCGCGGCGTCGCGTCGACCCAGTCGTCGGTCGATCGCCAGGCGAGCTCCTTGACGACGCCTTCGCGCGTGACGCGCCAGACGACGAGCTCGTTCGTGCAGCCGGCCGCACAGAAGTCCGCGGTCGCGAGGCGCTGACGGTCGGGCGAGAGCGCGGGCTCGGACGGCAGCTCGGTCGTCCGGTTGCCGACGCGCTGCAGCAGCACGAACGTCGCACGCTCGCCCTGCGTCTTGAACAGCAGCACCGCGTTGATCGGATCGATCGAGTCGAACAGGCTGAACGAGACCGGGTGGATCGGGTTCTCGACGTCGGTGAACGTCGCGGTCCCGGTCGGATAGAGCGCGACCCGGAGGTTGACGCCTTCGCGCTTCGCGAGCCCCGGGAGCCGCTTCATCTGCCGCTCCTCGACGAGGCGGCCGCAGTGCCCCATGTCCTCGGCCTCGGCGCACCACTGCGCGAGCTCGTCGCGCGTAGGCGGGACCGCGAGCGCGACGGACGCGAACGCCGCGAACGCGACGGCGGCAGCCGTGCGCTGCACCGGGCGGAGCGGACGCATCATCCGATGAGCCCGGACGTCGGCGAGCTGGGGCTCGCCGCGTAGAGCTTGCGCGGCATGCGTCCCGCGAGGAACGCCTCGCGACCCGCCTCGACCGCGAGCTTCATCGCGCGCGCCATGCGCACCGGCTCGCGCGCCTGCGCGATCGCCGTGTTCATCAGCACGCCCGCGCATCCCAGCTCCATCGCGATCGCGGCGTCCGACGCGGTGCCCACGCCGGCATCGACGATCACCGGCACCTTCGCCTGATCGAGGATGAGCTTCAGGTTCCACGGATTGAGGATCCCCATGCCCGAGCCGATCAGCGAGGCGAGCGGCATGATCGCGACGCAGCCGATCGACTCGAGATCGCGCGCGACGATCGGGTCGTCGGACGTGTAGACCATCACGTCGAAGCCGTCGCGCACGAGCGTCTCGGCCGCGGCGAGCGTCTGGCGCACGTCGGGGAACAGCGTGTCCTTGTCGCCCAGCACCTCGAGCTTGACGAGCTTGTGGCCGTCGAGCAGCTCGCGCGCGAGCCTGAGCGTGCGCACCGCGTCGTCGGCCGTGTAGCAGCCGGCGGTGTTCGGGAGGTAGGTGAACTCGGAAGGCGGCAGCGCGTCGAGCAGCGACGGCGCGCTCGCGTCCTGGCCGATGTTCGTGCGGCGGATCGCGACGGTGACGATCCGGGCGCCGGACGCGACGACCGCCTCGCGCGTCTGCTCGAAATCGCGGTACTTGCCGGTGCCGACGAGGAGCCTCGACCGGTAGGCCTGTCCCGCGATCACCAGCGGGTCGTCCGGCGGGGCGGGATGGGGTGCGTTCATGCGCGAATTGTACGCCCGCGCCCGGGCGCGGCCCCTCAGCCGCCGCCGACGGCGCCGACGATCTCGAGGCGGTCGCCCGCGGCGAGCCGCGTCTCGGCGTAGCGGCTGCGCGGCACGATTTCGCCGTTCAACTCGACGGCGATGCGCTTGCCTTCGAGGGCGAGGTCGCGGACGAGATCGGCGACCGACATCCCGCGGTCGAACGGGCGCGCGGCGCCGTTCACGGTGATGGTGGTCACGTGATCCTCCGTCGGGCGCGCCGCTGCACGTCGCCGCACGGTCGGGCCGGGTTCCGCGACGCTCGCATCATGCCTTGTACCGCCGCGCCGCCTCGCGCAGGAACCGCATCTGCGCCTCGAAGCGCGCGCACGCCGCGCACATCGACAGGTGCACCCGCACCCGGAGGCGCTGGAGCCACGGCAACGGGGCGTCCTGCGACTGCGAGACGAGCCGCGTGATGTCCTTGCAATGGTGCTTCAGGCCGAGCCAGCTCATGAGTATCGGATGGCCGCTCTCCGCATCACGCCGGCGTCGGGCGGCGGGCGCCGCCGGCAAACCAGTGCTGCTCGAGGCAGACGCGCAGCGCCATTCGGGCGCGGTACAGGATCACCCAGAGATTATTCGCGGTGATCGCCAGTTCCTTACAGATCTCGTCGGTCTCGAGCTCCATCACCTCGCGCATCATGAACACGCGGCCGGTCTGCGGCGGCAGCTTCTCGAGGCAGAACTCCATCACGTCGAAGAATTGGCGCTGGTTGAGCGCGGCCTCCGGATCGCCCCAGTCGGCGGGCGGGGCGTCCCAGCGCCCGTCGGACCGGAACAGCGCGTCGAAGTCGTCGATCGTCCCCTCGTCGTCGAGCGCCGAGAGCGGCACCGGCGCCCGCTTCTTGCGGCGGATCGCGTCGACGATCTTGTGCTTGAGGATCCCGGTGAGCCAGGTCTTGAGGCTCGACCGGCCGTCGAACCCGTCCGCGCCCGACAGCGCGGCGACGAGCGTGTCCTGCACCACGTCCTGCGCCGCGTCGCGGTCGCGCAGCTGCAGCTGCGCGACGCGCATCAGGTAGCGGCGGTGCGTCTCGATCTCGGCGGCGAACGCGGAGGCGTCCATCGGTGCGGCGGGTGCGGTCGGGGTTGAGATGGTAGTCCAGCCGGCGCGCGGGCGTCCACGTTGTAGACTGCGCGGCTCGCGCGGGCCCGTCCCTCCGGGCCGCAGCGCCTCGGGGCGCTTCCCGCGCCGCGGGAATCCGGTTCGACACCCGCATGCCCGCTTCCGACTTCGACCTCCTCGAGCTCCGCGCCGGCCCCCGGGCGCTCGCGCACCTTCGGGAGCGCGGCATTGCACCCGCCGACGTCCGCGCGATTCCCGCCGCCGCCGGGGGGCCGAAAGGTCTTGCGCTCATCCCGCTCGACCGGCGCATCGCGCGCGAATGGCTGCCTGCGATGCCGCGCGTCGAGCTCGCCGGCGCGTCGATCGGCGCGTGGCGGATGGCGGCGCTCGCGCAACCCGACGCGGTCGCGGCGCTCGACCGCCTGAAGCGCGCGTACGTTCGCGACCAGAACTATCGCCGCAATCCCTCCCCGGCAGAGGTGGGCGGGACGATCCGCGCGGTCGCACGTCAGGTGCTCGCGGAGGGGCGGCTCGACGTGCGCGAGGGCGTGTCGCTCGACGTGCTCACCTCGCGTGCGCGCGGTCCGCTCGCGGGTCGTCGCGGCCGCAGGGCGTTCGCGCGCGCGGCACTGACGAACGCGGTCGCCCGCTCGCGGCTCGCGCATCATCTCGAGCGCGTCGTCTTTCATGCAGGCGCGCCGTCGACGCTCGCGGAGTCGCACGACGCGTTCGGTCTCGCGAGCGTCGCGATCGACGCGGGCAACGTCGAGGACGCGCTGACCGCCTCCGGCTCGATTCCTATCGTGAGCGATCCGGTCGAAGACATCGCGGGCGCGCCGCCTGGCGACTACTGGGACGGCGGGCTGATCGACTATCACCTGCTGCTGCCGCATTCGCGCCTCGACGGCATCGTGCTCTATCCGCACTTCGTGCCGCACGTCACGCCCGGCTGGCTCGACAAGTTCCTGCCGTGGCGCGCCCGCCCGCGCGCGCATCCCTGGCTCGCGAACGTGCTGCTCGTCGCGCCGTCGCGGGCGTTCCTCGATCGGCTGCCCAACCGCAAGCTTCCCGATCGCAACGACTTCTACCGATACAGTCTCGACCACGCGGCGCGCATCCGCGACTGGGAACGCGCGATCGCCGAGTGCGAGCGCTTCGCCGATGCGGCGATGGCGTGGCTCGCTCGGCCCGATCCGTCTCGCGTGCGCGCGCTCTGACGCCGGCCGGGCGAACGGGCCGCACGGTTCCCGGCGGTTGTTGCGGCGCACTGCGCGGCGCTGGCTCCGGGCGGGGGCTTGGATTACAGTGCGGCCTCTGTTCCGTCCGAGGAGTCGCCATGCCGCGTGCCCTGTCGCTCGTCCTCGCCGCGCTCCTGCTCGCTCCTGCGGCGCCCGCCCTCGCGCAGGACTATCCGACGCGGCCGGTGCGCATGATCGTGCCGTTCGCGGCAGGAGGCCCGGCCGACGTCTACGCGCGCTTCCTCGCGCAGCGGTTGCAGGAGGCGCTCGGCCAGCCGTTCGTCGTCGACGACCGCCCCGGCGGCGGCTCGGTGATCGGCACCGAGGCGGTCGCGAAGAGTCCGGCCGACGGCTACACGCTGCTCGTGATGTCGAACACGCACACGGTCAACGAGTCGCTGATGCCGAACAGGCCGTTCGTGCTGATGCGCGACTTCGTCGGCGTCGCGCCGATCAACTCGTCGGACCTCGTGCTGGTCGTGCACCCGTCGGTGAAGGCGAACACGATCGCCGAGCTGATCGCGCAGGCGAAGGCCGAGCCCGGCAAGATGAGCTACGCGTCGTCGGGACCGGGCACGCCGTATCACATGGCCGGCGAGCTGTTCAAGTCGATGGCCGGCGTCGACATCCTGCACGTGCCGTACAAGGGGAGCGCCGGCGCGCGCACCGACGTGCTCGGCGGGCAGGTGCAGATGATGTTCGACGCGGTGACCGTGATGAGCCAGCACGCGCGCGAGGTCAAGGTGAAGGCGCTCGGCACGAGCGGCACCGTGCGCTCGTCGGTGCTGCCGGGCGTGCCCACGATCGCGGAGGCCGGCGTTCCCGGCTACGAGACGACGATCTGGCTCGGCGTGATGGCGCCGAAAGGGACGCCGGCGGCGATCGTCGCGAAGCTCAACGCCGAGATCGGCAGGATCGTCTCGCGCCAGGACGTGCGCGACGACTGGGCGAAGCAGGGCGCGGTGCCGATGACGATGACGCCCGCCGAGTTCGCGCGCCACCTCGAGCAGGACATCGTCAAGTGGGAGCGCGTCGTGAAGGCCTCCGGCGCGAAGGCCGACCGGTGATCCGCGCGGTGGCGAGGGCGGCGGTGCGCGCAACCTCCGGCAGCGGGCCTTGCGGGAGACGCTCCGCATGAGCGATCTCGTGCTCCTGTCGGCAGGCGCCGCGAAGGCGCTCGTCGAAGGCATCGCCGGCGCGTTCCACCGCGAGACCGGCGCGATGATCCGCGGGACGTTCGGCGCGGTCGGCGCGATGCGCGACAAGCTCGCCGCGGGCGAGGCGTGCGACGCGTTCGTGTCGACCGCCGCGATCCTCGACGCGCTCGTCGGCGAGGGCCGCATCGTCGCCGCGTCGATCCGGCCGATCGGCCGCGTGCGCACCGGCATCGCGGTGCGCGCGGGCGATCCGGTGCCGTCGATCCCCGACGCCGACGCGCTCGCCGCGGCGCTGCGCGAGGCGCCCGCCATCTTCCTGCCCGATCCCGAGCGGGCGACCGCCGGCATCCATTTCGTGCGCGTGCTCGACCGCCTGGGCCTGCTCGGCGCGCTGGCCTCGCGCCTGAAGACCTACCCGAACGGCGCGACGGCGATGAACGAGCTCGCGCAGTGCGCCCTGCCGGGCGCGATCGGCTGCACGCAGGTCACCGAGATCCTCTACACGCCCGGCGTCGTGCTTGCCGCGCTGCTGCCTCGTGCGTTCGAGCTCGCGACGACCTACTCGGCGGCGGTGTGCGCGGGCGCGGCGTCTCCCGACCTCGCGGCGAAGTTCGTCGAATGGATGTGCGGCGAGCGCACCGCGGAATTGCGCGCCGCCGGCGGGTTCGAGGCCTGAGGGATCGAGAACGCGCCTGCATCACCGGCGCGCGCGTCGGCCCGGCGGGTCGCGGCGCGCCGGCCTCAGGCGCGGGGCAGCGCGGCGGCCATCTTGCGGATCTCGCCTGCCACCGTCGCGACGAGCGACGCCGGCCCCAGCACCTCGACCTCGGACCCGTACTTGAGGATGTCCATCATCAGCTCGCGCGAGTCGGTGTAGGGCACTTCGAGCACGTACGAGCCGTCCGCTTCCGCGCGGCCGCGCTGGTCCGGGTGCCAGCGCTCCTGCGCGACCCAGCGCGCGCGCGAGGGCGCGAAGCGGAGCTTCGCCCAGTGCACCTTCGTGCCGCCGAAGATGCCGTAGCCGCTGTTGAACTCACGCGCGACCTCGCGCAGGTCGACGGCCTTCGCGCGTCCTCGGTGAGCCGCGCGTCGGCGATCGCGTCGACGGCGAACTTGCGCAGCCCGTTGCGCAGGTGGCACCAGGCGTCGACGTACCAGTTGTCGCGGTAGTGGACGAGCCGCTGCGGCGAGATCGTGCGCTCGGTGGATTCGCCGGTGCTGCGCGCGCCGTAGCGGATCACGATGCGCCGCCGCTTGAGCGTCCCCGCGGCGACCGTTTCGAACACGTTGTCGGCGAGCGTGCGCGCCGCCTGCGGCAGCATCGTGACGCGCTTGCGGACCTCGGAGGCCTCGACCTTGCCCTCCTCGAGCAGCGCCTCGAGCCGCGCGCGCAGCGGCTCGACGTGCCGGCCGAGGAGGCCCGGCTGCATCTCGTCGAGCATCGCGTGCATCGTCAGCAGCGCCTCGATCTCGGACGGGTTGAACCACAGGCCCGGAAGCTGGAACGGCCGGTCGCCGGCCTTCGCGCGGTACTCGTAGCCGCGGCGCTCGGCGTTCCATTCGATCGGCGCGCCGATGCGGTCGCGCAGGTACTCGAGGTCGCGCTTGAACGTCGCGAGCGACACCTCGAGCTCGTCCAGGAACTCACGCTTCGTGACGAGCCTGCGCTGCGCGAGCATCCGGTCGATCAGGTGGAAGCGTTCGGTGCGGTCCATGCGCGAGTGGCGGGGCGGGTCGTCGGGATCGGAACCGGCATTGGCTGCATTATTCGTGCCCGGCGAGGCGAGCGCCATC
>JADIZG010000056.1 GCA_016704895.1 Betaproteobacteria bacterium
ACGGTCATCGGCTGCGCGCCGACGTGCTCGGCGATCTTCGCCGTCGCGGGGCTGTACGCGCGCCACTTGAGGCCCTTCATGTCGGCGACCGAGTTGAGCGTGCGCTTCGTGTAGATCCCCTGCGGCGGCCACGGCACCGTGTAGAGCAGCATCATCCCCTGCGCGCCGAGCTTGTCGCCGAGCGCCTTCTTCGACGCCTTGTAGAGCTTGAACGAGTCGGCGTACGAGGTCGCGAGGAACGGGATGCCGTCGAGGCCGTAGAGCGCGTCCTCGTTCTCGTAGTTGACGAGCAGGATCTCGCCCGCCTGCGCCTGGCCGCCCTGCACCGCGCGCTTGATCTCGGGCGCCTTGAACAGCGACGCGTTCGGATGCAGCTGGATCTTGAGCTTGCCGCCCGAGCCCTTCTCGACGTCGTTCGCGAACTGCTGCAGGTTCTCGGTGTGGAAGTTGTTCGCGGGGTAGGCGGACGGCAGGTCCCACTTCGTCTGCGCGGCCGCGGGCAGCGCGGACAGCGCCGTGGCGAGGCCGATCGCGGCGGCGAGGGCGGCGGAACGTTTCATCGGGATCTCCTGGCAGGGTGGGGCGCGCCGCGGGAGCGCGCCGGGCGAAGGCTGCGAGCGCGGACTTTTACCACAAATCCCTGCGCCCGTAACGCGGCGTCGTCGCGGCGAGCCCGGCATGGAACCAGGCGACGAGCTGTGCCGCGTCGTAGACCGGGAGTCCGGTCGCGGTCTCGACCGCTGCGCGATACGGCGGCATGTTCGCGCATTCGAGGACGATCGCCCCGACGTCGCGGTGCGTGCCGACGAGTCGGCGGGCGGCTCCGGCGACGTCGGCGGCCATCGCCTCGACGTCGAGCTTCGCCGTGCCGTGCCGGATCGTGCGCCCGAACGTGCCGACCGGGTCCACGCCCTCGACCGGCGTCCACGCCGGGAGCCCCACGGCCGCGAGGAGCTCGGGCGTCACGTCCACGGCCGAGTAGGTGACGATGCCGACGCGCCGGCCCGTCGGCAGCGTGCGCGCGACGAGCGGCGCCTGCAGCAGCGACGACGAGAGCACCGGAACGGTCAGCGCGGCCGTCAACTCGTCCTGCCAGCGCGCGAGGAAGCCGCAGGTGGTCGCGATGCCCACCGCGCCGGCATCGACGAGTCCCCGGCCCGCCTCGATGAACGCCGGGAGCATCGAATCGTCGCGCCGATGCACGACGAGGTCGACCGCCGCGCCCTTCGGGGTCGCGAAGCGCACCGGGAACGGAAACGTCTCCGGCGAGCCCACGTCGCCCTTGATGCGCGGAAAGCCGGTGTCGAGGGTCAGGATGCCGAGCATTCAGGTGTCAGGAGTCAGTTGGCAGTTGGCAGTAAACCCGCGTCGGGGTCCATGCGGCGACGGGGCTCCTATAATGCCCCAACCCTCCGAATCGGCGCCGGCCCACCGCCAACTGCCAACTGACTCCTGACTCCTGTATGTGGCAATTCTGGATCGACCGCGGCGGCACGTTCACCGACATCGTCGCGCGCCGCCCCGACGGCAGCCTCGCGACGCACAAGCTCCTGTCCGACAACCCGGAGCGCTATCGCGACGCCGCGGTCCAGGGCATCCGCGAGCTGCTTGGGCTGGCCCCGGGAGCGCCGATCCCCGCCGACGCGATCGACGCGGTCAAGATGGGGACGACGGTCGCGACCAACGCGCTGCTCGAGCGCAAGGGCGAGCGGACCGCGCTGGTCGTCACGAAGGGGTTCGCCGACGCGCTGCGCATCGCCTACCAGAACCGGCCGAAGCTCTTCGTGCGCCGGATCGAGCTGCCGAGCCTTCTCTACGAGCGCGCGATCGAGGCGGACGAGCGGATCGGCGCGCGCGGCGAGATCGTGCGCCCGCTCGACGAGGCGACGGTCGAGCGCGCACTGCGCGAGGCGCACGACGCGGGCATCCGCGCGGTCGCGATCGTGCTGATGCACGGCTACCGCTTCCCGCAGCACGAGAAGGCGATCGCGGCCATCGCCCGCCGGATCGGCTTCGCGCAGGTGTCGGTGTCGCACGAGGTCTCGCCGCTGATGAAGCTCGTGTCGCGCGGCGACACGACGGTCGTCGACGCGTACCTGTCGCCGATCCTGCGGCGGTACGTCGGGCAGGTCGAGGACGACCTCGCGGGCGCCCCTCACCCCTCCCGCAGGAGGGGAGGTGCCGCCGAACGGTGCGGGTCCTCACGCCGGCCCGTTCCCGCAAGCGGAAGACGCAGGGGTGTCGGGAACTGCCGGCGGGCCACACACTCCCTCGCCCCCGCAGGGGGAGAGGGCCGGGGTGAGGGGAAGCGTCCGCCTGCAGTTCATGCAATCGTCGGGCGGGCTCACCGACGCGCACCTGTTCCAGGGCAAGGACGCGATCCTGTCGGGACCCGCGGGCGGCATCGTCGGCGCGGTCGAGGTGTCGCGGCTCGCGGGCTTCGACCGGATCATCGGCTTCGACATGGGCGGCACCTCGACCGACGTCACCCACTACGCGGGCGAGTACGAGCGCGCGTTCGTCACCGAGGTCGCGGGCGTGAGGCTGCGCGCGCCGATGATGCGCATCCACACGGTCGCCGCCGGCGGCGGGTCGATCTGCACGTTCGACGGCGCGCGCTTCCGCGTCGGGCCGGAATCGGCCGGCGCGAATCCGGGGCCGGCGTCCTACCGGCGCGGCGGTCCGCTCGCGGTCACCGACTGCAACGTGATGGTCGGCAAGCTCGACCCCGCGCTGTTTCCGCACGTGTTCGGCCCCGACGGCAACGAGCCTCTCGACGCCGAGGTCGTGCGCCGCAGGTTCGGGGCGCTTGCCGACGAGGTCGCGGCGGCCACCGGGCACCGGCGCACGCCCGAGGAGATCGCGGCCGGGTTCCTCGAAATCGCCGTCGAGAACATGGCGAACGCGATCAAGCACATCTCGGTCGAGCGCGGCTACGACGTCACCGAGTACACGCTCTGCTGCTTCGGCGGCGCCGGCGGCCAGCACGCGTGCCTCGTCGCCGATGCGCTCGGCATGACGCGCGTGTTCATCCACCCGCTGGCGGGCGTGCTCTCGGCCTACGGCATGGGACTCGCCGACGTGCGGGCGTTGAGGCAGCAGGCGGTCGAAGCGGGGCTCGACGAGGCTTCGCTCGCGGCGGTGTCGCCGACGTACGATGCGCTCGATGTCTCCGCGCGCGACGACGTCGCGAAGCAGGGTATCCCGGCGGAGCGCATCGGGTGCCGCCGGACGATGCACGTGAAGGTCGAGGGGACCGACACGACGATCGAGGTGCCGGCGGGGGCGTTGCGCGACGTCGTCGCCGAGTTCGAGCGGCGCTACGCGCAGCAGTACGGGTTCCTGATGCCCGGCAAGGCGCTCGTGATCGAGGCGATCGCGGTCGAGGCGGTCGGGCGCACCGAATCGGCAGGCCAACGGATGCCCGCGTTCGCACCGCGCGCAGGCGCGCTCGCGAGCATCGCCACGCACCGCGTCTACACGGCCGGCGAGTTCCGCGAGGCGGCGGTCTACGCGCGCGAGGACCTGCGGCCGGGCGACGCGATTCCCGGCCCGGCGATCGTCAAGGAGCCGAACGCGACGACCGTCGTCGAGCCGGGCTGGCGGGCGACGCTGACCCCGCGCGACGACCTCGTACTCGAGCGCGTCGAGGCGGCGAAGCGCGCGCACGCGATCGGCACGACCGCCGACCCGGTGCTGCTCGAGGTGTTCAACAACCTGTTCATGGCGATCGCCGAGCAGATGGGCGTGACGCTCGCGAACACCGCGACCTCGGTCAACATCAAGGAGCGCCTCGACTTCTCCTGCGCGCTGTTCGACGCGGGCGGGAACCTGATCGCGAACGCGCCGCACATGCCGGTCCACCTGGGCTCGATGGGCGAGAGCGTCAAGACGGTGATCGACCGCCGCGCCGGGACGATGAAGCCGGGCGACGTGTTCGTGCTGAACGCGCCCTACAACGGCGGCACGCACCTGCCCGACGTCACCGTCATCGCCCCCGTTTTCCTGAAGGCGGCCGGCACGCCGCTCCGATTCCCCTCTCCCGCGGCGGGAGAGGGGGGGGCGAGGGGAGGGGGGGCGATCCCCTTGGCACCCCCTCCCCGCATGCGGGGAGAGGGCCGGGGTGAGGGGAGCGACCAGCCCGAGTTCTACGTCGCCTCGCGCGGGCACCACGCCGACATCGGCGGGATCACGCCGGGCTCGATGCCGCCGGACAGTTCGCACGTCGACGAGGAGGGCGTGCTGCTCGACAACGTGCAGTTGGTGGCGCAGGGCCGCTTCCTCGAGGACGAGATGCGCGCGATCCTCGCGTCGGGCCGCTACCCCGCGCGCAACCCCGGCCAGAACCTCGCCGACCTGCGCGCGCAGGTCGCCGCGTGCGCGAAGGGCGCCGAGGAGCTCGCGAAGATGGTCGCGCACTTCTCGCTGCCGGTCGTGCGCGCGTACATGAAGCACGTGCAGGACAACGCCGAGGAGTCGGTGCGCCGCGTGCTGGGCGCGCTGAAGGACGGCGCCTACGCGTACGAGATGGACGACGGGGCGGTCATCCGCGTCGCGATCCGCGTCGACCGGGCGAAGCGCGAGGCGGTGATCGACTTCACCGGCACGAGCCCGCAGCGGCCGACCAACTTCAACGCGCCCTCGGCCGTGTGCAAGGCGGCCGTGCTCTACGTGTTCCGCACGCTCGTCGACGACGAGATCCCGATGAACGCCGGGTGCCTCAAACCGCTCACGATCGTGATCCCCGAGGGGTCGATGCTCGCACCGCGCTACCCGGCGGCGGTCGTCGCCGGCAACGTCGAGACCTCGCAGGCGATCACCGACTGCCTCTACGGCGCGCTCGGCGTGCTCGCGGCCTCGCAGGGCACGATGAACAACTTCACGTTCGGCAACGACACCTACCAGTATTACGAGACGATCTCGGGCGGGTCGGGCGCGGGACCGGACTTCGACGGCACGAGCGTCGTCCAGACGCACATGACGAATTCGCGGCTCACCGACCCGGAAGTGCTCGAGTGGCGCTTCCCGGTGCGCCTCGACTCGTACGCGATCCGCCGCGGCAGCGGCGGCGCGGGCCGGCATCGCGGCGGCGACGGCGGCGAGCGGCGCGTGCGCTTCCTCGAGGCGATGACCGCGGTGATGCTCGCGAACCACCGGCGCGTCGCGCCGTTCGGCGTCGCGGGCGGGAGGCCTGGCGCGCTCGGCGAGAACTGGGTCGAGCGGACCGACGGATCGCGCGAGGACTACGGCGCGACGTTCAAGGTGGAGATGCGGCCGGGCGACGTGTTCGTCGTGCGCACGCCGGGCGGCGGGGGTTCGGTACGCCGACGATCGGGAGCGAGCGGTGACCGCCTGTGTCTTCTGCCGCCTGCTGGCCGGCGAGCTTCCGGCCGCGTTCGTCTATCGCGACAACCGCGTGGTGGCGTTCATGGACGCCGGGCAGGTGAACGACGGCCACGTGATCGTCGCGACGGTGCGGCACGTCGAGACGATCTACGGCATCGACGACGACGAGGCCGCGGCGGCGTTCCGGCTCGCCGCGCGCATCGCGCGCACCGTCAAGCGCGAGTTCGGCGCGGCCGGCGTGTCGATCCTGCAGGCGAACGAGCCGGCGGGCTTCCAGACGGTGCCGCATTTCCACCTGCACGTGCTGCCGCGCCACGCCGGCGACGGCGTCGGGCTCGAGTGGCCGGCGAAGCGGCCGCCGTTCGAGCGGCTGGCGGCGCTCGGCGATCGCGTGCGGACGGCGCTCGCGCTGTCGCCGTAGCCGCCCTCATCGCTCCGGCAGCGGGATGAACTCGGTCTCCCCCGGAACGGGGGCGAAGCGCCCCTCGCGCCAGTCGTCCTTCGCGCGCTCGATGCGCTCGCGCGAGCTCGCGACGAAGTTCCACCAGAGGAAGCGCTCGCCGTCGAGCCTCGCGCCGCCGATCAGCATCGCGCGCGCCGGGCCGCGCGCCGAGAGCGTCACCGCGCGGCCGGGCTCGATCACGCCCAGGTGGTGCACCGGCACCGTCTCGCCGTCGACCGAGAGGTCCGCGTCGACCGCGTAGACGCTGCGTTCCTCGTGCGAGGCGGGAATCGCGAGCGCGCCCGCCGACGCGAACGTCGCCGACGCGTAGAGCGTGTCCGAGACGACGGGGGTCGGCGCGCGCTTGCCGAACGCGTGGCCCGCGATCACGGTGACGTCGGCGTCGTCGTGCCGGAACGTCGGCAGCGCGGCCGCCTCGACGTGGACGAACGCGGGCTCCGTTTCCTCGAGCCCGCGCGGCAGCGCGACCCAGGTCTGCATGCCCTGCAGCCGGACGCCGTCGACACGATCCTCCGGATCGCTGCGCTCGGAATGCACGATGCCGCGGCCGGCGGTCATCCAGTTGACGGCGCCCGGCGAGATCTTCCGCACGCTGCCCAGGCTGTCGCGGTGCATCAGCGCGCCCTCCCACAGCCAGGTGACCGTCGCGAGCCCGATGTGCGGATGCGGCCGCACGTCGACGCCTTCGCCCGGCGGAAGCGCGAGCGGCCCCATGTGGTCGACGAAGACGAACGGCCCCACCGCGCGCGTGGGGAATCCGGGAAGGATCCGGCGCACCGAGAACGATCCGAGGTCGCGGTCGCGCGGCTTGACGAGGGCGGACAGGGCGGACATGGCGTCGGGTCCGGAGGGTGAGCGGCGAATCCCGCCACTCTACCGCGCCCGCCGCCGGGCAGGCGCCCGGTCCGGCGTCCAGGCGCCGCCGGCGCCCGACCGGGCGATAATCACCGCTTTCAACCCGGGACCGCGCCCATGGCCACGCTCTACGACATCACCGTCGACGACATCCACGGCAAGCCCGTGAAGCTCTCGCGTTACAAGGGCAAGGTGCTGCTGATCGTGAACACCGCGAGCAAGTGCGGTTTCACGCCGCAGTACAAAGGCCTCGAGGCGCTCCACCAGAAGCTGCACGGCAAGGGGCTCGAGATCCTGGGCTTCCCGTGCAACCAGTTCGGCGCGCAGGAGCCCGGCAGCGAGACCGAGATCGAGCAGTTCTGCGAGCTCAACTACGGCGTCACGTTCCCGCTGTTCGCGAAGGTGGACGTCAACGGCGAGAGCGCGTCGCCGCTCTACAAGCACCTCAAGTCCGCGAAGAAGGGCGTGCTCGGCTTCGAGGCGATCAAGTGGAACTTCACGAAGTTCCTCGTCGACCGGAAGGGCCAGGTCGTCAAGCGCTATGCGCCTCAGACCGAGCCCAAGGCGCTCGAGGCCGACATCGGGAAGCTGCTCTGATGCGCTCGCGGATCCTTGCGCGCGCGGCCGCCGCGTTGCTGGCCGCCGGCGTCGCCACCGCCGCGCTCGCGCAGCCCGATCCCGCGAAGGTGATCCGCGCGGTGTTCCCGACCGCCGAGACCGGATTCGATCCGCAGGCGGCCGGCGACATCTACTCGAACGCCGTCAACCAGGTGATCTTCGACACCCTCTACAAGTACGACCATCTCGCGCGGCCGTACAGGCTCGCGCCGAACACGGCCGTCGCGCTCCCCGAGATCGGCGACGGAGGCAAGCTCTGGACGATCCGCGTGCGGCCGGGGATCTTCTTCGCCGACGACCCGGCGTTCAAGGGACAGAAGCGCGAGCTGACCGCGTACGACTACGTCTACGCGTGGAAGCGCGTGATGGACCCGCGCATGCGCTCGAACTCGATGCAGATGTTCGACGGCCGGTTCGAGGGCATGGACGAGGTGGTCGCGGCCGCGCGCGAAGGCGGGAAATTCGACTACGACAAGACGATCGCAGGCCTGCAGGCGATCGACCGCTACGATCCGGCTCAGGCTCAGGTTCCCCGACACCGAGCTGATGGCGAACCTGACGACGACCGGCGCGTCAGCGGTCGCGCGCGAGGTGATCGAGGCGTACGGCGACGGGAGCGGCTGGGCGATGGCGAACCCGGTCGGCACGGGCCCGTACCGGCTCAAGGAATGGCGTCGCGGGCAGAAGATCGTGCTCGAGGCCAACCCGGGCTTCCGCGACGAGCGCTTTCCCGACAGCGCGGATCCCGCGGACAAGGCGATCGTCGCGAAGTACAAGGGCAAGCGCATCCCGTTCGCGGGCCGCGTCGAGATCAGCATCATCGAGGAGAGCAACCCGCGGCTCCTCGCGTTCGAGCAGGGCGAGCTCGACTATGCGGCGGCGCCCGTCGACCTCGTCTGGAACGTGCTCGACCCGCCGGCGAAGCTGAAGCCGCGGCTCGCCGGGCGCGGCGTCGTCCTCGGCCGCGGCGTCCAGCCGGCGATCACCTACACGTACTTCAACATGGAGGACCCGGTCGTCGGCGGCTACACGCCCGACAAGGTCGCGCTGCGCCGCGCGTTCTCGCTCGGCTACAACGTCGACGAGGAGATCCGCGTGATCCGGCAGGGCCAGGCGTTCCCGGCGACGCAGGTGATCCCGCCGACGGTCAGCGGCCACGATCCGAGGCTGGACGGACGCAAGGCCTACGACCCGGTGGCCGCGAAGGCGCTGCTCGACCGTTTCGGCTACAAGGACCGCGACGGCGACGGTTTCCGCGAGCTGCCCGACGGCAAGCCGCTGGTGCTGAAGCTCGCCTCCGCGCCCTCGGCGATCGACCGGCAGTACGACGAGCTGCGCAAGCGCAGCGCCGACGCGATCGGGCTCAAGCTCGAGTTCGTCAAGCAGAAGTGGCCCGACCTGCTCAAGGCGGCGCGGCTCGGGCAGATCCAGATGTTCACGCTCGGCAACATCAACACGACGCCCGAGGGCTTCGGGTTCCTGGGGCTGCTCTACGGGCCGAACGGCGGGTTCTCGAACCTCGCCCGCTTCAAGCTGCCCGAGTACGACCGGCTCTACGAGCAGGCGCGCGCGATGCCGCTCGGCTCCGAGCGCGAGAAGGTGATGCAGCGGATGAACGAGCTCGTCACCGCCTACGCGCCGTGGAACATCACGGTGTTCCGCTACGAGAACGTGCTCGTGCAACCGTGGATCGGCGGGTACAAGTACAACGGCTTCACGCAGCACCCGTGGCCTTACCTCGACGTCGACGTCGCGAAGCGGCGGACGGCCGGGAAATCGTGAGTCGCGTGCCGGGCGCGGCGAGGCGTCCGGCTGAAGCCGGACCCACAGGCTTGTGCGGGAGGTTGTGGGTCCGGCTTCAGCCGGACGTCTTTGCCTGGGCGCTGGCGTTCGCCGTGCTGGCGACCCCCGCGCACGCGGCCACCTGGGCCGATCCCGCGAAGACGCTGCGCGTGATGATCCCGGTCGCCGAGACCGGGTTCGATCCGCAGGCGACCTCGGATCTCTACTCGTCGCACGTCGAGCGGGCGATCTTCGACTCGCTCTACGTGTGGGACTACCTCGCGCGTCCCTACCGGATCGTCCCCAACACCGCGGCAGCCATGCCCGAGATCTCGGCGGACGGCCGCGTCTGGACGATCCGGCTGAAGCGCGGCATCCATTTCGCCGACGATCCGGCGTTCAGGGCCAGGCCGCGCGAGCTGACCGCGCACGACTACGTCTACGCGTGGAAGCGTCTGCTCGACCCGCGCATGCGCTCGCCGTACCTGTGGTACCTGAACGGCAAGCTCGCGGGCGCGGAGCCCGTGCTCGCGAAGGCGAAGGCCGACGGACGGCTCGACTACGACGCCGGGATCCCCGGACTGAAGGCGATCGACCGTTACACGATCCGGCTCGAGCTCGTCGAGCCCGACTACGTGCTGCAGGGCTACCTGACGCAGGTCGCGATGGCGGCGGTCGCCCGCGAGGTCGTCGAGGCCTACGGCGACGCGAGCGGCTGGGTGATGGCGAATCCCGTCGGCACCGGCCCCTACCGGCTCAAGGAATGGCGCCGTGGCCAGCGCATCGTGCTCGAGGCGAACCGGGGCTATCGGGAGGAAACCTTTCCGGAGGCGCCGGCGAACGCGGACGCCGCCATCCGCGCGGTCGCCGCGGCGATGAAAGGCAAGCGGCTGCCGCAGATCGGACGCGTCGAGATCTCGGTCATCGAGGAATCGAGCCCGCAGCTCCTCGCGTTCGACTCGGGCGCGCTCGACTATGCGAACGTTGCCGCCGACCTCGTCGCCAACGTGCTGGACCCGGGCAGTCGCCTGAAGGCCACCTACACCGACCGGAAGGTCGCGCTGCATCGCGTGATCCGGCCGTCGCTCAACTACGCGTACTTCAACATGGAGGACCCCGTCGTCGGCGGCTACACGCCGGACAAGGTCGCGCTGCGCCGCGCGATCACGATGGGATTCAACGTGCCGGACCTGATCCGCGTCTGGTGGCAGGAGCAGGCGATCGCCGCGACGCAGCCGATCCCGCCGAACGTCGCCGGCCACGACCCGAAGCTCGACGTGCGCGCGCCCTACGACGTCGCGACCGCGCGCTCGCTGCTCGACCGCTTCGGCTACAGGGACCGCGACCGCGACGGCTGGCGCGACCTGCCGGACGGCAGGCCGTTCACGTTGTCGATGGGGTCGACCCCGACGACCCGCGACCGCGAACGGGACGAGCTGTGGAAGCGCAGCATGAAGGACCTGGGCATCCGCATCGACTTCGTCAAGCAGAAGTTCCCCGATCTCCTCAAGATGGGCCGCGCGGGGCGACTGCAGATGTGGCCGGTCGGATGGATCACGACCTACGGCGAGGGCGACGCGTTCATGCAGCTGCTCTACAGCGGCAACATCG
>JADIZG010000057.1 GCA_016704895.1 Betaproteobacteria bacterium
GAAGCGGGCGACCTCGGCCTTCGCGACGAGGTCGCCGACGAGCGGCGGCGCAGCCGCGCATCGAAGCGCCCCCGGAACACTTACTGCGCCAGCTTGCGGCGCGGAACCACGAAGCACGGCGGCCGCGACGCTTACGATCGGTGCCCCACCACCATTTGGCGCGGGGTGCCGACCCAGATCGACGAGCGTCGGCAGCGCCCGCGGCATAACCGCCTGCGAGAACGTCTCTGCTGGAACACGCGGCGGCGTATGCGATCGGCAGGATCATCACCGACGGCAGATAAACTTTGATGGGATGACCGGGTAGATGCAGGCGCGCTCTTCACCGTACGTCGCGCAGATCTTGTTCGCTCGTAGTGTCGGCAGGCCGCGTCATTTTGATCGCAAACGCCACTTCCACTCGCCCGCGCGCGCGATATTTCACGTAGAAAGCGCGAACACCTCACGCCGCGCGTCGAGCGCCTGCGACAGCGCCTTGCCGCCGCGCACCTCGTCGCGGAGCACTCCGGCGGACGACATCGCCGCGCACGACGGCAGGGCGCCACGGACTGCGCCCGGGGTTGCGTGCCGTTGTCGGCGGTCGGCGCCGGGCCGCCGGCCTCCCGCTCCGTCGAGGAGTGTCCACGGTCGCCGTCGTCGACCGATCGGCTGCGATTCGCGGCCGGTCGCATCCCGTTCGGGATGGGCGTTTCCTTCCCTGCGAACGCCGCCCCCCAAGGCGACCGCGTCGAGCCCTTCCCGATGCAAAAGGCGCGGCGTTGCCTTCACGTCATCCACCGCCACCGCATGCGCCTTTTGCATCGGCCTAGTCCTCGCGCGTCGCGCGGAGGACTTCCTCGACCGTCGTGATGCCGGTGACGGCCTTGCGCAGGCCGTCCTCGTACATCGTCACCATGCCGTCGCGCACGGCCTGCGCCTTCAGCTCGATCGAGGTCGCGTGCCTCATCACGAGCGCGCGGAGCGCGTCGGTCATCGGCATCATCTCGATGATCGACACGCGGCCCGTGTAGCCGGTGTGCGAGCACTGGCCGCAGCCTTTCGCGTGCCACAGCGTGACCGGGCCCGCCGCCGGCGGAAGCGCCCGATGCCGGTTTGCTCGACCATCTCCGGAAGCGCCTTGTACGGCTCCTTGCAATGCGGGCACAGCGTGCGCACCAGGCGCTGCGCCTCGATGCCGATGACGGTCGACGTGAGCAGGTAATCCTCGACGCCCATGTCGAGCAGGCGGTTGACCGTGCCCGCCGCGTCGTTCGTGTGCACGGTCGACAGCACGAGGTGGCCGGTGAGCGCCGACTGCACGGCGATCTGTGCGGTTTCGAGGTCGCGGATCTCGCCGATCATGATCACGTCGGGTCCTGGCGCACGATCGAGCGCAGCGCGTTCGCGAACGTGAGGTCGATCTGCGGCTTCACCTGGATCTGGTTGATCCCCGCCATCCGGTACTCGACCGGATCCTCGACCGTGAGGATCTTTCACGTCCGGCTTGTTGAGCTCGTCGAGCGCCGTGTAGAGCGTGGTCGTCTTGCCCGAGCCCGTCGGCCCCGTGACGAGCAGGATGCCGTTGGGCTGCTTCAGCGCCTGGAGGAAGCGCTCGAGCGTGTCGTCGAGGAAGCCCAGCTTCGCGAAGTCGAGCGCGACGCCGCCCTTGTCGAGGATCCGCATCACGACGCTCTCGCCGTGCATCGTCGGCACCGTCGACACGCGCAGGTCGATCTCCTTGCCCTGCACGCGCAGCCGGATGCGCCGTCCTGCGGCAGCCGCCGCTCGGCGATGTCGAGGTTCGCGAGGATCTTGACGCGCGAGATCACGGCGGCCGACAGCCGGCGCGGAGGCGTTTCGATCTCGTGCAGCACGCCGTCGATCCGGTAGCGCACGACCAGCCGGTTCTCGAAGGGCTCGATGTGGATGTCGGACGCGCGCGCGGCGAGCGCGTTGGTGATCAGCAGCGACACGAGGCGGATCACCGGCGCCTCCGACGCGAGGTCCTTCAGCTGCTGCACGTCGGCGTCGAACGCGATCTCGTCGCCGCGCATCTCGACGTCGTCGCCGACGATCTGGCCCATCGCGCTCTTGCCGCTCCCGTAGAGCCGCTCGAGCGCCGCGTCGAGCTCCCCGGGCACCGCGACCATCGGTCGCACGCGCCGCCGGTCACCATCGCGAACGCGTCGATCGCGTAGCTGTCGGTCGGGTCCGCCATCGCGAGCACGAGCTCGTCGGCGTCCTCGCGCACCGGGAGCGCGTGGGCGTCGCGCAGGAACCGGGACGACACGCGCTCCTCGAGGATCGGCAACTCCGGATAGCCCGCGACGTCGAGCATCGGCAGCCCGAGCTGCGCGGCGAGCGCCTCGGCGACGTCGCGCGGCGCGACGAGCCCGAGCGTCACCAGCAGGGCGCCGAGGCGCTCGCCGGAGTCCTGCTGCAGTCTCAGGGCGCGATCGAGGGAACCCGCGTCGAGCTTGCCGCGCTCGATCAGGAGCTCGCCCAACCGCTTTACCGGGGTCGACATCGGCGGCTCGGTCGTGGGGAGGAAGGTTCGATCCGCGCGATGCGGTCCGAGTTCATTCATTCTAGCAGACCGGGGGGGTCGAGCGGACGGGAAATGCTTGTGCGGCAAGGACTTGGGACGGATTTCCGCCCAAGCGGGCACCTTCCTCCCGACGTCCGATCGCCCGCCGGGCGCATCCAGACCGTCAGGCTTTGGGCGCGCGCGCGGCCTGCGCCATGGCATTCGCCCGGGAGCGCGCCACCGCGGCGAGCGCGGGCTCTCCCGCCTGCTCGCAGGCCCGGGCCAGTTCGACCAGAAGCCCGGGCAGCTTCGGCATCCTCACGACCGCGGACTCGAGCACGGCACGCGCGTCGTTCGCCCGACCCGCGGCAACGAGCAGGCGGGCCGCCACCACCGGCGGTTCAGGATCCAGCGGATCGCTGCCCGCCGCGGCGATCCAGACGCTCAGCGCCTCCTCGATGCGGCCCTCGGTCCGGAGCGCGAGCGCGCGCGACCTGAGGGCGCGATGACGTTCCTCCGCGGCACGCCGCCGCTGCGCATGGCGCGCTTCGACCTTCGCCTTGTGCTGACGGATCCTGGGATCGGCGTCCGGGCTCGCCCACAGCCAGATTCCGGACTGCGACAGCACCATTCGATAGATGCCCACCTCCTCCGCGACGTGAACGAATGCGGTATGGGCGGACATCGAGAGCCACAGGTCCCAGTCCTCGAACCAGTCGAGCGACTCGTCGACCCGCACAGCGTGCTCCCGCACCAGCGACATGTCGAACATCGCGGCATTGGGAGGGAAGAGATTGCGGCGAAGCAGCAGCAACTCGGAGTAGTCGTACGCGAACCGCGTCGGGCCGGGCGCCCCCGGTGTCAACGCGCACGTCGCCGTAGGCGACCCTGACCTCGGGGCGGGCGTCGAGCGCGGCCGACAGCAGCTTCACCGCATCCGGAAGCAGCAGGTCGTCGTCGTCGAGGATGATCGCGCGTGCGCCTTCCGCGCGATCGAGGCCGAGGTTCGCGGCGCGAGATCGCGGCAGGCGCGCTCCGGCACCCACGACACGCACCGGCACGTCGCCCGCCGGCGGCAGGTCGACGCCCTCGCCCGATGCGTCGACGACCAGCCATTCGCGCGGGCGCACGGTCTGCGCGGCGACGCTTGCCGCCGCGTCCGCCAGGCAGGGGCGCCCGAGCGTGCGCGTCAGGATGGTGACGTCCGCGTGGTGCATCGGGTGATCGGGAGCGATCCGGCGAGGCGCGGCCCCGAGTGCGATCATTCCAACAGCCTAGCGAGCGAGCGCATACCGCAGGCACCCATGCCGCGGTCGCCTGCGAACGCTCCGTTCCGCGCCCCGTCCCGGCCCCTCGTGGCCGCTCCGGGGCCAGCAGGACTCGCGGTCGCGCGAGAGGGGAGCGGCAGCCGCGACGGACGCGTGGCATGCTACGGCATCCCGTTCGATCCGACCCCATGAAGCTCGAGTGCTTCGCGCTGGACGACGATCCGCTGCCGCTCGCCCCTGCCGCGAGCACGCGCGACTGGATGGACCGCATGCCGGACCGGCACGCTTACCGCTGCCTGCCGCTCGCGATCGCCAATGCGCACGGCTGGACCACGGGATCCCCCTGCGACCTCGAGATCGTCTGGGACGGCGGGCCGCGCGCGGCGAGCATGCGCATCTCCGCGCTGGACGGTTACCGGGACGTCGGCAAGCACGCCGTGTCGCACTTCGCCCACGGCATCGTAACGTTCAACCTGGGCTGGCTGTTCCGCACGCCGCCCGGCTGGAACCTGCTGGCGACGGGGCCGCTCAACCAGCCCAAGGACGGCATCGCGCCGCTCGCGGGCATCGTCGAGACGAGCTGGCTGCCCTACCCGTTCACGATGAACTGGCAGATGACGCGGCCGGGCCGCGTCACGTTCGACAAAGGCGAGCCGGTCTGCATGGTGTTCCCGGTGCCGGCAGGCTCGGTCGAGTCCGTCGCGCCGGAGATCCGCGCGCTCGACGACGATCCGGCGCTGCGCGACCAGGCGCTCGCGTGGAAGGCGCGGCGCGACGACTTCATGCGCCGTTTCGGGCAAAGCGATCCGGCGACGCTCGCCGAGGCGTGGCAGAAGTACTACTTCCTCGGCAAGCTGCCCGACGGAAGCGACGCCCCCGCGGGCCACACGAACAAGCTGCGCGCCGCGGAACCGGTCGACCGGCGCGGGTCGCGCTAG
>JADIZG010000058.1 GCA_016704895.1 Betaproteobacteria bacterium
TGAGCACCTCGGCTACGTCGCCGACCGGAAGCGCCTCGAGCAGTTCAGGGCCGCGATCGCGCGCACGCTGAAGCCGGGCGACCGCGTCGCCGACCTCGGGTGCGGCTCCGGGGTGCTCGGCCTCCTCTGCCTGCAGGCAGGCGCGTCGCACGTCGTCGCGATCGATTCGACGGCCATGATCGAGGTCGCGCGCCAGACGATGGCGCGCGCGGGCCTCGCCGACCGCTGCACCTTCGTCCACGCGCGCTCGCACCGGGCGACGCTCGACGAACCGGTCGACGTCGTGATCTGCGATCACGTCGGCTACTTCGGATTCGACTACGGCATCGTGCGCACGATGCAGGACGCGCGAGCGCGGTTCCTCGCGCCCGGCGGCCGCGTGATCCCGGGCCGCATCCGACTGAAGATTGCCGCGGTCGAGTCGGACGCCGCACGCGCGAAGGTGGACCGCTGGCGCGCGGAGGGCGTGCCCGACGAGTTCCACTGGCTGCAACGCCACGCGGCGAACCTCGAGCACGCGGTCACGCTCCCGCGCGACGCGCTGCTCGGCCCGCCGTCGGATCTCGGCGAGATCGACCTTCGTGCCGACCAGCCCGATTTCTTCCGCTGGACCGCGACGTTGCGCATCGAGCGCGACGGCATGCTGCACGGACTCGCGGGCTGGTTCGAGTGCGAGCTCGCCGACGGCGTCGCGATGACCAACTCGCCGCTCTCGGACGACAGGATCGACCGGTCGCAGGCGTTCCTCCCGATCGAGGAACCGGTGGCCGTTCGTCCCGGCGACACGATAAACGCCACCGTGATGGCGCGGCCGGACGATCACCTGATCGCGTGGGTCGTCGAGATTGCGTCGACGGGCCGGCGGTTCAGCCACTCGACGTGGCCGGCGATGCCGTCGCTGCCGTCGGACCTGATCCGCTCGCGCCCCGAGCACGTGCCGCGACTCTCCCGCGAGGGACGGGCCGCGGTCGTCGTGCTCGGTTACTGCGACAGCAGGCGAACCGTGCGCGAGATCGAGGAAGCCGTGCTGCGCGACCATCCCGACCTGTTCCCCACGCGCGACGAGACCGCGCGCTTCGTCGCGCACGTGCTCGGGCGGGACACCGCGTAGTGGTCGACCTCGACATCGCGGCGGCGCGTCCGCAGGCGCCGCTGCCCACCCCGTTCTACACCTGGGCGCTGCCCGACGGCGCGCCGTGGACCGATTTCCACCGCGAGCACGGCGGCTACCTGCTGCGCTTCCCCGGCCTGGCGGACTTCCACGTGTCGGCGGACGCGAAACGCGTGACCTGCCATCCGGTGCCCGGCACGTCGGACGCCGTCGTGCAGCACCTCCACCTGAACCAGGTGCTGCCGCTCGCGCTGTCCAAGCAGGGCAGCCTCGTGTTCCATGCGAGCGCGGTCGAAGTCGACGGCGGCGCGATCGCGTTCGCCGGCGTGTCCGGACGCGGCAAGTCGACGCTCGCGGCGAGCTTCGCGATCGCCGGCTTTCGCTTTCTCACCGACGACGGGCTCGTCGTCGAGCCGGCGGACCGGGGGCACGTCGTGCTGCCGAGCCACCCGTCGATCCGGCTGTGGGAGGACAGCGAGGAAGCGCTGATCGCGCCCGGCACGGCGACAGCGCCCGCCGTCGACTACACGTCGAAGGCGCGGTTCCTCGCCGGCGACCGGCTGCGCTTCTGCGACGAGCGGCGGCCGTTGCGGCGCGTGTATTTCCTCGGCGACGGCGGCGTGCCCGGCATCGCGTTCCGGCAGCTTTCGGGCACCGACGCGATGATCGAGTGGGTCAGGCACTCGTTCCTGCTGGACGTCGAGGAGAAGCCGCGCCTCGCCTCCCACTTCGACCAGGTCGCGAAGCTCGCGAACGAGCCGATCCACTTCGCGCTCGACTATCCGAGGCGCTACGAGGATCTCGCGCGCGTGCGCGCGGCGATCGTCGAGCATGCGCGAAAAGCGTCGGGCTGAAGCCCGACCCACAACCCCTCCCTGGGTCGGCCTAGGCCGACGCGGGTCGGCCTTCAGGCCGACGGGTCGCTTTCCTGGGGTCGGCCTACTGGGGCTGACGCCGACGGGGCGCCTCCTGTGGGTCGGCCTTCAGGCCGACAGGGTCCTCGATGCGAAAAGCGTCGGGCTGAAGCCCGACCCACAACCTCCCGCGGCACCCTGTGGGTCGGCCTTCAGGCCGACGACGATCGCGACGCCTTTCTGCGCTTGTTCGACCGCGCGGCCGAGTCGCGCTCGTGAAGTTCGGCGTACGCGTCGAGCAGCCGCCGGATCATCCGTTGGTACTGCGTGTTGCGCTCGCCGGCTTCCCGCTTGAAGAAGTCGACGCTGCGTTTGCTGAGCGCAAGCGTGACTTTCACGCCCTCCTCGCGGAACGCGAGATCGTCCGGCGACGGGAGGAAATCCGCGACCACCCTCGGATCGCCGATCGGCTCATCGGTGTACTTGATTTTCGCGCCCATGGATCTGCTTTCCCTTGCGCCAGTAGCCTGCGCCGATGATGCGGATCACGCCGGCGCGATAGGTGAATCGCACGGTCAGGATACCGGCGCCCACTCGTCCGAAGCAGAAGTACCGCGGCTCAATCGAGCTGTGCGCGGTATCGAGCGCAATCACGCGATGGCGATCGGTGAAGGCCGATTGCGCGATGGCGAAACCGACGCCATGCTTCAGGCGGTTCGCGCGATCCTTGGCGCGGTCCCACTCGAATCGAGTCTTGCCCAACGGGGATCCTACATCGAAGCCATATAAATCGCCATATTTTTTGCTGGCGCTGCATCGAGCGACCCGGCGTGGGCACGGCGGGCCGCCCGCTCGAGAGAGGTCGCCCAGCTGCTGCCCCGTTCACTTGTAGCGCCTTGGGCGTGCGATGGGACATCGTCCCGATGGACGAGGCCTGAGAGGCGTCGGGCTGAGGCCCGACCCACAGAGGCTGCTTGTGGGTCGGCCTTCAGGCCGACGGAGTTCCGCGAGCCGGGCGGGGGGCCAGGGTACATGGCAGGAGAGGCGTCGGGCTGAAGCCCGACCCACAGGGCGTTGCGTTGTGGGTCGGCCTTCAGGCCGACGGGGTCAGCGGCCTCACCCCGCCACCAGCGACACCGCGCGCTTCGGGACGCTTGAGCTTGACCATGAGGTGTCCAGGTGCATCGCGAGGGGCGGGGAGGGATCCCGGCCCCGCCGCGACCTGGCGAACGTCACGGCGACGCGACCCGAGTGGGTGTCGCCACAGCCCGGGCCACCATTCCGCATGCGCTGAGCAGCGCCAGGCGGTGAGCCCGGGACGCGTCGTCGACCACACGCCCGCTTGGAGCCGGCTTCCGCAGGGGGGGCGCCCTGCAGCCGCGGGCAGCGGGCACAGCACTCCCGATGCCTGTGTTCGGGTAGGGGTCTGCCAGGCCTCCGGAATGGAACCATTTGGTTCCATGCCCGCGTCAACGGCGATGTGCAGGCCGCCTGACACGATGAAGCTCACCCCACTGGACCCATGGGGTCAGACCCGGATGAATCAACGGATCCGATCCCATTGCGCGATCAGGAAGCCCCCCGATACACCTCGCGACGGTGCCCGACCTTGATGACGTCGATGGTCCGCCCGGCGTCGTCGATCGCATAGACGACGCGGTACTGCCCCTGCCGTACCCGGTAGAGGCCGGAAGGACCGGTGAGCTTCTCGCAGCCCGGAGGCCGCGGCTCGGTGGCGAGCGCCAGTATCCGGCCGACGACACTCCCACGGTCCCGCTTGGTTCCGATGGCCCGGATCTCCTTCGCGGCCGACGTCTTGATCAGCAGCCTATATCCGGCCACGTTTCCTCAAGTCGCGAACGAGCGATTCGAACGAGACGCTCGGCTCCGACTTGCGCTTGTCGAACGCGGCGAGGTCTTCAGCGTCCTCGGCCAAGGCGAGCTTGACGGCGTCGTTGACCATGTCGGAGATCGACCGATCCGTGGCGGCGGCCCTGAGGCGAAGCGCCTGGTGGACCTCGGCGTCGAAATAGATCGTGGCGCGTTTGGAATTGTCCATTCGCACAGATTAGCGTTTTGACGTCATGACGTCAAAGCGACTGCCTGCCCGCCCACGGAGTCACAGACGGACGACGCCCGCGGGGCGTGCGGCCAACGGAGTCCGTTCCGGGTTCAACCCGGGTCCGACCCCGTCGACCCCGCAGCCGGACCCTTTCCGGCGTCGCACCCGTTCTACCGCAGGCGTGCGCAGGCCCCCCATCGGCCCTTCGGACGAGCCCGCGCGATAATCGCGAACCAAACCAATGGGATCAGACCCGGATGAAGCCCGGATCTGACCCCATTGGTCCCATCGGCCCACCGATGCCCGCCCCCACCCAACCCCTCCTCTGCGCGCTGCTCCGCGGCGAGGCGCCGGCATGGCCCGCGGACCCACCGGACGTCGAAGCCTTCCTCCGCGACGCGCGCTACCACGGCGTCACGCCGCTGCTCGACGCGCATTTCCGGACATTGGTGTCTGACCCCCAAGTCGAGGACCGCTGGCCCGACGCGATCCGCCGTGCGTGCCGGGACGACGCGCTGCTCCAGTCGATGCGGGAACTCGTGTACCGGACCGAGCTCGTCGGCGTGCTGGCGGAGTTGGCGAAGGCCGGCATCGCCCCGCTGATCCTCAAGGGCACCGCACTCGCGCACAGCCACTACCCGTCGCCGGCGCTGCGCCCGCGCGGCGACGCCGACCTGCTGATTCCCGAGTCGCAGCCACCCGACCGCCGCCGTCCTCGACCGCCTGGGCTATGCGCGAGGCAGGGGCGTCACCGGAGCGCTCATCTCGTACGAGGCGAACTGGAGCCGCGACACGGCCGCCGGGATCACGCACAACCTCGACGTCCACTGGCGCGTCAACAACTCGCAGATCCTCGCGAAGCTCCTGACCCGCGACGAGCTCGCCGCACGCGCCACGCCGGTTCCCGCGCTCGGCCCGAACGCGCGCGCGCTTTGCCCGGTGCACGCGCTCCTCCTCGCCTGCATGCATCGCGCGGGACACGCGAACGCGCCGTACTACTCGGACGGCCGCGCCTATCTCGGCGGCGATCGCCTGATCTGGCTTTGGGACATCCACCTGCTCGTCACCCGGATGTCGGACGACGAGCTCGCGGAGTTCGTCGCGCTCGCCGCCGCGAAGCAATTGAAGGCGATCTGCCTCGACGGCCTCGACGCCTGCATCGAGCGGTTCGCGACGCCCGTCGCGCCGTCGGTCCTCGCCGGGCTCGCTCACGTCGGCCGCACCGAGCCCTCCGCGCGCTACCTGAGCGGCGGACGCACGCGCCAGATGATCGGCGACTTCCTCGCGCTCGACGGCGTCGCGCAGCGCGCGCGCTGGCTGAAGGAGCTGGCGTTCCCGCCGGCCGACTACATGCGCGGCAAGTACCCGGACGCCGCGACGCACTGGCTGCCGGTGCTCTACGCCCGCCGCGGGCTGCACGGCCTGTGGCGACTCGCCGCGGGCCGCGCGGGCGGCCACCCGCACTGACCGCGCGCCGCCCGTGAACGATCTCCGCGTCCTCCTCGCGTTCGCCGCGCCCTACCGCGCCCCGCTCGCGCTGTGCGCGTTGCTGATGCTCGCGGAGAGCGCGGCGGCGCTCGCGGTGCCGTGGCTCGGCGGCAAGCTCGCGGGCGCGCTGCTGCCGGGCGAGGCCGCCACTGCGACCGGCGCCTCGACGATCCTCGCCGCGATGCTCGCGCTCTTCGCCGTGCAGGCGCTGCTCAAGTTCGCCAACACGACGCTGTTGGGCGGCACGGGCGAGCGCATCGTCTCCGACCTCAAGGTGCGCCTCTACGACCACCTGCAGGCGCTGCCGCTCTCGTTCTTCCAGCAGCGCCGCCACGGCGAGACGCTCGCACTGCTCACGCGCGACGTCTACGTCGTCGGCGACTTCGTGAGCGGCACCGCGATCGCGGTCGTCCCGCTGCTGCTCACCGTCGCGGGATCGCTGCTGTTCATGTTCCGGCTGCAGCCGCAGCTCGCGCTCCTCGCGATGGTCGCGATTCCGCTCTTCTACCTCGTCACGAAGATCGTCGGCCGGCGCATCCGGCCGCTCGCCTCCGAGCTGCAGGACGAGCACGCGGCCGCGATCGCGATCGCCGAGGAGAACCTCGGCATGCTGCCGGCGATCAAGACGTTCACGCGCGAGCCGCAGGAGTCGGCGCGCTACCGCCGGCAGATCGACCGCATCCTGCACCTGACGTCGCGCCAGTTGCGCATCCAGGCCGCGCTCGGCCCCGCGCTGCAGTTCGTCGCCGCCGCGGGCATCGTCGCGCTGCTGTGGCTCGGCGGCGCGGAGCTGACCCGCGGCCGCATGACGCCCGCCGAGCTCGTGAGCTTCCTGCTCTACGCGATGCTGCTCACGCGGCCGGTGGCCGGGCTCGCCGACGTCTACGGGCGCACGCAGTCCGCGCGCGGCGCGCTCGCGCGGCTGCTGCACGCGCTCGACGAGACGCCCGAGCCGCCGCCGAACGTCGGCGCCGACGCTGCCGCCGGTGAAGGGCGCGATCGCGTTCGACCGCGTGTCGTTCGGCTATCCGGGCCGCCCGCCCGCGCTCGACGACGTGACGCTGCACGTGGCCGCAGGCGAGACCGTCGCGATCGTCGGCCCGAACGGCGCGGGAAAGAGCACGCTCGCGCACCTGCTGATGCGCCTGCACGAGCGCGGCGCGGGAACCATCGCGATCGACGGCCACGACGTCGCGGGCGTGTCGCTCGAGAGCCTGCGCCGCCAGATCGGCGTCGTGCCGCAGCACGTGCTGCTGTTCAACGCGAGCGTGCGCGACAACATCGCCTACGGCCGCCCCGATCCTTCGCAGCCGGAGGTCGAGAAGGCCGCAAAGCTCGCCCGCGCGCACGACTTCATCGCCGCGCTGCCGCAGGGCTACGACACGCTGATCGGCGATCGCGGCGTGCGCCTCTCCGGCGGCCAGCAGCAGCGCCTGGCGCTCGCCCGCGCGCTCCTCAAGGACCCGCCGATCCTGATCCTCGACGAGGCCACCGCGATGTTCGATCCGCAGGGCGAGGCGGAATTCCTCGAAGGGGCGCGCGAGGCGCTGGCGGGAAGAACCGTGCTGCTGATCACGCATCGACCCGCGAGCCTGGCGGTGGCCAGCCGGATCGTGCGGATGGAGGGTGGCAGGATCGCCGGCACCCCGGGGGCCGCCCGCTGGAGTTCCCTGTGGGTCCGGCTTCCGGGGCGGCTCAGCCGGACGCGCGGAGTCCCTGTGGGTCGGGCTTCAGCCCCCGGACGCCTTTCGAGACATGCAATCAGATCTGTCGGCCTGAAGGGCCGACCCAGCGCCCCCGCCCCCCCGCCCGCGGGGAGGGGGGGGGGCCCCCCCCCCCCCCGGGGGCGGGGGGGGGGGGGGGGGGCGGGGGGGCCCCCGGGCCCGGCGGCGTCTGCTCCCCCCCCTCCGCCTAAGGCCGACCCACGGGCGCCCGCGCTACTTCGGTCGGCTTCGCAAAGCCGCGCAGCCAGGGCTCGAGATGGGCAATGTCGAACTTGCCCGTATCGAACATCCGCATCATCTCGGCATGGATCCTCGCAGGCTTCCTCAGCAGTCGCCAGCCGTTGATCCGCAGGAACACGTCCGCGGCCGCGAACGCGATCCGCTTGTTGCCGTCCACGAACGGATGATTGATGGCGAGGCTTTCGAGCAGTGCCGCGGCCTCCGCCACGATGTCCTCGTAGTAGCCGGTCTGCGGCCGGAAGAGCGCCGCTTCCAGCGCTCCGGGATCGCGGACACCGGGCGCGCCGCCGTAGCGCTGGATCAGGACAACGTGCAGCCCGAGCACATCGGCAACGGTCAGCCAATCCCGGTCGCGTGTCGCGCGAATCACTTGGCCAGTTCGCGGTACAGGCTGTCGAACTCCTCGAGACTGGACGCGAACGATGCAAGCACGTGGCGCCGCGGCCGCGAACTCTGCTGGCGGTCGATGTAATCGCGCAGCGCCTCGTCGAGCACGGCCTGGAACTGCCGGCCCTGCGCGTCGGCAATGCGGCGCAGCGCCTCCAGCACCTCGGGGGCCGCCTGCGAAGAGAACTTCTCACGGACCGTCGTCATCGCCTGCCATCCCGATGTTTCTTGATGTTTCATGATAGAGCAAGTTGGCGGGGATTTCCACCGGACGCCTCTTCGGAGAAGGCGCGACGCACAGAGCCCCGCAAGTCATCGTGCGTCGGGCTTCAACCCGGCGCCTCGGGACTCCCATCCCCCCCCCCCCCCCCCGGGGCCCCCCCCCCCGGGCGGGGCGCGCGGCCCGGGGGCGCCGCCGCGGCGGCGGCCCCCCCCCGGGCCGGCGCCCGGGCCGCCGCCGGGGCCCCCGGCCCCCCGCCGGCCCGCGCGGGCCGCCGCGGCGGCCCGGCGCGGCCCCGCGGCGGCGCGGGCCGCCCGCCCCGGCGCCCCGCCCCCGCGGCGGGCCGGGCGGCCCGCCCCCCGGCGGCCCGCGGCCGGCCCCCCCCCCCCGGCGGCGGGCCCCCCCCCCCGCGCCGGGCCCGCCCCCCCCCCGGCGGCCCCCCCCCCCCCCCCCGCGCGCCGCGGCGGCGCCGCCCCCGCGGCCCCGGGGCCCCGCCCCCCGGGGGCCGCCCGCCCCCCCGCGGCGCCGGGGCCCCCCGCGGGCCGGGGGCCCCCCCGGGGCCCCCCCCCCCACCGCGCCCGGCCCCCCCCGGGTGGGTCCCGCTTCAGCCGGACGCCTTCCGATTCCCCTGTGGGTCCGGCTTCAGCCGGACGCCTTTCCCGCCCACTGCACGCATCCAGTCCGACTGAAGTCGGACCCACAGGGAAACGGGGGCGGCGAGTCCGGCCAGCTTCAGCCGACGCCCGGAGTCCCTTGTGGGTCCGGCTTCAGCCGGGCGCCTTCGCCGAAGACCTTGACAAGCGCACGTCTGTATATACACTTTGCCTATGCGTTTCACGTGGGACGAGGCCAAGCGAGACCGAAATCTCAGCGATCACGGCCTCGACTTCGCGGACGCAACGGAAGTCTTCGCAGGCCCCACATTCACGTTCGAAGACGACCGCTTCGATTACGGTGAACCGCGGTTCGTCACGCTGGGCATCCTGCGCGGCATGGTCGTATCCATGGTCCACACCGAAACGCCACGCACGATTCGCGTCATCTCCTTTCGCAAGGCGACGAAAAATGAGCAAGCGATCTTCTTCAGGCAAGTCCAGGCCTGACTGGCCGCGAGTGCGCAAGATGAAGGACCGGGACATCAAGTTGACGGCCGCGCATCCCGAAGCGTCGACCAGGCACATCGTCCGCGGGATCGTTCGGCAGGGCCTCAAGCCGGTCCCTGCGAAGGCGGCGATCTCCCTGCGGGTCGACGCCGACGTCCTCGAGTGGTTCAAGGCCCAAGGACCCGGCTATCAGACGCGGATCAACGCGATTCTTCGTGCCTACAAGGAAGAGGCCGCTTGAGAACTCGACCTTCGCCGGACTTGAGCCCGACGCCTCGGAGTCCCCTGTGGGTCGGGCTTCAGCCCGACGCCTTTCGAGACTGCCATCAATCCAGTCGGCCGGAAGGCCGACAAGAACAGGGCGCGAGGTCGTGGGCCGGGCTTCAGCCCGACGCCCTTCCCGGCGCCCGGTGGCCGTCAGCATCGCCGATGGTCGCGGACCAGGGCTTGATCTTCGCCAGCACCTTCGCCAGCGCAGCCTTGGCAACCGCCGTGTCGTAATCCGCCTGCAGCCGCAACCACCACCCGTCCGACAGGCCGAAGAACCGGCACAGGCGCAAGTCGGTGTCGGCGGTGATCGCCCGCCTTCCCGCAAGGATCTCGCCAATGCGCTGGGGCGGCACGCCAATCTCCTTCGCGAGCCGGTAGTTGCTCATTCGCAAGGGCGCGAGAAATTCCTCCGCGAGCATCTCGCCGGGAGCGACGGGCTTGATCTTGCGGGTCATGGGCGCTTCGTCAGTGGTAATCGATGATTTCGACGTCTTCGGCGTCCGCGCCCGTCCAGAGAAAGCACACGCGGAAACGTTCGTTGACGCGGATGCTCCACTGCCCGGCCCGGTCGCCCTTGAGCGCCTCCAGCCGGTTGCCCGGGGGCGCGCGGAGATCCTCGAGACGTCGCGCCAGGTCGATCTGCTTGAGCTTGCGCAAGGCAGGACGCTCGATACCGGCGAACCGTGCGACTCGCACGAGGCCGAACAAGGCTTCCGTGTCGGCGCACCTGAACGACCTGATCGCCACGGCGAATAGTAACGCGATGCGTTATTAACGTCAAACGTTATTAATGGGCGGCCGCGGGCCGGTTCGAGCCCGCAGGTATGAACGCCAAGGCCGACGTCCGGCGTTGAAGGCGCACGGCCACCTCGCCATTCACCCACGTCCGGCCCGCGATCGCCATCGGCCGAATAGCGGAGGAATGGCAGCAA
>JADIZG010000059.1 GCA_016704895.1 Betaproteobacteria bacterium
CCCAGCATCCCACCGCCGTGCGCACCGCGCAACGCCTGCGCGACGCCGGCATCGACGCGCAGGTCGTCGAGTTCGACCAGCCGACGCGCACCAGCGCCGAGGCCGCGACCGCCATCGGCTGCTCGGTCGCCGAGATCGCCAAGTCCATCGTGTTCCGCGGCAGGACGAGCGGCCTGGCGGTCGTCGTCGTCGCGAGCGGCGACAACCGCGTCAGCGAAGCCAAGGTTGCCGCCAAGGTGGACGAGCCGCTCGCGCGCGCGGACGCGGATTTCGTGCGCATGGCGACCGGTTACGCGATCGGCGGCGTCGCGCCCATCGGCCACTCGCAGCCGGTCAAGCTGCTGCTCGATCGGGATCTGCAGCGCTTCGCGACGGTGTGGGCGGCCGGCGGCACGCCGTACTCGGTGTTTCCTGTCACGCCCGAGGAGCTTCGGCGCCTGACGGGCGCCGACTGGTCCGACGTCAGCGAGTAGACCCGCCGGGCACCGTCGACCGGCCCGCGCGCCTCACGCCGGCAGCGCGACCTCGTGATCGACGCTGAACTGGTAGTCGCGGAAGACGTGCTCGGCGGAGAGGATCTCGTAGCTGCCGTCGGGAAGCCTGCGCGAGGTGTCCTTGAGCCGGTAGACGTAGTGCCCGCAGGTCCAGCAGTCGAAGTTGCGCATGTGCGTGCACAGGCAGGTCTTGTCCGGCACCGAGATCTTCTTCTCGTCCGGGTGGGCCGCCACCTCGCGGTTGTACGCGTTGATGTAGGCGCAGTTGCCCGAGCTGTCGAGCAGGTAGCCGTAGGCCTCGCAGTTCGGCCGGATGCCGGCGCCGATCGCGGGACTGCTCGTCAGCATCCGCATCGGATAGCCGGTCGGCGAGATCGTGTTCACGACGACGTCGCTCTCGCCGGCCTTGTAGTATTCCTGCTGGACCTTCTCGGGCAGCCCGCATTCCTTCGTCACGGTGAAGCGCGTCGCCACCTGCACGGCGGCCGCGCCGTTCTCGAGATAGGACACCGCGTCGCTGCCGGTGAAGATGCCGCCGGCGGGGATCAGCGGAATGTCGAGCGCCTCCGCCTTCAGGTACTGCGCGATCTCCGCGACGATCGTGCGGAGGTCGTACTTGCTCCAGTCCTCGGCGCCGAAGCCCAGGTGCCCGCCCGCGAGCGGGCCTTCGACCACGATGTAGTCGGGCAGGCGGTCGAGCTTCGCGTTCTTGCGCAGGAACAGCTGCAGCGCGCGCAGCGACGAGACGATGATCCCGAGCTTCGCGTCGCGGAAGCGCGGATGGTCCTCGATCTGTGCGAACGAGCCCAGGTGCAGGCCGGCGGAGAGCGTGATGCCGTCGATCCCGGCGTCGAGCGCGGCGGACAGGCGCACGCGCAGCGTCTCGCGCGGCGCGTTCATCGTGAGCTTCTCCATGCAGTTCACGAAGATCATGCCGTCGCCGCGCTTGGCTTCCATCGTGCGGCCGACGTGCATGTGCGTCGCCTCGGCGAGGCGACCGAGGTCGAACTGCACGTCGGACTTGTCGGTGTTGGCGGCGTTGTACTTGTAGAGCTTCGCCTTCTCCTTGACGAAGTGCGTGCGGAACCGGCGGTCGGACACCGTCTGCACCATCGCGTCGGAGATGTGACCGACGCCGCCCAGGCGCGCGACCTCGAGCGCGAGGTCCGCGGTCGAGATGTCGACCCCCATGCCGCCGCACATGATCGGCACCAGCTCGCGCTTGCCGAAGCGCAGGCGAAAATCGTCGACACGCCGCATGCTGGTCCCTGGATCCCGGTGAGGCGCGCGGGCGAGGAAGCCGGCGCGAGATGCCGCATTATGCCGGGACGCGCCGTCCGTTCAACCCGGCTGCGCTCGTGCCCATTCGTTCCGTCTCTTTTCGGGCCGGCGCGGCGTCGATCCCGGACCCGCCCGACGCCCGCAACGGCGCGTGGGCGATTCAGGCTGTCCGTCGGCACGGCGTCGGGGTACGAGCGGGCCCGAAGCGCCCCTGGCGGCCATACGTGCCGCCCCCGCCGCCCGTGTCGACGCGAAGCGGGTACGATCGCAGTCGCCGCGCGCCCCCTCCCGGCAGCGCAGGCGCGAATCCCGCCGAGTCCCGTACCATGAACCTTTCGCCCAGAACCGCCCGCCTGGCCCTCGTCGCGGCCATGGCGCTCCCCTGGCTGGCGGCACCCGGCTCCGGCGCCGCGCAACCGGTCCCGGCCGCCGCGCCGACGGCCAGTCCGCGCATCGGACTCGCGCTGTCCGGCGGCGGCGCGCGCGGACTCGCGCACGTCGGGGTGCTCAAGGTGCTCGAGGAGCTGCGCGTGCCGATCCACTGCGTGACCGGCACGAGCATGGGCGCGATCGTCGGGGCGACGTTCGCCGCCGGAACGCCGCCGGCCGAGATGGAGAAGACCGTCCTCGCGGCCGACTGGGCCGAGATCTTCCGGGATCGCCCGCCGCGCGACGAGATCTCGGTCCGCAGGAAGATCGACGACTACAAGACGCTGTTCGCGCCCGAGTTCGGCGTCAAGGACGGCGGGCTCGCGCTGCCCAAGGGCGTCATCGCGGGCGTGTCGATCGAGTCGTTCTTCCGGGGGCTCGCTGCGCCGGCGCTCGGCATCTACGATTTCGACAATCTGCCGGTCCCGTTCCGCGCGCTGGCGACCGACATCGAGACCGGCGAGGCGGTCGTGATCGACCACGGCAACGTCGCGCAGGCGATGCGCGCCAGCATGTCGGTCCCCGGCGCGATCGCGCCGGTCGAGATCGACGGGCGGCTGCTCGTCGACGGCGGCATCGCGAACAACCTGCCGATCGACGAGGCGCGCAGGCTGTGCGCCGACGTCGTGATCGCGGTCAACATCTCGACGCCGCCGATGAAGCGCAGCGAGATCACGTCCGCGCTGTCGGTCGTCGGGCAGCTCATCAACTTCCTCGGCAAGCAGACGGTCGACGACCAGATCAAGAGCCTCGGCAGCCGCGACGTGCTGATCGCGCCCGACCTGGGGAACATCTCGTCGAGCACGTTCGATCGCTCGGCGGACGCGATCCGCATCGGCGAGGAAGCGACGCGCGCGATGGCGGAGTCGCTCAAGCGCTACAGCCTGCCGCCCGCGCAGTTCGCGGCGCTCCGCGCGAAGCAGGTGGCCGACCGCCGCGAGCTCGGCACGGTCGACGAGATCCGGTTCGAGGGCCTCGAGCGCATGAATCCCGAAGTGCTGCGCTCGCTCGTCCGCAGCCAGCCCGGCGAGCCGCTCACCGAGGAGAAGGTGGGAGCGGACCTGCGCCGCATCTTCGGGCGCGGCGGCTTCGAGGGCATCAGCTACCACATCGTCGGCGACGCCGGCCCGCGCGCGATGGTGATCGAGCCGCGCGAGAAGTCCTGGGGACCCAACTTCCTGCGCTTCGGCCTGGGGCTGGCGAGCGACTTCTCGGGCGAGAACCAGTTCAACGCGCTCGTCCAGTACCGCAAGACCTGGCTCAACCGCCTGGGCGGCGAGTGGCTGACCGAGCTGCAGGTCGGCCAGAACACGTTCATCCACAGCGAGTTCTACCAGCCGGTGAACGAGGCGGGCCAGTGGTTCGTCGCGCCGTATTTCACGGTCGGGCAGCTGACGCGCGGGGTGTTCATCGACGACGACAAGGTGGCCGACTACAAGGTGCGCCTGGCGCAGGCCGGCGTCGATGCCGGCGCAGTGCTCGGGACCTGGGGACAGCTGCGGCTCGGCCCCGTCTGGGCGCGCGTCGACGCGAACGTCGACACGGGCTCGCCCGTCCTGCCGTCGGTCAAGGAGAACACGGCAGGGCTTCGCGCGGCGCTGTTCGTCGACCAGACCGACAACGCCTTCTTTGCGCGGGAGGGGTTCGGGCTGGCGGCGTCGGCCTACGCCGCGATGGAGTCGTTCGGGTCGGCCGGCGACTACCAGCGGGTCGAGGCGCTGTTCCGCGGAGCGAAGAGCTGGGGTCCGCACACGCTGAACCTGAGCGTCTCCGGCGGCAGCGACCTCGGCTCCGACATGCCGCCCTACGAGGCGTTCATGCTCGGCGGACCGCTGCGGCTGTCCGCCTACCGCGTCGGCCAGTTCACCGGGCGCGAATTCGCGTTCGGCCGGCTGATGTACTACAACCGCATCCTGCCGCTGCCGGATCTGCTGGGCAGCGGCGTCTACGCCGGCGGCTCGCTCGAGGTCGGCCACATCCGCGACCGCTTCGACGGGCGCCCGTCGCCGGGGACGCTGTGGTCCGCATCCGTGTTCCTCGGTGCGGACACGTTCGCCGGTCCCGGTTACCTGGGGGTGGGCGGGAGCGAGTCCGGCAACTGGACGGTTTACCTGCTGCTCGGGGTGCCGTAGAGCGGGGCCGGCTGACCCTCTGTGCCGGAATGTACGGTCAGGAACGAGACTCGCGGCCGTGTGAGCGCCGCGAGTGCTCGGCGCCTCCGGTCAGTTGTCGCTGTTCGACTTGCTGCCCTTGACCGTGGTCGCGACGGCCGCGGCCTCGTCCTCGACGCGCGTCAAGAGCACGATGCCGATCTCCTTCATCTCGCGGGAGCGCGGCAGCACGACGACCTTCTTCACGCGGTCGGGCGCGATGCCGAAGCGCTTGAAGTTCGCGGGCAGCCACTGCTTCAGCCGCGCTTCGTCGGCGGGGCCCAGCTTGTCGATCTCGGCCAGCATCGCCTTCGCCTGCGTTGCGCTCAGGAGGTCGGTCGGATAGGTGAGCCGGTAGACGTTGCTCTTCGACGAGTTGAAGCTCGACGCGGACCAGGCGAGCGTCGCGACGAGCATCGCCGCGAGCGCGGCGAATGCGATGCGTGTCTTGACCATGATGCCCTCCTTGTGACGGCCGGGCTCGACGGGTGCCCTGCGGAACACGGGCAGGGAAATCATACGCCCCGCAGGGGGAGCATTCGCCGGTCGAGGCGGGACCCTTCGTGCCCGGCCCCGCGCCCCTCACCTGCCTACGCTGTCGACGACCCCGTACCAGAGCGACAGTCGCTCGCCGCTCCCGGCATCCCCGAGCCCGCCCGCCGACGTGTTCACCGTCACGAGCTTGCGCGCGGGATCGACGAACACGTTCTGCCCGCGCAATCCCCACAGCGCGAACTGGCGCTCGCGGCCGGACGACACGATCCACGTCTGGTAGCCGTACCCGTAGAGCGCGCCCGTCTGCCCCGGTTCGAACCGCGGCGACGGCGGCGTGGTCGCCGCGCGCACCCACTGCGCGGGCACGATCTGCCGGCCGTCGAGCGCGCCGTCGTTCGCGAGCAGCATGCCGAGCCGCGCGTAGTCGCGCAGCGTCGCGTTGAGGCAGCAGTACGCGGTCTCGTAGCCGCCTTTGTCGATCGTCCACGACGCGTCGGCCTTGGCCCCCATCGGCCGCCAGATCTTTTCCGACAGGTAGTCGGCGAGCGGCACGCCGGTCGCGGCTCGCAGCACGAGACCGAGCACCTGCGTGTCCGCCGACGAATAGTTGAAGCGCTCGCCTGGCGCATGCTCGCGCGTGCGGAACGGCGCGACCGTCGCCGCGCCGCCTTCGCTTTCGCGTCCCATCGACAGCCGCGCGAGCACGGCGACGTCGTCGCTGCCGCCGTAGGTCTCGGAGTAGCGAATGCCCGACGACATCGTGAGCAGGTGGCGGATCGGCGTCTCGCCGTACGGCGTGCCGGCGAGTGCCGGCACGTAGGCGTCGGCGCGATCGTCGATCGAGCGGATCCGGCCTTCCGAGATCGCGATGCCGACGAGCATCCCGACGACCGTCTTCGCCATCGAGTACGACGCCATGCGCTGCTCCGGCCGGCGGTCGTACTGGTAGCGCTCGACGAGGATCGTGTCGTCCTTCAGGACGAGCAGCCCGGTCGTGCGGTTGCGCGCGAGGTAGTCGTCGAGGGTGGGGCGTTCGAGGTTCGCGAAGCGGTAGCGGATCGCAGGCTCGGCGGGCGCGCGCTTCAGCGGCCGCACGCTCTCGCCGCGGGGCACCTTGCGCGTCGCGTGGATCTCGTCCCAGCGGCTGACCAGGCCGACCAGGCAGCGCGTCTCCGGCCGCAGCGGCTGGTCGGGGCAGATCGGATAGCCCTCGGCCTTGCCGAGCGCTTCCTCGTCCGGGGCGGCGAGCGCGCTCGATGCGACGAGGACGCTCGCGAGCAGGACCGGCAGGCTCGTTCGGCGCGGCATGTCGGCGTCGATCGTTCGCGGCCGGTTCGGCGCCTCACCCCCGGAACGTTGTTCGAACCACGTTCCGGGGGTGGCTTCGCGCGGTCGTCAGACTTCCTTGCGCATCATCCGGTCGACCGAGAAGAACCCGCCGCCGTGCATCGCGAAGAAGAACGTCATCGCGGCCCACAGCACCGACTTCTCCGCGCCCGCGTAGCCCTGGTTCTGCACGACCCAGTGGAAATACACGGTGACGAGCAGCACGATCGTCGCGCCGATCGCCGCCGGGCGCGTCAGGAACCCGATCGCGAGCAGGATGCCGCCGATGAATTCGGTCCCCGCGAGCAGCGGCGACCACAGCGTGCCGGGCGAGAAGCCCAGGCTCTCGACCATGCCGGCGTTCTTGAGCGGGTCCTGGATCTTGGGCCAGCCGTGCACCGCGAACGCCGCGCCCGCTGCGACGCGCATCAGCAGGTACGACAGGCCGGAGAGGCTCGAATAGACGTAGGCGAGCGGCGGGAACCACAGGCGGCTCTTGTCGGTGATGAGGTCGGAGGGCATCGGAAGTGTTCCTGGAAGGTCGTGGGGACTGCGTGCGGGCTCCTGCGGAATGGGGGAATACCCGATTCCGCGGAATTCATCAATCCTGCGCCAGGGGGCCTCCCGCGCGGTCCCCGGGTCAGCTGAAGAGCCGGGCGATGCCCGCTTCCAGGTGCCGCGCAACGGCCTGCTTCGCCCGTTCCGGGTCGCCTGCGCGGATCGCCTCGTAGATTTCGCGGTGCTCGTCCAGGACGCTTCGGTGGCGCTCGTCGAGCGGCCTCTCGGAAAAGCTGCGGGACAGCTTGATGCCGAACTCCACCTGGCTGCGCAGCGCCTCGAGCGTCGTGACGAAGAACCGGTTCTGCGAGGCCCGCGCGATCGACAGGTGGAACTCGAAGTCCGGCTCGATCGACGACCCGCCCGCGGCGATCGCGCGCTCCATCGCGTCGATCGCCAGCGCGATGCCGTCGATCGCGCCCTCGTGGTGCGCGATCGCCGCCCGCCTCGCCGCCTCGCTCTCGAGCCCGCATCGGAACTCGAGGCAGCGCTGCACGTCCGGGAGGTTCTGCAGCGGCCCGAAGTCGAGGCGGCGCGAATCGCTCCGTCGCAGCACGAAGTTGCCGGCGCCCTGGCGTGTTGCGATCAGGCCCTCCGCGCGCAGGCGCCCGAGCGCCTGTCGCAGCACCGGCCGCGAGACGCCGAACTGGCTCGCGAGCTCGAGCTCCGCGGGCAGCCGGCTGCCGATCGGGTAACGCCCCGCCGCGATCTGCTCGGCGAGTCCGTCGTAGACCTGGTCGCCGAGCTTCTTCGACGTCGCGGCCGACGTCGTGTCGGGTGGGGGCGGTCGCGTGCTCATCGTCCTCGGTCCGGGGAAAGGTCGTCAGCCGTGCCGGCTGCGTCGGGATGTCGCAGGCACTCGATGGTGCGCAAGATCGCATAAGTGGTAAAAGTTGTAAAGTCCGACGATGCGAGATCGTTTGCGCGTCCGGCGGCCGGCAGAGGGTTCCCGTGCATGGGCTTGACTCAAATCAAGCGGCGCCGATCGGGTCGCCCCGGCGGCGCCGTTCGCGTTGACATATCTGCACAAGCGGTTTACATATCACGCCAAGTTGTCAACATCGTGTCTCGCGGCCCGGCAAGGGATCATGAAGATCACAGGCGTGGAAACCGTGCAGGTCGGCGAGTTCGGGAATCTCGTCTGGGTGCGGCTGTACACCGACGAGGGCCTGATCGGACTCGGGGAGACGTTTCGCAACCCCGAAGCGACCGTCGCCTACGTCCACGAGACCTGCGCGCCCTACCTGATCGGCAAGGATCCGCTCTGCCGCGAGGCGCGGATGCGCGAGCTCTCCGCCAAGGTCGGCAACCACTTCAACGGTTTCCCGACCCGCAGCGTCGAGGTGCGCGGCAACTCGGCGATCGACATCGCGCTCTGGGATCTCGACGGACAGCAGCTCGGCGTGCCGATCTACCGGCTGCTCGGCGGGCGCACGCGCGAGCGCATCCGCATCTACAACACCTGCGCCGGAGGCAGCTACAACAACAAGCTGCGCCAGGGCTACAACACCGACCTCGTCTCGCGCGACGTCCCGCTCGATGCGCCGATCGGCCCCTGCGAGGACCTGCTGATGCAGGTGCACGAGCCCGCCCGGCTCGCCTCGGAGCTCCTCGAGCAGGGCATCACGGCGATGAAGATCTGGCCGTTCGACGTGTTCGCGCTGCGCAACGACGGCGCCGACATCAGCGCTGCGGAGCTTCGGCAGGCGCTCTGGCCGATCGAGCAGATCCGCGGAGCGGTGGGCGACCGGATGGACATCCTCATCGAGTACCACGGCCTGTGGCGGCTGCCGGCCGCGCTGAAGATCGCCGATGCGCTGCGCGAGCACGAGATCTACTGGCACGAGGAGCCGATCTGGATGCAGAACTTCGACGACCTCGCCCGCTACCGCGATCGCGTGCGGGGGCGCGTCGCGGGCAGCGAGAACCTGGGCACCGTGCCCTGGTACCGCGAAGTGTTCGTCCGGGGAGCGCTCGACGTCGCGCACTTCGACATCGGCTGGATCGGCGGCGTGTCGGAAGGCCAGCGCATCGCGCACCTCGCGGCGGCGTTCGACCGCTTCATCGCGCCGCACGACTGCACCGGCCCCGTCACGCTGATCGCCAACGTCCACATGCTGGCGGCGGCGCCCAATGCGCTCGTCGCGGAGACCGTGCGCAGCCACACGGGCGGCTTCTACCGCGAGATCGTCGACCGGATGCCCGCGATCGAGTCGGGGTTCATCCGTCCGCTGGAAGGCCCGGGCCTGGGCGCGGCCCTGTCGCCGGACCTGCTCGCGCGAAGCGATGTGCGCGTGCGACTGAGCGGCGTGCGCTCGGCGTGACGATGGCCGTCGCGGACGCCCCGACGCGCTTCGTGCCGCCCGCCGGCGCGTGCGATTGCCACGTGCATTTCTACGGCGATCAGCACACGTTTCCGCCGCGCGACGACGCGGGACTCGCGCCGCAGCGGGGCGGCGCCGACGAATACCGCGCCACGATGCGCCGGCTCGGCCTCGAGCGCGTGGTGGCCGTGCAGTCGATCCTCTACGGCTTCGACAACCGCTGCATGCTCGACGGCATGCTGCAGATCGGCGCCGGCGCGCGAGGCGTCGCCGTCGTCTCGGAGCACACGCCGATGGCCGAGCTGCAGGCGCTCGACGCGCGCGGCGTGCGCGGCGCGCGCGCCTACATGCTTCCCGGCGGAGTCTTCGCCTGGGACCGGATCCCCGCGCTCGCGAATCGCGTCGCCGACGTCGGCTGGCACGTGCAGGTGCAGCTCGACGGCCGCGAACTGCCTGCGCACGTCCCCATGCTGGCATCGCTCCCCTGCCCGGTGGTCGTCGATCACGTGGGCAAGTTCCTCGACCCGGTCGAGCCCGCGCATCCGGCGTTCCAGGCGCTGCTGCGCCTGCTCGACACCGGCCGCGCGTGGGTGAAGCTCTCGGCGCCCTACGAAAGCTCGCGGTCGGGGCCGCCCCGCTACGAGGACGTGTCGCGGCTCGCCCGGGCGCTCGTCGCGCACGCGCCGGAACGCCTGCTGTGGGCGAGCAACTGGCCGCACCCGGGGCACGATGCGAAGCCCGACGACGCGGCGTTGCTCGACCTGCTCGCCGACTGGGCCCCGGTGGCGGCGGATCGCGAGCGGATCCTGGTCGACAACCCGGCCACCCTCTACGGGTACCGCGAGGCCTCGCGGGGCGCGATCGCCGCCGAGGCGCGCGATCGCGCGCGACCGCCGCTGCGCTCGCCCGCGCGATGACCGTTCGGCGCAGCAGCACACCAAGGCGACCCGGAAGGAAGCGGAGATGACGGGCACGGCACACACGACTCGGCGGCAGTCGCCGCCGGCATGGGCGAATCGCGCGGCAAACCAGGAGGAGACGACGATGGAACGGACCAGAATGGCGGGATGGCGGGTGGCGGCGGTAGGCGCGTTGCTGGCGGCGCTGGCGCTGCCGGTTTCCGGGCAGCAGATCAAGATCGTCTCGGGCGACGGGCCGCAGCACGACGGCGTCAAGGCGATGCAGGAGTTCGCCAAGTGGCTGGGCGAGAAATCGGGCGGCAAGGTGACCGGGCGCGTGTTCCCGCAGACGCTGCTCTCGGTCAAGGAGATCCCCGCGGGCCTGCGCGACGGCGTCGGCGACCTCGGCCTCGTCGTGCACCCGTACCACCGGGCGGAGTTCCCGGAGGCCAACTTCATCGCCGACTTCTCGCTGTTCGCCAAGAGCAACCCGGCGGCGGCCGGCGCGGCGACCGAGTACATCCTCACCTGCGACGAGTGCATGGCCGAGATGAAGAAGCAGGGGCAGGTGTACCTGGGCAACATCGCCAACGCCCCGTACTCGCTGCTGAGCAAGAAGCCGCTCACGACGCTCGCGGATCTCAAGGGCATCAAGATCCGCAGCGGCGGCGACGCCTGGAGCCGCTGGATCGAGGCGATGGGCGCGGTCAGCGTCTCGATTCCCGCGGCCGAGGCCTACCAGGCGCTGAGCCAGGGCGTGCTCGACGCCCACACGCACTCGATCGGCTCGCTCGTCGACCAGAGCCTCGCGGACGTGGTCAAGAACGCGACCGACATGCCGCTGGGCGTCTACCTCGGCGCGTCGATGAACTACAGCGCCAAGAACTGGGCGACGCTGTCGCCCGAGGCGCGCAAGGTCGTGTTCGACCTCGCGCCCTACCTGCTCGCCAAGTACGTCACCAACCTGCGCGTCGCCGCCGACGTGGTCCGGGGCAAGCTGCCGCAGCTCAAGGTGACGTTGCATCAGCCGTCGCGGGAACTCGTGAGCGCGAACGAGGCGTTCCTGCGCAAGGACGAGAAGACCATCGTCGAGCTCGCCGCGAAGAACTCCGGCATCCAGAACGCGTCGCAGAAGGCCGCGCGCTTCGTCGCGCTCCTCGCCAAGTGGGAGAAGCTCACCGCCGGCATGCCGCCGGATCACCAGAAACTGGGCGACCTCTACCAGAAAGAGATCTTCTCCAAGCTTGACGTCTCGAAGATCGGCCGGTGACCTCGGGCCGGGATCCGCGGACGGACGTCCGGTCGATTCCCCTGGCGGAAAGCGAACGCGGTTCGCTTCGCGGGGGGGCGGCCCGCCCCCTCGTTGAGGCCGTGGGGCGCCAAGCGGCGCAGCGGCGCACGTCCGGGAGGGGCTTCCGATGACCGGCGCGGGTGCCCGGCGATGGCTGCGGTCGGCGGTCGCCGGCGCCTCGCGCGCCGCGTCGATCGTCGGCATCGCGGCGATGGGGCTGATGGTGCTGCACGTCACCGTCGACGTCGCCTGCCGGCTGTTCGGGATCACGCTGCCCGGCACGGTCGCGTTCGTCGCGAACTACTACATGCTGTTCGTGACGTTCCTGCCGCTCGTCGTCGTCGAGCGCGATCGCAGCCACATCGAGGTCGAGGTGATCGCGCAGAACCTGCCGGACCGCGTCCAGGCGCTGCTGCGCATCTTCGCGTGGCTGCTGGTTGCCGCGGTGCTCGGCTTCCTCGGCTGGGAGTCCGCGCACGAGGCGATGCGCGCCTATCGCGCGCGCATGTTCATCATCGAACAGAGCATCCGCTTCGACACCTGGATCCCGTACTTCGCGCTGCCGGTCGGGTATTTCCTCGCCGCCGCGGTCGCGGCCTCGCGCGTCGTCCTCGCGCTGGCCGGTCTCCGCGGCGGGCTCGTGCCTGCCGTCCGCCGCGCAGCCGGGTATTTCGCCGAGCGGGAGGACGGGTGACCGACGTGCAGGTCGGCCTGTCCGGCATCGCCGGGCTGCTCGCGCTCATCGCGCTTCGCGTGCCGATCGCGATCGCGATGATCGCGGTCGGAGCGGCCGGCCTCACGGTCCTGATCGGCTTCGGGCCCACGACCGGACTGCTGCGATCGCTGCCGTACGAGTTCGCGGCCAACTGGGCGCTGTCGTCGCTGCCCACGTTCCTCGTGATGGGCTACGTCGCGTACCACGCCCAGCTCACGCAAGGGCTCTTCCGCGCTGCGAAGCTCTGGCTCTCCGCGCTCCCCGGCGGGCTCGCGATCGCGACCGTCTTCGGCGCCGCGGCCTTTTCGGCCCTGTCCGGGTCGAGCGTCGCCTGCGCCGCCGCGATGGGCAAGATCGCCGTGCCGGAGATGCGGCGCAACGGCTACAGCGTGCGGCTCGCCACCGGCACCGTCGCGGCGGCCGGCACGCTCGGCCCGCTGATTCCGCCGAGCATCCTGATGATCCTGTACGGGATCTTCATCCAGCAGTCGATCAGCAAGCTGTTCCTCGCCGGACTGGCGGTCGGGCTGATGACCGCGGCCGCCTACGTGGTAACGATCGTGCTGTGGGCGACGCTGCATCCCGCGGCCGCGCCGCGGCTGGTCGAGAAGGCGTCGCGGGCGGAGCGCCTCGCGGCATTGCGCGAGACCGCGCCTTCGATCGTGCTCGTGGTCCTGGTGTTCGGCGGCCTGTTCAGCGGGCTCTTCACCGCGTCGGAGGCCGGCGCGCTGGGCGCGGCGCTCGCCGTGGCGATGGGCTTCCTGCGCCGCAGCCTCGACTGGAAGACGCTGCGGCTCGCGCTCGAGGAATCGCTGTCGACGACCTGCGTGATCCTGCTGATCGCGATCGGCGCGAACCTCCTCGTTCGCTTCCTCGCGGTGAGCGGCACCGACCAGGCGATCTCCGAATGGGTGATCGCGGTCGATCCGTCGCGGCTCGGGTTCTTCGCGATCATCACGGTGCTGTACATGGTGCTGGGCATGTTCCTCGAGCCGGTCGGCATCATGCTCCTCACGATCCCGATCCTCTACCCGGTCCTGGTGTCGCTCGACATCAACCTGATCTGGTTCGGGGCGATCCTGGTCAAGTTCCTCGAGATCGGCATGCTGACGCCGCCAGTCGGGCTCAACGTGTTCGTGATCAGGAGCGTGGTCGGCGACATGGCTGACACCTGGACGATCTTCAAGGGCGTCGCGCCGTTCATCGTCGCCGACATGTTCGTGATCGGGGCCACGATGGCGTGGCCGGATCTCGTGCTCTTTTTCGTGCGCCTCGTCGAATGAGCGGCGCATCCGCGATCGCCCGGGGGCGCGTGACCCTGCGGGCGTTTACTGCCCGACACCGGAGCCCGTACCGATGAAGACGAAAGCCGCGATCCTGTGGACCATCGGCGCCGCGAGGCCGTACGCGGACAGCCGACCGCTGACGGTCGAGGAAGTCGACATCGACGGGCCGGGCCCGGGCGAGGTCCTGCTCGCGATCCGGGCGGCGGGCCTGTGCCATTCCGACCTGTCCGCCATCGACGGCGTCCGGCCGCGCGAACGCACGCCGCTGCCGATCATCCTCGGGCACGAGGCGGTCGGCGAGGTGCTCGAGACCGGCGCCGGCGTCGACGATCTCGCGCCGGGCGATCGCGTCGTGACGCTCTTCGTGCCGAGCTGCGGGCAGTGCGCGATGTGCCTCGAGGGCCGGCCGGCGCTGTGCGTGACCGCCCCGCAGTACAGCGGCGCCGGCACCCTCGCGAGCGGCGCCATCCGGTTCAGGCACGGGGGCCGGCCGGTCCACCACTACGTCGGCGTGGCGGCGTTCGCCGAGATGACGGTGATGATGCGCCGGTCGCTCGTGAAGATCGACGCCGACGTGCCGACCGACGCCGCGGCGCTGATCGGCTGCGCGGTGCTCACCGGCGCCGGCGCGGTGTTCAACACGGCCCGCCTTCGCCCCGGCGAGTCGGTCGCCGTCGTCGGCCTGGGCGGCGTCGGACTCTCCGCGCTGATGGGCGCACGCGCGGCCGGGGCGAGCGACATCGTCGCGATCGACGTCTCCGAGCCGAAGCTCGCGCTGGCCCGCGAGCTCGGCGCGACGTTCGCGGTCAGCGCGTCCGATCCGGAGTGCGTCGCCAAGGTCCGCGCCGCCACAGGCGGCGGGGTCCACTTCGCGTTCGAGATGGCGGGCGCGGCGCAGGCGATGGAGATCGCCTACCAGGTGACGCGGCGCGGCGGAACCACGATCATCGGCAGCATCCCCGCCTCGGACGTCCGGCTCCCGGTCGGGCACGCCAGCGTGGTCGCCGAGGAGCGTACGATCAAGGGCAGCTACTTCGGATCGTCGGTGCCGGTGCGCGACGTGCCCCGATACGCGCGCATGGTCAGGGACGGCCGGCTGCCGGTCGGGCGCATCGCGGACCGCCGCGTCGGGCTCGGCGACCTGAACGCCGCGTTCGACGCGCTCGCCGAGGGCCGGACGATGCGGCAGATCCTGGTGCCCGGCCTGTGAAGACGTCCTCCCGCCCACTCCTGTCGCGTGGCCTCGCGGTCGCGATCGCCCCATGAGCACGACGATCTCCCGTGTCGAGGTTTTCGAGTACAGCTACGACGTGGACAACCTCGGCGCCGACCGCAAGCACAACCGCGTCTACTGCAAGGGCGCACGTTCGGTCATCGGCAACTTCGTCGTCCGGATCACCGACAGCGACGGCGCGGTCGGCGAGTTCGCGCCGGGCCTGGGCGGCAAGCTCCCGCACCTGGGACAGGTGCTCTACGTCGCGCCGCTGCTGATCGGGCATCCGGTCGACGAGCGCGAGCGCGTCTTCAACGACCTGAAGAAGGTGCTGCGTCACTTCGGCGGCGTCGGCGCGTCGCACGTCGACTGCGCGCTGTGGGACCTGCTGGGCAAGCGCTGCGGGAAGTCGGTCGCGGCGCTGCTCGGCGGCTACCGGTGGCGGCTGCCCGCGTACGCGAGCGCGATCCACGCGGACGACAACGGCGGCCTGCACTGCAAGGAAGCGTTCGCCGACTTCGCCGAGGAGTGCTACGCGCTCGGCTTCCGCGCATTCAAGGTGCACGGATGGACCGAAGGGGACGCGCGCCGCGAGATCGAGAACGTGCTGCACCTCGGCCGCCAGTTCGCGGGCCGCATGGCGCTGATGCTCGACCTCGGCTGCGAGATCCTCACGTTCGCCGACGCGCTCGCGGTCGGTCGCGCCTGCGACGAGGCCGGCTTCTTCTGGCTCGAGGACCCGTTCCGCGACAACGGCACCTCGCAGCACGCGCAGCGCAAGCTCAGGCAGATGATCCGCACGCCGCTGCTCGCGCTCGAGCACGTCCGCGGGCTGGAGCCGAAGGCCGACTGGATCGCCGCCGAGGCGACCGACTTCCTGCGCGCCGATCCGGAATACGATCTCGGCATCACCGGCACGATGAAGACCGCGCACCTCGCCGAGGCGTTCGGACTCGACTGCGAGATCCATTCGGCGGGGCCGGCGCACCGGGCGTGCATGAGCGCGATGCGCAACAGCAACTACTACGAGCTGGCGCTCGTCGGCCCGACGATCCCGACGATCCTGCCGCCGATCTACACCGACGGATACTCGGACGCGTCGACCGCGGTCGGTGCCGACGGCTGCTATCCGGTCCCGACCGGGCCCGGCCTCGGCGTCGCGCTCGACTGGGACTTCATCGAGCGCCGGCGCACCGGCTATCACAGGTTCGGCGCATGAGCGGCGCCTTCGCGGACCTGCACGCCGGGCAGGCGATCGTCGTCACCGGCGGCTGGGGCGGCATCGGCTTCGCCACCGCGACGATGCTGCTCGAGCGCGGCGCGCGCGTCATGCTCGCGGACAGCGTCGCCGGCACGCCGGCGCAGCACGCGTTGCTGGAGCGCCACCGCGATCGGGTGCGCACCGCGGCCTGCGACGTCACCGACCGCGCCGACGTCGAGGCGATGGTGGCGGCGACCGTCGAGCAGTTCGGTCGCGTCGACGGGCTCGTGAACAGCGCGGGCGTCGACCGGCGCCACCGGCTCTTCGACCTGACCGACGAGGAGTTCAAGGCGATCGTCGACGTCAACCTGATCGGCTCGTTCCGGGCCGCGCAGGCCGTCGCGCGGCAGATGACCCGCCAGGAGCTCGCCCCCGGCCGCAGCCACTCGATCGTCCACCTGTCGTCGATCAACGCGAGTATCGGCAGCGCGACCCACACGGCGTACTCGGCGACCAAGGGCGCGATCGCCCAGATGACCCGCGTGATGGCGGTCGAGCTCGCGCCGGAGCGCATCCGCGTCAATGCCGTGGGCCCCGGCACGATCCGCACCGAGATGCTCGATCGCTGGGTCGCGGCGAAGCCGGACGCGCTGGAGACCGTGATGCTGCGCACGCCGATGCGCCGCGTCGGCGAGCCGCACGAGGTGGCCGCGGTCATCTCGTTCCTGCTGAGCGACCAGGCGAGCTACGTCACCGGGCAGACGTTCTACGTCGACGGCGGGCGGCTCGCGCAGAATCTGCCCTATTGATGCCGCGGCGCGCGCAGGCGCGCGGCGGGCGAGACCAAGCGGACATCCGGAGGCGACCGATGATCGACGGACTGAAGGCGCGCATCGCGGCGAGGGACGCCGCTCTACGGGGCGTTCGTGCCGATGCCGTCCCCGGCCGTGGTCGAGATGTGCGCGCACGTCGGATTCGACTTCGTCATCCTCGATCGTGAGCACGGTGCCGCCGGTACCGAGACGATCGAGCACCACGTGCGCGCGGCGGACGCCGCCGGCATCCCGTCGATCGTGCGCGTGCCCGGCCGTGCGCCGGAGCACGCGCTGCACGCGCTCGACGCCGGCGCGAACGGCATCCTGATGCCGCACGTGATCGTGCCCGAGGACGCGTCCGCGGCCGTGGGCGCGGCGCACTTCCCGCCTCGCGGCATCCGCGGCATGTCGACGTCCACGCGGGCGGGCCGCCACGGCCTCGCCTCACCGGCGGAGACGCTCTCCCGCGCTGGCCGGGAGACCGTCGTGATCGGTCAGGTCGAGGACGCCGCCGCGCTGCCGAACGTCGCAGGCATCGCGCGCACGCCGGATCTCGACGCGGTGTTCGTCGGTCCCGCCGATCTGTCGACCTCGCTCGGGTTTCCCGGGCAGCCCGGCCATCCCGACGTCGTCGCCGCGGTCGACCGGATCCGGCGCGACGTCGAGTCGGTCGGCGGTCCGCCGCTCGCGAACTTCGCCCGGAGCGAGGCCGAGGCCGCCGAGCTCGTCCGCCAGGGGTTCACGATCGTCTGCTTCTCGAGCGCCGCGATCCTGTCGCGGCGCCTCGCCGACCTCGTCGCCGCGCTGAAGCGCTGATCGCCCGGATTCGCGGCGACGCACGCCAGCGATGCCGGACCTTGTCGCGCGGGGTCGTGGCGCACTAGCGTCCCGGCAGCCGGACCTCGAGCGTCTTCCCGCCGTACCCGAAACGCTGGTCGCGCGCCTGCACGACGACGATCCGGACGGCACGCGGGATCTTCACCCCGTGCAGGTCGCGCGTGAAGGGCTGCTCGTCTGCGTGGTCGTGGAACAGGACACGCTCGCCGAACACCGCGCCATCGTTGCCCATGACGCGAAAGGCATCGGCGTAGCGCTGCGGCGTGTCGTAGGGCGAGGACACCGTGACGTCGAAGTCGAACGTGTCCGTGCCGCTCGGCCGGACCTTCGCGGCCAGGACGTCGGGGTGCTTCTGCTGCGCGGCATCGGCGGCCGCGAGCGGAAGCGCCACGACGGCGAGAGCCGCCCCGAGGGCGATCAGGCAGACGCGGCGGTGCATGACTCGGACCATGGTAGCGCGAAGCGGGCGTCGGGGACGCGACACGGTTCCGTGTCTCGGCGCGGCGTGGATTGATCGGAGCACGTCGCGCCGGCGCGGGCGGTCGGCGCCTGTTCGAGCCCGCCTCCTCTGACCCTTCCTTGAAGCGGCCGCCGCGGCACCTCGCTGGCGCCGATCTCCCGGCGGGATTACCATGACCACTTCGTGGGTTTTCGCCGGAAGGCCGAAGACCATGAGGACCGCGTTGCCCGATCGACCGGTCTCGTGCAGGGCGCGGGCGACCCGCGCCCCTGACGGCGGCTTTGCGTCGGGCCCCGGATCGACACCTCTTGCAGCCGGGCACGCGCCGCATCGGCCCGTCGCTGCGCCGGATGCCCGGCGCCGAACGACCCCGCTCCGCATCCATCCACCTCGAGCGCCGTTCGCGGCTCGGCGCTCGCAGGGGACCCCCGGCCTCGCACGCACCCTTTTCCCGAGGGTTGGCACGGCGATCCGACCGCCGGGATCGGGCTCGCCCCGTCCCAGGGACACGATCGCCGATGCGCTTGCCGCATCGAGGCCGAGGGAGGATCACCAGCCGCAGCTGCGCTCGCTCATCTGGAGGAAATCATGCGCAAATCGATTCTGATCGCCGCGGCAGCGGCAATGCTCGTCGTCGCGTCGGCGGCATCGGCACAGGGACGGCCCGAACGGATAGGCCCGAGCGTCGCGTTCTTCACGCCGCCGATCGGCAATGTCGATTCGTTCGTCAACAACACGTTCGAGGCGAGCTTCGTGAGCACGGGCACGGCGCCGATCGCGCTCACGATAGAGCTGTGCGCGCTCGACGGCGTTTGCTACGTCTCGGGCTTCGCGTGTGCCAACGTGCCGCTCACGCGCGGACTGGGATGCTCGACCGGCAACCTCGTGGCCGACGAGCCGCTCTACGCGAAATTCCGCGTTCGCCCGACCGGCGGCGGAACGGTCGACGGCATGGGGTCGCTGCGCGTCATCGGGCCCGACGGAACGACCGCGGCCGTGCAGACGCACGGTCCGGTTCCCGACCGGGCGGTCACCGAGCAGTGACGTCTGGCCTGCGCCGCAGGCATCGCGGCGCATGCGTGCATGCGAGCCGGGCTCGTCTCGACGGGCCCGGCTCGTGTCATCCAGGCACGCGAGTCGCCGCGGTGTCATCGGCCGGGTGCTGCGCGTGGACGGCAACCGGCCGGCCATCCGCCGCAACGAAAGGCTGGACGACAGTGTGTCAGTGACTGCCGGAGCCGGAGGTCGGCCTCTCTTTTCGATCACGCCGTTCCTCCAGGTGTTCCTTGAGGCTCATCGCCGCGTAGACGAGCAACGCAGCCGGCGTTGCCCAGGGCGAGAGGTAGACGGCCAGCGCGCCGCAAGCGAGTCCGAAGAAGATCAGTCCGAAGGGGACGGAGGTGGTTCTGGCCGCGGACAGGCGAAAGAAGACGGCGAAGATGGCTGCGCTGCCCGCGAGGCCGATGAAGAAGTGGAGAAGGAATTCGAGCATGTCCGGACGTTGATGCTTATGTCGCCCTGCGTTCCGCATCACCAGCCGGCGGATGTGGGCCAGGGCCGCTGCCGGAGGTCAGGTCAGGCCGCATGCTACCGCTTCCCCGGACGCTCCATGGCCACGACGGAGCGATCGAAGCCGAGCTTCTCGTAGAACGACGCGACGCCATCGCGACCAGCACGAAGCACCCAGGTCATTTCCGGATTGCCGCCCATGCAGGCGCGGACGAGAGCCGTGCCGATGCCGCTGCGCCGATGCTCCGCGGCAACGACGACCATCGAAATGTAGCCTTGAACAGACCGTCGGTGAGTGCGCGAAGGAAGCCGACGACACGGCCGTGCTCCACGGCAACGATGGCGACCTGCGAACGAGAGAGCAGCTCCCGGAATACGGCGGGATCGGCTACGCGCGAACCCCAGTGGCTGGCCTCGAGCAGCAGGCGAGCCTGCTCGATCTCAGCGGGGCGAATGGCACGGATCTCCATGGGCGTCCTGACGTGCAAGGCAACCGGCTGCCGGGGCCGGCGTCGCCGCGCGACGAGCGCTCCGGTCGACCGCGAAGTCGGTCATCCGGGATGCCCGGTCGCTACGCATTCGCCTTGAACGCGTCGTGGAAGGTGACGGCGCCCTGCGGAAGATGCCCGTCGAAGGGCAGGGCGAAGAAGAACTCCTGCGGCACGCCCTCGAGCACGAGCCCCGGCGAGTGCCTGAACCCGAATCGCGTGTAGTAGTCCGGATGTCCGACGAGACAACAGCCCCGGGCGTTCATGTTCTTGAGCCGCGACAGTCCTTCCTGCACCAGGGCTTTGCCGATGCCTCGCCGCTGGTGCTGCGGCAACACCGAAACGGGTCCCAGGCCGTACCAGTGTCGGGTGCCGTCCGAGAGGGTCAGGGGCGAAAAGGCGATGTGGCCGATCACGCGGCCATCCTCCTCGGCGACGAGCGATACCGTGAGGGCTCCGGCGGCACGCAACGCAGCGATGATGAACTGCTCGGTGTGATTGCTGACCGCGAGAGTCTTGAATGCGGCGACGGTCACCTCGGCGATTGCCGCTGCATCGGCGTCGGTTTCGCTCCGGATGTCGATTTTCGGATTCATGTGTCGTCGGGGCCAGAGCTTGTGATGCGCCGATCTCGGCGGAAAGCCGAACAGGGTCCGGTAGATCAGGGAAGGGATGCAGATGTCGGTCGTGCTGACCAGCAGACCCACGAACGTGAGCATTCCTCCGAGGACATACCCGGTGACCATCGCTCCGGATTGGAACGCCCACGCCGTCACCAGGAGCCACACGGCGCCTAGCCCGCAGGCGAAGCGGCTCGGCGCGCCGCGCCTGGGGAGCGGCCCGGTGCCGGTGAGATGGCGCAGACCATGGTTGTAGAGGAGGTCGAACGGATGCACCGGAAACGCGGCGGCCAGCGCTGCTATGGGTACCAGGCTCCACAGGTAGATCGGCGAGCCGAGCACGGTTCCCGCTGCCGCCATCGCCGTGCAAAGCGCGAACGCGAGACGAAGCCAGGGGGCGGTTTCGGCGAGCGTTCGTTCCTCGACATCGACGAAACCCTGTATCTCCAGCCGCCTGCGCGTCGTCGGCGACAGGGTTGCCATGGCTCACCCTTTCATCAAGTGTGCGGCCAACCGTTCCGGTTGAACGGCGGGCCGCGCAGCGGAGCGTCCGCGCAACCGACTGTCAGGTTGCCGCGCGTGACCGGGCGAGCCACGATGCGGCGATGAACAGGGCCAACCACGACCGGTCCGAAGGTCATCGCGCGGAGACTGTCCACCGCCACCCCGCCGCCACTGCCGTAAATCACCACGATGCCCACGAGCACGAGGAGATTGAGCAGGAAGATTACTCCCGCGGCGTATCGGCCGGCGTTGACGCTGCGCCAGATGGCGATGCCGGCTGCCAGATACGCGACGCCCATTGCCGTGTTGTAGACGAGGAGCGGCCGAAACACCTCGTACCCCGGGTCGGAGCCCAGGAGCACGCGGCCGCCCGCGAAGAGCGTAACAACGCCGAACAGGACCGCAATGCCTGCCGCGAGGATCCGGACGATACGGGCGGTGCGAGGCGCCGTCATGCCTTTCCGTTCCCGTCGCGCTCAGCCGACGCCGTCCGTGCGACGGCTACACCGAGCAAGGCAATCGCCACGACCATCGACGTCGCTCCGATGGGAACGAAGAGCAAGGCGCCCCCAACAACACCTCCGCAAGAACCCGACGGGCATCAGCATGCCCAACAGCGCCAGCCAGGAGACCCATTTTGCCGGTCGCCCGGTGCCAGGGCAGTTGCGGCAGGAGATACCCGACCACGATGTTCGGAAGGCGAACAGATTGCCGTGAACGTGGGCGAGTCGCGACTCGGAAGTGCTTGCCGACGGCGTACTCGGCTATCCACTGCTCTTTGCCGGGCGCGAAGTCTGAAGATAGATCGGCACGAATCCGAATACCATGAAGCCGGCCATGAACAGCAGGCCTGCAGCGATGTTCGCCTTTCCGTGTCGCATTCTCAGCTCCGTCTGTGGTTGGATGGTATTTCGCGATACCCGGCAGCAACGTCGAAAGTCACCGGCGTGGCGCTTG
>JADIZG010000060.1 GCA_016704895.1 Betaproteobacteria bacterium
GCGTCGGGTTGGCGTCGTCCATCGAGACCACGCCGTCCGTGCAGCTGTAGTCCGGCGTGACGATGCCCGCGCCGTCGGCGGTCGGGATGACGGCCGCGACCCAGACGTCCTTCGCCGACAGGTACAGGTTGAAGTCGAGGACTTCGCGGCTGTTCTTGCCTTCGAGGAAGCGGACCTTGACGGCCTTCGCGGACGAGGTCGAGTTGACGACCGACAGCAGCGAGTTGTAGGCGTTACCGGCGGACGGCTCGCGCACCGTGTAGTACGGGTACAGGAGCACGTTGCCCAGGCCGTCGGCGTTGAGCGCGACCGCCTGCGCGGAGCCCGCAGCCAGCGCGCTGGCACCCGCGACGGCGAGGTACAGCGAATTCTTTTTGAAGGTGTTCACGAGGTGATGACTCTCTGTTTGCAACCTGCGATCACTTTGGAAACCGACAGCGCGTCAATGTTATGCCAAGGCTCTCCCAATTGGCAATCGGAAAGATTCGCCCCGATGCCGCCTTTGTTGGAAATCTGCAACGAGATCCCGGACTAGCTCGCGGGGAAGACGTAAAACACCTTGCCGTCCTCGATGACCCAGAGCTCGGTCATCGGCGTCGTGACACCCTTCATCGTACGGTGGTCGTAGGTGAGCTTCGACTTGACCTTGCACGTCTCACCCTCGCACCCGACCTCGTCGATCCGGTAGGCGCGGAACGGGACCATGCTCATCCGCTGCTTGAAATTATCCTTTGAAAATCACTGCCTTGGAACCTTCGGACAGGTACTCGTACGCAGCGTCCAGATCGCCTCGCACCAGCGCCAACCCGCGCGCCTCCGCCCGCTCGAGCAGCTGCGCGCGCTTCGCTTCCTCGGGGCTCTGGGCCGTGATCGAACCGGTCGTCGCGCACGCCGACAGGCCCAGCGCCAGCGCGACCACCAGGGTGCGAACCACAGAGTTGCGAAAATTCATCAAAACGTCTCCAAACGGCGACACTCGGGGAAACCACGGTGCCCGGGCTGCTGTCCGACGTCCCGGGCAGGGGTTTGCGAGGAGAAAGCGTAAGCAAATCGGCGGGAATCGTCAATGTCGCCGGTGCCCGACACCAAAAACGCAAACTTTCACCCGCTCCACGCAGGCGGAATGTCGCCTGCGCCCGACACTTGTTGGCCCGGGACGAGTCCTGCGGCCCCTCTCCGGCCCCTGCTGTCCCGTCAGGGCGCCGGTTTCCCTGTTGAAGCAGGAGGCGTGCCGCCGCCGCGCCGCTGGCGCTCGCGCCGAGGAGCGTCGCGGGGCTGCTCGGCTCGCCGCGGCCGGGCGGCGGCGCCCGGCCTGGCCGTGGCTGGCGTGGGCAGGGACAGCCGGCGGGCCCTGCCGGCCCGGAACGCGACGCGCCCCGGGGAGCGGCGGGCTTCGACTGGGCAGCCTTGTCCTTGGCGACCTGGTCCTGCGCAGCCTTGGCGGCCGCGACGTCGGCCGCCGCCTTCTGCTGGAGGGCCTTCGCGGCCGCGTACTCCGCCGCGGCCTTCTCCTGGGCAGCCTTCGCTGCGGCGATTTCCGCGACCGCCGTCTCCCGAGCCGCCTTCGCCGCCGCGATCTCCGCGGCGGCCCTTCCTGGCGCCGGCGTGGCGGACGCGCCAGGCGGCGGGATCGTCGACCGGAACCCTCCCTTGTTCCACTCGTTGCTCGGGTCCTGCCGGTTCGGGAACGGGAACAGCTCGTCGAGGCGCTCCATGCGCTTGCGCAGGTCCTCGACGATGGTGCGCATGTCGTTCTGGGTCTCGACGACGCGCGGCGTCACGAACAGCACGAGCTCGGAGCGCTGCTCCTTGATGTCCTGCGCGCCGAACAGGCCGCCGATCACCGGGATCTTGGACAGCAGCGGGATGCCCTCCGAGCCCTGCCCCTTCGTGTCGCGGATCAGGCCGCCCATGACGAGCGTGTCGCCGCTCTGCACCGCGACGATCGACTGCAGCGAGCGCGTGTTGATCGGCGGCGCCTCGCCCGCCGTCGTCACGTCGCCCGGGTTGCTCACCTCCGCCTGGATGTCCATCGTGACGAGCCCGCCCGCGTTGATGCGGGGCGTCACCGCCACGAGCACGCCGGTGTCGATGTACTGCGACGTCGTCGTGACCGCGTTGGTCGTGCCGCCCACGAGCGTCTGCTGCGTGATCGGGATGCGGTCGCCGACCTTGATCGTCGAGCGCTGGTTGTCGAGCGCGGCGACGTGCGGGTTCGCGACGATCTTCGTGTTGGCCGCCGTGCCGAGCAGCGAGACCGCGGCCTGGATGCCGCCGGGGAACGCGCCGGCGAGCAGGTAGTTGAAGCCGGGGACGCGCGCAGCGAGATTCCGCGCCGGCGACCGTCACCGCCGTGTCGAACAGGTTGCCCACCGTCGTGCCGCGGCGGAAGTTGCCGCCCGCCTGGTTCGCGCCGTTGCGGAAGTACCACTCGACGCCGAACTGGAAGTTGTCGACGAGCGACACCTCGGCGATCACGATCTCGATCATCACCTGGCGCGCGGCGACGTCGAGCTTCTTCAGCGCCGACTCGATGACCGCGTACTCGGCCGGCGTCGCGACGATCAGCAGCGTGTTGTTGTCCTTGTCGGCGACCACCTGGATGTTGCGCACGACGCCCTGCGCCCCCTGGGCGCCTGCCGCCACCACCGCCGCCGGCCCGGCCGGCGGCGGTGTCGGCGCGGGCTGCTGGACGATGACGGTCGGCGGCGCGGTCAGCGGCGTCGCCTGGGGCTGGAACGCCGGCGGCGACACGATCGTGCCCGCCGGCGTGCCCGGCGCGAGCGACGGCGCCTGCGCCGCCGTCGGCGTCGTCGAGCGCCCCGTGAACGCCTGCTGCAGGAGCGGACCCACGCGCTCGGCGCGGCTGTTCTGCAGGTTGTAGACGTAGAAGCGCACCCCCTCGCCGCCCGCGCCGGCGTCGAGCTTCTCGATCCATTCGCGCGCCTTCTCGATCAGCGCCGGGTTCGGCGTGACGACGAGCAGCGCGTTCATGCGCTCGATCGGCACGATGCGGATGAGTCCGCCGAGCGGGTTCGCGTCGCGCTGGCCCAGGAGCTTCTCGATCTCCTGCCCGACCGTCTTCACGTCGGCGCTCTGCAGCGTGAAGAGGCCCGCGGACATGCCGCGCATCCAGTCGACGTCGAACAGCGCGATCGTGTCCATCATGTGCCGGAGCTCGCGCTCGGTGCCCGACAGGATCAGCAGGTTCCGGAGGTCGTCCGCGCGCACCGCCTGCGCGTCCTTGGCGAGCGGCTCGAGGATCTTCAGCATCTCGCGCGAGCTCACGTAGCTCAGGGGCACGATCTGCACCGAGAAGCCGGACGGCAGCGCGCGGTTCATGTTGCCCAGCATCGGCGTCACGTTGCCGCGCACCGCGGCGCCCTGCGGGACGATCTTGTAGAGCTTGTTCGCGTCGTCGTACACCATCGTCGCGCCGTTCATGCGCAGCAGCGTCTCGAGCGTCGACGCGAGCGCGCTGCGGGGCAGCCCGCTCGAGGTGCGGATCGTCACCTGGCCGCCCACCGCCGGGTCGATCACGTAGTTCTGCCCGAGGATGTCGCCCAGGATGTTGCGGATGACGTCCCGGATGTCGGCGCCTTCGAAGTTCAGGCTCACGCTGCCTTCGCCTTCACGCCGCGTCACCCCGGCCGGCGGGAGTCCGCCGCCCGGCGGCTGGCCGTTGACCATCACGCCGGAACCCTTGAACACCTTCGAGCGGTCGGGCGTGTCCGACGCGCCCGTCTGGACGCGCGCGGCGGTCTCGGCGAGGGCGGGCGTCAATCCGTCCGGCTGCAGCGACGGACGGATCTTCTCGGGAGGCGGCGCCTCCTTCGTCTCGGGCGCCGTGGCGCACCCGGCGAGCGCCAGCGCGCCCGCGAGCGCGACGAGCAAGGCGGCGCGCGCATACGGCGCGGCGCCGCGATGCATCGTTTCGGGACGGAGGTGTCGTCGGGTCATCGTGGCTTCCTGGAATCCTGTCACCGTTGGCGACGTTGCTGCGCGGGCTGCCGGTTCTGCTGAGCCTGGTCGCCCTGCGCGCCGTTCCGAGCCTCGGCGGCCCGCGCGGCGCGACGGTTCGCCCGGAGGTTGTCGGTCGCGTCGCCCTGTCCGGCGATCCCGCCCTGCGTGCGGCTGCCCGGGCGCGCCGCGCCGGGCGTCGCCGCGGCCGGATCCGGCTGCGCCGGCTGACCGGCGACCTGCCGCGGCGGCACGGGCGCATCGCCGGCGGGCTGGACTGTCGTCTTCGGACCCTTGACGACCTTGAGCTCGAGCTCCTCCGACTCGTCGCCCAGCGTGAACCGCACGCGGTCGGGCGCGATCTCCGCGACCTTCATGCCGTTGATCGAGTCGCCCGTCCGCACGGTTCGCGCCTTGCCGGCACCGGCGGCTTCCTTCAGGAACGCGACGGCGGACTTGTCGGTGATCATCGTCCCGGTCAGCGTGAACTGCCCGCGCTGGATGGTCGGCTTCGGTGCTTCGGCCACCGCGACCGGCGCGGGTCGCCGCGTCGCATTGAACAGCGGGCGCTCGACCGTCGTCGCCATCGCCGCGACGCCGCCCTCGATCCGGAATTCCGGCAGCACGGCCGTCGTCACCGGCGCCGGAGCGACCGGGATCTCCACCGGCGGCTCGCGGCGCAGCGCGCGGCCCCAGTCGGTCTGCCAGCCGATCGCGAGCGCGAGCACCGCGAACGGCGCGAGCCACAGGAGCCAGCGTCCGATGCGGGGATCGAGTCTGCTCATCGCGCGTCCGTTCCGTTCACGCGGCGGGTCTCGCCGCCGGAGCGGCTGCCGGGGCGGGCTTCGGGCGCCTCGGGCATCGCCCAGGCGGCAACGTCGAGCTGGACGTTCACCTCCGGCTCCTGCCCGGCGGCCGGCTTGAAGCCGCGGAAGGCGTTGGTCGGTCGGATCGTGACGTTCTCGACCGCGAGGTAGGGCTCGCGCGTCTCGATCGCGTGCAGGATGCGCTGCAGGTTCGGCACCGTCGCGAAGAACTGGACGCTCGCGACGATCTGCCTGAAGCCCCCGTCCTCCCGCGGTGCAGGGCTCTGGCTGGTCGTGATGCGGCCGCCGCCGCCCTCGATCGCGGACTTGACGAGCTCCTGCAGCTCCGCCCCCGCCAGGTTGGGCGCCGTGTTCTTCAGGAAGAACCGCCGCCCGTCCTTCGAGCGCATCGCGTCGAGCGCGAGCCGCAGCTCGGGGGCCTGCGCCGCGACGCGGCGATAGGTCTCGAGGCGCGACGTCCAGGACTCGATCGCGTCGTCGTAATGGCGGTGGAGCATCAGCACCGGCGCGAGGACGACGCCCAGCACGAGCACGACCGCGGCCACGAGCAGGCCCAGCGCGAGCGCGCGCGCCTGCGCGGGCGTGAGGCGGGACAGCATCGCGGGCGTCATGGCTTCGCCCCGTCGGCAGGGGGAGTTCCGGAGCCGTCCGCCTGGTCGCGGTTGCGTCGCGCGCGACCGCCGCCGGATCTGGCTTCGCCGCCGGCGTCCTGCACGGCCTGGTCGGACGCGGGACGCGGCGGCGGCGGCGTCATGCCCCGAGGGTTCCCGCTGGGCACCGCACGCGCCGGCGCAGGCGTCTGCGCGGCTGGCTTCGCGACGGCAGCCTGGTCCGGCGGGGCCGCCGTTCCTTTCGTCGCCGCGTCGGCGGGAGCCGCCTCCGACGCCGGCGATGCAGCGGCAGGTGTTGCGGCAGCCGCCGGCGATGCAGCAGGGGATGCAGCCGCCGGCGATGCAGCGGACACCGGCGGGGACGAAGGCTCGGACACCGCCGGCTTCGGCGGCGGGGCGTCGGGGCCGACCAGTGCGACCATCGCAGGTCTGGGCAGCGGCTTCAGTTGCGCGCCGAGGTCGAAGATCTCGCCCGGCCCCGGCTGGATCTTCGTCGTCGGCGAGCGCGGCGCGACCTGCGCGACGATCCCCGTCTCCTCCAGGACCGGGATCAGGCGGCCGGCGTTCGCCGACTCGCCGCGCATCACGATCTCGCGGTCGCGCTCGCGACCCTTGGGCAGCGTGCGGACCTCGAGCTGGGTGAGCCACGTGTCGTCGGGCAGCGCGCGCGTCACCGCGTCGAGCACGCGCACGATCGGCGGCCACGCGTACTTGCGCTCCAGCGCGAAGTTGTAGTCCGACGCCGCGCGCTCGAGCTCGGAACGCAGGCGCTCGGAGACCGCCGCCTGCTGGCGCGCCGCATCGGCCTTGTTGATGACCGCGATCGCATAGTCGCGCTTCTGCCACACCGGCAGCACGACCGCCACCGCCGCGACCAGCGCGAGCCCCGCGAGCGGCGCCCAGAACTGCCAGCGCTTCCACGGTGCGGGCGCGACGCGCGACTCGTCCGGCATCAGGTTGAGACGCGACGGCGACGACGTCGACGGATCGTCGGGCGAGACGCTGTGCACCTCGGCGCCCCAGCCGGCGACATGCGCGATCGCCGCGTCGACGACGGGGCGGCGGACCGCGGCGAAGTCGACGGCGATCGTGCCTCGCGAGGCGTCGCGCGACGCGATCACGGCGTCGTAGTAGAGCTCGTCGGCCTTGAACGGGGTCAGGCGGTCGAGCTCGTAGCCGATCGCCTGCCGCAGGTTCTCCTCGACCGCGGAAGGCAGCGCGAGCGTGCGCCGCAGGACGGCGGACGCCGGGATCGCGATGCGCACGCGCGGCGTGCCCGTGACGCCGCCATAGGCGACGCGGGCGATCGAGGCGATCGCGTGGTGGCCGGCGGCGGCGACCGCCGCGGGGTCGCCCTCGAGCGGGACCTCGGCGACGCGTTCCATCGCGACGGCGCCCTCGCGCGTCACCGGCCGCCAGAGCGCGGCGGTGTCGCCGCCGAACGCCACGACCGGGCGCAGCCGGCGGCGCGCGACCGCGCTGCGCGCCGGCGCGGGCACGAGCGGCGCGAGCTCGGCGGCCCACCAGCGGAGGAAGCCGGTCGCGCCGGTGCGCTGCGCGAGTCCGGCCAGCGACGCGGCGACCTGGCCCATCGAGAAGCTACGGTCGGACGGCATGGTTCTCGTCGGTTTTGGCGTCGGCAGCGGCCGGCGCGGGCGCGCCTTCGAGCCAGGCAAGCACGACGAGCGGCCTCGTCGGATCGGGCGAGGACCGCAGCACCGCTTCGCGGACGAAGGTTACACCATCGGGCAGGCTCGCCTGCGCGCGAACGCGCCAGGTCTGGATCGCACCGGAGGTCATCCCGCCCGCGCCGGCATACGGCGGGGGCGGCGTGCCGGCGCGGAGCGCCTCCTCGCGCGAAGCGACTTAGGCGTCGACGACCGACGCGTCGGCATTGGGCAGCGCGAGGAGCACCTCGCGCGACGCCGTCAGCGGGTTCACGCCGGCCTGTCGCGAGTGGACGGTCACGCTGCCCACGATGCGCGAGTAGATCGCGGGCGTCATGCCGAGCACGCGCGACCTCGCCGATCGTCTCGAACGGCGCGTTCGCGGGCACGACCTTCGATCCCGTTGCCTGGTAGTCGGCGGCCTCCGCGCCGTTCGGCCGGCGCAGGTCGTCCGCGTCGCGCCAGTCCATCACCGCCTCGACGAGGCGCACGGCGACGTCCGGATCGGCGCCGCCCACGCTCGTGAACAGCCCGCGCAGGAGGACCTCGCCCGCGGCGTTCAGGTCGATCTTCGCGGTCTCGTCGGTGGCCCGCGCGACGATCGCGATCTCGCCGTCGCGCCACTCGTGCGGCGCACCGTTGGGGAGCCAGCTTCCGGGGAGCTTCGGGCGCGTGAGTTCGAACGCCGTGCGCTCGACCGCACCGTCGGCGGCCGCGCGCACCTTTGCGACGCCGATCGCGTTGCCCGCGGCGAGCGCCTCGGTCCGCATGCTGTACGCGAACCCGCCCGCGATCGCGGTGAGCAGCACGGTCAGCCAGAGCGTCAGCACGAGCGCGATGCC
>JADIZG010000061.1 GCA_016704895.1 Betaproteobacteria bacterium
GGCAGGGTCGGATCGACGGGTGCGCCCGCGGCCTGTTGCCGATTCGAAGTACCCTCGGCGTCCGACGGCGCATTTCGACCAGTGCGCTGCGCCCGGATCGACAATCGTCGATCGACAGCGTAAAATGAATCGTTGTCGTCCGGAGAAGCCTCGAGGGAGCGATGCGCGGAGTGCTGCCATGCCTGTCGTTGTCGAAGGAGGCGGTCGCCCCGGATGCTCGCTTCTCGATCGCGCGATTGCGTCCGCGTCGGTCGGTCCCGGTCGCCGCGGTCGGGTCGTTCCGATCGCTGGGCGGGCTGGCGATGGGGCTGGCGATCACGTTCTCGCCGGACTTGCATGCGGGCGTGGATGTCTGGACCTCGACAGGACCGCGCGCGGGCTGGGAGTTCGCCGTCGCCGATCCGATCCGCACGTCGCGAATGTTCATCGGTTCGTTTGCCGACAAGGCGTTGTATGTTTCGCAGAATGGCGGACGTCGGTTCACCCGCGCCCTCGTGTTGCCGTCGATTTCCATCGCGCAGTATCCCTACACCGTGCAGGTCCGGCCGTCGTCGATCGCCGCCGATCCGATCGACCCGGACCGCATCTGGCTGGGAACGACGAGCGGAGCCGTGCTCCAGAGCGCGAACGGCGGCGGGGACTGGGCGACGGTTCACCCGGGCGGGGCGTTCACGCTGCCGTGGTCTCGCCTCATCGTCGCCCCTTGGGCACGGGCGACGTCTACGGTGTCGGGAGCGGATTCCCGGACGCGTACGCCAGCATGTTCGGTGCGCAAACGCGCGACCGATCCGGATTTCGTGCCGGGGCCGCCGGCTCGATGTCGTCGCGCGAGCCGGTCATCCCGGCGAGTTGCTGCTGGTCGGTCCCGGCGGCGCTGCGCGCTCGACCGACGCCGGTGTCACGTGGACGCCGGCGGGCGGGCTGCCCGCCATGGCACCCGGCTGCTGCAGCGCGCTCATCGTCGCGTCACCCTCGGATGATGCTCGACTCTACGTCGTGGTCCGTGTCGCGGCCACGCCCTCGGACGAGGGGCAGATCTATCGGAGCGACGACGGCGGTGCGACCGGTTGCCGTGGCGCGCTTCCGGCTTTTCCAGGCATTGGTCGGCTCCTTCCCGAGCCGCATGTGCGTGATCGGGTTCACGTCCTCCTGGACCCGAACAATGCGGCAAGCACGCTTCTGCGATCCGACGACGGGGGCCAGACGTTCCGGGACGTTGCCGTGCCGGGAGGCGCCGGACCCTCGTTCAGCGTCGACGGCGCCAGCGGAGACGTCTGCGTGACCAATGCCATCGGCCTCCTGTGTCGCGTCGCGGGCGGCCCGTGGCGAGCGATCGATACCGACCTGCCGGGCACGAGCACCGACGAACTTCGGATCGCGCGTGGCCAGCCGGGCTATGTTGCCGCACTGCCCGGCCGGTCGAAGGCCTTCGGCGGTGGGCCCTGGCAGTCGATGCAAGGCGGTTCGTACGGATTCCAAGGGGTCGGCATCACCAGTGTCGGCGACGACGGCCGATTCCTCGGCGTATCGGGATCGCAGCTGGTCGATTCCCTCGACGGCGGGCTGTCGTGGCAGGCCCTCCGCGACCTGCCGCCCCTCGAGTTCGACTTCAACTGCAGCGGCCTCGCGGTTGCGCCTACCGATGCGAACCGTTTGATCCGCTTCGGCGACTACTTCATCCTGTCGTTCCTGATCACCACGGGCTGCCTCGGCGTGTCGCAGGATGGCGGAGCGACGTTCTCGGATCTTCTGCCACGCCGTTCAACCAAGGAGGACGCGGCGCGGGACGGGTCGTGTTCGACCCGCAGGACGCGAACCGGGTCTGGCTCCTCGGCGAGCCGCGTAACGTGGGTGGAGGTTTCTATCGTTCGACCGATGGCGGCTTGACGTGGTCGCTCGTCGGGAGTGTCCGGTGGTGGATCTCGATCGACCCGAAAGACGGGCGCCGGATGCTGGTGGGTCCGCCGGTGCAATACTCGGAGAATCGCGGCGATACCTGGACCACGGTCGGCGACACGCTTGCGACGGTCTATGGCGCGGACGTCGATTGGAGCGCGGAACCGCCCCAGGTGTTCGCCGCGACGGCATCGGGCATCTGGACGGCCGCGTGGAAGTCGGCTGCGTGGCAGCGTGTCCCGGCCCGCGGATCTCGATGCCACGGATCTCAAGGTCGCGGTGCCGAAGGACTCATCGCAGCGATCGACCGTCTTCGCGGCGACGACGACCGGCGTCTGGGAATTCACGCGGTCTTCGGGGTTGCCGTTCGTCCCGGTCTTCCGCTTCTTCAATTCGCAGACCGGGGCGCATTTCTACACGGCGAGTGCCGCGGAGCGCGACCATGTGATCGCGACCTGGCCGCAGTTCGTCTACGAAGGCGAGCGCTTCCGCGTGCTCGCGTCGCCCGCGGCGGGGACGGTTCCGGTGTACCGCTTCTACAATACGCAGACGGGCGTGCACTTCTACACCGACGACGAAGCGGAGCGGGATCACGTGCTCGCTACCTGGCCGCAGTTCGTCTACGAAGGGGTCGCGTTCGACGCATTCCGGCCGGATCCGGGGACGCTGCAGGTGCACCGGTTCTTCAACAGGTCGACGGGCACGCACTTCTACACGACGTCGGCGGACGAGGCATTCACCGTCGTGAACAACTACCCACAGTTCGTCGACGAAGGGCTCAGGTGGGCGGTCTATCCGGTACCGCCGGATCCGGCGGCACCGTGAGGAGGGTGGGCGGGCGTCGGGACGGCGCGCCCCTCGTCAGTGGAAATCCCGCGACCGCGTCGGCAGCGAGCCCAGCAGCGGTGTGAGGTCGACGAGCCGTCCGGCGATCAGGTGGACGACGTCGCCCTCGCGCTCGACCTTGCCGTAGACGGCGAGGAGGCGCGAGCCCAGGAGCTCGCGGCGCTGCCGCTCGCCCAGGTCGCGCCAGACGATCACGTTGGTCGAGCCGGTCTCGTCCTCGAGCGTGACGAACACGACGCCGCTCGCGGTGTCGGGACGCTGCCGTCCGGTCACGATGCCGGCGGTGCGCGCGAGGCGGCCGTGCGGCGTGCGCGCGACGTCGGTGGCGGTCGAAAGGCGGCGCTTCGCGAGTTCGTCGCGCAGGATCGCGACCGGATGGCGGCGCAGCGTGAGGCCGATGCGGCGGTAGTCGGCGACGACGTCCTCGCCTTCGGTGGGCTCGGCGAGCAGCGGTGCGGACTCGTCGAAGCGGCTGCCGTCGAGGAGGGCGGGCAGCTTCTCGACGCCGGCGACGTCCCAGACCGCGGCATGGCGATGGCCGGCGAGCGAGGCGAGCGCGCCGGCATCGGCGAGCGCCCCGAGGTCGCGGCGGTCGAGCTTCGCGCGGTGCGCGAGGTCGGCGACGTCGGCGAACGGGCGCACGCGCCGTGCGGCTTCGATGCGCTGCGCGCCGGCCTCGGTCAGGCCGCTCACCATGCGCAGGCCGAGGCGGAGCGCCGGGCCGTGCGTGCCCCAGTGCTCGGGCGGGGGGGGCGCGGAAGGCGTCCGGCTGAAGCCGGACCCACAAAGCACCCCCGCGTCCCTGGGAGGTTGTTGTGGTCAGGCTTCAGCCTGACAGGCAGGATGCGACGCGTCGGCTGAAGCCGGACCCACAGGCGTCCGGCGATTCCGCTGCTGATGACGCAGCGAAAGCAGGGTCAAGGTCAGACTCGACTTTCCAGTCGCTTCGTTCGGAAACGGATGATCTGCACGGAAAGTCGAGTCTGACCCTACTTTCCGGTCGGATGTCGACTCCGACCCGGCTTTTCCGGCTATCCGTTCGCGACGCATCCGTGTGCTGCTCCCTCTCCCCGCGTGCGGGGAGAGGGTCGGGGTGAGGGGATTCGAGCGTGCAGTCCCAGTCGCTCGCGGCGACGTCGGGAGGACGCACGTCGACGCCGTGGCGGCGCGCGTCGGCGACGAGTTGCGCGGGCCCGTAGAAGCCCATCGGCAGCGAGTTGAGCAGCGCGCCGGTGAACGCGGCCGGGTGATAGCGCTTGAGCCACGCCGAGACGTACACGAGCAGCGAGAACGACGCCGAGTGCGACTCGGGGAACCCGTATTCGCCGAAGCCGAGGATCTGCTGGTAGATCTGGCGCGCGAACGCCGCGTCGTAGCCGCGCTTGCCCATCCCCTCGATCAGGCGCTCCTCGAACTTCTCGAGGCCGCCCTTGCGCCGCCACGCGGCCATCGAGCGGCGCAGCTGGTCCGCCTCGCCGGGCGAGAATCCCGCCGCGACGATCGCGAGCTGCATCACCTGCTCCTGGAAGATCGGCACGCCGAGCGTGCGCTCGAGCACCGCGCGCACCGCGTCGCTCGGGTAGGTCACCGGCTCCTTGCCCTGCCGGCGCTTCAGGTACGGATGCACCATGCCGCCCTGGATCGGGCCCGGGCGCACGATCGCGACTTCGATCACGAGGTCGTAGAAGCTCGCCGGCTTCAACCGCGGCAGCATCGACATCTGCGCGCGCGACTCGATCTGGAACACGCCGACCGTGTCGGCGCGCTGGATCATCGCGTAGACCTCGGGGTCCTCGGCCGGGATGTCCTGCATCCGCAGCGGTGTCAGACACGGTGTCAGACACCGTTCCGGCTCGGGGGGGCTGCTCATTCGCGGTGACATCCGGGGCCAGGGATCGGGTTCCGCGAACGCAGCTCTGACCCCGAAGTCGAGGCACCGTCGGATCGCCGAGAGCATGCCGAGCGCGAGGCAGTCGACCTTGAGGAGCCCCATCGCGTCGAGGTCGTCCTTGTCCCACTGGATCACCGTG
>JADIZG010000062.1 GCA_016704895.1 Betaproteobacteria bacterium
AGCGCGGTCTGCGCGATCCTGTTGCCCGCGTCCGCCCGCGACGATGCGGGCGAAAGCTGCGCGGACGGCGGGGCTGGTGGGCGGTAGCCGAGCAGACGCGGACGGAGCTCGCCGCGCGAGCGGCCGGTGCGTGGTCCGCCGATCGCGCAGGGCGCTTCCGTAGCAGGCGAGCGTCGCCATCGCCATCGACCCGGAGCGAGATGCGGGGCATCGCGGCGGCCGCACGGGAAGCGCGCGCGAGATCGTCCGCGCGGGAAGACGCGAGCAGCGCCTCGATACGGTCGAGCATGCGCCGCTCGTCGCGCCACTCCGCGTCGTCGAGCACCCAGCCCGCGCCGGTGGGCGATACCCGTTCCGGCAGCGCGCCGATCGGCGGCACGAGCACGGGCCGGCCCGCGCTCCACGCCTCCGAGAGCGTGTAGCTGAAGGTCTCCGGCCCCGCCGACGGGTAGAGCACGAGCGAGACGCGATAGTGCGCGAGCAGGTCGGGCAGGTCGCGCGGATCGTAGCGGCCGTGCACGGTGAAGCGCGCGTCGTCGCTCTGCCATGCCGAGTGCTGGCGGTCGAGGTAGCCGATCAGCACGAACCGGACGCTCGACCCGCGCTCGCGCGCGAGCTCGACGAGGCGCTCGATGCGCCGGGCGCCCTTGTCGGGACCGACTGCGCCGAGCACCGCGACCGTCGGAACGCCGTCGTCGGGCAGCATCACGGCGAGCCGCGTGCCCGCATGCCTCGGCGTCACCTCGGGAATGCCGTGCGGCACGACCCGCATCCGAGCCGACGGGTAGAAGCGCGCGAGCGTGTCGGCCGACCAGCGCGAAGGAGCGATCAGGAACGACGCGCGCTCGACGAACGGCCGACGCGCCTCGCGCCACGCGACGATGCCGACGCCGGCGATGGACGGCTGCGCGGCGAGGCACGCGCTGCAGGTCGCGGGATCGGTCTTGCGCCGCAGCACATTCCGTCCGGCCTCAGGAACGTGATCGTCGGGAACCGGCGTTGACGTCGCACCTGAAGCCGAACGGCAGGTCGATCGAGCGCCGCCAGCAGGCTGTCGCGACACGCGGAGACGTTGTGCACGTGGACGAGGCCGATGCCCAGCGTCGCGCACAGGCCGCCGAGTGGTTCCCCAGGCTCGTCCGGCAGGCGCTCGAGGTCGAACACGACGGTACCGCCGTCGGCGCGATGCGCCTCGATGCGCCACCGGTCGCCCACCGCGACCGCGATCGCGTGGCGGCAGCGTCCGCGCGTGGCCGCGACCAGCGCGCGCACGTGCGTCTCCGTGCTGCCGCCCTGGTGGTGCAGCACGCAGCACCTCGGCCGAATCCGCGGCGTCGAGCGCCAGCGTCGTCGCGTCGCGCAGCGGCGCGAGCGGATCCGCGGCGACGTAGTCGTGCACGAGCGACAGGTAGCCCGGATGGCGCGCGAGCAGCGTGGCGGTGTTCTTCGGCACCAGCGCGTCCTTCTGCTTCTCGAACGAGCGCCCGCCCGTGTGCAGTACCAGCGCGTCGTCGGCCAGCACGTTGCGCCACCCGGCCGCGGCGGCGCGCATGCACAGGTCGTTCTCCTCGCCGTAGCCGGCGCCGAACGCGGTGTCGAAGCCGCCGATCGCGTCGAGCATCGCGCGACGCACGAAGAAGCAGAACCCGACGCCGGTCGGCAGGTCGGGATAGCTCGGCACCGCCGCGCGGGCGAACGCGCGGGCGAGCGGCGCGGGATCCGCACCTGCGGGCCACGCGTTGTTCACGCAGAAGCGCGGATACGAGGATCCGGCGTTGTTCGACCACGGCGTGATCGTGCCGACGACGGTCGACGCTGCGCAGCGCAGGAGCGCCTCGAGCCAGCCGTCGGTCACGATCGTGTCGCTGTTCAGCAGCACGACGTCGCGGCGGGACAGTCCCATTCCGCGGTTGGCCGTCCCGGTGAATCCCAGGTTGCGCTCGTTGCGCATCAGCTCGACGTGCGGATGGGCCGCCCGCGCGATCCCGTCGAACACGCGCGCGACGCCCGGATCGGGCGAAGCGTCGTCGATCAGGACGAGCCGATAGCCGGGTCCCGTGTGCGCGAGCACGCTCTCGACGCAGCGGCGCACGTCGTCCGGCGCGTTGTAGACAGGAACGACGACGTCGACGATGTATTTCGCGGTCATGTCGTCAGCCGCCCGACAGCCTGCTCAGCATGAGCTTCACGCGCATCCACGGCAGCGCCATCCACCAGCGGAACGACTGGCGGTAGGCGATGATGCGCTCCTGCGTGTCGAGCGCACGGTCGAGGCGCCCGCACTCGGCCCTCGACTCGGCGATGATGCGACGCCGCGCCCGGCCAGCCGGTCGCGCGTCTCCGCGTGCAGGCGCTCGGTGTCGGCGATGCGTTGCTGCGCGGCCGCATCGCCTTCGCGCGCGAGCGCGAGCGCGCGGCCGTCGGCCCGTCCGCATCGCGGCGTCCCGCGCCGCGAGCGCGAGCGTTGCGTCGCGCGTGGCAAGCTCGGCGTCGCGTGCGGCAAGCTCGGCGTCGCGCTCGACCACGAGACGCTCGCGAAACGCAGCGAGCTCCTCGAGATGCTTCACGTGGTCGTTGGTGCGCGCGAGCCGGTCGTCCCGCTCGGCGACGAGGCGCTCCCGCGCGGAGGCGAGCTGCTCGAGCCGGTCGGCGCGCGCGTTGACGCGCCGAAGCTCGTCGTCGCGTTCGGCAACGAGGTGCTCGCGCTCGGCGATCAGCGGCTCGCGCGCCGCGAGCAGCCCTTCGAGGTGCGCCACGTGCGCGTTGGCCCGCGCGAGCTGGGCGTCCCGCTCGGCGACGATGCGCTCGCGGTCCTTCAGCAGGCCGTCGAGGCGCATCGCCTCGGCCGCGGCCGCGGCGGCGCGCCTGAGCTCGGTCTCGCCCGCGTCGGAGAAGAGCGAGAGCGCCGCGGCCGGAGGCGGCAGCGCGGCGGCGCGCCGCGCGGCGACGACGACGAAATACATGGCCGGCGGCACGGGCGCCTTCGCCACGGCCGACGCGTCGCCGACGAACGCCTCGACGTCGTCCGCGCCGCCGCCCTCGCGCCACACCGTCGAGCCGAGCCAGACGCGCTGCGCGTGCCATGCGCGCGCGGGGAAGTACGCGCCGAGGAGCCGATCGAGCTCCGCGCGATCGTGCTCGTGGCGGTGGAACGGGTTCACGTAGCCGCGCGACTCCGAGTACTCCGGCCGGTTCGGCGCGGACAGGACGAGCGCGCCGCCGTCGACGAGCACGCGCGCGAACTCGGCCAGCATCCGCGGCTGGTCGCCCGCCTCCAGGTGCTCGATCGTCTCGAACGACACGACGAGATCGACGCTCGCGTCGGGGAGCGGCAGCTTCGCGGCCGACCCCTCGACGAAGGACAGGTTGCGGACCGACGCGTAGGACGCGCGTGCGTGCGCGACGGTCGCCGGGTCGATGTCCACGCCGACGACCTCGCGCGCCGCGCCCGCGAGGATCGCGCTGCCGTAGCCTTCGCCGCACGCCGCATCGAGCACGCGCCTGCCCGCCGCGTATCGGCGCGCGAACGCGTAGCGGTGGACGTGCTCGTAGACGATCTCGCCCTCGATGCCGGGGACGAATCGCTCGCCGGTGAACGTCAGGTCGTCTGCCATGGAACCCGTCCGCGCCGCGCCGGGCGAATGCCGGCGCGCCGCTTGACAAACGTGCAATTCTAGCCGATCGCGCCCCCGGCGCAGGCGTCGTCCGCAGCACCGCGGGTACACTCCCGGCGATGGACCGCCGCTTTCCGATCCTCACCTACCACGGCGTCAACGTCGCCGGGAACGACTACGCGAGCAACGATCACGTCGCGCTCGCGTCCGACCTCGAGACGATGGACCGCCTCGGGTGGCGGATCGTTCCCCTGCCCGGCGTCGCCGCTCGCTGGCTCGCCGGCGACACCGAGTGGGCGGGCGCGCACTCGCGATCACGTTCGACGACGGCACCGATTTCGACTGGCGCGACCTGCCTCACCCGGTGCACGGCCTGCAGCGCAGCCTGCACAATTGCCTCGCGGACTTCCGCGCCGCGGGCCCCCGCGCGCGCGAGGCGCACGCGACCTCGTTCGTCGTCGTCTCGCGGGAAGCGCGCGAGCACCTCGACCGCGTTGGACTCGCCGGACGCGGCTGGTGGACCGACGCGTGGTGGTCGACCGCCGCGGCGAGCGGCCACGCGGCGATCGCGAGCCACAGCTGGGACCACAACCACGACCTCGCGGCGCACCTGATGAGCCGCGCGCAGGACCGGCACGTTCCGGTCGATCGACAGCTACGCGCTCGCAGAGGACGAGATCGCGCACGCGACCGCGCACCTCAGGCGTGTCGTCCCCAATCCCGGCGACCGCCTGTTCGCGTATCCGTACGGCGAGTCGAACGACTACCTGGTGCGCGACTACTTCCCCCGCAACCACGTGCGCATCGGCGTGGACGCGGCGTTCGCCGATGGCGCGAAGCCGATGTCCGGCGGGGATGACCGGTGGAACCTCCCGCGCTTCATCTGCGGCCGCGACTGGTCGAGTCCGGACGGGCTCGAGGCGCTGCTGGCGGTTGAAGGGGTCCGGCTAAGCCGATCTGAACCCGGTGGGTCGGCCTTCAGGCCACGGTGTCATGACAACCGTCCGACACCGGGGTTCAGAAGGGGCCGAGCGCGGCGACGCGGGCGACCAGCGCCTCGCGCTCGGCGGGAGGCAGCGAACGCTGCCAGCACACCATCACGTGGGAATGCGGCGTGTGCACGTAGCCGGCGCGCAGGTCGATGCGCTCGGCACGCGGGTCGCCGACGTGCCCGAACACCGCGATCGCGTCGGTGAGCATCGCGTGGGTGCGCCGGGTCAGGAACTCCATCGCGCCGCCCGACGCGCGGATGCGCGCGCGATGCTCCGGCGGCAGCCGACGGTAGACGCGCTCGTCGAACACCATGCCGCCGGCGAGGTAGCAGCCCTCCCAGGGCGTGACGTGGTAGTACCCCAGCGGCACCGGCCGACCCCCAGCCACGTAACGCAGCACGAAGTGGCGCGGGAAGTCCGGCAGCTCGTCGCCGAACGCGCGCCTGAACAACGGGCCCCACCTCGCGCGCCGCCGTCGCGTCGTCGCGCTCGACGACGTCGACGAGGTCGGCGATCGCACTCCAGGCGGCGTTCGATTCCGCCACGGCCCGACGCCCCGGATCAGGACCCTGCGCCGCGGCGCGGATCACGGGGCACGACGTCGCGCCAGGCGTGCTCGAGGCGCACGAGTCCCATCTCGCGCGACTCGCCGGTCACGGTCAGCGGCACCTCGACGTGGTCGAACAGGTAGAGGCCCTCGGGGTCGAGCGCGTGCGCGCGCACCACGTACTTGCCCGGGAGCAGCGCGAGCGACGGGAGCGAGAGCGCGAACGCGAACCGGTCGCCCGCGGCCTTCGACGGCGACACGCCGTCCATGTCGGTCGCGACGCCGTAGACGGGAGTCCCGTCCGCGCGCACGATGCCGACCAGCACGACCGGCGCGCGGCCGTCCGGCGAATACGCTTCGCCGCGGACGACGAGCGGCGCGCCCATGCTCACGGAGTCGCCCGGCTCGAGCGCGAGCACCTTCACGCGGTGCACGTCCGGCCCCTCGCCGGTCTTGACCTCGGGCCGCTGGTCCGCGCCGCCGCGCGACACACCTGCGGTCGTTGCTTCGTCCATCGCGGTAGTCCAGGTCGGCCGCGGGCGCCGCGGCGCTCCGTTATTTCGCGCGCGCCCCGCCCCGCCGCTGCGCCTGCTCGCGCTGGATCCGCATCAGCTCGGTCTCCGGCGGCTGCACGATCACCAACAGCCGCACGAGGTCCATGTTGATCCCCGCGCGCCCCTCGTCCTGCAGCGCCGTCAGGTACGCGTCGCGCTCGCCGGCAATGAACTGCTGGCGAAGATCGTCCATGATCCTCGGCTTCACGGTGTCGTATGGACTCCCGGTAGGCCGGCGTATGGTCTGATGACGCGGATCAGGTGCACGCCGAACTTCGAGACCACCGGCGCGACAGCTCGCCTTTCGGGAGCGCGAACGCGGCCTGCTCGAACGCCGGGTCCATCTCCTCGCGTGAACGGCGGC
>JADIZG010000063.1 GCA_016704895.1 Betaproteobacteria bacterium
CGCCCACCCGAGCTTCGCGCGGCCAGCGCGATGTCCGGCTGGCGCTGCGTCGGATCGTCGCCCGGCAGCGGCCGGTACTCGATCTTCGACTTCGAGCCGGTCAGCGCAATCACCTTCTCGGCGAGCTGCCGGATGCTGAACTCGGCGGGATTGCCGAGATTCACCGGGCCGGTGAAGTCGGGCGGCGTCGCCATCAGCGCGATGAACGCCGTGATCAGGTCGTCGACGTAGCAGAACGAGCGCGTCTGGCTGCCGTCGCCATACAGGGTGATCGGCTCGCCCTTGAGCGCCTGCATGATGAAGTTCGACACGACGCGCCCGTCGTTCGGGTGCATGCGCGGGCCGTAGGTGTTGAAGATGCGCGCGACCTTGATCTGCAGCTTGTGCTGGCGGTGGTAGTCGAAGAACAGCGTCTCGGCGCAGCGCTTGCCCTCGTCGTAGCAGGAGCGGCGGCCGATCGGGTTGACGTTGCCCCAGTAGCTCTCGGGCTGCGGATGCACGCTCGGGTCGCCGTAGACCTCGCTGGTCGACGCCTGGAGGATCGGGCAGCGCAGCCGCTTGGCGAGCCCCAGCATGTTGATCGCGCCGTGCACCGACGTCTTGGTCGTCTGCACCGGATCGTGCTGGTAGTGGATCGGCGAGGCGGGGCAGGCGAGGTTGTAGATCTGGTCGACCTCGAGGTAGAGCGGAAACGTGACGTCGTGGCGGATGAACTCGAAGCGCGGATGCAGGTGCAGGTGCTCGAGGTTGCGCCTGGTGCCCGTGAACAGGTTGTCGGCGCAGACGACCTCGTGCCCCTGCGCCAGCAGGCGGTCGATCAGGTGCGAGCCGAGGAAGCCGGCCCCGCCGGTCACCAGCACGCGCTTGTTGGGTTCGTAGTTGCGCACTCGCCTGTTCTCTCTATTGCTCGCGCCCGCCGCCCTGCTCGCGAAGTACCCGCCGCACCTGCCGCCGCCCGAACCGCACCAGATGGCGGTAGCGGCTCGTGTAGAACAGCGTGTAGCCGGCGAGGCAGCCTAGCAGCGCGTACGTATTGTCGTAGAAGACGACCGCCATCGCCAGACAAAGCAGGCTGTGCACCCACAGCCGCGGCGCGACGCGCCCGTTGGCGCGATGCAGGTGCAGGTGGCGATGGCTCCGGTCCCCCGCACGCCGATCGCCGCGCCGCCGCTCCTCGCCGGGCGGGCCGAGATCCTGGACGCGGCGCTCCAGCCTGCGCCGCTCGCGCGGGATCGCGATGCGGCGGAACACGAGCGAATGCAGGTGCAGCGCGTCGGGGGCCATCAGCGGCACGTGACGCACCATGCCGCGCCGGTACATCGCGAACAGCGTGTCGACGATCGGGTAGCCCGCCAGCACGATGACGTACCAGGCCGAGATCGCGTCGTTGTTCTTGACGAGCCGGATCGCGAGCGCCGCGTAGACGAAGCCGATGAAGTACGCGCCCGCATCGCCGAGGAAGATCCTGCCGCGCGGGTAGTTCCAGACCAGGAAGCCGGCGAGCGCGCCGATCATCGCGAGCGCCTGGGCGAGCGTCTCGTGGTCGTGCGCCCAGCCGGCGGCGAGCGCGATGCCGCCGAACATGATCAGCGCGGTTCCGCTCGCGAGCCCGTGCATGCCGTCGATCAGGTTGAACGCGTTGCAGGCGCCGATCACCATGAACCAGGTGAGCGGCAGCGCGAACCACGCGAAGCCGAGCAGGTAGTCGACGAGCGGAAGGTCGACGCGCGGGACCACGCTGCCCGCGTAGTAGCTCGCGAGCGCCGCGGAGACGAGCGCCGCGAGCAACCGGTAGCGCGGGCGCACGCGGCGCGTGAGGTCCTCGACGAGTCCCGCCGCGACGACCGGATCGCCGCCAAGAGCAGCGGCAGCGCGGCGGAGAATTCGTCGAATCCGAACAGGTGGGCGACGAGGATCGCAGTGGCGAACGCGATGTAGAGGATCGTTCCGCCCAGGCGCGAGGTCGGCGTGACGTGCATCGCCTGCAGGCCGTCGGCGTGGTCGTGACCAATGGATCGAGCACTGATCGCGACCGGCATGAGCGCGCCGGCGCACAGTGCGGGGACTGCCGCGAACCACCACTCCGGATGCATCTCCCCTTCCGTCCCGTGCGCGGCATCGAAGTGCGATGCCGCGTCGTCGAGCTACCGCTGCACCGGTGCCCCCGTACCGGTGCGGCGGTCGTGCGAGGCGTTCGATCTCGATTCGATGTCTAGCGTGAACCGGTCGAATGCGCTCACACTGAAGTCGTGGACGAATCTAACCACGGCCCGGAGTGGGTATACCACCGTTCCGTGCGCATTCCCTGCGCTATATCAAGCAGATAGGTAACAAGAACGTAACAACTGCCCAATGGCTCACCGGGTGAGCCAGTGTCCGATGTGCGCAGCGTTGACGATGATTTGTGTACGACGAACCTCGCCTGTGGATCGGCCTTCTGTGGGCCGCACTTCTGTGGGTCGGCCTTCAGGCCGACAAGGCTCGCGCTGTTGTGGGTCGGCCTTCAGGCCGACAGGGTTCGCTGCATCGAGGCAAAGAGCGTCGGGCTGAAGCCCGACCCACAGGATATGGCGAGCTCTTCGTGGGTCGGCCTTCAGGCCGACAGGGCTCATCCACAAAAGACGTCGGGCTGAAGCCCGACCCACAAAATCCCGATTCAGCCGCCCTTCGCCGGCGGCGCGAACCATCGACTGCGCGGCACGACCTTGGCCTCGGCCGGATCGCCGAGGTAGTGCGGCGACATGATCTGCACGCCGTTCTCGTTGAACACGTCCTGGATCGACGCGTTCAGCGCCGACACGAGCAGCGCGCGCGCGTGCGGATCGCGGGCGACGCTGGCAGACGAGCCGGTACTGGACGTAGAAGTCGTCGAGCGAGGTCTGGAACACCGTCGGCGGCGGCGTGTCGAGGACGCCCTCGACGCGCTTCGCGGCCTCGATCAGCATCGCGTGCACCTGGCGCCAGGGTGCGTCGTAACCGATGCTGACCTTCGCGGCGGCGATGAAGCCGGGGCCGTCGACGACGCGCGTGTAATTGGTGGTGACGCTGGCGAGGATCTGCGAGTTCGGCAACGTGAGCTCCTCGCCCCGGCCCGTGCGCATCGTCGACGTGAACAATCCCATGCGCGTGAGCGTGCCCTCGCGGTCGCCGACGCGCACGTACTCGCCGGTGCGGAAGGTGCGCGTGTACATCAGGATCAGGCCGGCCGCCGCCTGGCCGACGATGCCCGACGCGCCGACCGACACCATGAGGCCCAGCAGCACCGACAGCCCCTTGAACGCGTCGGTGTCGGAGCCGGGGATGTACGGATAGGCCATCACGGCCGCGAACATCCAGATCGCGATCGTCGCGAGGCGGCGCGTCGCCGGCGCGGTGTCGCGGTCGATGCTGCCGATCGTGATCCGGCCCGCCTCGACGCGGTCGAAGAACCGCTTCTGCACACGGTTCACGGCCCACGCGATCACGAAGATCAGGGCCGCGACGAAGAGCGACGGCGCCGCGTGCGCTATCGCCTCGAGGAGGCCGACCGACGTACGGACGAGGAACCCGGTGAGACCCTCGGCCCACGGCCGCGTGTACGGGAACAGGGCGAGCACGTAGCCCAGCCACTCCCAGGTCAGCACGAACATGGTCGCGATGGCGAGCGCTGCCATCGCGCGACGAACCAACTCGACGGTCCGGTCGCGCGCGAACAGCTCGCCGCCGCCGACCTTGACGCGGGGCGAGAGGCGGCCCGCGATACCCATCATCCAGCGCGCGGAGACACGCCACAGCACGCGGGCGAGCCAGAGGAGCGCCAGCCACACCGCAGTCGCGATCGCTGCATGAATCCCGGCCCCGGTCAGGAACTTCGAGTCGCGCGCCTCGCGCGTCTCCCGTCGATCTGCGCGAGGACCTTCGCGGCGTCCTCCGCGATCGAACGCATCGTGGCGCCGGGCACCGGCCGCGCGTCGGCCTCCGAGACGACGAACGCAAGCTGGCTGTCGACCAGCACGGCGACGCCGATCTCGCCGATGACCAGCGAGACCTTGCCCTCGCCGCCGCGGGAAAAGAGCGTGCGCAGGCGTTCGCGCGCCGCGTCCACGCGGTCCTTCGGCGCCACGCCCAGGAACGGCGCACGGAACACGACGACCGGGCGGTTGAGGACCGTGAGCGTCGCATCGTCGTCGGTCGGGTCCGCGGGGCCGAATGCGGCCGAGGCGGCTGTTGCGTCTATGGCGTCGGTGGCGGGTGCGCCGGCGGGCGCAGGCGCTCCTTTGGCGTCGGAGACGGGTGATCCGGCGGGTGCAGGCGCCCCTTTGGCGTCGGAGGCCGGTGTCCCGGCGGGCGCAGGCGCCGCGGGCGCCGACGCTGCCTTGTCGCCGGTCGTCGTGCCGCTGGCCGCATCGGCGACCTGCGCGAACGCGAGTGTCGCGGTCCAGGCGAGCGCGAACGCGAGGGTGCGGATGGCGGTGGCGATCATGGGGGAAGCGGCGGGCGCTGCCGAAGGGGCGGTCGCGGGGACGTGGAGATTGTCCCGGCGGGGGGCGGGAAGGTCAACGCCGCTGCCGCGATCGATCCGCCCCGTGGGTCCGGCTTCAGCCGGACCCGCAGGCATCAGCGACGCGTCGCAATACTGGGCAAGTCGCTCCCGGAACCCGCGCGCGACCTCGGCGGCCACGCGCCCGGGCTCGTAGACCTCCGCGGCGCGGAGGCGCGCCGCCTCGGCGATCCGCCGGCACTCGTCGTCGTGGTCCCGGCACCACGCGAGCCGCTCGGCCAGATCCGCGAAGTCGTTCGCGACCGGCACGAAGTGCACCCAGGGCTCGAACTCGCGCGTGAAGAACGATTCCCACGGCGACGCGGGCGAGAGCACGGTCGAGCCGCTCGCCATCTTCCACGCCCAGGCGCCCCAGGTGCGCACCTGGCCGTCGACGTCGAGGATCCAGCGGTAACTCATCTGCTGCGAACGCGGGATGCTGGCCGCGAGATGGACGTCGACCGGCAGCCCTTCCACGCCCTCGACGAGCGCGCGCAGATAGCGGCGCGGATGCTCGCGCCCCGGCGGCGGCGGCGCGAGATAGTTGGCGATCTCGCCATGCGCGCCACCCGCGTACACGGCGGCGCGCACGGCGCGACTTTCCCAGCGCGTCGACGCGAACCGACTTCCCGGAACAGCCCCGCGTGGCTATCGCTGATGATCCAGTGACTTCCGGGATCCGGGAACGCGCTCGGATCGCCGCGATGGCTGCAGTAGCATGCGACCCACGGATG
>JADIZG010000064.1 GCA_016704895.1 Betaproteobacteria bacterium
GCCCGATGACCGTCCGCATCCAGACCGGCCCGTTCGACGCGCAGGCGGAAGCCGATGCGCTGCGGGAGGGTGACCTCGAGGTGGGCGCCGTCGTCACGTTCGTCGGCACGGTGCGCGACGTCAACGACGGCGACGCGGTCGCGACGCTCGAGCTCGAGCACTATCCCGGCATGACCGAGAAGGCACTCGAAGCGATCGTCGCCGAGGCGCGCGCGCGTTTCGACGTCCGCGGGGTGCTGGTGATCCACCGCGTCGGCGTCCTGGCGCCGGCGGAACCGATCGTTCTGGTCGCCGTGACGAGCACGCATCGCGGCGAGGCGTTCGAGGCGTGCCGGTTCGTGATGGACTACCTGAAGACCCGCGCTCCGTTCTGGAAGAAGGAGCGCACGCCCGCTGGCGACCGATGGGTCGAGGCGCGCGACGCCGACGAGGATGCGGCGGCGCGCTGGGCGGTGGACACGGGCAAACCGGCCTGACCGCTTGACCGATTCGGCCGTCCGGCCGACCATTCGCCTCTTTCGTCCCGGCGCTTCCGCGCATTTGCCGCGCGGCCGCCCCCGTCGCCGTTCCACCCATGCGTTCCGCCGCCTTGATCGCCGTCGACTGGGGTACGACCCATGCCCGCGCCTATCGCCTCGACGACGCCGGGAGCGTGCTCGGGGTCCGCGCCGAGCCGCTGGGCATACGGCAGCTCGGCGACCTCGCGTACCCCGACGCGCTCGCCCGACTGCTCGGTGACTGGATCGACGAGTCGGTGCCCAGGATCGCGTGCGGGATGGTCGGCAGCCGGCAGGGCTGGCGCGAGGCGCCCTACGTCGACTGCCCGGCATCGCTCGCGGCGCTCTCGCGCGGACTGGTCGAGACGGGGCCGGGCGGGATCGCGATCGTGCCCGGCCTCGCGACGCGCGACGCAGCGGGTGTGCCTGACGTGATGCGCGGCGAGGAGACGCAGATCCTGGGCGCCGTGCCCGCCGATTCGCCGCGGACGCTCGTCGTGCTCCCCGGCACGCACTCGAAGTGGGCGAGCGTCGAGCGCGGCGTCGTGCGCGACTTCACGACCTGCATGACCGGCGAGCTCCACGAGGCGCTCGTCCGCCACACGATCCTCGGCCGGCTCGCCGATGGCCCGTCCGGCGCGGGGGGCGACGGCGCCTTCGACCGGGGCGTCGAGCGAGGGCTCGGCGCAGGCGGATTCATGCACGACGTCTTCGGCGCACGGACGCTCGCGCTCGCGGGCGACCTCGCGCCGGGCGACGTGACCGAGTGGCTCTCCGGGCTGCTCGTGGGCCGCGAGATCCGGGACACGCGGCGCTGGGCCGAGCAGGCCGGCGACGACGCCACGCGCGTGCTGGTCGTCGCCAGCGACGTGCTCGCTGCGCGTTACCTGCGCGCTTTCGAGCGCGCCGGCATCGAGGCCGTCAAGGGACCGGCCGACGCCGCTGCGACAGGTCTTTTCCGCATTGCCTGCGCCGCCGGACTGGTGGCCGTGGAGACCGCATGAAGCTTGCCGACTTCCTCGCGCCGCTGCCGCTCGTCGCGGTGCTCCGCGGCATTTCGCCGCCGGAGGTGCCCGGCGTTGCCGACGCGCTCACCGGCGCGGGTTTCCGCGTGCTCGAGGTCACGCTCAATTCGCCCGACCCGTACGACAGCATCCGCGCGCTGACCGCGCGCTGCGGCGCGACCTGCCTCGTCGGTGCGGGCACCGTGATCGATCCGTCGGACGTCGCACGCGTGCGCGAGGCGGGAGGACGGCTGATCGTGATGCCGCACGCCGACGTCGCGGTGATCCGCGAGGCGAAGCGGCAGGGACTGGTGTGCGTGCCTGGCGTGGCGACACCGACCGAGGCGTTCGCCGCGCTGGCTGCGGGCGCGGACGCGCTCAAGATGTTCCCGGCGGAGGCGCTGCCGCCCGCGGCGCTCAGGGCGTGGCGCGCCGTGCTGCCGAAGCGGACGCTCGTCTTCGCGGTCGGCGGCATGCGGCCGGACAATCTTCTGCCGTACTGGGAGGCCGGCGCCGACGGGTTCGGCACCGGGTCGAATCTCTACAAGCCGGGGGCGCCGGCCGCCGAAGTGCGCGATGCCGCGTTGGCGTATGCTCGCGGCGTCGGTGCGCTGCCGCGTCGCTGACACTTTCGCGGCGCGATGCCAATGCCACTGCGTCGATGAGCGCTGCGTTGCCAGGCGCGGATCGGGCGTTGCGGCGCGGGGAACAGGGGAAGCGGATGCGGCGTCGGATGCACAAGGGGTTGTGCCTGCTGATCGGGGTCGCGCTGGTCGTCCCGGCGCTGCCGGCGGAAGCGGGGCGCGGGCGGATCATCTGCGAGAGCCGCAACCGCAACTTCAATCAGTGTCGCGTTCGCACCGACAACCAGGTGCGGCTCGTCCGCCAGCTGTCGCGCGACGAGTGCAGGCGCAACCGCAGCTGGGGCTTCGATCGCGACCGCATCTGGGTGGACCGCGGCTGCCGCGCCGAGTTCGAGTTCGGCCGCGACAACCGGTCGTCGGGCCGGAACGATGCCGCGATCGCGGCTGGTGTCATCGGTGCGGTTGCGATCGGCGCGGCGATCGGCAGCGCCAGCAACAACAATACGCAGCCGCCGCGGTATCCGCCGCCGCCGCCCCCGCCGGCGCCCGTGCGGGGCACGCTCGCCGTGCCGTCGTGGGCGATCGGGTCGTTCCAGGCCTGGGATCCCGAGGCGTTCCAGACCGTGCAGCTCGTCATCCAGCAGAACGGCCGCGCGCTGCTGCGGGACGAATGGGGCCAGACGATCAACTGGGGCGACGTGCGCGACGGCTTCATCTTCTGGAGCCACGGCGAGCGGTCCTGGATCGCGCGCGAGGGCAACGGCGTGCAGGTCGGCGACGTGGGGTCGTCGCGGAACTTCATCTTCAATCGCGCCTGATGTCGACCAACCATCGCTACGACGTCGTCGCGCTCGGCGAGCCGCTGGTCGAGTTCAACCAGGTGCGCGGCGGGGACGCGCACGCGTGGCGCCAGGGCTACGGCGGCGACACGTCGAACATGGCGATCGCCGCGGCACGCCTCGGAGCGCGCGTCGCCTACGTGACGCGGCTGGGCGACGACGCTTTCGGACGCCAGTTCAGGGCGCTGTGGAGCGCGGAAGGCGTGGCGCTCGACGGCGTCGCGACCGATCCGGACGCGCCGACCGGCGTCTACTTCGTCACGCACGGGCCCGCGGGACATGCGTTCGCCTACCTGCGCGCGGGTTCCGCGGCGAGCCGGCTCGCCGCGTCGAACCTGCCGCTCGACGTGATCCGCGCGGCGCGCGCGCTGCACGTGTCGGGCATCAGCCAGGCGATCTCGACGTCCGCGTGCGACGCCGTCTTCGCGGCGATCGCCGCCGCGCGCGAGGCCGGTGCGCGCATCTACTACGACCTGAACCTGCGCCCGAAGCTCTGGCCGCTCGCTCGCGCGCGAGCCATCGCGCTGGCGACGATCGGACAGAGCGACTGGTGCCTGCCCTCGCGCGAGGACGCCGAGTGGGTGTTCGGCACCAACGACCCCGATGCGGTGATCGACGCCTGCCGGCGCGCGGGCGCGCGTGGGGTCGTCTACAAGCGCGGTGCGGACGGATGCGTGGTCGACGACGGCCGCGAGCGAGTCGCGATTGCGCCGCATCGGGTCGCGACCGTCGACGCGACCGGCGCCGGCGACTGCTTCGACGGCGCGTTCGCGGCGCGGCTCGCGGCGGGCGACGACCCGGTCGCCGCGGCGCGCTACGCGAACGCGGCCGCGGCGATCGCGACGACCGGCTACGGCGCGGTCGAGCCGCTGCCGCGGCCGGGCAAGGTCGAGTCGCTCGCCGGCAGGCCGCGTGAGCGGGCGATGAGCGCCGCCGTGCCGCGGGGAGCTCCGGGGGGCGATGGGGAGGGCGGGGAGGACGGCTGACGCCGACGTTCCACGAAGACCTCTACGCGGGCCGCGTGGTGCTCGTGACCGGGGGGACGAGCGGCATCGGGGCCGGCATCGCCGATGCGTTCGCGGACCTCGGCGCGGTCGTCACCGTGACCGGCGCGACCGCCGCCGAGGCCGATGCGGCGCGATCGCAGCCCGGGTTCCGGTTGCGCGACGCGATCGCGCTCGACGTGCGCGACGACGGCGCGATCCGGGGGCTGCTCGCCAACCTGCCGCGGCTCGACGTGCTCGTGAACTGCGCCGGCGTGATCCGGCGCGACGCCGAGCACGACCCGGAGGTGTTCGCCGACACGGTCGCGATCAACCTGACGGGCACGATGCGCTGCTGCACGCACGCTCGGACGAAGCTCGCGGCGACGGGCGGGTCGATCGTCAACCTCGCGTCGATCCTGTCGATCTTCGGGGGGCCGCGCGTGCCGGGCTACTCGGCCTCGAAGGGCGGCGTCGCGCAGCTCACGCGCTCGCTCGCGGCCGCCTACGCCGACGACGGCATCCGCGTGAACGCGATCGCGCCGGGCTGGGTGCGCACGCCGCTCACGCGCGCATTGCAGGACGACGCGGAGCGCAGCGCGGCCATCGTGGCGCGCACGCCGATGCGCCGCTGGGCGGAGCCCGCTGACGTCGCGGGCGCGGCGCTGTTCCTCGCCTCGCCGGCGGCCGCGTTCGTCACCGGCGTGCTGCTGCCGGTCGACGGCGGCTATCACGTGGTCTGACTGCGTCGGGGAGGGACGATGGCGCTCGACACCGCGATCCGGCACCTGAAGACCGGCAACCTGCGGAAGGCGCACGACGTCGTGCAGAACGACCCGTCCGAGTTCGGCTGCTGGGCGCACGGCATCGTCCACCTGATCGAGGGCGACCTGCCCAACGCGCGCTACTGGTACCGGCGGGCGCATCGGACGTTCCCGCGCGCCCAGGATCCGTCCGCGGAGATCGACGCGCTCGTCGTCGCGTGGAAGAAGGGAACGGAATGACGAAGCGCGCGGGAGCACTTCCGCGCCCGCCGGGCCGCCCCAAGGGCGCGGCGCCCCCCGGGGGGAGGCCGAAGGCCGCCCCGGGGGGATGTCCCCCCCGCGCCCGCCGGGCCGCCCCAAGGGCGCGGCGCCCCCTCGGGGGGAGGCTCGCGCAGCGAGCTTCGGGGGGATGTCAGCCCCCGCGCCCGCCGGGCCGCCCCAAGGGCGCGGCGCCCCCTCGGGGGGAGGCTCGCGCAGCGAGCTTCGGGGATCACCCGGCATCGTCGCGGAACTCGCCGAGGCCGCGATGCCCGCCGACGAGCGCGTCTGGGTCCCGCAGGCGCCGGGCGTCTGGTTCCGGCCGCTGCTGCTCAACACCGTGTCCGGCGGCTGGTGCAACCTGCTGCGCGTGCGCAAGTCGGGCGTGCTCTCGCGCCACCGCCATCCGATGGTCGTCGTCGGCTACGTGATCAAGGGTCGCTGGCGCTACCTCGAGCACGACTGGGTCGCCGAGACCGGCAGCTTCGTCTACGAGCCGCCGGGCGAGATCCACACGCTGACGGTGCCGGACGACTGCACCGAGATGATCACGTTCTTCAACATCAGCGGAGCGATGATCTACGTCGACGAGCGCGGCGACCCGGTCGGCTACGAGGACGTGTGGACGAAGATCGAGATGTGCCGCAGGCACTACGCGAGCGTCGGGCTCGGCGCGTCGTACGTCGACCGGTACGTCCGCTGACGATCCGCGCCGGTTCCGTATAATCGGTCCATGGTCGCGGGATTCGCCGCTGTCGGCATCGGTGCCGCGCTCGGAGCGTGGCTGCGCTGGGGCTTCCAGACGTGGCTCAACCCGCGCATGCCGCTGTTCCCGTTCGGCACGCTCGCGGCGAACCTCGTCGGGGGTTACCTCGTCGGCATCGCGGTCGCCTATTTCATGGCACGCCACGATCTCGCGCCGGAGATCCGTTTGTTCGTCGTCACGGGCGTCCTGGGCGGGCTCACCACGTTCTCGTCGTACTCCGCGGAGGTCGTCGAACTGCTGATGCGCGGGGACGTCGCCATGGGCGCGCTGCTCGCGTTCGCGCACCTGGCGGGCTCGCTCGTCCTCACCTTCGCCGGCTTCGCCACGTTCCGCCTGCTCGCAGGCTGACCCACCGCATCGACGCACCGAGGAGCTACGCATGACCAAGGCCATCCGCATCCACGCGCCCGGCGGTCCCGAGGCGCTCGTCTGGGAAGACGTGACCGTCGGCGACCCGGGTCCCGGCGAGGCGCGCGTGCGTCACACCGCGGTCGGGCTCAACTACATCGACACCTACCATCGGTCCGGCGCTTACAAGCTGCCGCTGCCCACGGGCATCGGCCAGGAGGCCGCGGGCGTCGTCGAGGCGGTCGGTGCCGGGGTGACGGACCTGAAGCCCGGGCAGCGCGTCGCCTACGGCACCGGGCCGATCGGCGCGTACAGCGAGGTGCGAACGATGCCGGCGGACCGCCTCGTGCCGGTTCCCGACGGCATCGCCGACCGCGACGCGGCGGCGATGATGCTGAAGGGCCTCACCGTCCAGTACCTGTTCCGGCAGACGAAGCGTCTCGCCGCGGGCGACACGATCCTGTTCCACGCGGCCGCGGGCGGCGTGGGCCTCATCGCCTGCCAGTGGGCGCGCGCGCTCGGCGTGACGATGATCGGCACGGTCGGCAGCGACGAGAAGGCCGCGCTGGCGCGCGCGAACGGTTGCGCTCACACGATCGTCTACACGCGCGAGAACTTCGTCGACCGCGTCAAGGCGCTCACCGGCGGCAAGGGCGTGCCGGTCGTCTACGACGGCGTCGGCAAGGACACGTACCCCGGCTCGCTCGACTGCCTCTCGCCGCGCGGCCTGTGGGTGCTGTTCGGCGCGTCGTCCGGTTCGCCGCCGGCGCTCGACATGCAGATGCTCGCCGCGCGCGGCTCGCTCTACGCGACGCGGCCGACGCTGTTCAGCTACGCGGCCTCGCGCGCCGAGCTGCTCGCGATGGCGCAGGAGATGTTCGACCTGATGCTCGCGGGGAAGCTCAAGCCCGAGATCCACCAGACGTTCCCGCTCTCGAAGGCCGCCGACGCGCACCGCGCGCTGCAGGGGCGCCAGACGACCGGCGCGACGCTCCTGGGTTGGGCGGGGGCCTTGCGCGCGCGTTCGCCCGGCGCCGCGGATCAGACGGCGCGGGTGGCAGGAGTCGCGGCCGCGGGTCGCGGCGCGCGAGCTCGGACGCGCCGACGCCGATCGCCCCGACGCCGCGCGCGACGAGGCGGTCGGCCGCCGCGCCGTGCAGGCACACCGCGTAGCGCAGCGCCGTCGCCGCATCGAGCCCCTGGGCGAGCATCGCGCCCAGCATGCCCGCGAGCACGTCGCCCGAGCCCGCGGTCGCGAGGGCCGGGTTCCCGCTCGCGTTCACGTCGTAACGGCCGCCGGGATGCGCGAGCACGCTGCCCGCGCCCTTGAGGACGACGTGGGCATTCAACCGACTCGACAGCGCCATGGCCGCGCCGACCCGGTCGCGCTGGACGTCGGCCGTCGATTGTCCGAGCAGCCGCGCCGCCTCGGCCGGATGCGGCGTCGCGAGCGTGGGGGCCTTGCGCGCGGCCACGGTGTCCCGCAGCGACGCGGAGAGCGCGACGAGGTTGAGCGCGTCGGCGTCGAGCGCGAGCGGCACGGGCGCCTCGATCGCGCGGCGCAGCGCGTTCGCCGCCGCGTCGCCCGTGCCCATGCCGGGTCCGGCGACGATCGCGTCGGCGCCGTCGATCGCGCGTCCCGCGTCGCCCAGCATCAGCTCCGGCGCGTACCAGTCGACGGTGGGGTGCGCCGGCGCGACGAACCCCAGCCGCACCTTGCCTGCGCCGGTCCGCACCGCCGCGCGGCCGGCGAGGATCGGCGCGCCGGTCATGCCGGGCGCGCCGCCGACGATCGCGAGCGTGCCGTAGGTGCCCTTGTGCACGTTGCGACGCGTGCGCGTCAGGGGTTCGGGCCGCATGGCGTCGAGGAGCGGCCAGTCGAGCCTGCGCCCGTTCGCGTTCCCGAGGTCGGCGTCGAGACCCAGGGCATGCACGGTGACGATACCGGCGGCGTCGAGCCCGTCGCCGGTCAGGAGGCCGGGCTTCAGCGCGATGAACGTCGCGGTGGCGGTTGCGCGGATCGCGGGCTCGTGGAGCGCGCCCGTGTCGGCGTCGAGCCCGGTCGGGACGTCGAGCGCGAGCACCGGTGCCCCGCAGGCATGGGCCCAGGCGACCAGCGCCGCGTATTCGCCGGCCACCGGACGGGCGAGGCCGATGCCGAACAGCGCGTCGACGACGAGCGCGGGCGCGACCCTCCGAGGCTCGCGGATCGTCGACCCGCCGGCTGCGACGAACGCAGCATGCGCAGCGCGCGCGTCGGCAGGGGAGCCTCGAGGGGTCGCCGCGGAACACGACGTCGACGTCGTGGAACGCGCGCCGCAGTTCGCGCGCGACGACGAAGCCGTCGCCGCCGTTGTTGCCGGGTCCCGCGAGCACGACGACGGGCCCGCCGCGCGAATCCGCCAGCATCGCGTGTGCGACCGCCGCGGCCGCCTTGCCGGCGCGCTCCATCAGCGTCGAGCCGGCGTGACGCGACTCGACCGCGCGAAGTTCCGCGGTGCGGAAGGATCGGGGAGCGAGTCGTCGGTCGGGGCCGTCCATGGCACGATTATAGGGGCACGCGCGTTGATGCGTTGCGCATGGCGCGGGCGGGGGGCGCAGTGTAGAGTGCCGCGTCTTCAACGAGGAGAGGGCCCATGCCACGAGCCGAAGCCCGCGACGTCCGCGTCGAGCACGACCTGCTCGGCGACCGGGAAATCCCCGCGCACGCCTACTGGGGCGTCCACACGCTGCGGGCCGTCGAGAACTTCCCGATCACCGGCCGCTGGATCGGGCTGTGGCCCGAGCTCGTGCGCGCGCTCGCGCTGGTCAAGCACGCGGCGGCGCAGACCAACTACGAGCTCGGCCTGCTCGACGAGACGAAGGCGAAGCTCATCATCGCCGCGTGCCGCGAGATCGCGGACGGCGCGCTGCACGACGAGTTCGTCGTCGACATGATCCAGGGCGGTGCCGGCACCTCGACCAACATGAACGCGAACGAGGTGATCGCGAACCGGGCGCTCGAGCTCGCCGGCCGGAAGAAGGGCGACTACGCGTTCCTGCACCCGATCGAGCACGTCAACATGGCGCAGAGCACGAACGACGTGTATCCGACGGCGCTGCGCCTCGCCCTGCGCTTCGCGATCGTCGACCTGATCGCCGCGATGGAGGAGCTGAAGCGCGCCTTCGCGGCGAAGTCCGACGAGTTCCGCGACCTGCTCAAGGTCGGGCGGACGCAGCTGCAGGACGCCGTGCCGATGACGCTCGGCCAGGAGTTCTCGACGTTCGCCGTGATGCTGGGCGAGGACCAGCAGCGTCCTCGCCGAGGCCGGCGCGCTGATCGAGGAGATCAACCTCGGTGCGACCGCGATCGGCACCGGCATCAACTCCCACCCGGGCTACGCACCGCTCGCCTGCAAGCATCTGGTGGCGCTGTCCGGCGTGCAGGTCAAGACCGCCGAGAACCTCATCGAGGCGACGCAGGACTGCGGCGCGTTCGTGCAGCTCTCGGGCGTGCTGAAGCGCATCGCGGTCAAGCTCTCGAAGACCTGCAACGACCTGCGCCTGCTGTCGTCGGGGCCGCGCGCGGGCCTGGGCGAGATCGTGCTGCCCGCCGTGCAGGCCGGGAGCTCGATCATGCCCGGCAAGATCAACCCGGTGATCCCGGAGGTCGTCAACCAGATCGCCTTCGAGGTGATCGGCAACGACATGACGGTGACGATGGCGGCCGAGGCGGGCCAGCTGCAGCTGAACGCGTTCGAGCCGATCATCGCGTACAGCCTGTTCCGCAGCATTCCGCACCTCAGGCAGGGCTGCATCGTGCTCGCCCGCCAGTGCGTGACGGGAATCACCGCGAACCGCGCGCGGCTCGAGGAGACGGTGCGGCACACGATCGGCATCGTGACCGCGCTCAACCCGTACATCGGCTACGAGAAGTCGAGCGCGCTCGCGAAGGAAGCGCACGCGACCGGCCGCGGCGTCTACGATCTCGTCCTGGAGAAGGGGTGGCTCACGAAGGACGAGCTCGACCGCATCCTGTCGCCCGAGAACCTGACGCAGCCCCGTCCGGCGGTCCGTCTGTGACGTGAGCGGCCGGCGCGCGGCCCGCTTTCCTGCTGGGGGTGCTGGGCGGCATGGGACCGCTCGCGACGGTCGACTTCCTCGCGAAGCTGATCGCGGCGACGCCGGCGGCCGGCGACGCGGGCCACGCGCCGTTCGTCGCGGCGTCCATCCCGCAGATCCCTTCCCGGGTCGCGGCGATCCTCGCCGACGGCGACAGCCCGTTGCCTGCGCTCATCGGCGCGCGCGACCGGCTGCTCGCGGCCGGGGCGACGCTGCTCGCGATGCCCTGCAACACGGCCCACCACTGGTACGACGACCTCGCGCGCGGCATCGATGTCCCGTTCCTGCACATCGCGGATGCGGCGACCGACGACGTGGCGACGCGCGTGCCGGCCGGCGCGACCGTCGGCGTGATCGCCACCGGGGCGACGCACGCGATCGGGCTCTATTCGGCGCGGCTCGAGCGCGCAGGCTACCGGGTCGCCGTCCCCGTCGACGCCGGCGACCTGCAGGCCGTCGCGGACGGCATCGCGGCGGTCAAGCGCGGCGACGCGGCGGCGGGCGGACGCCTCTTCGCACGGGTCGTCTCGGCGCTGGAGCGCAGAGGGGTGGCCGCGATCGTGCTGGGCTGCACCGAAGTCCCGCCAGGGCTCGCCGCCGCCGGCATCCGACCCGACGTCCCGTGGGTCGATCCGACCGGCGCCCTGGCACGCGCCTGCGCGGCGGCATGGATGCGCGCGCGGGCCGTCCCCGGCCGGGAGGCCTAGGGCCTTTGGCGCTGGGGGGCCGGTAGCGCTGACTGGCCCCCGGCCCGCGCCCGTTGCCCGGCCGGCGCCCGACTTGGACAAAGGCCGGCGGCGCCCGTAGAATCGGCCGGTTTCGCGCCCGCGAGCCCGCCCGGCCGCGCGGCCGACGAACCCACTTCGGAGGTCACGCAATGCGCAAGCTTTCCCTCGTCGCCGCGGTCGTCGCCGCGGCGGTCGCCCTGCCCGCGGTGGCGCAGGACTCGCCGACGCTCAAGAAGATCAAGGACAGCGGGACGATCACGATCGGTCACCGCGACAGCTCGATCCCGTTCTCGTACTACGACGACAAGCAGCAGGTCGTGGGCTACGCGCTCGACATCTGCATGAAGGTCGTCGACGCGATCAAGGCCGAGCTCAAGATGCCGAACCTGCAGGTCAAGCTGAACCCGGTCACGTCGGCGACGCGCATCCCGCTGATCGCGAACGGCACGATCGACCTCGAGTGCGGCTCGACGACGAACAACCTCGACCGGCAGAAGCAGGTCGGCTTCACGAACACCTACTTCGTGACCGCGAACCGCTACGTCGCGAAGAAGGCGTCGAACATCAACACGCTCGCCGACCTCAAGGGCAAGACCGTCGTGTCGACGTCGGGGACGACCAACCTCAAGTGGGTCACCGAGGAGAACGCGAAGCAGAACCTCGGCCTGTCGATCCTGACGGCGAAGGACCACGCCGAGGCGTTCCTGATGGTCGAGACCGGGCGCGCGGTGGCGTTCTTCATGGACGACATCCTGCTCTACAGCCTCGTGGCGAGCTCGAAGTCGCCCGGCGACTTCGCGGTCGGCAGCGAGGCCTACACGGTCGAGCCGTACGGCGCGATGATGCCGCGGGACGATGCCGGCTTCCGCAAGGTCGTCGACGGCGCCACCGCGAAGCTCTACACGAGCCCCGAGATGACGGCGCTCTACGACAAGTGGTTCCAGAAGGCGATCCCGCCGAAGGGCGTCAACCTGAACGTGCCGATGAGCCCGCTGCTCAAGCGCGTGCTCGCCAATCCGACGTCGAGCGGCGACCCGGCCGTCTACAAGTAACGCGCCGGCCCGGCCGGCAACGTCGCGGTGCACCAACGCGGGGAGCCTCGGCTCCCCGTTTTGTTGCTATAGTCGGCCGCGTGCGGGCGGCCAGCCACTCGGCTGGACGATGGCGGCGGCGCTCTGCGCCTGGATCATCGCGATCGTGCTCGGCTCGGTGGTCGGCGTGATGCGCACGACGCCGTCGAAGTGGGCGCAGCGCATCGGCAACGCGTGGGTCGAGCTGTTCCGCAACATCCCGCTGCTGGTCCAGCTCTTCCTCTGGTACTTCGTGCTGCCCGAGGTGCTGCCCAAGGGGATGGGCGACTCGCTCAAGCAGATGGCGCCGCCGTGGGGCTCGTTCGTGCCGGCGGTGATCGGGCTCGGGCTCTTCACGTCCGCGCGGGTGGCCGAGCAGGTGCGCGCGGGCATCCAGGCGCTGCCGCGCGGGCAGGGCATGGCCGGCACGGCGCTCGGCCTCACGCTGCCGCAGACCTACCGCTACGTGCTGCTGCCGATGGCGTACCGGATCATCCTGCCGCCGCTCACCAGCGAGACGATGAACCTGATCAAGAACACGTCCGTGGCGCTGACGATCGGGCTGATCGAGCTGACGGCTGCCGGGCGCTCGATGCAGGAGTTCACGTTCCAGGTGTTCGAGGCGTTCACCGCCGCGACCGTGATCTACATCCTCGTGAATCTCGTCGCCGTCACGTTCATGCGCTGGTTCGAGAAGCGCGTCGCGGTGCCGGGCTTCATCGGTCCCTCGGCGGTCGGCGGCGGGGGGCATTGACGTGGGCGACTTCGACTTCAACGTCATCGAGCGGAGCATCGGCTACCTGTTCCGCGAGGGAATGACCTTCACGCTGACGCTGACCGCGCTGGCGGCGGCCGGCGGCATCGTCTTCGGCACGCTGCTCGCGATGATGCGCCTGTCGGTCCGGGCTGCTGCTCGGCCGTCGCCGGGCCTATGTCAACCTGATGCGGTCGATGCCGCTGGTGCTCGTCATCTTCTGGTTCTACTTCCTCGTGCCGTACATCGGCGCGTGGATGACCGGGGCGAGCCGGCCGATCCAGGTCGGCGCGTTCGCGTCGACGGTGATCACGTTCACGATGTTCGAGGCGGCGTACTACTCGGAGATCATGCGCGCGGGCATCCAGTCGGTGCCGCGCGGCCAGGTGTCGGCCGGCTACGCTGTCGGCATGAACTACGCGCAGTGCATGCGCTTCATCGTGCTGCCGCAGGCGTTCCGCAACATGATCCCGATCCTGCTCACGCAGACGATCATCCTGTTCCAGGACACCTCGCTCGTCTACGTGTTGTCGATCCCGGATTTTCTCGGCGCGGCCAGCAAGGTCGCGCAACGCGACGGCCGGCTGGTCGAAATGTACCTGTTCGCCGCGCTGGTCTACTTCGCCATCAGCTTCGGCCGTCCGTCGTCGTCCAGCGGCTGCAGGAGCAGATCGCCATCGTCCGCTAGGGGTGCCGCCTGCGATGATCGAGATCCGGCACGTGTCCAAGTGGTACGGCAGCTTCCAGGCGCTGAAGGATTGCACGACCGGCGTCGACAAGGGCGAGGTGGTGGTCGTCTGCGGCCCGTCGGGATCCGGGAAGTCGACGCTCATCAAGGCCGTCAACGCGCTCGAGCCGATCCAGAAGGGCGAGATCACGGTCGACGGCATCCGGGTCAACGATCCGAAGACCGACCTGCCGAAGCTCCGTGCGCGGGTGGGCATGGTGTTCCAGCACTTCGAGCTGTTCCCGCACCTGACGGTCACCGAGAACCTGACGCTCGCGCAGGTGAAGGTGCTGAAGCGCACGCCCGACGAGGCCGAGGTCCGGGGCCTCAAGTACCTCGACCGCGTCGGCCTCATCGCGCACAAGGACAAGTTCCCGGGGCAGCTCTCCGGCGGCCAGCAGCAGCGCGTCGCGATCGCGCGCGCGCTGTCGATGGACCCGATCTGCATGCTGTTCGACGAGCCCACCTCCGCGCTCGATCCCGAGATGATCAACGAGGTGCTCGACGTGATGGTGCTGCTCGCGAAGGAAGGCATGACGATGATGGTCGTCACGCACGAGATGGGCTTCGCGCGGAAGGTCGCGAACCGCGTGATCTTCATGGACCACGGCGAGATCGTCGAGGACGCGACGACCGAGGACTTCTTCGGCAAGCCGCGCAGCGAGCGCGCGCAGCAGTTCCTCGCGAAGATCCTGCACCACTGACGACGAGAACGGCGCGCCGCCGCCTGCGCGCCGGCGGCGTGCGCTACCCGTTCCCGGCGCAGCGGGCGATGGCCGGCGCGTAGTGCGAGCGGAGCTCGGCGGTGCTCGCCGCCTCGATGCCGAGGTCGCGCAGGATGCCGTCCGCGAGGCCGTAGACGAAGCCGTGCAGCGCCAGTGGTTGCCCGCGCCGCCACGCCTCCTCGACGATCGTCGTGCGCGCGACGTGCACGACCTGCTCGACGACGTTGAGCTCGCACAGCCGGTCGACGCGCCAGTCCGGATCGTCGCGACGGTCGAGCAGCGGCTTGTGCCGGAGCGCGACGTCCTGCACGTGCCGCAGCCAGTTGTCGATCAGCCCGTGCGAGGTCTCCTCTAGCGCCGCCCGGATGCCGCCGCACCGGTAGTGCCCGACGACCATCACGTGCTCGACCCTGAGCACGTCGACCGCGAACTGGAGCACCGACAGGCAGTTGAAGTCGGTGTGGACGACGACGTTCGCGACGTTCCGGTGGACGAACAGCTCGCCGGGCGCGAGGTCGACGATCTCGTTGGCCGGCACGCGGCTGTCCGCGCAGCCGATCCACAGGTAGCGCGGCGCCTGCTGGGCGGCCAGCCCCTGGAAGAAGCCCGGGTGCTCGGCGGTGATCCGGGACGCCCAGGCGCGGTTGCGGTCGAGCAGGTGGCGGATCGAGGACATGGGGCGGGACGGGACGAAACGCGCCATCATACCGGCGCCCCGGGGCGGTGGCGCTCCGGCGTGCCCGATTCGGCGTAGAATCGGTCAACGTCGGATGCGGCTCACGAGCGCTCCGGCGTTTTTTGCGCCCGGTGTCCGGGAGGAAGCGATCCATGCGCATCGAGAACGACGTCAAGCTCGACTTCAAGGACGTGCTGATCCGGCCCAAGCGCTCGACGCTCACGACGCGCTCGCAGGTCGACATCTCGCGCGAGTTCCATTTCCGGCACACCGGCACCGACTACTCCGGCATCCCGATCGTCGCGTCGAACATGGATTCGACCGGCACGATCGAGATGGCGCGGGCGCTCGACCCGTACCGGATGTCGGTCGCGCTGCACAAGCACTACGAGGTCGACGAGATCGTCGCGTTCTTCCGCGCGCTCGAGCGCAAGAGCGCCGCGTTCTACTCGATGGGCATCCAGGACGCCGACGAGGAAAAGCTCCATGCGGTGATGGCGAAGGCGGGGAAAGGCGCGGACTCCGCGATCCGCTACCTGTGCATCGACGTTGCGAACGGCTACACCGAGGGCTTCGTCCGCTTCGTCGGCAAGGTGCGCGCCGCCTACCCGCACCTCGTCATCATGGCGGGCAACGTCGTCACGGGCGAGATGACCGAGGAGCTGATCCTGTCGGGCGCGGACATCGTCAAGGTCGGCATCGGTCCGGGCTCGGTGTGCACGACGCGCAAGATGACCGGCGTGGGCTACCCGCAGCTCTCGGCGATCATCGAGTGCGCGGACGCGGCGCACGGCCTCGAGGGCCACATCTGCGCCGACGGCGGCTGCACGACGCCGGGCGACATCGCGAAGGCGTTCGGCGGCGGCGCCGACTTCGTGATGCTGGGCGGGATGCTCGCCGGCCACGACGAGTCGGGCGGCGAGGTGATCGAGGTCGACGGCGCGAAGTACCAGCGCTTCTACGGCATGAGCAGCCGGATGGCGATGGACAAGTACGCGGGCGGGGTTGCAAAGTACCGTGCCGCCGAGGGCAAGGAGGTGCTCGTCCCGCACCGCGGCCCGGTGTCGGAGACCGCGCAGGAGATTCTGGGCGGCGTGCGGTCGGCGTGCACCTACGTCGGCGCGCGGCGCCTGCGCGAGCTGTCGAAGCGCACGACGTTCGTGCGCGTCACGCAGCAGTTGAACGAGGTGTTCGGAAAGGCCTGAGCAGGCAGGGCCGGGAACCGCGTCGGAACGGGCGGTACGTACGTGATTCCGGAGGTGGCCTGCCGTCCGCCTGCTCATTCGATGGAGACGACAATGGTTGAAATTCGAAGACTGTCCCGGGCTGCCGCAGTGGCCTCCCTTGCGTTCGCGGCGTCGACCGCCTGGGCGCAATTCCCCGACCGCACGATCACGATGGTCGTGCCGTTCCCGCCGGGCGGCGTCGCGGACACGGTCGCGCGCCCGATGGCGGAGGCGATGTCGCGGGATCTGAAGCAGTCGGTCGTGATCGAGAACAAGGCGGGGGCGGGCGGCGCCATCGGCATGGCGCATGCGGCGAAGGCGAAGCCCGACGGCTACACGGTGCTGATGGCGCTGTCGTCGTACACGGTGCTGCCGGAGGCCGACAAGGTGCTCGGCCGCACACCGCAGTACCAACTCGCGGACCTGAAGCCGGTCGCGCGCGTCACGGCCGATCCGACGGTGCTCGCGGTGCGCGCGGAGTCGCCGTGGAAAACCTATGCGGAGTTCATCGCGGCGGCACGCGCCGCGCCAGGCAAGATCACGTTCGGCTCGTCGGGCAACTACGGCACGATGCACATGCCGATGGCGATGCTCGCGTTGTCGCAGGGCGTTCAGATGACGCACGTTCCGTACACGGGCGCGGGCCCGGCGATCGTCGGGCTCCTCGGCGGCCAGGTCGACGCGCTGTCGACCGGACCGGCGTCGATCGTCCAGCACGTCAAGGCGGGCAAGGTGCGCGTGCTCGCGCACTGGGGCGAGGGACGGCTCGCGTCGCTCCCCGACGTGCCGAGCCTGAAGGAGCTGGGCGTGCCGGTCGAGTACGCGCAATGGTCGGGCATCTTCGTGCCCGCGGGCACGCCGGAGCCGGTGGTCGCGCGCCTGCGCGAGGCCGCGAAGGCGGCGGCGAACGACGAGCGCGTGAAGCAGGTGCTGGGGACGGCCGGAAGCCCGATCCTGTACCTGGACGCCCCCGAGTTCCAGCGCTACGTCGACGCGGACGCGGCGAAGATGAGCGACGTCGTGAAGAAGGTGGGGAAGCTCGAGTAAGCGCCGGGGCCGGGCTGCTGGCGGTGTAGAATCCGGCTTTACGCGCTCGCCCTCCGCGATGGCCGATATCCTCGCGCTGCCCGGCCGATCGGCCGCCTCGTCGTTCCGTCTCGCCAAGCTCCTCGACAGCCTCCGCGCCGCGCGGCCCGCGACCGACGTCGTCGCGCTCGCGGCCACCTGGCGCCACTACGTCGAGCTCGAATCGCCGCTCGCTCCCGAGGCGCGCACCGTCCTCGACCGGCTGCTGACCTACGGGCCGGCCGACGACCGGCCGGCGGCGGGCGCCCCGTCGTTCGTCGTCGTGCCGCGGCCCGGCACGATCTCGCCGTGGTCGTCGAAGGCGACCGACATCGCGCGCAACTGCGGTCTGGACGCCGTGCGCCGCATCGAGCGCGGCATCGACTGGCATGCGACGACGCGCGGCGGCAAGCCGCTGTCGCACGCCGACCGCGAGGCGCTCGTGTCGCTCGTCTGCGACCGGATGACCGAGGCGGTCCTCGACGGTCCGAGCGATGCGCACGTGCTGTTCGCGCACGTCGAGCCGCGTCCGCTCGCGTCGGTGCCGCTCCTTGCCGAGGGCCGCCGCGCGCTCGAGCGCGCGAACGCCGAACTGGGGCTGGCGCTCGCCGACGACGAGATCGACTACCTCGACGCCTCGTTCCGCGCGCTCGGCCGCGATCCGACCGACGTCGAGCTCATGATGTTCGCGCAGGCGAACTCCGAGCACTGCCGGCACAAGATCTTCAACGCGAGCTGGATCGTCGACGGCGTCCCGCAGCCGAAGAGCCTGTTCGGGATGATCCGCGACACGCACGCGGCGCATCCGCAGGGCACCGTCATCGCCTACTCGGACAACGCCGCGGTGATGGAGGGCGCACGGATCGCTCGCTTCCATCCTGACGGCGACGGCCGCTACGGCGCGCACGACGCGCTCACGCACACGCTGATGAAGGTGGAGACGCACAACCACCCGACCGCGATCGCGCCGTTTCCCGGCGCCGCGACCGGGTCGGGCGGCGAGATCCGCGACGAGGGCGCGACCGGCATCGGCGCGAAGCCCAAGGCGGGCCTGGTCGGCTACACGGTGTCGCACCTGCGCGTGCCGGGGCACGCCGAGCCCTGGGAGGCGCCGCTCGACAAGCCCGGGCGCATCGCCACGCCGCTCGCCATCATGCTCGAAGGCCCGATCGGCGCCGCGTCGTTCAACAACGAGTTCGGCCGCCCGAACCTCGGCGGCTACTTCCGCACGTTCGAGCAGTCCGTCGGCGGCGAGGTGCGCGGCTACCACAAGCCGATCATGATCGCCGGCGGCGTCGGCAACATCGACGCGCGCCACACCGGCAAGCATCCGCTCGCCGACGGCACGCTGATCGTGCAGCTCGGCGGACCGGGCCTGCTGATCGGGCTGGGCGGCGGCGCCGCGTCGTCGATGGCGACCGGCGCGAACACGGCGGACCTGGACTTCGACTCGGTGCAGCGCGGCAACGCCGAGATCGAGCGCCGCGCGCAGGAGGTGATCGACCGCTGCTGGCAGCTGGGCGACGCGAATCCGATCCTGTCGATCCACGACGTCGGCGCGGGCGGCCTGTCGAACGCGCTGCCCGAGCTCGTCCACGGCGGCGGCGCCGGCGGCACGTTCGACCTGCGCGCGGTGCCCTCGGGCGAGTCGGGCATGTCGCCGCGCGAGATCTGGTGCAACGAGGCGCAGGAGCGCTACGTGCTCGCGATCGCGCCCGACGACCTCGCGCGCTTCGACGCGATCTGCCGCCGCGAGCGATGTCCGTACGCGGTCGTCGGCCGGGCGCGCGGCGACGGCAGGCTCGTCGTCGAGGACCCGCGATTCTCCAACCGGCCGGTCGACGTCCCGCTCGACGTGATCCTCGGGAAGCCGCCGAAGATGACGCGCGACGTCCGGCGCGTGGCGCGGCGGCTCCCGGCCTTCGACCTGTCCGGCATCACGCTCACCGACGCGGCGCGCCGCGTGTTGCGCTTCCCGGCGGTCGCGGACAAGACGTTCCTGATCACGATCGGCGACCGCACGGTCGGCGGCCTGTGCTCGCGCGACCCGATGGTCGGCCCGTGGCAGGTGCCGGTGGCCGACGTCGCGGTGACGCTGATGGATTTCAGCGGGCACGCCGGCGAGGCGATGGCGATGGGCGAGCGCACGCCGCTCGCGCTGATCGACGGTCCCGCGTCGGGCCGCATGGCGGTCGCCGAGGCGATCACCAACCTCGCCGCGGCCGACATCGTCTCGCTCGATCGCGTGAAGCTCTCGGCGAACTGGATGGCGCCTGCCGGCCATCCGGGCGAGGACGCCGTCCTCGTCGACACGGTCCGCGCGGTGTCCGAGTTCTGCATCGCGCTGGGCGTCTCGATCCCGGTCGGCAAGGACTCGATGTCGATGCGCACCGCGTGGCGCGAGGGCGACGCGCATAAGTCGGTGACCGCGCCGGTGTCGCTGATCGTCACGGCGTTCGCGCCGGTCGGCGACGCGCGCCGCACGTCGACGCCGTTGCTCGCAGGCGCGCCGGGCTCGGCCCTCGTCTGGATGCAGGCGACGCCGGGCCGGCGCCGCCTGGGCGCGAGCGCGCTCGCCCAGGTCCATGGGCAGCTCGGCGACGAAGGGCCGGATGTCGCGCCGCGGGCGCTCGCGGCGCTCGTCGGGATCGTGCGCGGCCTGCGCGAGCGCGGCGCGCTGCTCGCCTATCACGACGTCGCCGACGGAGGACTGTTCGCGACGCTCGCGGAGATGGCGTTCGCCTCGCGCGCGGGCCTCGACGTCCGGCTGGACGAGGTGACGGGCGACCCGCTCGCGGTGCTGTTCGCCGAGGAGGTCGGCGCGGTCGTGCAGGTGTCCGCGTCCGATGCCGCCCGCACGGTCTCGGAAGCCCGCACCGCGGGCCTCGAGGCGCACGAGATCGCGGCCCTCGCCGCGCACGACCGCATTCGCGTCCTGCGCCACGGCACCGCGCTGCTCGACGAGGCGCGCGACGACCTTCATCGCGAATGGTCGGCGTGACGCACCGCGATGCAGCGGCTGCGCGACGAGCCGCTCGCAGCCGACCAGGAGCATGCCCGCATCGGCGATGCCGCCGATCGCGGCCTCTCGCCGGTGCTGACGTTCGATCCCGCGGAGGACGTCGCCGCACCGTTCGTCGCGACCGGCGCGCGGCCGCGCGTGGCCGTGCTGCGCGAGCAGGGCGTGAACGGGCAGGTCGAGATGGCCGCCGCGTTCGACCGCGCCGGCTTCGAGGCCTTCGACGTGCACATGACCGACCTCGCGTCGGGCCGCCGGTCGCTCGCCGACTTCGCGGGCATCGTCGCGTGCGGCGGCTTCTCGTACGGCGACGTGCTGGGCGCGGGCGAGGGCTGGGCGAAGTCGATCCTGTTCGACGCGAAGCTCGCCGACGCCTTCGCGGCCTTCTTCGCGCGGCGCGACAGCTTCGCGCTCGGCGTCTGCAACGGCTGCCAGATGATGTCGCAGCTCAAAGACCTCATCCCCGGCGCCGAGGCCTGGCCGCGCTTCGTGCGCAACCGCTCGGAGCAGTTCGAGGCGCGCCTCGTGCAGGTCGAGATCCCGCGCTCGCCTTCGCTGTTCTTCCGCGGGATGGAAGGCAGCCGCCTGCCGGTCGCCACGGCGCACGGCGAGGGCTACGCGGAGTTCCGCGACGCCGCGCACCTCGCCGCCGCGCGGGCGCTCGTCTCGATGCGCTACGTCGACGGCGCGGGCCGTCCCGCTGCGACCTACCCGCACAATCCGAACGGCTCGCCCGAAGGCATCACCGGCCTCACGACCGCCGACGGCCGGTTCACGATCCTGATGCCGCACCCGGAGCGCGTGTGGCGCACCGCGCAGCTGTCGTGGGCGCCGCCGGGATGGGGCGAGGCCTCGCCGTGGCTGCGGATGTTCCGCAACGCGCGCGCGGCGCTGGGGTAAGCTTGGTGCTGGAAGACGACGAGGCCGCGCGAATGACGCTCAAGGTCTACGAGATCGACGGGCTGGTGCCCGTCGTCCACCCGACCGCCTACGTGCACCCGTCGGCGGTGCTGATCGGCGACGTGATCGTCGGGCCCGAATGCTACGTCGGCCCCTGCGCGTCGCTGCGCGGCGACTTCGGCCACATCGAGATCGGCGCGGGCGCCAACATCCAGGACTCGTGCATCCTGCACGGCTTCCCGGGCCTCGGCACCGTCGTCGAGGAGAACGGCCACATCGGCCACGGCGCGGTGCTGCACGGATGCACGGTCCAGCGCAACGGGCTCGTCGGCATGAACGCGGTCGTGAACGACCACGCCGTCGTCGGCGAGTCGGCGATCGTCGCGGCGATGTCGTTCGTCAAGGCGCAGATGGTGATTCCGCCGCGCACGCTCGTCGCGGGCATCCCGGCGCGCGTCGTGCGCGCGCTCACCGAGACCGAGCTCGCGTGGAAGGGCGAGGGCACCGAGGCCTACCATCTGCTCGCTCGGCGCTCGCACGCGAGCATGCGGGCCGTCGACCCCCTGTCCGCGCCGGAGCCTGGGCGCAAGCGGATGGAGCTGCCCGAGATCCTCCCGCTGTCGGTCGTCAAGGCGCGCGAACGCTGACCTGCCGCGACGCGCGGGCAGGCCTCCGATGACCACGCTCGCCAATCCGCTCGCCGAGCACGTCTGGCGCACGCGCTACCGGTTCGAGGAAGAGGCGTCGGTCGATGCGACGCTCGACCGCGTCGCCCACGCGCTGTCCGGGGCCGAGGAGCACGATCGCGGCCGCTGGGCGCGGCGCTTCCGCGATGCGCTCGAGGGTTCCGCTTCCTGCCGGGCGGCCGCATCCTCGCGGGCGCCGGCACCGGCAGACGCGTCACGCTCATGAACTGCTTCGTCATGGGCACGCTCGACGATTCGCTCGACGGCATCTTCCGCGCGCTGCACGAGGCGGCGATCACGCTGCAGCAGGGCGGAGGCGTCGGGACCGATTTCTCGCCGCTGCGCCCGAAAGGCGCCCGGACCGACGCGACCGGCGGCCGCTCGTCGGGTCCGGTCTCGTTCATGCAGCTGTGGGAGCAGATGTGCGCGACGGTCACCGACGCGAGCCCGCGCCGCGGCGCGATGATGGGCGTGCTGGCCTGCGACCATCCGGACATCCACGCGTTCGTCGCGGCGAAGCGCGTCGCCGGCAGGCTCACGCATTTCAACGTCTCGGTGCTCGTGCAGGACGCGTTCATGCGCGCGGTCGCCGGCGACGGGCCGTGGACACTCGCGTTCCCGCGCTTCGGCATCGAGCGCGAGACGCGCCGCGCGACCTGTGGACGCGGTCGTCGGCAGCGCCTATGCGTCGGCGGAACCCGGCGTGCTGTTCATCGACCGCATCCGCGCCGAGGACAACCTCGCGTACTGCGAGACGATCAGCGCGACCAACCCCTGCGGCGAGATCCCGCTGCCGCCGTACGGCGCGTGCGACCTGGGCTCGATCAACCTGGCCGCGTTCGTCCGCGATCCGTTCACGGCACGCGCGCGGCTCGACGTCGAGGCGCGATCGCCGCGCTCGTGCCCGCTCGCGGTGCGGATGCTCGACAACGTCTGGACGGTGACGCCCCTTCCGGTGCCCGCGCAAGGCGAGCAGGGCGTTCGTCGAGGCGCATCGGGCTGGGCATCACCGGACTCGGCGACGCGCTCGCGATGCTGGGGTTGCGCTACGACAGCGACGCCGGGCGCGCGACGGCGGCCGGCGCGATGCGGGAGATCGTCGAGCGCGCCTACGCGTCGTCGATCGAGCTCGCGCGCGAGCGGGGCGCGTTCCCGCGCTTCCGAGCGCGAGCCGTTCCTCGCCGCGCCGTTCGTCGCGCGGCTGCCCCAGGAGCTGCGGGACGGCATCGCGAGGCACGGGCTGCGCAACAGCCACCTCGCCGCGATCGCGCCGGCCGGCACCATCAGCGTGCTGGCGGGGGCGTTTCGTCGGGCATCGAGCCGATCTTGCGCTCGAAGGATGCGCCGCGTCAGGCAGGGAGGACGGGACGGTCGCCGAGGTAGCCGTGGCGTGTCCGGCGCTGCTCGCGTGGCGGTCGGGAGCGGCCCCCGGAGCGCAGATACCGGACGCGTTCGTGACCTCGACCGGCATCGGGCCCGAGGCGCAGCTCCTCATGCAGGCGGCGCTGCAGCCGCACGTCGACAACGCGATCTCGAAGACGACGAACGTCGCCGCCGACATCGCGTACGAGGACTTCGCGGCGATCTACACGCGCGCGTTCGAGCTGGGGTTGAAGGGCTGCACGGTTTTCCGGCCGAACGCGATCACCGGGGCGGTATGCTGCGCTGAGATCGAGTGGCCGGAAGGCCGCGTCGCTCCAGCCTCCGGTTTCCGGCCAGGCGCGAGGCGTACGGTTGCCCGTGAACCGGATACCTGCCGGGACGACACGGCCAGAGCGGACGCAAGGCGCATCCTGCTCGCCGCGCGGCGGCAGCTGGTCGTTCCCGCCGCTCGTGCGCAACCGCAGCGCCAGTCCGCGCGCGTCGGCATCGTATTCAACACGCTCGCGCTGGGCGCCGTCGGGGGAGAGAGGCCTCGCGAGCCGCTGATGCGCGAGTTCCTGCTGGGCTTGCGCGACAGCTGGAGTCGAAGGCCGGATTTATCGTCATCGAGCGACGGTCCGCGGAAGGAAAGCTCGATCGCCTCGAATCGATCGTCCGCGAGCTCTCGCAGTTGCCGGTCGACGTGATCGTCGTGAGTGGCAACGCCGCGACGCTTGCCGCGAAGAAGGCGACGTCGACGGTGCCGATCGTGTCCTCCGGCATGGCCAACCCGGTCGAGACGGGCATCGTGTCGAGCCTCGCGCATCCCGGCGGCAACGTCACCGGCATCGTGCCTGCGTTCGGCAACGAGCTCGCGGTCAAGCGCGTCGAGCTCCTGCGCGAGTTGCTTCCCAGGGCGCGGCGAGTCCGCGTATTCCGGGACGAACGTGACGGGCCGGACCCGCAGGGGAAGTTCCGGAGGAGGTGCTCATCGCGGCGAAGGCGATGGGCCTTGCGCTGACCTTACGTGGATGCCCGCCTGCCCGACCTCTCGGCCGGGCCAGCGCAACTGGCACGCGAAGAGCGCCGATGCGCTGATCGCCGTGCGGTCAGTCCCGCTGTATCCGCACCGGCAGGCCATCGTCGAGTTCGCGGCCGCCGCCCGCCTGCCCGACATCCACGGCTTCCGCGAGGCCGTCGAGGCAGGCGGACTCGCATCCTACGGAGGCGACACGTACCAGACGTGGCGCCGCACCGCGCGCTTCGTGCACCGCATCCTGAGCGGCGCGAAACCGGGCGATCTGCCGGTCGAGGAGACGGACCGCTACGGATGATGCTCAACGCAAAGGGCGTGCGCGTGCGCTCGGGATCGTGATTCCGCCGGCGTTGCGCCAGCGCGCCGACGAGGTGATCGAATAGTTGAGGAGCCTGGCCGCGAGCGGGCAGGGTTCTTGGCCGTCCCGCCCGCCTAGATCTCGACCCGCGTCCCCAGCTCGACGACGCGGTTCGTGGGCAGCGGAAGAAGTCGGTGACGCTGCCGGCGTTCCGCGCCATCGCGACGAACAGCCGGTCGCGCCATCCCGCCATGCCGCCCGCTTCCGCGCCCGGGACGATCTTCTCGCGGGACAGGAAGTAGGTGGCCTCCATCGGCTCGACGACGAGGCCGGCGGGGCCGCAGTGTTCGAGCGCGCCCGGCACGTCGGGATCCTCGGTGAAACCGTAGTGCACGAGGACGCGCCAGCACCCGTCGGCGAGCGGCTCGCACTCGACGCGCTTCGCGTCCGCGACTCGAGGCACCGGCTGGAACTCGACGTGCAGAAAGACGTTGCGCTCGTGCAGCACCTTGCAGTGCTTGAGGCTGTGAAGAGCGCGTTGGGCGTCGCATCCGGGCTCGAGATCAGGAACACCGCCGTCCCCGGCACGCGATCCGGCGGAGACGCGAGCAGGCTCTCGACGAACGCGCGCAGCGGGGCGAGCCGCCGCGCAGGCGCTCGAGCAGGAGCTCCCGGCCGGCGCCAGGTCGTCATCACGACGAACATCGCGGCGCCGACGGCGAGCGGGAACCAGCCACCGTCGAGGACCTTCTGCATCGCGGCGGCGAAGAACGTCGCATCGACCGCCATGAAGGCGCCGGTCGCGGCGATCGCGAGCCAGGCCGAATAGCGCCAGCGATAGCGGAGCACGAAATAGGTGAGGAAGGTCGTCGCCAGCATCGTTCCCATCACCGCGACGCCGTACGCCGAGGCGAGCTTCGACGACGAGCCGAAGCCGACGACGGCGGCGCCGACGACGAGCAGCAGCAGCCAGTTGAGCCCCGGGACGTAGATCTGGCCGATCGTGCTGGCCGAGGTGTGGCGCATCGCCATGCGGGGCAGGTAGCCCAGCTGCATCGCCTGCTGCGTGATCGAGAACGCGCCCGAGATCGTCGCCTGCGACGCGATCACGGTTGCGGCGGTCGCCAGCACGACCATCGGGTAGAGCGCCCACGCCGGGAACGCGAGGTAGAACGGGTTCTCGATCGCCTCCGGGCGTGCGATCAGCAGCGCGCCCTGCCCGAAATAGTTGAGGAGTAGGGCGGGCGCCGCGACGCCGAACCAGGCGACCCGGATCGCCCGCTTCCCGAAGTGGCCGAGATCGGCGTACAGGGCCTCGGCGCCGGTGATCGCGAGGAGCACCGACCCCAGCACGATGAACGACGCGACGCCGTGCGAGGTCGCGAACGCGAACGCATGGCGCGGGTCGAGTGCGCCGAGGATCTGCGGTGCCTGCACGATGTTCCACGCGCCGACGGTGCCTAGCGCGGCAAACCAGGCGACGCAGACCGGGCCGAAGAACAGCCCGACGACGCCGGTCCCGTGCCGCTGGATCGCGAACAGCGCGACGAGCACGCCCACCGCGATCGGCACGACGTAGGGTTTGAGCGCGCTGGTGCCGACCTCGAGCCCCTCGACCGCGGAGAGCACCGAGATGGCCGGCGTCAGCACCGCGTCGCCGTAGAACAGCGCGGCGCCGAACACGCCCACGGGAAGCACGACGGCGAGCAGTCGCGGCCGGTCGCGAACGGCGCTCGCCGTCAGGGCGAGCAGCGCCATGATGCCGCCTTCGCCCCGGTTGTCGGCACGAAGCACGAGCACGACGTACTTGAGGGAGACGACGATCATCAGCGCCCAGAAGATCGCCGACACGCCGCCGAGGATGTTGTCGGGCGTGAGCGGGATCCCGTGCTGCGGATTGAACGTCTCCTTCGCCGCGTAGAGGGGGCTCGTGCCGATGTCGCCGTAGACGACGCCGAGGGCGAGGAGCGAGAGGGCGGCGGTGGAAGGAGGCGCCGCGGCGCCGGCGGAACGCGAAGTGGCCTGGGATGGGGTCGGGTTCATGCGGCCCATTGTGGAGACGCACGGCCGCACGGGCCAGCGTCCCGGTCGAACCTTGACGGGATCTTTACGCGACGCTTGCGCTACAGTTGCCGCATGGACGCGCGGCGGACGTGGATCGGCTACGCCTGGGCGGCGGCGACGGCGGCCGCCTGCACCGCGATCGGGCTGGCGCTGGACCCGCAGTTCGACCTCGTCAACATCGCGATGGTCTACATGCTTGGCGTGGTCGTGATGGCGCTGAGGCACGATCGCGGCGCCGCGATTGCCACCGCGACGCTGTGCGTCGGGGCGTTCGACTACCTGTTCGTACCGCCGCGCGGGACGTTCACGGTCGACGACGTCCAGTACCTGCTCACGTTCGCGATCATGGTCGTCGTGGCGCTCGTGATCTCGCGGCTCGTCGAGAGCGCGCGGCGGCAGGCGCGCGCTCAGGCTGAGCTGGCGCTCGAGGCGGAAACCGAGCGCATCCGCAGCACGCTGCTCGCGTCGATCTCGCACGATCTGCGGACGCCGCTCGCGGTCGTCCTCGGCGCGTCGTCGACCCTGGCCGACGCCGGCGAACAGCTGACGCCGGAGGAGCGCCGCACGCTCGCGAAGAGCGTCGCCGCGCAGGCGCGCGACGTGTCCGATCGCGTGGCGAAGATCCTCGACATGACGCGGCTCGAGACGGGCGGGATCCGCCTGGAGCGCGACTGGGCGGCGCCCGCGGACATCGTGCAGTCGGCGCTCGCGCGCCTGCGCGAGCGCCTGGCCGCGCACCGCCTGATCGCCGAGGTGCCGGGCGACCTGCCGCTCGTCCGCGTCGACGCGACGCTGGTCGAGCAGGCGCTGTCGAACCTGCTCGAGAACGCCGCGAAGCACACGCCTGCCGGAACGGTCGTCATGCTCAAGGTTCGGCTCCGCGCCGGCGAGATCGAGTTCTCGGTCGAGGACTTCGCCGGCGGTCTCTCGGCCGACGAGGCCGCGCACGCGTTCGAGAAGTTCCACCGCGCGAAGGCGGAGGGCGGTGCCGGCGGCGTCGGGCTGGGGCTCGCGATCTGCCGCGCGATCGTCGAGCTGCACGGCGGGCACGTGCGGGCGGAGTGCGTGTCGGGCGGCGCGACCGCGTTCCGCTTCACGCTTCCGCTCGACGACGTGCCGGCGATGCCGGCGGAGCCATCGGGCGCGGCCGATGGCTGAGCTGCGCCCGACGATCCTGCTCGTCGAGGACGAGCCGGAGATCCGGAGGTTCCTGCGCACCTCGCTCGGCTCGGAGGGCTTTCGTGTGGTCGAGTCGGCCACCGGGCGCCGCGGGTCGATCGACGCCGCGACGCACAAGCCGGACGTCGCGATCGTCGACCTCGGGCTCCCGGACATGGACGGCATCGCCGTGATCAGCAACATCCGCTCGTGGTCGCCGATGCCGATCATCGTTCTGTCCGCCCGCGTCCTGGAGCGCGGGAAGATCGAGGCGTTCGAGGCGGGGGCGGACGACTACGTGACCAAGCCGTTCGGCATCGGCGAGCTCGTCGCGCGCATTCGCGTCGCGTTACGGCACGCGGTGCGTCTGCGAAACGGGGAGCGCGTCCTCCTGCTCGACGACGCCTCGATCGACCTCGAGAAGCGGCGCGTGCTGCGCGGAGGGGCCGAGATTCGACTGACGCCGATCGAGTTCCGGCTGGTCGCGGTGCTCGCGAGACACGCCGGGAGGGTCGTCACGCACCGGCAGCTGCTGCGCGAGGTGTGGGGGCCGACGCACGAGAACGACACGCACTACCTTCGCATCTACGTGAAGCAGCTGCGCGACAAGCTCGAGTCCGACCCGGCGAATCCCCGTCACTTCGTGACCGAACTCGGCGTCGGCTATCGGCTCGAGCTCGCGGAGTGAGCAGGGCGGATCCCGCGCGCGAATCAGCCGATTCCGGCGCCCGAACCGATCCAGCGCAAGGTCGCTCGTCGCCGTCCGCCGAAGTACGTGTCGAGCAGCCGCTCGAACACGGACCCCGGCGGCGAAGCCGACGCGAACAGCGTCGCGCTGGACCGGAGCTTCAGATCGTCGGGCGAGCCGAGGATCTCGTGCGCAGAGCGTCCTGCGACCGCCAGCACGGCGTCGGCGCACTCGACGAGCCGCGGACCGAGCACGGGGTGGGCGAGGTAGGCGCGCGCCTCGTCGACGCTCCTGATCGCGAAGTGCCGGGAGGTCGCGCTGATCCCCAGGCCGGCGAACTGCGGAAAGACGTACCACATCCAGTGCGATCGCTTGCGGCCGTTGCGGAGCTCCGACAGAGCCGTCTCGTAGACGCCCTCCTGCGCATCGCTGAAGCGTCGCAGATCGTGAGGGTCGCCATAGGAACCTCGGGCACGCGCGTTCGTCATGGTCGCCTGTGGCGCCCCGCGGTTCGTCAGAACCCCGCCGCCTGCCCGTCCCGGCGCGGATCGGACGCGGCGAGGAAGCCGCCGTCGATCTTCACGACGAACTGGCCGGCGCCGAAGTCGAAGTAGCTGTCGGGCGACGACGTGATCCGGTGACCCAGCGCGGCGAGCCCGGCGCCAACCTTCGGCGCGAACGTCGGCTCGACGTCGAGCGTGCCCTCGCGGTTCCAGCGCCAGCGCGGCGCGTCGAGCGCGGCCTGCGCGTTCATGCCGTGGTCGAGCATCCTCACGAGCGTCTGCACGTGCCCCTGCGGCTGGATGGGCCCGCCCATCACGCCGAACGCCGCGAGCGGCGCGCCATCGCGCGTCAGGAATCCCGGGATGATCGTGTGAAACGGACGCTTGCCGCCTTCCAGCGCATTCGCGTGCGCGGGATCGAGCGAGAACCCGGCGCCGCGGTTCTGCAGGCTGATCCCGGTGCCCGGAACGACGACGCCGGATCCGAAGCCCATGTAGTTCGACTGGATCAGCGAGACCATCATCCCCTGCGCGTCGCCGGTCGCCAGGTAGACGGTGCCGCCCGTCGGCGGCGCGCCGGGACCGAAATCCTGCGCGCGCGCGGGATCGATCAGCTTCGCGCGCGTCGCGAGGTAGCCCGGGTCGAGCATGGCTTCGGGCGGGACCCTCATGTGCGCGCGGTCCGCGACGTAGCGGTAGATGTCGGCGAACGCGAGCTTCATCGCTTCGATCGCGCGGTGCTGCGCGGCGACCGAGTCGGGCGCGTCGTCCGAAGGGCCGAGCGACTGCAGGATGCCGAGCGCGATCAGCGCGGCGATGCCCTGGCCGTTCGGCGGGATCTCGTGGACGGTCGTGCCGCGGTAGTCGAAGCCGAGCGGCGTCACCCAGTCGCATTCGTGGCGCGCGAAGTCGCCGGGCGTGTGCGGCGCCCCGTGCCGCTTCGCGTCGCCGGCCATCGTCCGCGCGAGCTCGCCGCGGTAGAACGCCTCACCGCCGGAGGTCGCGATCGCCTCGAGCGATCGCGCCATCGGCGGGCAGCGGAACGTCTCGCCGGCGTGCGGCGCACGCCCGTGCGGCAGGAAGTGCTCGGCGTATCCGAGGTCGTGCGGCAGCACCGCCGCCGCGCGCTGCCACTGCGCGGCGATGACCGGCGAGACGAGCCAACCGTCGCGTGCGTAGCGGATTGCAGGCTCGAACAGCTCGGCAAACGGCAGGCGCCCGTACCGTGTCGACAGCGCCACCCAACCGGAGACCGCACCGGGAATCGTGACGGCTTCCCAGCCGCGCTGCGGCATCGCGGCTTCGCGCGCGTAACGCGCAGCGGTCGCGGCCGCGGGCGCACGGCCGGAGGCATTCAGGCCGGCGAGCTCGCGGCCGTCCCACACGATGGCGAAGAGATCCGAGCCGATCCCGTTGGACACCGGCTCGACGACGGCGAGCGTGATCGCGGTGGCGACTGCCGCGTCGACGGCGTTGCCGCCGCGCGCGAGCATCGCGAGCCCGGCCTGCGTCGCGAGCGGCTGGCTCGTCGCGACGACGTTCCGTGCGAGGACCGGCTGTCGGCGCGACGGGTAGGGCAGCGACCAGTCGAGCGCGGTCATGCCGGAACGCCTACGCCGCCTCCTCGTGGAACGCCTCTTCGCGCGTCTTGCGCACGGCGGGCAGCACGATGATCAGCAGGAGCAGGCCGGCGGCGACGAGCATCCCGAGCGAGAGGGGGCGCGTGAAGAACACGGTCGGGTCGCCGCGCGAGAGCAGCAGCGCGCGCCGCAGGTTCTCCTCCATCAGCGGCCCGAGGATGAAGCCCAGGAGCAGGGGCGCGGGCTCGCACTCGAACTTGACGAAGACCCAGCCCAGCACGCCGAACACCACGGTCATCAGCACGTCGAACACGTTGTTCTGCAGGCTGTAGACGCCGATGCAGCAGAACAGCAGGATCGCCGGGTAGAGCAGCCGGTACGGGACGCGGAGCAGCTTCACCCACAGTCCGATCATCGGCAGGTTGAGCACGACGAGCATCAGGTTGCCGATCCACATCGACGCGATGAGCCCCCAGAACAGCGTCGGGTTGCTGGTCATCACCTGCGGGCCCGGCTGGATGTTGTGGATCATCATGGCCGCGACCATCAGCGCCATCACCGCGTTGGGCGGGATGCCGAGCGTGAGCAGCGGGATGAACGACGTCTGCGCGCCGGCGTTGTTGGCGCTCTCCGGGCCGGCGACGCCGCGGATCGCCCCCTTGCCGAACTGCGACGGATCCTTCGCGAGCTTCTTCTCGAGCGTGTAGGCCGCGAACGCGGACAGGAGCGCGCCGCCGCCGGGAAGGATGCCGAGCACCGAGCCCAGCCCCGTTCCGCGCAGGATGGCGGGCAGCGCCTCCTTGAACTCGGCCCAGCTGAGGCGCAGGCGGCCGACCTTGTCGGTGAACACCTCGCGGTGCTCCTTGTGCTCGAGGTTGACGATGATCTCGGCGAAGCCGAACAGGCCCATCGCGACGACGACGAAGCCGATGCCGTCCGACATCTCGGCGACGCCGAACGTGAATCGCTGCAGGCCCGAGTTGACGTCGGTCCCGATGATGCCGAGCAGGAGCCCCAGCACGATCATCGCGATCGCCTTGACGAGGGAGCCCGACGCCAGCACGACCGCCGCGATCAGGCCCAGCACCATCAGCGAGAAGTACTCGGCGGGCCCGAACTTCAGCGCGAACTCGGCGAGCGGCGGCGCGAACGCCGCCACGACCAGCGTGGCGAACGTGCCGGCGATGAACGATCCGATCGCCGCGATCGCGAGCGCCTGTCCCGCGCGTCCGCGGCGCGCCATCTGGTAGCCGTCGAGGCAGGTGACGACCGACGACGACTCGCCGGGCAGGTTGACGAGGATCGCGGTCGTCGACCCGCCGTACTGCGCGCCGTAGTAGATGCCGGCGAGCATGATCAGCGCGGACGTCGGGCGCAGCGCGTAGGTGATCGGCAGCAGCATCGCGATCGTCGCCACCGGACCGATGCCGGGCAGCACGCCGATCAGCGTGCCGAGCAGCACGCCGATGAACGCGTAGAAGATGTTCTGGAACGTGAGCGCGACCTGGAAGCCCAGCGCGAGGTTGGCGAGGAGGTCCATCGCTCAGTTCCCGCCCAGGAACGCCGGCAGGATCGGCAGCTGCAGCTTGAGGCCGTACCCGAAGACCGCGACGACGAACGCGGCGAGGACGACCGACGCGATCGTCGCCTCCTTCCATCGGAACTCGTGGCTCGCGACGCTCGACGCGAGGACCAGCAGGACCGTGGCGAGGACGAGGCCGAGCGGGACGACGGTCAGCCCGAAGAGCAGCACGCTGCCCAGGACGACGACGAGCGGCTTCAGCGTGGGGAGCGATATCCGCGCCCCGGTCGTGCGCAGGCTCTTGAAGATCAGGATCGCCCCCAGCACGATCAGGATGATGCCCAGCGCGCGCGGGAAGTATCCGGGCCCCATGCGGGCGGCGGTGCCCGCCGGGTAGGTGGCCCCGAGGACGACGGCGACGAGTCCGAAGCCCGCGAACAGACAGCCCGATCCGAAGTCCTTCGGGTTGCGAATCAGCGACATTTCCCCTCCGAGCGGCGCCGAACGTCGCCTCGCACTTCCGGGAGGCTTACGCCGCGAAGCGCGAAAGATACCACGGCGCTTCGATGTTTCGGCCTCCGCGCCGGCGCGGGGGCGGGTGGATGCGGGGTCCGGAACGACGAAGGGCAGGCGCGAGGCCTGCCCTTCGTCGCGAACGCGGCGATCCCGTCGATCAGAGACCGTTCTTCGCGCGGAGGTCGCGGAAGTACTTGTCGAGTTGCTGCGCCTGCAGGCGCTGCGAGAGCTGGGGCTTCACCTCGTCGAACGACGGCACCTTTGCCTCGCGCACGTCCTCGACCAGGATCACGTGCCAGCCGAACTGCGTCTGCACCGGCTGCGGCGTGAACTTGCCCTTCTCGGCCTTGACCATCGCGTCGGAGAACGGCTTGACGAAGTTCGCCGGCGCGTTCCAGTCGAGGTCGCCGCCGCGATCCTTCGAGCCCGGGTCCTTCGAGCGCGCCTTCGCGAGGTCCGCGAACTTCCCGCCCTTCTGGAGCTCGGTGATCACGTCCTTCGCCTCGGCCTCCGTATCGACCAGGATGTGCGCGACCTTGTACTCGCGGTCGCCGATCTGGGCCTTGATGCCGTCGTACTCCTTGCGCAGCGCCGCGTCCGGGACCGGGTTGTTCTTGATCCAGTCGGCGACGTACGCGCGCACGAGCACCGTCTGCGACGCGAGCTCCATCTGCGACTTGACGTCGGCGTTCTTGTCCATCCCCTTCTTGCGGGCCTCGCGCGCGAGCAGCTCGCGCGTGTTGAGCTCCTCGCGGACCGCGGCGCGAAGCTCCGGCGTGTCCTGCTGGCCCTGCGCCGTCCGGTCCTTCAGCACGATGTCGAACTGCGCCTGCGGATAGAGCGCCTTGCCTTCGGCGGCCTTGGCGGCGGGGGCCGCCTTGGGCGCGGCGGGCGCCTGGGCGAAGGCGGTGGGGAGCGCGAGCGCGGCCATGACGGCGAGCGCGATCGTGGTACGGGTCATCGAACGGTCCTTTCGTGGGAGGAGAAATACTCGTCAGGGGTGTACGCGCGGATCGCCAGCGCGTGCACCGGATGGGGAATCAGGTCAACGACCCGGTCGAGCACGGCCCGGTGGCGGGCGAGGCGCGCGGCCCCGGCGAAACGCTCTGACACGACGGTGACGGAAAAGTGCCCGGCGCCGCCCGCCGCGCCGGCATGGCCGGCATGGGCCGCGCTGTCGTCCTCGAGCGCCACGTGCACCGGGTCGAGCGCGGCAAGGCGCTCGACGATCAGGTCGCCGAGGGCGGTCACGGCCGCGGGGCCTCCTCGCCGGGGTCCTGCATGTGCCGGGCGAGCCACAACCCCTGCCCGACCGCGAACACGAGGACGAGCCCGATGCCGCCCCACACCTTGAAGTTCACCCAGGTGTCGGTCGGGAAATGGAAGGCGACGTACCAGTTGGCCACCGCCATCGCCGCGAAGAACGCGACCCACGACCAGGTGACGGTCGACCAGACGGGCGGCGGCAGCGTCACGTCGCGCAGGAGCCCGGCGATCAGGTCGCGCCCGAACGCGACCTTGCCCACGGCCAGCACCGTGCCGAAGAGCGCATAGAGGACGGTGGGCTTCCACTTGATGAAGGTCTCGTCCTGCAACGCCAGCGTCGCGCCGCCGAAGACGACGATGATCGCGAACGACAGCCAGTGGACGGCCGAGATCTTCCGGCGCCACGCGAAATAGGCGATCTGGGCGACCGAGGCGACGATCGCGACCGCGGTGGCGGCGTAGATGCCCTGCCACTTGTACGCGACGAAGAACAGGATCAGCGGAAAGTAGTCGGCGATGAGCTGCATGGCGTCCGGGACGCCCGCGGGGCGGTCGGGGCCCCGCGAGGCTAATCGAGCATTATAGCCCGGACGCGGGCAGGGGGCTGCGGCCCCCCTTGCGGGCGGCGACGCGGATTCCGGACGCGCGCCCGAGCAGGCGCGCGAAGCGCTCCCAGTCGAAGGCCGGGCCCGGGTCGGACTTGCGGCCCGGGGCCACGTCGCTGTGGCCGGCGACCTCCCGATCGGCCAGCGCCCGCGAGCCGGCGGACGAGCACGGCGAGCCTCGCGTACTGCTTCGCCGTGTAGGGCCGGTCGTCGGTGCCCTCGAGTTCGATGCCGATCGAGAAGTCGTTGCAGCGCTCGCGGCCCTTCCAGCGCGACGCGCCCGCATGCCAGGCGCGGTCGCCGCACGCGACGAACTGGAGGAGCGTCCCGTCGCGCCGGATCAGGAAATGCGCGGACACGCGCAATCCCCCGAGGGTGCGGAAGGCCGGATGCGCGGCGGGGTCGAGCCGGTTGGTGAAGAGCCGCAGGATCGCATCGCCGCCGAACCGTCCCGGCGGCAGCGAGATGCCGTGGACGACGACGAGCGTGACCTCGACGCCCTTCCGGGCGCCGGTCCGCATTGGGGGGAGCGAACGCGACGGATGCCGGCGAGCCAGCCGCGCCGGTCGAAACGGGCTCGCGGCGAGCCATGCGGGGCGGGAGGGGTCACCGTGCGCTCCGTCCGTCGAGCCGGCTGCGAACGGTCCTCCCGCGCCCGGTCCGCCGGTGCGACAATCGCGGCGTGGAGCTCATCCTACGGACTTCCCGTGCTCGCGGCGCTCGTCGTCGGATACATCGCGGTCCGGCGCGTGATCCTGCGGCGCAGGCGAAGCCTCCAGGCATACACGCGCACGCGCGACGAGCGCCTGCGCAAGTCGAAGCCGAAGGACCGTCGCACGTCGCGCGCCGAGATGCGCGCGAACGAAAGTCCGACGACCGTGATCGACTCCATCCAGTCGAAGCCCAAGCCCGGATCCGACCGGCGGTAGCGCGGATTCCGGCGGCGTCCGTCCATCCCGGGGCCTACTTGATCCCCAGCCGCTCCATCCGGTAGCGCATGGCGCGAAACGTGATGCCGAGCAGCTTCGCCGCCGCGGTGCGGTTGAAGCGCGTCTTCTCGAGCGCCTCGTTGATCGCCTGGCGCTCGACCCGGTCCAGGTAGTCCTGCAGCGGCCACTTCTCGCCCGGCGGCATCGCCGAGTCCTGCTCGTCCTCGTAGGGCGTGAGGTGCAGGTCGGCGGCCGTGATCCGCTGCGGGTCGGCGGTGAGCGAGAGCCCGCGCTCGAGGATGTTCTCGAGCTCGCGCACGTTGCCGGGAAACGGGTAGCGCTGCAGCGCGGCATGCGCATCCGCCTCGAGCCGGGCGGGCGCGCCGCGGGAGAGCCGCGCGAGGATCGCGTCGGCGATGCCGGCGATGTCCTCCTGCATCTCGCGCAGCGGCGGCATCGCGAGCTCGATCACGTGCAGGCGATAGAACAGGTCCTGCCGGAACGCGCCCGCCTCGACGAGCGCGGGGAGCTTCTTGTGCGTGGCGCTGATGATGCGGACGTCGACCGGCTCCTCCGCCGTCGATCCGACCTTGCGCACCTTCTTCTCCTGGATCGCGCGCAGGAGCTTGACCTGCATCGCGAGCGGCAGGTCGGCGACCTCGTCGAGGAACAGCGTCCCGCCATTCGCGGCCTGGAAGAAGCCGTCACGGTCGGCCTCGGCGCCGGTGAACGCGCCCTTCCGGTAGCCGAAGAATTCGCTCTCCATCAGCTGCTCGGGAATCGCGCCGCAGTTGACCGCGATGAACGGCTGCGTGGCGCGGGGCCCGCCGCTGTGGATCATGCGCGCAGCGAGCTCCTTGCCGCTGCCGGACTCGCCGTTGATGAACACGGGCGCCTGGCTCTTCGCGAGCCGCTCGATCAGCCCGCGGACGTGCTGGATCGCCGGCGACTCGCCGAGCAGCTGGCTCGCCGCGGCCGTCCCGCCCGTCGGCTTGTCGGGCACCTTGAGCGCCTGCTTGACCAGTGCGCGCAGCTGCTCGAGCGCGACCGGCTTCGCCAGGTAGTCGAATGCCCCCGCCTTGAGCGCCGCGACGGCGTTCTCGGCGCTGCCGAACGCCGTGATCACGGCGACCGGCACGTCGAGGCCGTGCTGGTTGATGTGCTCGACGACGCGCAGGCCCTCGCCGTCGGGGGAGCCTCATGTCGGTGAGGCACAGGTCGAAGCTCTCGCGATCGAGCAGCGCGACCGCCTCCGCGACGGTCGCCGCGCGCTCGGTGTCGAGGCCCATGCGCGACAGCGTGAGCTCGAGCAGCTCGAGGAGATCGGGCTCGTCGTCGACGACGAGCACCTTGGGTTGGGTGCGGACTTTTCGGGACAAGGGGTCCTCCCGTCTTCGGGGGTCAGGCCTCGGGCTGCGCCGCCGGGGCGGACGCGGCTGCCGAGGCACGCTTCAGGGTCATCCGGAAATGCGCTCCGGGCGACTTGGGCAACAGTTCGAGCGTGGCGCCGTTCGCGTCGGCCAGTTCGCGCGCGATGTAGAGCCCGAGGCCGGTGCCGCCCGGTCGGGTCGTGAAGAACGGCTCGAAGATCTGGCCGCGGAGCTCCGCCGGGATGCCCGGGCCGTCGTCCGCGAGCTCGAAGATCACCGCGTCGCCCATGTAGCCGGCGCGCGCCGCGATGCGCACGCTGGCCTCCTTCTTCTGGCAGTGCTGCCAGGCGTTGCGCACGAGGTTCCAGAGGATCTGGTTGAAGTGCCCGCGGTCGAAGATCACGACGAGCTCCTCGGGAATCGCGAGTTGCACGCCGCCCGGAGGAATGTTCTCGGCCTGCACGATCTCGTCGACGAGGTTGCGCAGGAAGTCGGCGAGCGCGATCGTCTCCGGCTGCTGGCGGTCGCGGCGATTGAGCTGCAGCACCTCGCCGACGATGCGGTCGATGCGCTTGCTGTTGTTGCGGATCATCGCGAGGAGGCGCTGGCCCTCGGGCGCGACGGTGCCGTCCTCCTCGAGCAGCTGCGCGGCCTGGTTGATCGCGGACAAGGGGTTGCGCACCTCGTGCGCGATCGACGCGGTGAGCCGGCCCATCGCCGCGAGCTTCATCTGCTGCGCCTCGGTCTGCGCGCGGCCCAGGTCCTCGAGATAGATCAGCGTGCCGCCGTTCAGCCCCGAACCGATCCGGACGAGGCGCACGCGCAGGAGCCGCTGCGTGACCTCGACCTTGAACGCCGGCAGCGGGATCGTGAAGTCGTCCTGCCAGCGGCGCCAGTAGTCGTGCAGCGTCGAGCTGAACTCGGCGAGCCGCATGCCTCCGCGCATGCGCCCGAAGCCGCCGAGGAGCCGCGTGACCTGCGCGTTGTGGCCGCGCACGACGCCGTTCAGGTCGACGACGAGCACGCCGTCCTGCATGTCCTGGATGATGAGCCGGTTGACCTGCTCGAGGTTCGCGACGTCGATGCCGCGCTGCGCGGCCAGGTCCTCCGAGGCCTTGGTGTAGCGGCCCAGCGCGACGGCGATCCCGACGGTTGCGAAATAGCCGAAGCCGACGATGCCGGTCTGCACGATCTGCGCGCCGCCGATGCTGCCCTCGAGCGCGCGCCAGACGTCGAGGCCGAGCAGCACGACCGATGCGAACGCGGCGTGGAAGAACGCGGTCTGCGTGCGCAGGAGCCAGCCCGAGGCGGCGAGCTGCGGGAACAGCAGGATCGGGATCGGCGCGACGGCGTTGCCACCCGCGACGATCACGAGCGACAGGAAGAAGATGTCGCCTGCGAGGAGCGCGAGCGCGAGGTGCGGCAGTGCGAGGGGCAGCCGCTCGATCTGCACCCACGCGAACGCGGCGAGCCCGAACATGAAGTAGAGCGCCGCCCCGGTGATGAACGGGTTCGGAGCGATCGCCGCGACGCCCTTCAGGTCGACGAAGAGCGCGATGCCGAGCAGCGCGGCGCCGCAGACCGCGCGGTAGAGGCCGATGATCCACAGGATCCGCCGGCCCGAGTCGTCCAGCGACGAGGGGGTCGGCGGAGGCTCGAACGGCGGGATCGCCGGCGCGGGTACGGGCATCGCGTGTCAGGGCTTCGGCAGGCAGCCCGGTTCGCGGCACCGGTAGCCGTCCGCGGCCTTCAGGGCGTCGGCCTTCGGCAGGAAGACGCCGCATTTGGCGCAGCGCACCATCGGTCCGGCCGCGCCATGGGCGGCATCGAGCTCGCGGCGCTTCTTCGCCTGTGCCGCGCCGTAGAGGCGGACGGCGAACAGCACGACGAACGCCACGACGATCCAGAAGACGAGCTTGCCCATCGGGGGTTCCGGTCCCTGGTGTCAGAGGATCTTGCCCGGGTTGAGGATGCCTGCCGGGTCGAGCGCCGCCTTGATCCTGCGCATGATCGCGAGCTCGAGGGGCGCCTTCGTGCGCTCGAGCTCGTCGCGCTTGAGCTGCCCGATGCCGTGCTCGGCCGAGATCGACCCGCCGCACGCGACGACGAGGTCGTGGACGATGCGCTGCGCGCGCTCGAGGTTCGCCGGCGCGATGAACGCCTCGTCGGCCGTCCCGGCGGGGGCGGACAGGTTGTAGTGCAGGTTGCCGTCGCCCAGGTGGCCGAAGACGACGAACCGGACGCCCGGGAACGCGGCGGCGAGCCGGTCGCGCGCGTCGTCCAGGAACGCCGGGATCGACGAGACCGGCAGCGAGATGTCGTGCTTGAGGTTCGGCCCTTCGCGGCGCTGCCCTTCCGAGATGTTCTCGCGCGCGCCCCACAGGGCGGCTGCCTGCGCGCCCGAGCGGGCGACCGTCGCATCGCGCGCGAAGCCGTTCTCGATCGCGAAGGCAAGCATCGCCTCGACGCGATCGGGGAGCGACGGGTCGTCGGCGCTGTCGTCGGCCTGGACGAGCGCGTACCACGGGTGGCCCGGCAGCGGGTCCGGCGTGCCCGGATGGTGCTTGCGGGAGAGACCGAGCGCGACGTCGCTCATGAGCTCGAATCCGACGAGGCGGTCGCCCAGCGCCTGCTTAACGTGGCGCGCCAGCGCGACCGCGTCGCCGACGCTCGCGACCGCGGCGAGGGCGGTGACCCGGGTGCGGGGCGCGGCGTACAGCTTGAGCACGGCGGCCGTCAGGATCCCGAGCGTGCCCTCCGCGCCGACGAAGAGCTGCTTCAGGTCGTAGCCCGTGTTGTCCTTGCGCAGCGATCGCGCGAGGTCGAGCACGCTTCCGTCGGCGAGCACGACCTCGACGCCGAGGACCAGGTCGCGCGCGTTGCCGTAGCGCAGCACCGCGGTGCCGCCGGCGTTGGTCGACAGGTTGCCTCCGATCGTGCACGAGCCCTCGGAAGCGAGCGACAGCGGGAACGCGAGCCCGGCGTCGTTCGCGGCCGCCTGCACGCCGGCCAGCGTGACGCCGGCCTCCGCGGTCAGCGTCGCGTTGTCCGCGTCCACGGCGCGGACCCGGTTCATGCGGGCGAGCGACAGCACGACTTCGTTCCCGGTGGCATGCGGCGTGCCGCCGCCGCACAGCCCCGTGTTGCCGCCCTGCGGGACGATGGGAACGCCGGCATGCGCGCAGGCCGAGACGACCGACGAGACTTCCGCCGTCGAGGCGGGACGCACGACCGCGAGCGCGGCGCCGCGGTAGCGACCGCGCCAGTCGACGAGGTACGGGGCGACGTCCGCGGCGGCGGTGATCACGTTTCCGGCGCCGACGACGGACGAGAGCCGCGCGAGCAAGGTTGCGCCGGGGTCCGCCATGGGCCAGCATATTAGCTGAAACCCCCGGGTCCCCCCCTCCAGCTTCCCTCGGAGCGCCCAGATGACCACGCCCACGAACGACGACGAGCCCCAGGCGCCTACCCGACGCCGCAGCAGGCGCTCGAGTTCATGCAGAAGATGTGGAACCCCTTCGGGGTTCCGATGCCGGGTTTCGGGATGCCTGGGATGCCGCAAGCGGCGCCCGCGGGTGCGCCGCAGGGGGGCGCCGGCATGCCCGGCATGCCGTTCCCGAATCCGGCGATGATGTTCGCGGCGCTCGACCCGGCCGAGGTGGAGCGCAAGATCGGCGAGCTGCGCGTGATCGAGAACTGGCTGGCGATGAGCCTGTCGATGATGCAGATGAGCATCAAGACGCTCGAGCTGCAGAAGGCCTCCCTCGAGGCGCTGCGGAGCGCCGGAAGCTCGCCCCCGGCGCGGGCGGCGAGGCGAGGCGGCCGCGCGGCGGCGGCAAGTAGCGATGGCGATCACGCTCTACTACGGCTCCGGATCGCCCTATGCGTGGCGCGTCCAGCTGGCGCTCGAGGCGAAGCAGCTTCCCTACGAGCGCCGGGTGCTGTCGTTCTCGGCGGGCGACACGCGCAAGCCCGAGTTCGCGAAGCTCAATCCCCGCCATCGCGTCCCGACGATCGTCGACGGCGACTTCGTGCTCTACGAGTCGAACGCGATCGTCGAGTACCTCGACGAGGCGTACGCGTCGCAGGGAACGAGGCTCTACCCCGGCGACGCGCGACGGCGCGCGACGGTGCGCCGGATCGTGAGCGAGGTCGACGGCTACACGAGCGAGGCGACCGACGCGCTGATCGAGGAGCTGCTCTACGTGAAGCCCGAGGCGCGCGACGCCGCGAGGCTGGAGAAGGCGCGCGCCGGCGTCGCCGACGAGTTCGCCTTCCTGGCGCGCTACCTGGAAGCCGATTTCCTGGCGGGGCCGCTGTCGGCCGCGGACTTCGCGCTCTATCCGTACGTCGCGTTCCTGGATCGCTGCCACCAGCGCGTCCCGACGTTCGACGCCGAGCGCCTGCTCACGCCGGCGCTCGCCGCCTGGAAGCGTCGCATCGAAGCCCTGCCGTACTTCGGCGAGACTTACCCGCCGCACTGGCGCGCGGCCTGAACCGGGGATCCCTCATGAAGCTCACGACCACTGCGTTCCACGACGGCGGCGTCATTCCCGTCGAGCTCGCGTTCGGCAGGCCCGACGCGAAGACCCACGTGGCGCTCTCGGCGAACCGCAACCCTGACCTCGCGTGGACCGGGGCGCCGGCGGGCACGAAGTCGTTCGCGGTGCTGTGCGTCGACCCCGACGTGCCGTCGCGCGGCGACGACGTGAACCAGGAGGGCCGCGTCGTCCCGGCGTCGCTGCCGCGCGTCGACTTCCACCACTGGGTGCTCGTCGACCTCCCGGCGTCGACCGCGTCGATCGCCCGCGGCGAGCACGCCGACGGCGTCGTGCCGCACGGCAAGCCCGGGCCCGCCGCGAAGCACGGCGCGCGCCACGGCATCAACGACTACACCGGCTGGTTCGCCGGCGACCCGTCGATGGCGGGCGACTGGTACGGCTACGACGGGCCGTGCCCGCCGTGGAACGACGCGATCGCGCACCGCTACGTGTTCACCGTCTACGCGCTCGACGTGCCGCGGCTCGGCGTCGAGGGACGATTCGGTGGCGCCGACGCGCTCCGCGCGATGGCCGGGCACGTGCTCGCGCAGGCATCGGTCACCGGCCGCTACGCCCTCAATCCTTCGGTGCGTCTGTAGACGTCGGGCCGGGAAGCGCGAACCCCGGCGCGCCCGTCTGCCAGAGCAGGAACGCGAGGACGTCCGCGGTTTCGTCGACGATCTGGTCGAGCGTCGCGTCGAGACCGTGCCCGCCGGCGAAGTCGGTGCGCAGCAGCACCGGCCTGCCGCTGCCGCCGGGCGCCGCGGCGATCGCCTGCAGCCGGGCCGCCATCTTGCCGGGGTCCCAGGGCAGCACGCGAGGGTCGTTGTAGCCGGCCGTGAACAGGACGGCGGGGTAGGCGACGCCGTCGGCGGCGTTCGCGTACGCGCTCATCGCCAGCAACGCCCGGAAGCCCTTCGGGCGTCGCGACGCTGCCGAACTCCTCGACGTTCGCCGGCCCGTTCGCCGCGAGCTCGACGCGAATCGCGTCGTGGAAGCCGACCTCGCTCACCACGGCCCGGAACAGCGCGGGACGCGCGACCATCGCATTGACTACCGCGAGGCCGCCGGCGCTGCCGCCGCTGAGCGCGATCCGGGCGGGCGACGCATGGCCGGCCTGCGCGAGATGCTCCGCGCAGGCGACGAGGTCGAGCCAGGTGTTGCGCTTGGCGGCTTTCTGCCCGGCGAGATGCCAGTCGCGGCCGAGCTCGCCCCCGCCCCTGACGTGCGCGACGGCGTAGATGCCGCCCCGGTCGAACCACGCCCTGAGCGACGGACGGAACGCCGGTTCCATCGCGTGACCGTAGGCACCGTAGGCCTCGAGGATCGCCGGGGCCGTCGCGTTGCGCGCGGACGAGCGCGGCGCGACGATCGTGAGCGGCACCAGCGCGCCGTCGTGGCTCGCGACGCGGACCTGCGTCACGGCCAGGTCGGCGAACGACACGGGCGAGCGTGGAAGGATCGAGGTGCGCGTCAGCGCGCCGGTTCCCGGCGCGACGGCGAAGTAGCCCGGCGGCTCGGTCCAGCCCGCGAGGCGGAGGAGCGCGCCGGCGTGCAGCGGGTCGACGACCAGTTCCGACAACGTTCCGGCGAAGGGCAGCTCGATCGCGGTCGCGCGCGCGACGCCGGAGTGCTTCGGCATCGCGGCGGGGGCGGGCTTGCCGCGCACGCGGCGCGGCGGCGCGCTCTTCGCGAGCTTCACGTTGAACTCGAGGCGCACGACGCGCGCGGCGCCGACGTCGCGCACGTGAGCGTAGATCGCATCCTTCGCGACCGCGAATCCCGCGAAGATCGCGCGGCCCTCGGACAGGACGACCTCGGCACCCGGTGCACGGTACGCGCCGGGAGACCTGAGGGACCAGCGGAGCAGCCGGTAGCGAGGCGCGCCTTCGCTCGTGCGCAGGTAGAGCCATTCGCCGCGCAGGTCGACGTCCTCGACGCCCTGCGCACGGTCGACGACCTTGCGCCACGGCGTGTCCGGGCCGCGCACCGACGAGAGCGGGGCCGCGAACACGGTGACCTCGCGCGCGACGCCGTGCCGCACGACCCCCAGCGCCCACGACGAGACCGGCGAGACGACGAGCGTCGGCGTGTCGTCGGCGCCGATCGGCAGCCCGGTGCCGACGGTGCGGCCGAACACCGGCACGTCCGATCCGGAGACGGGCGGGGCCGCGCCGGGGAGGGGTTCGCGCCGCGAGCCGGCATCGCGGAACTGGCGCATCCGGACGGCGCTGTCACGGTACGTGTCCGCGGGATCCGCGCCGGGCGAGGCCTCGCGCGCCTGCAGGTACCAGAGGACGGCCGAATCGAAGCGCCACGCGGCGAAGCCGAAGTCCGCGCGTGGAATCGGCGTGCCGACCTCGGTCCCGGAATCGACGTCGACCACGTGCAGCGTCGACGACTCGCTGCCGCCGAGCGAGATCGCGACCGCGACGAGCCTGCCGTTGGGCGACGGCGCGTAGTAGTCGATCGACGCGGCTTCGGCGGGCGTGCGCCAGCGCGCGGGATCGACGGCCACGCGGTCGGGGCCGTCGACGCCCGCACGCATCCACCAGCCGGAACGTCTGCTCGCCGGCCTCGCGCTTCAGCGCGAACACGCGGTCGCCGCCCCGGCGCGCGTCGCGCACGATCGCGCTCGCGGCGAGCAGCCGCGCGAGCTCGCTGCGCAGCGACGCATGGCCGGGAAGGGCGTCCAGCACGCTTCGCGCGTAGGCGTTCTGCGCCTCGAACCACTCGCGTGTCGAAGGCGAACCCGTGTCCTCCAGCCAGCGATAGGGATCGGCGACGAGCTCGCCGTGGTGGGCCGCGAGGACTGCGCGGACCGGGGTCGCCGGCGGCATCGGGAGGATCGGCGCCGCGCCCACCGGCGCGATGGCGAGGGCGGCCGCGATCGCCATCAGCACGCCCTGTCCTGCCCGGCGTCGGACCGGGACGGCGGCCCGGACGGTGGTCACCCCAGCCAGCTTTCGCGGCGCGCGATCGCGTCGGGCGTCGCCTCGGCGTCGAACGCGAGCCAGGCGGTGTTCTGCGGCGCGGGGAGGAGCTCGACCGTGGTCTCGAAAAGCTCGTCGCGGCGAAACGCGTGCACCGCGACGCGGTCGCCGGGGCGGCGGTCGCGCGCGTACGCGTCGAGCTGGTCGGCGGAGGCCTTGAGCCCGTCCAGCGCGACGAGCGTGTCGCCGGCCGCGAGCCCCGCGGCCTGCGCGGCGCCGCCGGCGAAAACGTGCTGGAGCTTGAGCTCGGCGCTCCAGGTCGCGCCGAGCGCCGTGCGGGGCGCTTCGCCGCTGCCGCGCGTGCCTCCCCGATCCTTCGGCCCCTGCGACGGCCGCAGTGCGAGCGTCACGCCAATCGACCTGAAGAGTTCGGCGAGCGGAAGCTCGTCCGTCCCGTCGACGAACGCGGCGAAGAAGCCCGAGAGGTCGCGGCCGGCGAGCGCCGAGGCGAGAGGGGCGATCCCGTCCTCGGGGACGCCGACGCCGGTCTCGCCGTGCCGGCGCCACAGCTCGCGCATCAGCGCGTCGAGCGAACTGCCGTCGCGCCGCAGCGTGAGGTCGAGCGCGAGCGCGACCAGCGCGCCCTTCGCGTAGTAGCTGACGCCCGCGTTGGGCGTGTTCTCGTCGGGGCGGTAGTACTTGATCCACGCATCGAAGCTCGCGTCGGCCACGCTCTGCACCCGCCGCCCGGGCGTGCGAAGCACCGCGCTCGCCGTCCGGCCGAGGAGCTCGAGGTAGCTCTCGGCGTCGATCACGCCGCTGCGCAGCAGCGCGAGGTCGTCGTAGTACGACGTGATGCCTTCGAACGCCCACAGCTGCCGCGTGTAGCCTTCGCGGGCGAGGTCGTAGGGCACGAACGCCGCGGGCCGGATGCGCTTGACGTTCCAGCTGTGGAAGTACTCGTGACTCGCGAGCCCGAGGAAGCCGCGGTAGTCGTCGCCGAGGCGGTCGACGCCCGGGACGGGCAGGTCGCGGCGCGAGCACAGGAGGCTCGTGCTCGCGCGGTGCTCGAGGCCGCCGTAGCCGCTGCCCACGGCGGTCACCTGGAACAGGTAGCGGTCGAACGGCGCGCGAGACTCCGTCGCGCCGCCGAAGAGGTCGCACTGCCACTGGCAGACGCGCGCGAGGTCGCGGGCGAGGCGCGGGGCGTCGAACGTGGCGCGACCGCTCACGACGACGTCGTGCGTCGCGCCGCCGGCATCGAACGCGAAGTGCGCGAAGTCGGACATCTCGACCGGGTGGTCGACCAGCTCGTCGTAGTCGCGCGCGCCGTAGAGGCCGAATCCCCAGGGGGCGGCGCCTTCGCGCGATAGCGTCGTCGCGACGCGCCAGCGGGCGGCGGAAGGGTCGCGCGGCGCGACGATCTCGACCGTGCACGGCGCGTGCGCGCGTCCTTCGGGGCACAGGAAGACGCTGGTGCCGTTGAAGTATCCGCGCGTCGCGTCGAGGTAGGCGGTGCGCACCGACAGGTCGTACGCGTAGACGTCGAGCGTGACGGTGAGCGGTCCCGCGCAGGGGGCGGCCAGCCACGTGTCCTTGGAGACCTTCGCGATCGCGACCGGAAGGCCGCCGGACGTCGCGCGTGCGGCGACGACGTGACGCGCGAACTCGCGGATCAGGTAGCTGCCGGGCGTCCACGACGGGAGCACGAAGCGCTGCCCCGAGGCGGCCGGGTCGTCGACGGTGCAGTCGACCTCGAACAGGTGCGCGTTCACGTCGCGCGGGACGATGCGGTAGCGGGTGGGGTTCAACGCGACGGACTCGATTCGGGAGAGCGGAGGGTGGCGGATCCGCCGCCGGTCGGCGGGCGAGGCGCGATTATAGGCCGCCGGTCCCGACCGGCGGACCGACCGGTACAATGGAGGTGCTGGCCCGCGCACCGCGCGCCGTCCGCGTCGCGATCCGCATGCACGATCTCCCCCTCGCCGCCGTCGTCGTCTCCGTCTGGACCTACTGGTTCATCGTCGGCGCGATGTCGTGGCGCGTCCGCCGGCGGACGCGGAAGCTCGCGGGCGTCGTGCCGGAGCAGAAGCTCGAGCAGGCCATGTGGTACGTCTGGGTGCCGCTGGTGGCGCTGTGGATGGCGCTGCCGATGATCGCGGCGAACGGCCACGTCCCGCACCTGTCGGTGCCGGCCTGGGCGCGGGAAGGCGCCTACGGCAACGTGCGCGGCCTCGGAGGCGTCGTCGCGATCGTGGCGCTCCTCGCGACGATCGAATGCTGGAAGCGCATGGGCAGGAGCTGGCGGATGGCGGTGACGCCCGGCGAGAAGACCGAGCTCGTGACGACCGGCCTCTACCGCTCGATCCGCCACCCGATCTACGCGCTGTCGATCCTGCTGATGACCGCGACCGCGGTCGTCCTGCCGACCGCGCCGATGATCGCGGTCGCGCTGGTGCACGTCACGCTCATGAACCTGAAGGCCCGGAACGAGGAGCGCCACCTCCTCGCGATGCACGGTGAATCGTATGGCTCCTACCTGGCGCGAACCGGTCGCTTCCTGCCGAGGCTCTTTGCCCCTCGGGCGTAGCGCGAGGATGCGGCTCCGCGCGGCGCTGGCCGCGATGGCGATGGCCTGCGCGCTCGTCCCGGCGCGCGCGGCCGTTCCGCCGCCGCTCGACTGCGAGCGCGTCGACACGAAGACCGCCGCGTCGCTCCCCGCGGATCGCGCGCCGCGCATCGTGCTGCTGCAGGGGTCGCTCGGGATCGTCACGATGGCGCCGTTCGGCGAGTTCCTCGAGGGCATGGGCTACCCGGCCGCGGCGCTCGTCGATCCGCGGACCGGCGAGATGACCACGGACAGCGATCTCGACGGCCGAACGCTCGCCGGCATGCTCGCGTGGCAGTACGAGCGCGACGGCGTGCGGCCGCTCATCGTCGGGCACAGCAAGGGCGGCGGCGTGGTGATCGACACGCTGCGTGCGCTCGCCGGCGTGTACGGCAACGAGCTCGCGCTCGTCGACCCGCGGACGCTCGAGCCTCAGGCGCGAACTCAGTTCCTCGATCCGGTCACCGGCGAGTCGCGCCGCGTCGTCGACCTCACGCTGCCGCTCGCCTCGGCGATCGCGACCGGGCGGCTGCCGCGCATCCTCCGGGGCCAGTTCGAGCTCGCCAGCGTCCTTCGCGACATTCCGGACAGCACCGAGTGGTTCGTCGGCTTCGCGATCCCCTACGATCCGATCGCCGGCACGTTCGCCGGCGACGAGGACCCGTACCGCGCGACCGGCCGCGCACAGGTGCGCAACGTCGTGCTGCCCGCGACGACCAACCACATCGGGGTGCCGCGCGCGGCCCATCTCGCGCGCGATCCGGCGACGAGGGCGTGGATCGACGCCTACCACCCCGGCGCCGCGCGGGCGATGCCCGAGGGCGCCGACACGACCAACCTCGTGCATGCCGCGGAGCTCTGGTACTCGATCAAGCGGGCATGGTGCGGCGAGGCGCAGCGCGCGAACGGGCAGGGCCAGCGGGCGGGTTGACGTGCAGGGGGCGCTCAACCTGTTCCAGGCGACGATGCTGCGTTGGCGCACGCGCCATCCGTACAACGCGACGCACGTCGCACGCGTGCCGCACGCGCTCGACGCCGCGCGCCTTCGCGCGACACTCGCCACCGCGCTCGAGGAGACCGGGCTCACCGGGTACGCGCTCGACGCGGCGCGAGGGCGGTTCTCGTGGCGCGGCGGCCCGGCGCAGGTCGAGCTCGACGTGGCCGCGCCGGCGCCGGACCTCCGGGAAGCGCTGCGGGCGGCGATCGAGCGATCGCTCGCGCGGCCGTTTCCGCGCGACGGCGCGTACGTGCCGTTCGCGTTCGAGGCGATTCCCGATGCAGGCGGCTTCTGGCTCCTCGTCGTCTACGACCACGTCGTCGCGGGCGGCGATTCGGCGGTCGCGCTGCTGGGCGCGATCGCGGCCCGCTATGCCGGCGGCCGCGCGCTGCCGCGGCTCGAGCGCCATCCGGCGCGATTCCGCCGGCTGTTCGCCCGCCATCCGATCCAGACGGTGCGCGCGGCCGCCGGGCTGCCCCGGTTCGCGCTCCGCGCGAGGCGCGCCCGCCGGCCGCCGGGCCTCGAGATTCGCGACGCGTCGAACGCGTTCCTGATGGCGAGCCTCGACGCCGCCGTCGTCGAGCGCATCGCGCACGTCGCGAAGCGGTGGGGCGTTTCGCGCAACGACGTGCTGATGGGCGCGCTGATCCGTGCGTTGGCGGGCCTCAAGCCCCCTGCGGCCAGGCATGCGCGCCGCTACGAGGTCGCGGTCGCAGCGATCGTCAACATCCGCAGCGACTGCGCCGGTCCGGCCGGCCACACGTTCGGGCAGTTCCTGAGCCCGTTCCGGGCCTCGCATCCGGATCCGGCGGGCGCGAGCGTCGAGGAGGTCGTCCGCGCGGTGAACGCGGAGAGCCGCGACCTGCGCTCGCGGCGGCGCTACCTGCGCTCGCTCGGCGCGGTCGCTCTGTCGGGGTTCGCGTGGCGCGTCGTGAGCGAGGAGCGACGCGACTCGCTGTTCGCCAAGCACTATCCGGTGTGGGCGGGACTCACGACGCTCGTGGTCCCGGGGCTCTGGGGCGCGATCTCGTCCGGCGCGGGCGCGATGCCGTCGGGCTATCGCCGCGGCGTGTCGACCGGGCCGCTCGCGCCGATCGTCGTCGCGGCGACGTTCACCGGAACGTCGCTCGAGCTCGGTGTATCCTTTCGCCCCGCAGCGGTCCCCGCAGCCGACGTGCGCGCGGTGCTCGACCGGTACGTCGCCAGCCTCGAAGAACTGTCATGACGCAAGCTACCCCGCGCCCGTTACGCACCCTTTGCCTCGCCGCGGCATTCGCACTCGCCGGCTGCGCGGCGCTGCCGGTCCCGGTCGCCGTGATCGAGCCGAAGGCAGGCGAACATTCGGCGCTCGAGGCGATGAAGATCGATCGCGCCCTCGAGGATCGCATCCTCGCGCTCGATCCGGCCCGCGTCACCGAGAGCGACGTCGTCCAGGTGCTCTCGAAGGGGCCCGCGCCGCAGATCATGCTGGTGCACGGCGGCGTGTTCCCGGTTCACCTGGCGATGACCTCGTTCGGGTCGTTCCTGATGGACATGGGCTATCCCGAGGCGAAGATTCGGAGCCCCGGGTCGGGCGACTGGTCGTACAGCCCGTACACGACGACCGACCGGCTGGCCGGCATCCTCGCGTGGCACTACGAGCAGGACGGCATGCGTCCGATGATCGTCGGCCACAGCCAGGGCGGGCTCTACGCGGTCAAGATCCTGAAGGAATTCGCGGGCAAGTACGGCGACCGGCTCGCGGTCTGGGATCCGGTGGCGGACCGCGCCGAAGCCCGGACGTCGATCGTCGATCCGCTGTCGGGCCGGGAGCGCCCGGTCATCGGGCTGACGATGTCGTACGCATCGGCGCTGGGCGCCGGCGGCTGGGCGCTCGTCCTGCCGAACCAGTGGGACGAGTTCGCGACGCTGCGAAGGATCCCCGACACGGTCGAGGAGTTCACCGGCTACTTCATCGAGCTCGACTTCTTCGCGCTCTCGTTCCCGGGCAACCCGCTCGACGTGCCCTACGAGGCGAACGGCACGGCGACGGTGCGCAACGTCATGCTTCCGGCGGCGTACAACCACGTCTTCGTCCCCGTGTCGCACGACCTCGCCGCCCATCCCGAGGTGCGCCAATGGATCAACGAGTACGCGCCGGGCAGGCAGGCGGAGGTGTCCGACCCGCCCGGGGTCTCCGGCGGTGCCGTCCTGTGGGTGGCCGACGTCTGGTACAGCATCAAGAAGCACTGGGTGATCGAGTCGCAGCGCGCGATTCTGGCCCGGCGCGCGGCGCTGGGAAACGCCAAGCCTCCGGGCGGTTAGAATAGCGTTCGCGGCCGGGACGCCCGGCGGCGCCTCGCCCCCCGCCCACGGTCCCCATGCACGCCCCCCTCGCCGGCAAGGTCGCGCTCGTCAGCGGCGGCGCGCGCGGCATCGGCCGCGCGACCGCGCTCAAGCTTGCCGCCGCCGGCGCGGACGTCGCGATCAACTACTACAACAGCCACGAGGACGCCGAGGCGCTCGCCGGCGAGGTGCGCGCGATGGGGCGGCAGGCCGCGACGATCCAGTGCAGCGTCGGCGACCCCGACAGCGTGGACGAGCTCTTCGCCGCGTTCGACGCGTCGTTCGCGCGCCTCGACATCGTCGTGTCGAACGCGGCGTCGGGCGTGCTGAAGCCCGCGATGGAGATGAAGCTCAAGCACTGGCGCTGGTGCATGGAGATCAACGCGTTCGCGCTCGCGCTCCTCGCGCAGCATGCCGCGCCGCGGATGAAGGACGGCGGGCGCATCGTCGCGATGTCGAGCCTGGGCGCGTACCGCGCGATCCCGAACTACGGATTCGTCGGCGCGTCGAAGGCGGCGCTCGAGTCGCTCGTGCGCTCGCTCGCCCAGGAGCTCGGCCCTCGCGGCATCCGCGTCAACACGGTGAATGCCGGCGTCGTCGACACCGACGCGCTCGGCTACTTCCCGAATCGCGAGGCGCTGCTGGCCGAGTACGCGGCGCGCACGCCCGCCGGACCGGTGCTGACGCCTGCCGACGTCGCGAACGCGATCTACCTGCTGTGCCTGCCGGAGGCCGCGATGATCAACGGCACGACGCTGTTCGTCGACGGCGGCTTCGCGATCTCCGGGATGAGCGCGCCGGCTCCCTCCGGTCTCGCGGGGAAGACCGCCATCGTCACCGGCGGCAGCCGCGGCATCGGCCGCGCGATCGTCGAGCGGCTCGCCGCCGACGGCATGGACGTCACGTTCTTCTACGTCGGCAACGAGGCCGCCGCGAACGAGGTCGTCGCCGCGGCGCGCGCGGCCGGCCTCGCGGTGACCGCCGACCGGGTCGACATCCGCGATCCGGCCGCGTGCGTCGACGCGGTCGAGCGCGTGATCGAGCGCCGCGGGCGCGTCGACGTCCTCGTGAACAATGCGGGGGTGATCCGTGATAATCTATTGGTCGCCCTCGAGCCGGACGACGTGCGCACCGTGCTGGAAACCAACGTGACCGGGCTGTTCAACGTCACGCGCGCGGTGGCCCCGCACATGACCTCCCGGCGCTCGGGCCGGATCGTGAACCTGAGCTCGGTCTCCGCGACGCGGGGCGGCCGCGGCCAGACGAACTACGCGGCGAGCAAGGGGGCGATCGAGGCGTTCACGCGGGCGCTCGCGGTGGAGTTGGGGCCGCGCCACATCCGCGTCAACGCCGTCGCGCCAGGGGTGATCGACACCGAGATGTCGAAGGACGTGCGCGAGCTCGCCGGCGACGACGTGCTGAAGCGCATCGTGCTGCGGCGCTATGGCAGGCCCGAGGAGATCGCGAACGCCGTGTGGTTCCTCGCGTCGGATCTCGCGGCCTACGTGACCGGCGCCGTGCTGCACGTCGACGGCGGATTCAAGATGGAGTGATGGGGATGAGTGAAATCTCGCAACAGGACGTCGACGCGGTCTTCCCGAAGGTCGCCGACACGATCGCCGACGCGCTCGGCTGCGACCTCGACGAGGTCAAGCGCGACGCGTCGCTCATCAACGACCTGGGCGCGGAGTCGATCGACTTCCTCGACCTCGTGTTCCGGCTCGAGCGCGCGTTCAAGATCAAGATTCCTCGCGGCAAGATCGTCGAGGATTCGCGCGGCACGCTCTCCGAGGCCGAGTTCGAGCAGAAGGGCCTCGTCACCGAGCAGGGCCTCGCGCAGCTGAAGTCGTTCCTGTCGGAGGTGCCGGGGGATCGCTTCCGCACGCCGCTCAAGGTCGCCGAGATCCCGCGCCTGTTCACCGCCGAGACGGGCGCTTCCGCGCGTTCTCGTTCGTCGACCGCATCCTCGCTCACGCGCCGGGTGCCACGGTGCGCGGCCGTTACACGGTGCCCGCACACGCGACGCGCTTCCCGGCCAGCCTCGCGGCCGAGGCGGTGGGTCAACTGGCCGCCTGGGCGGCGATGCGATCGCTGGACTTCCGGTTGCGGCCCGTTGCGGGCCTCGCCGGCGAGACGCGCTTCGGCCGGCCGTTCGGGCCGGGCGACACCCTCGACCTCGAGGTGACCCTCGAGAGTGCGACCGACAGCGACGTCGCGTACTCCGGGCGCGCGCTCGTCGGCGGCGAGATCGCGCTCGTGCTCGAGCACGCGCTCGGCCCGATGCTTCCCGCGAGCGAGTTCGACGATCCCGGCGCGCTGCGTACCGACTTCGCGACGCTGACGACGACCGGCGCGCCGCCGGACCGCTTCGCCGGCGTCCCGCTCCCCGATCTCGCGATCGACGAGCTCGACCCCGGGCGCCGCGCGAAGGGGACGCTCTCGATTCCCGCCGAGGCGCCGTATTTCGCCGACCACTTCCCGCGCAAGCCGGTGTTCCCGGCGACGCTGCTGATGGACGCGCTCGGCACGCTCGCGACGACCGCCGCCGGCGAGCGGGTGCGCGTGACGGGCATGCGGGACGTCAAGGTGCGCGTGTTCATGCCGCCCGGCGAGACGCTCGCCGTGACGGTGGATCTCGCCGACGACGACGGTGTGCTGACCGGACGCCTCGTGGCGAAGATGCAGGGCAAGACGGCGGCAACCGCGCGCGTCCTCCTGGAGCGAACGTGAAGAAGAAACGTGTTGCGATCACCGGGCTCGGTCTCGTCACGCCCGCCGGCAACGACGTCGCCTCGACCTGGGCGACGCTGCAGTCGGGCCGGAGCATGGGCGCGCCGATCACGATCTTCGACGCTTCGGGCTTCTCGACGCGCATCGCTGCCGAGGTTAAGGGTTTCGACGCGCGCGCCGTCATCGACGACCGGCGTCTGCTCAAGTTCGCGAACCGTTCGCACGCGTTCGCGCTGGCGGCGGCCGACCAGGCGCTCGCCGACGCGGGCGTCCGTCCGACGCCCGCGACGAGCGCGCGCTGGGGCCTGTCGGTCGGCACCGGCATGATGGGGATGGCGTGGGACGACCTCTCGTCGCTCGGGCTCGCCGCTGCGGACGGCGAGGACGTCGACCCGGTCCGCCTGCAGGGCAGCGACACCGGGCGCGACCCGATGGTGTTCTGCCGCGCGCAGACCTCGGCGGGACTCGCGCTGCTCGGCCGGCGCTACGGCATCGGCGGGTACTCGACGAGCGTGCACACCGCGTGCGCGTCCGGCGGGCAGGCGGTCGGCACGGCGATGAAGCTGATCCGGCGCGGCACCGTCGACTTCGCGCTCGCGGGAGGCTTCGACTCGATGGTCAACCCGGTCGGGCTCGCCGGCTTCTGCCTGCTGGGCGCCGTCTCCGCGGACAACGACGCGCCGTCGCGCGCGAGCCGGCCGTTCGACGCGACGCGCAACGGCTTCGTGCTGGGCGAGGGCGCGGGCTTCGTCGTGCTCGAGTCGTGGGAGCGCGCGGTCGCTCGCGGCGCGCGCATCTACGCGGAGATCGCCGGCGACGGCAACTCGCTGTCGTCGTACCGGATCACCGACTCGCATCCGTCCGGCGACGGTCCGATCCAGGCGATGCACTGGGCGCTCGCCGACGCCGACGCGACGCCGCAGGACGTCGACTACGTGAACGCGCACGGCACGTCGACGCCGATGAACGACCGCAGCGAGAGCGCCGCGATGCACGCGGTGTTCGGCTCGGACGTCGGTCGCGTGTCGGTGAGCTCGACGAAGAGCGCGATGGGACACCTGATCGCCGCGGCAGGCGCGGTCGAGGCTGCCGTCTGCGCGCTGTCGATCCACCACGGCGTGCTGCCGGTCAACGCGAACTACGTGCATCCGGATCCCGACTGCATGCTGAATCTCGTCGTCGGCGCCGCGCGGAAGCAGCCGGTTCGCGTCGCGCTGTCGAACTCGCTCGGTTTCGGCGGCTCGAACAGTTGCCTCGCGTTCCGCCATCCCGACTTCGACGGAGGGCGGACATGAACGGGAGAACGCCGGTCGTCGTCACTGGCCTGGGCGCGATCTGCGGCGCGGGCAAGTCGCCCGCGTCGATCCTCGACGCGATCCTCGAGGGCAGGAGCGCGCTCGCGCCGATCGCGTCGTGGGACGTCGCGCACTGGCCGCGTCCGATCGCCGCCGAGATCGCCGACTTCAACGCGGCCCAGCTCGCGGGCGACCGCAAGCTGCTGAAGCTCATCCGCCGCACCGACGTCGTCGGGCTCTACGCCGCGGGCGAGGCGGTGAAGGAAGCCGGCTTCGTCGCGCATCGCGAGGGCCTCGCCGCCGCCGCCGCCGCGCATTTCTCGGAGCGCACGGGCCTGTACGCGGGCTCGGGCGGCGGCAACTACCAGAACCAGTACGACTACTTCCCGCTGATCGAACAGGCAGCGGGGGCGTTGCCGGCTTTCGGCAGCGAGCTCGCCAGCATGGTCAATCCGATGTGGCTGCTCAAGTCGCTGCCCAACAACGTGCTGTGCCACGTCGGCATCCGTTTCGGGATCAAGGGTCCGAACGCCTGCATCACCAATCACAGCGTGAGCGGGCTCCTGGCGATCGTCGAGGCGGCCGCCGGCATCGTGAACGGGGAGGCGGACCGCGCGGTCGCCGTGGGCCACGACACGCCGATCGAGCCGCAGAACGTCTTCTACTACCACGGCGCGGGACTGCTCGCGCGCGAGACGCTCAGGCCCTTCGACGCGTCGCGGGACGGCAGCCTGATGGGCGAGGGGGCCGGCGCGATGATGGTCGAGAGCGAAGCCTCGGCGCGCGCGCGCGGCGCGGCGGTGCTGGGGCGCGTGCTGGGAGCCGGCCACGCCACCGAGAGCGAAGGGCTCCTCGCGATTCGCGACGACGGCGAGGGGCCGGCGAGAGCGATCCGCGCGGCGCTGGCCGAAGCGGGCGTCGACGAGCGCGACGTCGGGATGATCGTCGCGCACGGCAACGGCACGCCCGCCTCGGACGCGTCCGAGGCGCTCGCGATCCTCGACGTGTTCGGCGCCGACGCGCCGCCGGTCACCGCGTTCAAGTGGTCGATCGGCCACCTGATCGCCGCCGCGGGCGCGATCGAAACGGTGCTCGCGCTCGAGGCACTGCGGCGCGGCGTCGTGCCGGGCATTCCGGTGCTCGATCGCATCGATCCGGCGTTCGCCGCGCTGCCGGTCTCGCGCGAGACGCGCAAGCCCCGGAGCGACGTCGCGCTCGTGCTGTCGCGCGGGTTCGGCGGCACCGACGGCGCGCTGCTCGTCCGCGCGGCCTGATCCGCTCCGTGACCGAGTCACCGCCCGCCGGCGAGCGCTGCGGGATCGACACGGTCGCGATCGACCGCGTCGAGCGCATGCTGGACGCGAACGACGCGGCGTCGATCGCGCGGCTCTTCACCGCGCGCGAGCTCGCGGACGCGGGCGAGGGACCGGGGCGCGCCGCGTCGCTCGCCGCGCGCTTCGCCGCGAAGGAAGCGTGCCTCAAGCTCTTTCCGCGCGAGACCGCGCTCGAGGCGATCGCGGCGTCCGACTTTCGGTCGAGCGCGACGACTACGGCGCGCCGCAGGTCGTCCCGGGCCCGGCGGCCGAGGTCGTGATGGGACGCTACCGGATCGCGCGCATCGCGCTGTCGATGTCGCATGACGCGACGAACGCGACCGCCGTCGCCGTGGCCGAGCGTGCGACGACCGACGTCCCCGCGCTGGGACGGTTCGTGTGGCGCTGGATGCCGTTCCGGCGCGCCGTCGTGATGGACAACCTGCGCCGCGTCTACGGCGACCGCGTCGACGAGGCGGAGATCGTGCGGCTGGCGCAGGCGCACTACGCGCACCTCGCGCGCCTGGTGATCGAGTTCCTGCGCTTCCGCTGGCTGTCGGACGAGCGCAAGGCCGCGATCGTGCGCGTCGAGAACATCGACCTCGTGCGCGCCGTGCACGCGCGCGGCAAGGGCGTGCTGATCCTGACCGGGCACTTCGGCAACTGGGAGGTCGCGACGATCGCGGGCGTGCGCAAGGTGCCCGAGGCGCACGGCCGTTTCCATTTCGTTCGCCGCGCGATCAAGCCGAGATGGCTCGAGTCGCTGGTGACCAGGCGCTTCCAGCGCGCGGGCTTCGGCGTGCTGCCCAAGCGCGGGTCGCTCGACGCGCTCGTCGAGCGCCTCGAGGCCGGCGACCTCGTCGTGTTTCCGTTCGACCAGCACGCGCACGGGCGCGACGGCGTCGCAGTCGAGTTCTTCGGCCATCCGGCGGGCACGTTCAGGAGCCTCGCGATCATCGCGCAGGCGACCGGCGCGCCGGTGATGCCCGCGGCCTCCTGGCGGGAACCCGACGGCTCGCACGTGCTGCGCTTCGAGGAGCCGCTCGAGCCGATCGCCTGCGACGACCCGAAGGAGGAGCTGCTGCGCAACACGCGTGCCTACAACGCCGCGCTGGAGCGCTTCGTCGTCCGCCATCCCGAGCAGTGGTGGTGGGTGCACCGTCGCTGGAAGGCCCGGGCGGCTTAGCGCAGGACCGGCCGGCGGGGCCTGCCCCCCGAACCGCCCCGCCCGCGGCCCCGGGGGGCGCTGGTGCCGCGCCGCAGGCCAGGCGCCCGGCGTGCATCCGATCCTGGCGCCCCGAACACGAATCGAACGTGCGACCTGCCCCTTAGGAGGGGGCTGCTCTATCCACTGAGCTACCGGGGCGTGCGGGCGTGATTCTACCGGAGCGGGCGGCATCGCTCCCGGCCGGGCGCGCAGTGCGTCTGGCGCGCGGCGTCGGGGCGACCTACACTTCGGGGGCTCCCGCCCGCCGCCCCATCGTGGAAACGCTGGAACGCCTGATCCTGACGGTCACGCCGCTCGACGCGCTCGCGCTCGCGCTGTTCGTCGGCGCGTGGTTCGGCTACAGCTTCTACGCCGACCGCGAGATGGAGTCCGCGCGCGGCCTGCGCGCGCTGATGCACCGGAACCGGCTCGAATGGGCACGCCAGATGGTCGTGCGCGACCAGCGGCTGCTCGACGCCTCGCTGACCGGCCACCTGATGAACAGCGTCTCGTTCTACGCGAACACGACGATCTACATCGTCGCCGCGCTGATCGCGACCGCGGGCGCGATCGACTCGCTCGTGCAGTTCGCCGCGGAACTGCCGTTCGCTGGCCGCCAGTCGAAGCTGCTCGTCGAGGCCAAGATCTTCCTGCTGATCACCGTCTTCGTGTTCGCCTACTTCAAGTTCACGTGGGCGCATCGGCAGTACAGCCTGCTGCTCGTGCTGATCGGATGCACGCCCGACCGATCGCGACCGCCCGACGAGCTCGAAGGCTACGCGCAGAAGTGCGCGCGGCTCAACACGCTCGCGGCGGACGAGTTCAACCGCGGAATCCGCAGCTATTACTTCGGATTCGCCGCGCTCGGGTGGTTCCTGCACGTCTGGCTGTTCGCCGCGCTCACGCTCCTGATCCTCGCGGTGCTGTGGCGCCGGGACTTCCGCTCGCGAACCGCGCGCGCTCTCGCGGCCTGAACGTCCCGATCCGGGCAGCGCCTGCGTCAGGCGCGCACGCGGCGCCCGAGGCGCAGCACGGTGTCGTGGCGGTGGCAGGCGACCAGGTGGTCGTTGGTGAGGCCGGCGGCCTGCATCAGCGCCTGGCAGGTCGTCGATCCGACGAACCGGAAACCGTGCGCGCGCAGGAGCTTCGCGAGTGCGTCCGAGTACGCCGTGCGTGCGGGAACCTCGCCCATCGACCGGTAGCGCGGCGAGCGCGGCGTTCCGTCGACGACCGACCAGGCGAGCGCCGCGAGCGTCGAGCCGGCGCGATGCAGCGCGAGGAGCGCGCGCGCGTTCGACACGACGCTCTCGATCTTCCCGCGGTGGCGCACGATCGCCGGGTTGCCGACGAGCCGCCCGATCCGGCGGGCGTCGAAACGGGCGACGCGCGCCGGATCGAATCCGGCGAACGCCTCGCGGTAGCCGTCGCGCTTCGCGAGGATCGTGCGCCAGGCGAGCCCCGCCTGCGCGCCCTCGAGCGTCAGGAGCTCGAAGAGCGCGCGCTCGTCGACCACCGGCACGCCCCACTCGCGGTCGTGGTAGTCGCGCTCCATCGCGCTGCCTTCGGACCACGGGCAGCGGGGAAGGGCGGATTCGGCGGCGGACATCGGCGGATGATAGCGGCCGCCCGTCGGCGGGGTCCCCATCGGCTTCCGAACGGCCCGGCGTTGAGCGGCACCGGCCGGACCGGCACAATCGCAGCGTGATCGCCTGGCTCACGCCGCAGCAGCCGTTCCCACCGCTCGACGCCGCGCTCGCCGAGCCCAACGGGCTCCTCGCGGCCGGCGGCGGGCTTTCGCCCGAGCGGGTCGTCGAGGCTTACCGGCGAGGCATCTTTCCCTGGTACTCGGAGGGGCAGCCGGTGCTGTGGTGGAGCCCGGACCCGCGCATGGTGCTGTTCACCGCCGAGTTCCGCGTCCGGCGCTCGCTGGCGAAGCGCGTGCGCCAGCGTCGCTACGAGATCCGGCTCGATACGGCGTTCGAGCGCGTGATCCGCGCCTGCGCCGGGCCGCGGCAGGGGCAGGACGGGACCTGGATCACCGAGGCGATGATCGCGACCTACGTCGAGCTCCACCGGCGCGGCGTCGCGCATTCGGTCGAGGCGTGGCGCGACGGCGAACTCGCCGGCGGCCTCTACGGGATCGCGCTCGGGCGCGTGTTCTTCGGCGAGTCGATGTTCGCGCGCGAGGCCGACGCGTCGAAGGTCGCGCTCGTGCACCTGGTCGAGCGGCTCAGGCGCGATGGCGTCCCGCTCGTCGACTGTCAGCAGGAGACCTCGCACCTCGCGGGCTTCGGCGCCCGTCCGATCCCCCGTCGCGCGTTTGCGGCGCTGCTCGCGCAATTGATACACTCCGACGCGCCGCCCGCCCCGTGGATCGCGGGGCGCTGGACGGCGCCCGAGACCGACATCGATCGCGACACCGAGACCGCGCCCGCCCCGTGAGCAAGCTCAACGACCTGCCGCTCGCGTCGCTGCAGTTCTACGCGACGGCGCCGTACCCGTGCAGCTACCTGCCGGAACGGCTCGCGCGCTCGCAGGTGGCCACGCCGTCGCACCTGATCGACGCGCGCGTCTACGGCGAGCTGGTCAGGCTGGGCTTCCGCCGCAGCGGCGCGTTCACCTACCGCCCCTATTGCGACAGCTGCCGCGCGTGCGTGCCCGTGCGCGTGCCCGTCGCGGCGTTCCGACCCAACCGCACGCAGCGTCGCGTCGCCCGTGCCCACGCGTCGCTCGCCGTCACGCGCCGCGAGCTGGGCTACGACAGCGAGCACTACGCGCTCTACCTTCGCTACCAGCGCCACCGCCATCCGGGCGGCGGCATGGACCAGGACAGCCGCGAGCAGTACCAGCACTTCCTGCTCCACAGCAACGTCGCGACCGATCTCGTCGAGTTCCGCGAGGGCGGCGCGCTCCGGATGGTGAGCCTCGTCGACCGGCTCGCCGACGGGCTGTCGTCGGTCTACACGTTCTTCGAGCCCGACCTTCCGGGGACGAGCTTCGGGACCTGGAACATCCTGTGGCAGATCCGGCGCTGCGCCGACCTGGGCCTCCCGTATCTGTATCTCGGCTACTGGATCGCCGAGAGCGCCAAGATGGCCTACAAGGCGTCGTTCCGCCCGATCGAGGGGCTGGTCGACGGTCGCTGGACGGTCCTCTGACCCTTTCCCGCGCCGCGCGCCGGCGCCCACCCTGTCGCCGCCGCCGGCCCGCCACCCGCTGCGGCCGGGCGCGGAACGGGTCCGGCCGGGCCGCCGCCTCCGGCTTCGCCCCCCGGAGCCGACCGACCTTGCCGCGCGCGAAGGTGTTCCTGCAACACGCTGTTTCTTGTGCTGATCAGCTAAGCCCCTGCGCGTGCCCGCCCCGGCGTCGCCTGACGGCCCTGCCGCCTGGTCGGCAGTGTCCGGTTGTGGCCCCGGGTCGGCTCGACCGCAACAGATTGCGGTTTGTCAGCGAATCTTGTCGCGCACAACCAAAACAATTTGTAGGCGACAAATATGTGTATATTGTTGTCAACCGGGTGAGAACCGGGCCAGAAACGGTTGATTTCGCTCAAGGCCGGCAATGGACAATTTGCGCACGAATACCTTGTTTGCCACAATCCGTGTCACCCCACCCGTTTTACCGTCACAACCCCACCCCACAGGGAGCCTTGCCATGAACGCGTTCGCCGAAGTCCGCTACCTTCCCCACGCACGGCTCGAGCAAGTCGAATCCCGTTTCGACGCCGAGCGGGGCATCTACTGGGCGTACATGAATCCGCGCCCGCGCGCGTGCTTCAACCGCGAGCTGCTCTCCGACCTGTCGGCGTGGGTCGACACGATCGAGAACGCCGGGGGGACGATGGCCGACGAGAGCGGACGCGTCGCGCCCGTGCACTACGCGGTCATCGCATCGAAGCTGCCCGGCGTGTTCAACCTGGGCGGCGACCTCGCGCTGTTCCGCACGGCGATCGAGCGGCGCGAGCGCTCGACGCTGGCGCACTACGGCCGCGCGTGCGTCGACGTGCTCTACCGCTGGTGGAAGAACGCGAACACGCCGCTCACGACGATCGCGCTCGTGCAGGGCGAGGCGCTCGGCGGCGGGTTCGAGTGCGCGCTCGGCTCGTCGGTGATCGTCGCCGAGGAAGACGCGCGGATGGGCTTCCCCGAAGTGCTGTTCAACCTGTTCCCGGGCATGGGGGCGTACAGCTTCCTGTCGCGAAAGGTCGGCCGGCGCACGACCGAGGAGCTGATCACGAGCGGCGCGATCTACACGGCGCGCCAGCTCTACGACATGGGTGTCGTCGACGTGATCACGCCTACCGGCACCGGCGAGGCCGCGGTCGAGAGCTATGTCCGCAAGCACCAGCGCGCGGGCAACGGCCGCCGCGGCATCGAGTCGATCGCGAAGGAGATGAATCCGCTGTCGCACGAGGAGCTCGTGCGCATCGTCGAACTCTGGGCCGATGCCGCACTGCGCCTGTCCGAGCGCGACCTCAGGATGATGGACCGGCTCGTGCGCGCGCAGCAGCGCATCCAGTCGCCCGAGGCATCCGAGTCGAACGTCGTCGCACTGGCGGTGGGCGCGGGCGACTGATCGTCGCGGCATGACGGCCCGCCGGGCGCGGGCCGAAGACGGCTAGCGGCGATCGGCGCGGCGGCGGGGCCGCCCGGGGGGTCAGCGAGCGGGGGCGGAGCGACGGCGTGGGGCCGTACGCGATGCCGGTCGCGACCGCGGATCGAGCGGCAGCAGGGATCGTGCAGGAGGCGTGCCGGCGTGGGGCCGGTGCGCCGGCAACGAGCGCGCCGCCGTCGTCGGGCGCGTCCGCGGGATGGCGTCGGCGTGGGGCCGGCGCCGGACCGCAATGGAAGCGGGAATCGGGGAATCGCGTCCCAGGCGAGGCGGTCGTGCGACCGCGTGCGCGCCGCGCTCAGGCGTCGCCGCCGCCGAGTCCCCGGCGCCGGCGCGCCTCGAGATGGTTGTCGAGCTCGAGCAGCGCGCGGTTCGCGGCGCCGACGAGTTCCTCGGTCCACTGCGCGGCCTTGAGCCGAAGCATGTCGTGGGTCGCCTTGTCGATGCGCGTCGCGACCTGCATGAGCTGCATCGCTCCGACCGACGCGGCGCCTCCGCGGAGCGCGTGCGCCGCGTCCTTCGCGGCTTCGTAGCGGCGAGCGCCGAGCGCGTCGCCGATCTCGCGCACCAGCCGCTCGGTGTCGCCCTTGAATCCGCGCAGCAGCCGGTCGATGAACGTCGGATCGCTGGAGAGGCGGGTAAGGTCCTCGAGGACGGTCGGGTCGAGCGGCGGCGTGTCGACGACGGCCAGCGCGGGTCGCTCGTCGACGCGGGAGGGCACCGGCGCGGCGGGCCGGTCGGCGTCCGCGAGATGGCGCTCGATCGCGTCGAGCAGCAGCGAGGCGCGCAGCGGCTTGCCGATGAACTCGGCGGCGCCCGCGCGCTCGCAGTCGAGGATCGACTCGGTCGTCACGTTCGCCGACAGGATCAGCACCGGGATCGGTCGCGGCGTCGTGAACCGGTAGAGCTTGAGCGCCTCGAGGCCGGAGACGAGCGGCATCGACAGGTCGAACAGCGCGAGGTCGAACCCGCCGCGCTCGAGCGCGTCGAGCGCGGCCTCGCCGTTGTCGACGATCGTCACGACGTGCCCGCCGCTCTCGAGGATCAGCCGCGCGACGCGCTGGTTGGTCGGATTGTCCTCGGCGACGAGGATGCGCGCGCCGCGGATCTTGTGGACCTTCGCGCCGGGTCCGGCGAGCGCGGCGGCCTGGAGCGCGGGCGAGGTCCTCGACACGCCGAGCTCGGCGGTGAGGTCGACCCCCTGCGGCTCCGCGGGCGCGAGCGGCAGCTCGAACCAGAACAGGCTCCCCGTGCCGACGGTGCTCGACAGCCCGATGCGGCCGCGCATCAGCATCACGAGCTGGCGCGCGATCGTCGTCCCCAGCCCGGTGCCTCCGTAGACGCGCGTGACCGAGTCGTCGGCCTGCGTGAAGGGCTCGAAGATCGCCGCCTGCTTCGACTCGGGGATGCCGATGCCCGTGTCCTGCACCTCGATACGCACCGGCGTCGCCGGGCGCGACGCCCTGGGGCCGAGGTGCGCGCGGCGCGCGTCGCCGGGACGCTGGCCGCGTGGCCCGTGTCGAGCGTCGCGCGCACGCGGAGCGTGATCTCGCCCTTCTCGGTGAACTTGACCGCGTTCGCCAGCAGGTTGAGGAGCACCTGCCGGATGTGGTGCGGGTCGCCGTCGAACCAGCGCGCGGCCGCCGGATCGATCTCGGTGTTGATCGCGAGGCCCTTGTAGCGCGCCTGCGGGAGCATCAGCTTCACGGTGCCCGTGGCGAGCTTGCCCAGGTCGAACGGCCGCGTCTCGATCGTCACGCGGCCGGCCTCGATCTTGGCCATGTCGAGGACGTCCTCGATCTGCGCGAGCAGCAGGTGCGCCGAGGTCGTCATCGTCTCGACGATCTCGCTCTGCGCGTCGTTGAGGTTCGTCTCCCGCAGCACGTCGGCCATCGCGATCACGCCGTTCAGCGGCGTGCGCATCTCGTGGCTGACGTTCGCGAGGAAGCGGCCCTTCGCGGCGTTCGCGTCGTCGGCCCGCTTGCGCGCCTCGGTGATCCGCTGCGTGAGCACACCCACGTAGAGCGGCAGCACGAGGAGCGCGAGCATGAAGCCGGTGCAGATGGCGAGGTGCTGCGACCAGAACTTCGACTGCCAGATCGCGAGCGCGAAGCCGACGATCGACGCGGCCTGCGCGGCATGCAGGTAGACGCGGCCGAAGCGGAAGCCGTTGCCGAACGCGACGAACAGGTAGACGCCGAGCAGGACCGCGCCGCCCTCGCCCATGCGGATCAGGCAATAGGTGACGGCGACGTTGTCCGCGAGGATGCCGAGCGCGCGGCGCGTGACCGATTGCCCGCCGACGCACATGACGCCGGCCAGGAGGCCGAGCGAGAGGGCGACGATGCCGCCGCAGACGATCACGAATTCCAGCTCGATCGGCTCGAGCTTGCCGTCCCGCCCCACCGTCCACCAGACGTAGACGTAGACCAGGGCGACGATCACGACGCGCAGCAGCGCCTGCTCGAGCTCGGGCCGGTCGGCCCGGGCGAGCATGGCGCGCAGGCCGCCGGCGGGGATCGCGCGGTCGGTCTGCTGGGCGGCGAGGTCGGGGCGTTTCATCGTCGTGCCGGTCAATGTGGCATCCTAACGCAGGCCGCGCCACTCCCGGTTCAGGGGAGATCGGCGGTCGTCCCGAGCGTCATGGCAGAAGCGCACTCCCTCGTGGTCACGGCCGCCGACGGCTTTCCGCTCGCGGCGACCCTCTGGCTGCCGGAAACGGCCGTTGCGCCGACGCGCGTGGTCGTCGTCAACGCCGGGGCCGGCATTCCGGCCCGCTACTACGATCGCTTCGCTGCCTGGCTCGCCGACCGGGGCCTTCCGACGCTCACCTACGACTACCGTGGCATCGGCCGCTCGCGGCCGGCGCGCCTCAGGGGCTTCGAGGCGACCGTCGAAATGTGGGGAAGCAAGGATTGTGCCGCCATGTTGGACACCATGACGGCGCGGTTTCCCGCGGCGCGGCTCGCCGTGCTGGGCCACAGCATCGGCGGATTCGTGACTGGGCTCGCGCCCGGCGGGGAGCGCGTCGACCGGCTGGCACTGGTCGGCACGCACACCGGCTATTGGCGCGACTACGCGCCGCGCGTGCGGCTGCCGATGTACGTCGCCTGGCATCTCGCGATGCCGGCGGTGACGCGTGCCCTCGGCTACTTTCCCGGGCGGCGCTTCGGCCTGCCCGAGGACCTGCCGGCGGGTGTCGCGCGCGACTGGGCGCGCAGGCGCCGACCGGATCCCTGGTGGTACCTCAAACGCGACGACGGATCGCCGGACGAGGCGCGGATCGCGGACGTGGTCGGGCGCCTCGACGCGTTCCGCGCGGACGCCCTCGTCGTGTCGGTCGCCGACGATCCGTTCGCGACCGCCGAGGCGACGGCGCGGATCGCGGCCCTTTTCCGTCACTGCCGGATCGACGAGCGACGCGTCGACCCGCGTGGGCTGGGCCTGCCTGCCGTCGGACATTTCGGCTTCTTCCGCTCGCGGATGCGCGAGGCGCTCTGGCCGATCGTCGGCGACTTCCTGGCCGCGGACAGGCTCTAGCCGGACGCGGGTTCCTCGACGTCGCGGATCACCACGGTGAGCCGGGTCTCGACCACCAACTCCTCGTCGACGGTCGCGCGCCCCGTCATGCGAACGACGCCGCGCAGCGTGCGGTCGATCCGGCATTCGAGCGACAGCGTCTCGCCGGCGTAGGCGGGGCGCTCGAACCGCGTGTGGTCGATGCCGGCGAGGAAGGTGATCGAGCCGCCGTCCGGCTTCGAGAGGCCGGAATGCAGGCACAGGACGCCGCCCGCCTGCGCGAGCGCCTCGATGATCAGCATCGGCGGCATCGACGGCCGCGTGTCGCCGATCGTTTCGAAGAACGGCTCGTCGAACGAGACGTGCTTGTGCGCGCGAACCCAGGCGCCCGCCTCGCACGCGTCGATGTGATCGACGAGCACGAGCGGGTAGCGATGCGGGACGTGGCGGAAGACGCGCTGGATGTCGGACGGCGGGTTCGCGGGCATCGGTCCTCCCGTCGGGGCGCGGCAGTGTCGCGCGGGGCGGTCGCGGGGGCCGAGTGTATACCAGCGGGACCGCCGGGGAGGGTGGGATACAATGTCGTCGCCGATCTGGCGATCCTCGTGCGGCGGCCGACAGGGCGATTCGGCGATGTCGGTCGCGAGCGATACCGGCGCTTGCGCCGACCTCCGGTGCCGAACCCGCGATCGCCGACAGCACTCTTCGTCACCCTCCTTCCGGTCCCGCTCCCATGAAGCTGCTCGTCCCCGTCAAGCGCGTCGTCGATTACAACGTGAAGGTTCGCGTGAAGGCCGACGGATCGGGCGTGGACACGGCGAACGTGAAGATGTCGATGAACCCGTTCGACGAGATCGCGGTCGAGGAGGCGGTGCGGCTGAAGGAGAAGGGGATCGCGACCGAGATCGTCGCGGTGTCGTGCGGTGCGGCGACGTGCCAGGAGACGCTGCGCACGGCGCTGGCGATCGGCGCGGACCGCGCGATCCTGGTGCAGTCGGACGCGGAGCTGCAGCCGCTGGCGGTGGCGAAGCTGCTGGCGGCGGTGGTGAAGCGGGAATCGCCGCAGCTGGTGATCCTGGGCAAGCAGGCGATCGACGACGACGCGAACCAGGTCGGCCAGATGCTGGCCGCGCTGCTCGACTGGCCGCAGGCGACGTTCGCCTCGAAGGTCGAGATCGCGGACGGCAAGGCGACGGTGAAGCGCGAGGTCGACGGCGGGCTGGAGACGGTCGAGATGGCGCTGCCGGCGGTGGTGACGACCGACCTGCGGCTGAACGAGCCGCGCTACGCGACGCTGCCGAACATCATGAAGGCGAAGAAGAAGCCGCTCGACACGCTCGACCCGGCGGGGCTGGGGGTCGACGTGGCGCCGCGGCTGGCGACGCTCAAGGTGGTCGAGCCGCCGAAGCGCAAGGGCGGAGGCCGGGTGGCCGACGTGGCCGAGCTGGTCGCGAAGCTCCGCAACGAGGCGAAGGTGCTGCCCTGACCCGGGCGATGCGCCCGCGCCGTCCTGCCAACCGACGACTCCCGACTCCCGATGATCCTCGTCCTCGCCGAACACGACAACGCGTCCGTCAAGCGGCCACCCACCACGCGGTCGCGGCCGCGGCGAAGCTGCCCGGGAGATCCGTGCTGGTTGCGGGGCACGATGCGGCGGGCGCGGCGAAGCACGCCGCGGCCATCGGGGGCGTCGCGAAGGTGCTGCACGTCGACGCGGCGCACCTCGCGCAGCCGACCGCCGAGAACCTCGCCGCGCAGATCCTCGCGGTGGTCGCGCAGGGGGGCTACACGCACCTGGTGGCGCCGGCGACGGGCAGCGGCAAGAACGTGATGCCGCGGGTCGCCGCGAAGCTCGACGTGGCGCAGCTCTCCGACATCACCGGCATCGAGTCCGCCGACACGTTCGTGCGGCCGATCTACGCGGGCAACGCGTTCGCGACGGTGCAGTCGAAGGACGCGGTCAAGGTGATCACCGTGCGCACGACCGCGTTCGAGTCGGCCGGGTCGGGCGGCTCCGCGGTGGTCGAGCCGGTCGCTGCGGCGGCGCCGGCCGGAGGGGCGAAGGTCACCGGTCAGGAGCTCACGAAGTCCGAGCGTCCGGAGCTCACCAGTGCGCGCGTCGTCGTCTCGGGCGGCCGGGGGCTGGGCAACGGCGAGAACTACCACAAGCTGCTCGAGCCGCTGGCCGACCGGCTGAACGCGGCGCTCGGCGCGTCGCGCGCCGCGGTCGACGCGGGCTACGTCCCGAACGACTACCAGGTCGGGCAGACCGGCAAGATCGTCGCGCCCGACCTCTACGTCGCGGTCGGCATCTCGGGCGCGATCCAGCACCTCGCGGGCATGAAGGACAGCAAGGTGATCGTCGCGATCAACAAGGATCCCGAGGCGCCGATCTTCCAGGTCGCCGACTACGGCCTCGTCGCCGACCTGTTCGAGCTGGTCCCGCAACTCGTCGACGCGTTGCCGGCGCGCTGACGGGCGTTCCCGGCGATGCAGGCGATGCGCCTCGGCGACCGGGACGGCGAAGCGCTTGGCGAGTGGTCGCTGCGGCGGCCTGAAGCCCGACAGGGTGCGCGCGGCCTCCCGGGGTCGGTCGCTTCAGGCCGACGGCGCTCCCGGCCGCCCGATGCCCGGTCGATTTCTAGAGCCCTCGCTCTAGCGCGCCCGGGCTAACCTCCCCTTTCCTTTTCGTCTTCCCGAGCCGACTCCGATGAGCACCTACCGCGCCCCCCTCGAAGACATGCAATTCGTGCTGAACGAGCTCGCCGGCCTGGCCGAGGTCGCGAAGCTGCCCGGCTGCGAGGAGGCCGAGCCCGAAACGGTCGCCGCGATCCTCGAGGAGGCGGCCCGGTTCGCGACCGACGTGCTCGACCCGCTGAACCGCAGCGGTGACCAGCACGGCGCGCGCCTGCTCGAGGACGGCACGGTGCGCACGCCGAAGGGTTCCGCGACGCGTACTGGAAGTTCGTCGAGAACGGCTGGAACGGGCTCGCCAAGAGCCCCGAGTTCGGCGGGCAGGGGCTGCCGCAGATCGTCGCGGCGGCGGTCGAGGAGATGTGGCACGCGTCGAACATGGCGTTCGACCTCTGCCCGCTGCTCACGCAGGGGGCGATCGAGGCGATCGAGCTGAACGGCTCCGAGGAGCTGAAGCAGCGCTACCTGCCGAAGATGGTCGCCGGCGAGTGGACCGGCACGATGAACCTGACCGAGCCGCAGGCGGGCTCGGATCTCGCGGCCGTGCGCACGCGCGCGGTCCCGCAGGCCGACGGCACCTACCTGGTCTCGGGCCAGAAGATCTTCATCACCTACGGCGAGCACGACTACACCGAGAACATCGTCCACCTCGTGCTCGCGCGGCTGCCCGACGCGCCCGAGGGCGTCAAGGGGATCTCGCTGTTCGTCGTGCCGAAGTTCATCCCGGACGCTTCGGGCAAGCCGGGCACGCGCAACGACGTGCACTGCGTGTCGCTCGAGCACAAGCTCGGCATCCATGCGAGCCCGACCTGCGTGATGAGCTACGGGGACAAGGGCGGCGCGACCGGCTGGATCGTCGGCGAGCCCAACCGCGGCCTCGAATACATGTTCGTGATGATGAACCTCGCGCGCTACTCGGTGGGTCTCGAGGGCGTCGGGATCTCGGAGCGCGCCTACCAGCGCGCGGTCGCCTATGCGCGCGAGCGCGTGCAGGGACGCGCCGCCGGTCTCGAGAAGGGCGCGAAGACCGGGCGCGATCATCGAGCACCCGGACGTGCGCCGGATGCTGATGACGATGCGTGCGTGGACCGAGGCGACGCGCGCGGTCGCGTACGTCACCGGGGCCGCGATGGACAGCGCCGCGCGCCATCCGGACGTCGAGGCGCGCAAGCTCCACCAGGCGTTCGTCGAGCTGATGATCCCGATCGTCAAGGGCCAGTCGACCGAGGTGGCGCAGGAGGTGGCGTCGCTCGGGCTGCAGGTGCACGGCGGCATGGGCTTCATCGAGGAGACGGGCGCCGCGCAGCACTACCGCGACGCGCGCATCACGACGATCTACGAGGGCACGACCGGCATCCAGGCGAACGACCTCGCGGGACGCAAGACCGCGCGCGACGGCGGCGCGACGGCGAAGGCGGTGTCGCGCGAGATCGCCGCGGTCGCGAAGCGTCTCGCCGCGAGCGCGGACGCCGACCTCAGGTCGATCGGTGCGCGGCTCGCGGCCGGCGTCGTGGCGCTCGACCGCGCGATCGACTGGATCGTGCCGGCGGTCGGCGGCAACACGCGCGTCGCGCTCGCCGGATCGGTCGGCTACCTGCGGCTGTGGGGCCTCGTGGCGGGTGGCTGGCAGATGGCCCGCGCGGCCGAAATCGCGAAGAAGAAGCTCGCGGCCGGCGAGGGCGCCCCGGAGTTCATGCGTGCGAAGGTGACGACCGCGCGATTCTACGCGGAGGCGCTGCTGCCGCAGGCGGAGTCGTACGCGGCGCTCGCGACCGGCGGTGCCGAGGCGGCCGTCGCGCTTCCGGCGGAACGGTTCTGACGTTCCTCCCTGCGGGCAGGCTGCGCTGAAAAGTCTAGAAAGGGCTGGCGATGACGCGATCGAAGGTAATGTTGCTCGGGTTCTGTGCAGCGCTCGCCGCGGGCGCGATGCCGGCGCGCGGAGCGGACTCGCTGGCGGTCGTGGACCCGATTCCGGTGCCCGGCCCCTATCCGGTCGCCTGCAGCAACGTCGCGCAGAACTTCGATCTCGTCCCGGCGATGGAGGCCGCGACCGAGTTCTGGCGGGGCCTTCCGCGCTCCGACGGGACGCCGCGATACGTCACCGACCTCCTCGCGGAGCCCGCCGATACGCTCGTCTACTCGTACGCGGTGCCGGTCGACGACGAGCTCTACGGGCGCTACGGCGGGCGCACGGTCCAGGACGTCGCGATCGTCTGCTACCCGACGACCGCTGCGAACGCGCGCGCAGACTATGCGCTTCCCAACGGCAACGTCGTGCCGCGGATGCAGCGCGCCGGCGATGCTCCGATCCTGCCCGCGGGCGGGCCGTGGCCGGTGGTGCTCTATTCGCACGGCTACGCTGGCAGTCCGCTCGACGGCACCTATCTCGGCGCGCTGTTGACGATCGCATCGCACGGCTACGTCAGCGTCGCGGCGTTCCACGGCGACCCGCGCTGGTCGCTGCTGGGCTTGGAGGCGATCTTCGAGGAGGGCATCACCGGCGAGGACCTGTGGAAGGACTACGTCGCGATGCAGGCGATCCGGCCGAACTCGGCCAAGGCGCTGCTCGACGCGCTCGCCGCGCACGCTCAGTGGAAGGACACGCTCGACCTCGCGCGCGTCGGCGGCTTCGGCATCAGCCAGGGCGGCGAGACGCTGATGCTGATGGGCGGCGCCGCGCTGACGACGACGGTGTTCCAGGACTCGAAGAAGGTCCTGCACGACACGCGCCTCGCGGCGGCGGTCGGCTACATCCCGTTCTTCGGCCTGTCGTGGCTGCCGTCGTTCGGCGAGGACCAGCAGGGCGTCGTCGGCGTGACGCTGCCCTACCTCGCGATCGGCGGCACCGCCGACCCTCTCGCGGAGCTCGAGCGCATCGAGCAGGCTGTCCGCCTGCTGGGAGGCACGCGCTCCGTGATCGCGTTTCCGGGGTTGGAGCACGACCTCGAGCCGGCGTACCCGGGCGACATCTTCACGTGGTCGATCGTGTTCCTCGACTCGCAGCTCAAGCGCGACGTCGCCGCGACTGCCAAGCTGCAGCGGATGACCGCGGTCGCCGGCGGCGTGGGCGAGGAGCGTCGCATCGACTACACGGCGCCGCTGCCGGCCACGGGCGACGAGCGCATCGTCGTCGAGTTCTACCACGCGGGATTCGACCACTACTTCGTCTCGGCCGATCCGGCCGAGATCGCGGGCCTCGACACAGGCAGCGGAGGCTGGGCGAGGACGGGCCTCGAGTTCAAGGCGATCGACGCGGCGGCGACGTCCGGACTGCCGAACTGCCGCTTCTTCGGCGTCTTCGGCAGCGTCTCGACGCATTTCTACACGATCAACGCCGACGAGTGCGCGACGTTGATGGCCGACCCTGCGTGGACGTTCGAGAACTACGCGTTCCGGGCCGACCTCCCCGCGGCCGAGGATTGTCCGGCCGACCGGATGCGCGTCGTTCGCGTGTTCAACAACTTCAAGGGCGGCGCACTCAACCACCGCTTCACGACCAGTGCCAGCGAGGCGGCGTCGCTGGCCGGCGAAGGCTGGATCGTCGAGGGCGCCGTGTTCTGCACGCCGCCCTGACCGTCATGCCATCGACCGTGCCGGACGGGGAGGCCATGACTCGACTGCCTCTGCGGATTGCCGCCTTGCTGGCGTCGTTCGCGCTGGCCCTTGCCGCTCCTGCGTCGCGGGCGGACTCGCTCGCGGCCGTTCCGCCACTCCAGGGCGGTCCGTACGCGGTCGGCTGCTCGAGCGTCGAGCAGGACTTCTCGCGCGTACCGCCGGGCGAGAACGCCGAGTGGTGGTGGGAGGGCGTTCCGACCGAGGACGGCACGCCGCGCTACCTCACCACGCTGCTGTCCACGTCCGCGACGCCGGTGCTGACGATTCCCGTCCCGGACGACAGCGAGCTCTACGGTCCCCATGCCGGAACGTCGGTCCAGGTCGTGATCATCGTTTGCTATCCGACCGACGCGGACAATCCGTACGCAGACTATGCGCTGCCGACGGGCAAGTCGGTGCCGCACATGCAGAGGGGCGGCGATCCGCCGCTCTTCGCCTCGGCGCGCGCGCGCTGGCCGGTGCTGCTCTATTCGCACGGGTACGCGGGCAGCCCGATCTCGGGCGACTACGTGTCCGCGCTCGTGCTGCTCGCGAGCCACGGGTACGCGGTCGTCGCGCCGTTCCACGGCGATCAGCGGATCGCGAACCTGCGGCTCGAGGACGCGTCCGACCTGCTGAACGCGATCGCCAATTTCAGCAAGTTCACGGCGATGCAGGCCGTGCGGCCGCTCGCCCTGGCCGCGGCGCTCGACCACGTGCTCGGCAGCCCCGGCTGGAAGGATCGCCTCGACGCGACGCAGGTCGCCGGGTTCGGCGCGAGCCAGGGCGGCGAGTCGCTGATGCTGATGGCGGGCGCGAAGCTGACGGTGTCGGTCGGGTTGTCGTCGAAGCAGGTGATGTCCGATCCGCGGCTCAAGGTCATCACGAGCTACGTGCCCTATTTCGGACAGTCGTTCTTTCCCGCCTTCGGACGCGACCAGGGCGGCGTGGACGACATGCGGCCGGTGCCGGTGCTCGCGATCTCGGGCACCGCCGACACGACGGCCCCGATCGGCACCACCGAGCAGGCGATGCGGCGGCTCGCCCAGTCCCGCATCCTCGTCGCGCTCGAGGGCGTCGAGCACGGTTTCGACGATGCGTCGCGCGACGACATCTTCACCTGGACGCTCCGGTTCCTGCTGGCGCACTTGCAGGACGACCGAAGCGCGCGCGCAACGCTGCAGCGCATGGAGCGGGTGGAGGGGGGCGGCGACGATCGCCGGGTCATCGACTACACGGCGCCGGCGCCGGCGTCGGGTGGCGAGCGCATCGTCGTCGAGTTCCAGAACGACGGGCTCGCGCACTTCTTCTACACGGCCGACGCCGAGGAAGCGGCGATGCTCGACGCCGGCGTGATCGTGCCCGGCTGGCGGCGCACCGGCTTCGCGTTCAAGGCCTGGGACCGCGACGACGCGAGCGGAGACGCGTCGTGCCGCTACTTCACCAGCCGCAGCGGCGTCTACTCGCACTTCTACTCGATCTGGGCGCCCGAATGCGCGATCCTCGCCGCCGACCCGCTCTGGCGCTTCGAGGCGCAGGCGTTCCGCGCCACGCTGCCCACGGCCGAGGACTGCCCGGCGGGGCGCATGCGCGTCACGCGCGTCTACAACCTGATGGACGGCGGCGCGCCCAACCACCGGTTCCTGACGAGTGCCTCCGAGATCGCGCACATGGTCGACGAGGACTGGCTCGTCGAGGGCAGCGTGTTCTGCACGCCGCCGTAGAACCGGGGTCGCCCCCCAGGGCTAGCGCGCGAGCCAGCCGCCGTCGACGGCGAGCGTCGTCCCGTGGACGTAGTCGGACGCCGACGACGCCAGGAAGACCACCGCGCCGTCGAGATCGGCCGGCTCGCCCCAGCGTCCCGCCGGAATGCGGGCGAGGATCTCCGCCGCGCGATGCGGATCGGCGCGCAGCGGTGCGGTGTTGTCGGTGGCCATGTACCCCGGCGCGATCGCGTTGACGTTGATGCCGCGCGCCGCCCATTCGTTCGCGAGCAGGCGCGTCAGCCCGAGGATGCCGCTCTTCGACGCCGTGTAGGACGCGACGCGCACGCCGCCCTGGTAGGAGAGCATCGAGGCGACGTTGACGATCTTGCCGCCCTGGCCCTGCTCGACGAGCCGCCGCGCGACCGCCTGCGCCAGGAAGAACGCTGCCTTGAGGTTCACGTCGAGGACGTCGTTCCAGTCGTCCGGCGTGAAGTCGAGCGCGTCCGCGCGGCGGATGATTCCGGCGTTGTTCACGAGGACGTCGACCCCGCCGAGCGCCTCCACGGTGCGCGCCACGATGCGGCCAGGCGCGTCCGGGTCGGCGAGGTCCTCGGCGATCGCGACGAAGCGACGTCCCCGGTCGCGCACGTCCGAGCCGATCGCCGCGAGATCGCCGGTGGCCACCCCCGCGACGTCCGCCCCCGCGTCGGCGAGCGCGCGCGCCATCGCGGCGCCCAGTCCCCGGCTCGCCCCGGTGACGATCGCGCGGCGCCCGTCGAGGCGGAAGCTCGCCGCCACGGTCAGCGCAGGTCCCCGGGCGAGAGGTGGTCCATGTCGTCGAACACCTGGTTCTCCCCGACCATGCCCCAGATGAACGTGTACGCCTGCGAGCCCACGCCCGAGTGGATCGACCACGAGGGGCTGATGACGGCCTGCTCGTTCCCGACGACGATGTGGCGCGTCTGGTCCGGCCGGCCCATCAGGTGGAAGACCACCGCGTCCGCCGGCATCGCGAAGTAGAAGTACACCTCCATGCGCCGCTCGTGCGTGTGGCAGGGGAACGTGTTCCAGACGCTGCCGGGCTCGAGCACGGTCATGCCCATCGTGAGCTGGCAGGACTCGACCACGCCGGGGACGATGAACTTGTAGATCGTGCGCCGGTTCGCGGTTGCCGCGCTCCCGATCGTCTGCGGCGACGCTTCCGCGAGCGTGACGCGGCGCGTCGGGCACGCGCGGTGCGCCGGCGCGCTGTTGAGGTAGAAGCGGGCGGGGGACGCCGGATCGCGGCTGGCGAAGCTCACGTCGCGCGCGCCCATGCCCACGTAGATCGCCTCGCGATGGCCGACCTCGTGGACCGTGCCGTCGACGCTCACCGTGCCGGCGCCGCCGACGTTGATCGCGCCGAGCTCGCGCCGCTCGAGGAAGCTCGACACTGCGAACGACTTCGCGAGCTCGGGCGAGAACCCCACCGGGCGCGACGCGGGAAGCGCGCCGCCCACGATGATCCGGTCGATCTGGCTGTAGGTGAGCGCGAGCTCGTCGGGCACGAAGATCCGGTCGACGAGGAAGTGGCGGCGCAGGCCCTCGGTGTCGAGGGTGCGGACGTGGTCGCTGTGGATCGGCTGGCGGACATCCATGGGGCGCGGGCATCGGGAGTCGGGCAGGCGCCCATGCTAGGACGATGAGGTCCAAGGGTCAAGTGGCCTGACCAATTGCCCGCGATCGCCCACATCCCGCGACGCTCGGTAGGTCCCTCGTCGTCCGGTCCGGCAGGCACGCCACGCTATCATCGCGCGATGGCGGCAGCGCAACGCGACGCATCGCGCGACCACGGCGGATTCCGGATCGGCGTCGACCTCGGCGGCACGAAGATCGAGGTGCTGGCGATCGACCGGGAGGGCCGTGAGCGCCACCGGCAGCGCGTGCCCACGCCGCAGGGCGACTACGAAGCGACGATCGACGCGATCGCGGGTCTGGTCGCTGCGGCGGAGTCGGAACTCGGCGAGCGCGCGAGCGTCGGCGTCGGCACGCCCGGATCGATCTCGCGGGCCACCGGGCACCTGCGCGGCGCGAACTCGGTGTGCCTGAACGGCCGCCCGATCCGCGAGGACCTCTCGCGACGCCTCGGGCGCGACGTGCGCATCACCAACGACGCGAACTGCTTCGCGCTGTCCGAGGCGGCCGACGGCGCGGGCGCGGGCGCCGACGTCGTCTTCGGCGTGATCCTCGGCACCGGCGTCGGCGGGGGCATCGTCGTGCACGGCCGGGTGCTCGACGGTCCGAACGGCATCGCCGGCGAATGGGGCCACAACCCGCTCCCCTGGCCCCGGGACGACGAGCGCCCGGGCGCGGCCTGCTTCTGCGGGAAGCTCGGCTGCATCGAGACGTTCCTGTCGGGGCCGGGCCTGGCCCGCGACCATCGGCGCGCCACCGGATCCGACCTCGCTCCCAGGGAGATCATCGAGGGCGTGAACGCGGGCGATGCTGCCTGCGAGGCGGCGCTCGCCCGCTACGAGGAACGCCTCGCCCGCGCGCTCGCCCACGTGATCAACCTGCTCGACCCCGACGTCGTCGTGCTGGGCGGCGGACTGTCGAACGTCGACCGCCTCTACGCGACCGTCCCCCGGCTCTGGGGGGACTGGGTGTTCTCGGACCGCGTCGACACGCGGCTCGTCCGGAACCGGCACGGCGACTCGAGCGGGGTCCGGGGCGCGGCGTGGCTGTGGCCCGCAGCAGGCGCGGGGCCGGGATAGCAGGGGGCACCGAATCGGCGCCCGTCCGGGCCGATACCGACAGCGGTGGAGATCGACCTCCTTCCCCGCCTTCCGCGCCGGGGGGGGGGGGGGGGCCCGGGCGGGCCGGGGCGGCCGGGGGGGGGGGGGGGGGGGGGGGGGGCGCCGCCGGGCGGGGGGGGCCTCGTCCTGCGGCGGCGGCTACCATCCCGGTAGACCCGGGCCGCCGCCGCCCTCCGGCGTCACCCAGCGGATGTTCTGGCGCGGGTCCTTGATGTCGCAGGTCTTGCAGTGCACGCAGTTCTGCGCGTTGATCTGCAGCCGCCTGCCGCTTCCGCGCTCGTCCGCGACGTATTCGTAGACGCCCGCCGGGCAGTAGCGCTGCTCGGGACCGTCGTAGAGGGCGAGGTTCACGGCCACCGGCACGCCCGCGTCGCGCAGCGTCAGGTGCGACGGCTGGTTCTCTTCGTGGTTCGTGTTCGACAGGAACACCGACGAGAGCTTGTCGAACGTGAGCGTGCCGTCGTATTTCGGATAGTCGATGCGCGGCATCTGGCGGCGGGCTTCAGCGTCTCGCTGTCGGGCTTGCCGTGGCGCAGCGTCCAGGGAACGAGCGCGCCCAGGCCCAGGTCGTTCATCCACATGTGGAAGCCGCCGTGGATCGTGCCCGCCCACATGCCCCATTTGAGACCGGGCTTCACGTTGCGCACCTTCCACAGGTCCGCGTAGACCCACGACGTCCTCCAGCTCGCGTCGTAGTCGTCCAGCGCATCGTGCGCGCGGCCGGTGCCCAGCGCCGCGAACGCGGCCTCGGCGGCGAGCATCCCGGTCTTCATCGCGTTGTGCGATCCCTTGATGCGCGGGACGTTGAGAAACCCCGCAGCGCAGCCGACGAGCGCGCCGCCGGGGAAGGCGAGCTTCGGAACCGACTGGAGCCCGCCCTCGTTGATCGCGCGCGCGCCGTACGCGAGGCGCTTGCCGCCGGCGAACGTGTCGCGGATCGCCGGGTGCGTCTTGAAGCGCTGGAACTCGTCGTAGGGCGACAGGTGCGGGTTCTCGTAGTTGAGGTGCACGACGAACCCGACGGCGACGAGGTTCTCGCCGTAGTGGTACAGGAACGATCCGCCGCCGGTGCGGGAGTCGAGCGGCCAGCCCTGGCTGTGCACGACGAGTCCCTTGCGGTGGCGCGACGGCTCGACCTGCCAGAGTTCCTTGAGGCCGATGCCGTACTTCTGCGGGTCGACGCCGTCGCGCAGGTTGAAGCGCTTCATCAGCTCCTGCGACAGCGAGCCGCGGCAGCCTTCGGCGAACAGCGTGTACTTCGCGCGGAGCTCCATGCCCGGCTGGTAGTCGGGCTTGTGCGAGCCGTCCTTCGCGATGCCCACGTCGCCGGTCGCGACGCCGGCGACCGCGCCGCGCTCGTCGAACAGCACCTCGGCGGCGGCGAATCCCGGGTAGATCTCGACACCGAGCGCTTCCGCCTGCGTCCCCAGCCAGCGGCACACGTTGCCCAGGCTGGCGATGTAGTTGCCGTGGTTGTCCATCAGCCGCGGCAGGAGCGCGTTCGGGATCCGGTACGCCTTGTCCGTGGTCAGGACCATGAACCGGTCCTCGGTCACCGGCGTGTCGAGCGGCGCGCCTTGCGCCTGCCAGTCGGGGATGAGCTCGGAGAGTCCCTTCGGATCGATCACCGCGCCCGACAGGATGTGGGCGCCGATCTCGGCGCCTTTCTCCAGCAGGCACACCGACACCTCGCGGTGCTCGCTGGCGGCGAGCTGCTTCAGCCGGATCGCCGCCGCGAGACCCGAGGGCCCGCCGCCGACGATCACCACGTCGTAGTCCATCGATTCGCGCGTCATGGAGCCTCGTTCGGGTCGGCGGGTCGGCACGGGCACGGCCGGAGGGCGGCCCGCGAGCGATATCGGATCGTTCGCGAATTATAATGGTCGTCCGGGCGGCTACCGCGCGCATCGCCGTGGCGAATCGCCGCCGCGCGTTTCCAGCCCCGACCCGAACCGCCGATGAAAGCCCACCGCGTCCTCGTCCACACGTCGATCCAGCCGGTCCGCTGGGGCGACATGGACGCGCTCGGCCACGTCAACAACACCGTCTATTTCCGCTACATGGAGCAGGCGCGCATCGAGTGGCTCTACGCGCTGGCGCAGGAGGGCGTCGGCTACCTGTCCGGGACCGGGCCGGTGATCGTCAACGCGAGCTGCACGTTCATGGTCCCGATCGTCTATCCGGGCGACGTCGAGGTGCGGATGTACCTCGCGGAGGCGGGGCGCTCGTCGATCGGCAGCCACTACGAGCTCGACTGCGCCGGCAAGCGGATGGCCGAGGGCGACGCGAAGATCGTCTGGATCGACCTCGCGAGCGGCAGGTCGGTGCCGCTGCCGGATCAGGTGCGCGCGAAGCTGGACGACGCGGGCCGCTGAAGGAGCATCGCATGGTCGGACCCCTCTGGACGCCGTCGCCGCAGCGCATCGCGGACGCCAACATCACCGCGTTCACCCGGCGCGTCGAGGCGCGCCACAGCGTGTCGCTGCCCGACTACGACGCGCTGTGGCGCTGGTCGATCGACCACCCGGACGCGTTCTGGCGCGAGGTGTGGGAAGACGCCGGCGTCATCGGCACGCCGGGCGCGCGCGTGCTGGTCGACGCCGACCGGATGCCCGGCGCGCGCTTCTTCCCCGACGCGACGCTCAACTTCGCGCGGAACCTGATCGAGCGCCGTCCCGACGACGACGCCGGCGACGCGCTCGTGTTCCGCGGCGAGGACAAGGCGCGCGCGCGGGTGTCGCACGCCGAATTGCGCGCGTCGGTGTCGCGCGTCGCGCGGGCTTTCGACGCGATGGGCGTGAAGGCGGGCGACCGCGTCGCGGCCATCGTGCCGAACATGCCCGAGACGCTGATGGCGATGCTCGGCGGCGCGGCGCGCGGCGCGATCTGGTCGTCGTGCTCGCCGGACTTCGGCGTGCAGGGCGTGCTCGACCGCTTCGGCCAGATCGAGCCGAAGGTGCTCTCGTGACCGTCGACGGCTACTGGTACAACGGCAAGGCGATCCCGATGGGCGACAAGGTCGCCGAGATCGCGGCGAAGCTGCCGACGGTCGAGCGCGTCGTCGTGATCCCGTACCTCGGCGGGGCGGCCGGCCCGGGCGACCTCTCGCGCATCCGCGGCGCGGTGTCGTGGGACGCGTTCCTCGCGCCGCACGCGGCGGGCCCGATCGACTACGTCGAGCTGCCGTTCGCGCATCCGCTCTACATCCTCTATTCGTCGGGCACGACCGGCGTGCCCAAGTGCATCGTCCACGGCGCCGGCGGCACGCTGCTGCAGCACCTGAAGGAGCACCGGCTGCACGGGGACGTGAAGCGCGGGGACCGGCTGTTCTACTACACGACCTGCGGCTGGATGATGTGGAACTGGCTGGTCTCGGGGCTGGCCGCCGGCGCGACGCTGCTGCTCTACGACGGCTCGCCGTTCGTGCGCGCCGGGCGGGTACTGTGGGACTACGCGGACGAGGAGCGGATGACGCACTTCGGCACGTCGGCCAAGTACATCGACGCGCTGAAGAAGATCGCGCTCGTTCCGCGCAAGGACTACACGCTCGCGACGCTTTCGACGATGTTCTCGACCGGCAGCCCGCTCGCGCCGGAGTCGTTCGACTACGTCTACCAGTGCGTGAAGGACGACCTCGCGCTCGCGTCGATCTCGGGAGGCACCGACATCGTGGCGTGCTTCGGGATCGGCAATCCGACGATGCCGGTGTGGCGCGGCGAGATCCAGTGCCGCGGGCTCGGCATGGCGGTCGACGTCTACGACGAGGACGGCAGCCCGATCCCGCCGGGGAAGGGCGAGCGCGGCGAGCTGGTCTGCACGCGACCGTTCCCGTCGATGCCGGTCGGCTTCTGGAACGATCCGGACGACGCGAAGTACCGCGCGGCGTACTTCGAGCGCTTCCCCGGCGTCTGGTGCCACGGCGACTACACGGAGATCACGGCGCACGGCGGCCTCGTCATCCACGGGCGCTCGGACGCGACGCTCAATCCGGGCGGCGTGCGCATCGGGACCGCCGAGATCTACCGTCAGGTCGAGCAGCTCGACGAGGTGGTCGAGAGCCTCGTGATCGGGCAGGACTGGCCGCCCGGCGAGGTGGGCGACGTGCGCGTCGTGCTCTTCGTCAAGCTGCGCGACGGGCTCGCGCTCGACGCGGCGCTCGTCGACCGGATCCAGAAGCACATCCGCGCGAACACGACGCCGCGGCACGTGCCGGCGAAGGTCGTGCAGGTGACCGACATCCCCCGCACCAAGAGCAACAAGATCGTCGAGCTCGCCGTGCGCAACGTCGTCCACGGCCGGCCGGTGAAGAACGTCGACGCGCTCGCCAATCCCGAGGCGCTCGAGCAATTCCGCGATCGCGTGGAGCTGAAGTCGTGACGGGCCGCGCGTGAACCTGCTCGCGATCCTCGCGGCCCTGGGCCTCGAGCAGTGGCACGCGCCCGCGTGGCGCGTGTCGATCGAGCGGGCGTTCGTCCGGCAGGCGCGGGCGCTGGAGCGCAAGTTCAACGGCGGGACCGCCGGGCAGGGCGCGATCGCGGCCGGGATCGCGGTCGTCCCGGTGACGGCCGCGGCGACCGCGATCTGGTGGGCGCTCGACGCGGTGAATCCGTTCGCGGGGCTCGCGTTCAACGCGCTGGTCCTCTACGTGCTGATGGGATTCCGCCGCTTCAGCCACGCGGTGTCGGCCATCGTCGCCGCGTTCAAGGAGGGCGATCTCGTGGCGGCCCGGCGCGCGCTGGGCAGCTGGCGCGGACGCGTGTCGTCCGAGCTCGGGTCCGGCGACGTCGCGCGGATCGCGATCGAGCGTGGCTTGGTCGAGGCCTACCGGCAGGTCTTCGCGGTGCTGTTCTGGTTCGTGGTGCTGCCGGGGCCTGCCGGCGCGGTGCTCTACCGAGCCGTGGCGCGGCTCGCGCAGGAGTGGTCCGAGGCGCCGCGAGGCGAGGACCTGACGCCGCTCGACCGCGAGCGCGAGGCCTTCGGCATGCCGGTGCGGCGGCTGCTCGCGCTGCTCGACTGGATACCGGTGCGACTGACGGCGATCGCGTTCGCCGCGGTCGGCGACTTCGAGGACGCGGTCGCGAGCTGGCGCACGCAGGCGGCAGGCTGGGCGCGCGAGGAAGGCGGCAAGGCGATGGGGATCGTGCTCGCGAGCGGCGCCGGGGCGCTCGGCGTCGTCCTCGGCGGACCGCTGCCGTCGCCCGCGGGAGCCCCCGACTGGCGCCCCGAACTGGGCACCGGCGATCCGGTCGAGCCCGAGGTGCTGCCCTCCGCGGTCGGCCTCGTCTGGCGCGCGCTCGTGCTGTGGCTCGTCGTCATCCTGTTGGTGACGCTCGCGAACCTGCTCCCGTAGGCGGCGTCAGACACGGTGTCTGACACCGGGGTTGCGCGGTGCGTCACCTGGATTTGTCGCGCGCCGCCTCGCCCTCCCGCCGCAGCGCGTGCAGCAGGGCGAGTCGCTGCGGGGCGACGCGGCCGTCGTCGACGGCGTCGCGCACCGCGCACCCCGGCTCGCGATCGTGGCGGCAGTCGCGGAAGCGGCAGCGCCCGAGGAGGGGCCGCATCTCGACGAACGCCTCCGGCAGCATCGCGGGATCGGCGTGCGCGATGCCGAACACCTTCATGCCCGGCGAGTCGACGATCCAGCCGCCGGCGTCGCCCGGCAGCATGAAGAGCGCCGTCTCGGTCGTCGTGTGCCGGCCGCTGCCCAGCGCGTCGGACACGTCGCCGATGCGCGCGCGCGCGTGCGGGCAGAGCGCGTTCAGGATCGTCGACTTGCCCATGCCGGACTGGCCGATCAGCACGCTGCGCTCGCCCGCGACGATCCCGGCGAGCGATCCCGCGGAGCGCGTCGCCTCGCACTCGACGACCGGGTAGCCGAGCGAGCGGTATTGCGCGAGCCTCGCCACGAGCGCGGGGAACCCCGGCAGGTCGGCCTTGTTCGCGACGAGCACGAAGCGGCAGCGCTCCAGCTCGGCGGCGACGATCCACCGGTTGAGCAGGTTCTCGTCGACCGCGATGTCCGGCGCGACGACGCCGACAACCTGCGTGACGTTCGCGGCGAGCACTTTTTCGCGGAACGCATCCGACCTGTACAGGAGCGAGGTGCGCGGCTCGACCTTCTCGATCGCGCCGCCGCCCGCGATGCGCGCGACCTGCACGCGATCGCCGCAGGCGACGACCGTGCGGCGGCCCTTCAGCACGCACTCGAGCGTGCCGCCCGCGTCCAGCAGCACCGAGTAGTGGCGGCGCCAGGCGGCGACGACCAGTCCGGCCTCGCGGGGCGTCACCCGGTTCCCTCCGCGGCGCCGCCTGGTCGGGCGAGCGCGTCCGTGCGTGCGGCGCACGCGAGGTCGTTCTGCGTGATCCCGTCCGCGTCGTGCGTCCGCCAGGCCACCGTGCACCGGCCCCAAGCGACGCCGAGCTCCGGATGGTGGTCGACGCGGTCGGCCATCCCGGCCACCGCGTTCACGAACGCCATCGTCGCGCGCCAGTCCGCGAAGCGGTAGGCCTTGCGCAGCGCACCGTCGTCGACGGACCACCGGGCAAGGCGGCGAGTGCCGCGACGACGGTGTCGGGCGCAAGCTTCGCCGCGCCGGCGCGGACCTCGAGCGCGGCGAGCGCCGCAGTCGTCGGTGCCGCGGCCGGCCCCGGCCTCATGCGGTCGCGGCCGCGGCCGCCGCCGTACCCGCCGACAGCGCCTCGAGGTGCGCCACCCGCAGCGCCGCGGGCGGATGCGAATCGTGGAACGCCGAATGCAGCGGATCCGGCGTCAGCGTCGCCGCGTTGTCCTCGTAGAGCCGCACGAGCGCCGACACCATCGCGCCCGCGGACGTCTGTCGCGCGGCGTACGCGTCCGCCTCGTACTCGTGCCGGCGCGAATACCACGACGCGACCGGCGCGAGCAGGAACGTGAACACCGGCAGCACGAGGAAGAACAGCACGAGCGCGACGCCCGGACGCTCGGGCGACGGCGGCACGTAGAGGCCGCCGTAGAACCAGTCGGCGCGCGCGAGCCACGCGAGCAGCGCGAAGAACGCGAGCGACATCGCGGCCGACCACGCGATGCGCTTCGCGATGTGCCTGAGCTTGAAGTGGCCCAGCTCGTGCGCGAGCACGGCCTCGGTCTCCTCGGGCGCGAGGCGCTCGACGAGCGTGTCGAACATCACGATGCGCTTCGCGCGGCCGAAACCGGTGAAGTAGGCGTTGCCATGGCTCGAGCGCTTCGAACCGTCCATCAGGTAGAGCCCGCGCGACGCGAAGCCGCATCGCGCGAGCAGCGCCTCGATGCGCGTCCGCGCGGGCCCGTCGGGCATCGGCGTGAACTTGTTGAACAGCGGCGCGATCACCGTCGGGTAGAGCGCGAGCAGGAGGAACTGGAAGCCCATCCACGCGCCCCACGCCCACAGCCACCACGCGCCGCCCGCGTAGCGCATCAGCGCGATCACGAGCGCCGCGAGCGGGAGGCCCAGGATCGCGCCGACGAGGACGCCCTTGCCGAGATCGGCGAGCCACGTGCCGAGTCTCGTCCGGTTGAAGCCGAAGCGCGACTCGATCGCGAACGTCCGCCAGGCGGAGAACGGCAGCGAGACGAGCGCCGACAGCAGCACGATCGCGACGATCAGCATCAGGTCCTGCACGAGCGGCGGGACGTCGACGAGGCCCGTCGCCCCCGGTCAGGAACGCGACGCCGCGGCCGCGCGTCAGCAGGACGAGCAGCGCCGTCCCGGCGATCGACGAGACGATGGCGACCCGGGTGTGCGCGATCGTGTAGTCGGCCGCCTTGCGGTGGGCGTCGAGGCCGATGCGGCTCGCGAATGCCGGCGGGACCGCGTCGCGGTGGCGACGCACGTGCGCGACGTGCCGGAACGCGAGCAAGAGCTCGAGCGCCAGCGTGAGTGCGACGGCGGCGAGGAAGATCGTGGTGAACGTTGGTGCGGTCACGGGGGGGCGGTGCTGGCGGCTGTGCGAAAATGACGCCTTCATTCTACGCGAGCGGCCCCCCCTGCCGCCGACCCGATGCCCGCTGCCGCGCCCCCGATTTCCGCCGCCGACGACCGCCTGGTCTGGATCGACCTGGAGATGACGGGGCTCAAACCCGACAGCGACCGCATCATCGAGGTCGCGCTCGTGGTCACCGACGCGTCGCTCGCCACCATCGCGGAGGCGCCGGTCTGGGTGGTGCACCAGTCCGATGCGACGCTGGCGGGCATGGACTCGTGGAACCAGGGCACGCATGGGCGCTCGGGCCTGATCGACAGGGTGAAGGCGTCGACGATGGACGAGGCGACGGTCGAGGCGGCCGCGCTCGCGTTCCTGCGCGAGCACGTGCCGGCGAAGGGCTCGCCGATCTGCGGCAACTCGATCTGCCAGGACCGCCGCTTCCTCGCGCGCTGGATGCCCGTGCTCGAGGACCACTTCCACTACCGCAACCTCGACGTGTCGACGCTCAAGGAGCTCGCCCGCCGCTGGCAGCCCGACGTCGCGAAGGCGTTCTCGAAGGAGTCGAAGCATACCGCGCTCGCCGACGTCTACGAGTCGATCGAGGAGATGAAGCACTACCGGCAGCACTTCCTGCGGATCGGCCCCGCCTGACGCGATGAATCCCCACGACCGGATGAAGTTCTGCAGCGAGTGCGGCTCGCCGGACGTCGCGTGGCGCATCCCCGACGGCGACACGGTCCCGCGCGAGGTTTGCGGCGCGTGCGGCGCGATCCACTACCGCAATCCGAAGGTGGTCGTCGGCTGCCTCGCGACCTGGGAGGACCGCGTGCTGCTGTGCCGGCGCGCGATCGAGCCCCGCCACGGCCTGTGGACGCTGCCGGCGGGCTTCATGGAGAACGGCGAGACGCTGGCGGCAGGCGCGGCGCGCGAGACGATCGAGGAGGCGCGCGCGCGCGTCGACGTCGGCGAGCTCTACACGGTGATCAGCCTGCCGCAGATCAGCCAGGTCTACGTGATGTTCCGATCGCGGCTCCTCGACCTCGATTTCGGACCGGGTCCCGAGAGCCTCGAGGTGCGGCTGTTCCACGAGGACGAGATCCCGTGGGACCGGATCGCGTTCCGCACGATCGCGCGCACGCTGCGCAACTACTTCCTGGACCGCCGCGACGGCGCGTTCCCGCTGCACGTCTCGGCGCTCGAACGTCGGGCGCGGTTCGAGCCCGACCTCTCCGGCGCCGCCTGATCCGCGCGAAGCGGCCGTCGGGCCGACGGGGTGCACGCGATCGGTGCGGAAAGGCGTCGGCCTGAAGGCCGACCCACCCGAAGCGCAGCGCCGTGGGTCGGCCTTCGGGCCGGCCGGGCGCATCCTGCCGCCTTCGGAACCTGCGGTAGACTTGCGCGGTCGCACACCGACAGGCGCACCGACCCGGGGGACCCGCGGGCGAGCGCGCCACGACCGCCGGCGCGAGACCGCGCCGGCAAGCCTTCTGGAGGATTCGATGCAAGCATTCGTCCGCGCGGCGCTCGCCGCGACCACTGCCCTTGCGCTCTGTGCCGGCGCCCCCGCGCTCGCGCAGCAGGGCAACCGCATCTCGATCACGACCGGCGGCACCGGCGGCGTCTACTACCCGCTGGGCGGCGGGATGGCGAACATCCTGTCGAAGTACGTTCCCGGCATGCAGGCCACCGCCGAGGTCACCGGCGGATCCGTGGACAACCTGAAGCTCCTGAGCGCGGGCAAGTCGGAAGTCGGCTTCTCGATGGTCGATGCCGCATGGGACGGCTACAAGGGCCAGGGGAAGTTCAAGGACGCGGCGGTCGCCGCGCGGACGCTGATGGTCCTCTATCCGAACCGCATGCAGGTCGTGACGGTCGAGGGTTCGGGCATCGGCAAGCTCTCCGACCTCAAGGGCAAGCGCGTGTCGACCGGCTCGCCGGGCAGCGGCGTCGAGGTGATGGCGCTGCGCGTGCTCGAGGCGGCCGGGATCGACCCGAAGTCCGACATCAAGCAGGAGCGCCTGGGCGCGGCCGAGAGCGTCAACGCGATCAAGGACCGCAAGATCGACGCGTTCTTCTGGGTCGGCGGCGTGCCCACCGCGGCGATCACCGACCTCGCGGCGACGCCGGGCACGAAGGTCAAGCTGATCGACCACTCGGAGGCCATCACGGCGATGAACGCGAAGCACGGGCCGCTCTACGTGAAGGGGATCATCCCGGCGAACTCGTACGCGGGCCAGGACAAGCCGGTCGAGAACATCGACGTCTGGAACGTCCTCATCGCAACCGACAAGATGAGCAACGAGATGGCCTACCAGGTCGTCAAGACGCTGATGGAGAAGAAGCCCGAGCTGGTCGCCGTGCACAAGGAGGCGCAGAACATCGACGTCAAGTACCAGGCGCTCGGCTCGCCGGTGCCGTGGCACCCGGGCGCGAAGAAGTATTTCGAGGAGCAGGGCGTCAAGTTCCCGAACTGACGAGCCTGCGCAGCGGGAACGCGGTGCAAGGGCGGCCCGAGGGCCGCCCTTGTGGCTTTCAGTGGGTCGAGGGGGCGGCGCCTACGGGCGCAGGTCGTCGGGCACCGTCCCGTAGTCGTACTCGCGCCCCGGCGCGATCGCCTCGATCAGCATGTCGTCGGGCTCCAGGGCGAGGTAGTCGTAGCCCCCGGGCTGGTAGCGGCGATGCGGGTCGATCGCGTTGTAGAAGTCGCGGCGCCGGAGCCGGTCCTCGCGGCGGATCGACTTGAGGTGGTAGAGGCGCAGGTCGATCGGCACGATGCGCCCGTATTTCCGGAGGTGGTCCGGGTACCACTGGCCGTGCAGCTCGCTGTCGAGGTCGTAGGCGACGCGCGGCGGCACGCGGAAGAAGCGGGCGCGCGTCTTCGTGCCCCACACGCCGTCCTGCCGGTAGTGCCGGGGACTGTCCCACAGCTCCTTCAGCGACACGGCGATCGACACGACGTCGCCGGGCAGGAACGCGCCTGCGATCTCGCGAAGCCGCGAGAGGAACCCCGACTCGTAGCGTTCGTCCGCGTCGCAGCAGAGCACCCAGTCGAACCCGAGCTGCCGCGCGCGCTCGACGAGCCTGAGCTTGTTGTCGCGCTCGCGCCATGCGTGGTCCGGCGACGGCGGATTGGCGATCCGGTCCGCGACCGAAGGCTCGCGCTCGAGCAGCGCCGCTGTCGCATCGGTCGAACCGTCGTCCAGCGCGACGATCGCGTCGACGTGGCCGCGCAGGTGGTCGAGGCAGCCGGGCAGCCAGTACGCCTCGTTGCGCAGCTGCATGACGGCAGCGACGCGCGGACGGCGGCGGGCGCGCACGGCAGGACCTGGGGCGGCCGCTTCCGCGATCGGCGCACATTCGCGCAGGGCGCTCGAGTCTCTTCGTCGCACAGCATGCGTCCGCAGCGCGGACATGCCCGAAGCCACGGTGTCGGCACGACGCTTCCGGGCGGCGGCGGCGGGACGGGCGGCGCGTCGTGCAGCGCGGGAGCACCGCCCGGCCCGCGCAGCGCCGCGCTCGCGTAGGCGACGCGCGAGAACTCGCGTCCCCAGTCACCGTCGCGGTTCGCGATGGCGCTCTCAGGTGCCAGCTTCGCGAGCGTCGCGACAGGGTCCGGGTCGTGGCGCGCGTTGCGCCCGTGCCGGCGGTCGTCGAACGATAGGTGCAGCAGCCGGACACGGTCGCAGGCGAGCAGCGTCCCGCCAGCCATCTCGAGGCGGAGGCGCACGTTGTCGTCGTCGCCTCCCCATCCGGCGAGGGCCTCGTCGTAGCCATGGATCGCCTCGAACGCCGCGCGCGGCGCGCAGATCGACCCGTAGTACGAGACGATCGTCGGCGACGGCGTCGCGATCTCGGCGAAGTGCTGCGCGATGCTCCGTCCCCACCGGAGATCGCGGAAGCTCGCGAACTCGACGCGGCCGACCGCGATGCCGCCCGGGAAGTCCTTGACCGCGTCGAGCGCGATGCCCGGGGCGTCGCCCGCGTAGGCCGACTCGGGCGACGCGACGAACACGTACCGTCCCGACGCGTGACGCAGCCCCACGTTGATCGCGCGGCAGGGGGGCCGCCAGGGATGCGGCACGTCGTTGACGACGACCTTCCATCGGATGCCCGGGTAAGCGCGCGCGAGCTCGACGAGTTCGCGCTCGTCGGCGGGATCGTCCATCGCGACGACGACCTCCAGGCCGTCGCGCGCGAGCCACTGCGCGTTGTGCGCGAGCGCCTGCCGGAACGCCAGGAACCTCCGGTAGAACGGCAGGACGACCGACAGGATCGGCGCAGCGTCCGGGGATGCCGCGGCGGTCGCCTCGGGCCGACGCGCGGGCGCCCCGGCGCCCGCATCGGCGCCGCAGCAGTGCTTGTAGCGTCTGCCGCTGCCGCAGGGGCACGGATCGTTGCGGGACACGACGGCCATGGTCGACGAACGGCGCGCCTTGCACCGTGCCGGGGATGATGCCACGGGCGGCGCGGCCGTCCGCGTCGGCGTGCAACCGGCTGACGTTGCGGTGCCGCCCGGGTGCGAGGAAATGCCTCGGGGGGCAGGGCGCCGCGTTCCCGAATCGACGCGCCCGCGCGGCGCGATCGCGACGGTGGGCGGGGGGGGGGGGGGGCCGGCGTTCCGGGGTGCGCCTCTCAGGGAGGAGGACGCTGACGGCCGGGCCCGCAGCGCGGGCTCGGGGGGGGGGGGGGGGGGGGGGCTCGGGGAGCGGCGCTCTCTGCGCTGGAGGGGGAGGCGGCGGGGGGGTACAAGGAGTGGGGAGCACGAGAGCGCGGCGTTGACGGTGTACGACCCGGGGGGGGGGGGGGGGGGACGACGTTCTGTGGGCGAGGGGAAGCGCGCGGCGCGGTCGCGGCCGCGACCGCGTCAGACCGCCGCGAGCGCGCGATCGAGCCTCGACCGGACCTCGCGGGCGAGCGGCTCGACGTCCGCGCGGCCGGTGAGCTCGAAGAGCGCGATCGGGTCGAGCATCTCGACGTGCACCTGGCCCGCCGCGTCCTCGCGGACGACGACGTTGCACGGCAACAGCAGCCCGATCGCCGGCTCGGCGTCGAACGCCTTCGCGGCGAACGACGGGTTGCACGCGCCGAGGATCTTCTGGCGCGGGCGGTCGAGGTCGAGCTTCTTCTTGAGCGTCGCCTGGACGTCGATCTCGGTGAGGATGCCGAAACCTTCCGCGCCCAGCGCCGCGGTCACGCGCTCGACGGCGGTATCGAAGGGGAGGGCGACGGTGCGCCCGAATCCGTAGCGGTTCTTCATGCTGGCTCCATGGAAGAGAGGCATGACGATACGCGAGCACGCGACCTCGACGAAGTGACTCCGGTCACAGAGCGCCGTATCCGGGTATCTTGCGTGCTACGCTTGCCGCCCATCGGGTGAGAGGAAGGAATTGCCTGTGGCCGAAGAGCCCCTTCGTCCGGCGACGGAGACGGCGACCGATGCTGTCGTGTCCGAGGACAGCCTCCGGGTCGCGGAAGCGTTCGTCGAGCAGGAGGAAGGCGGCACCAGCCGCCACCGCGGCCTGCTCGGGCACGCGACGACGGCGCTGCTCGTCGCGATGAGCCTGTTCCACCTGTACGCGGCGCTCGAAATCGTGCCCGCGCAGGTGCTGCGCCCGGTGCACGTCGGCTTCATGCTGGTCCTCGTGTTCCTGCTGTTCCCGGTCGCGGCGCCCTACCGCCACCGGCTGATGTGGTGGGACGTCGTCGGCGCGGCGCTCGGCTTCGCGACGATCGCCTACCTGCTCGCCGGCGGCGACGACATCTGGGACCGCAACGTCACGCCGAGCGCGAGCGACACGTTCTTCGGCTTCGCGTTCCTGCTGCTCGTCCTCGAGGCCTGCCGGCGCACGTCGGGCTGGATCATGACCTTCGTGATCGGGGCGTTCGTCGCCTACGCGTTCGCGGGGCCGTGGCTGCCCGGCGAGTGGTCGCACCGGGGCTACGACATCGCGAGCCTGTCGGGCTTCCTCTACCAGACGCTCGAAGGCATCTTCGGCACCGCGGTCGACGTGTCGTCGACGCTCATCATCCTGTTCACGATCTACGGCGCGTTCCTGCAGCAGTCGGGCGCGGGCCGCTTCTTCCTCGACTGGAGCTTCGCCGCGATGGGCGGCAGGCACGCGAGCGCGGGGCGCACCGTCGTCCTCGCTTCGTTCCTGCTGGGCGGTCCGTCGGGCTCCGGCGTCGCGACCACGGTGACGATCGGATCGGTCGCCTGGCCGATGCTCGCGAAGGCCGGCTACGGAAAGGAGGCTGCCGGCGGACTGCTCGCCGCCGGAGGCCTGGGCGCGATCATCTCGCCGCCGGTGCTGGGCGCCGCGGCGTTCCTGATCGCCGAGTTCCTGAAGATCGGCTACCTCGACGTGATCATGATGGCGGTCGTCCCGACCTGCCTCTACTACCTTTCGCTGCTCGTGATGGTCGAGCTCGACGTGCGGCGCTTCGGCATGTCCGAGGTCGCGGCGGCGCGCGTGATGTCGCTGTGGGAGCTGACCCGGCGCTACGGCTTCCACTTCGTGTCGCTCGTGTCGATCGTCGCGTTTCTGCTCCTGGGCTTCTCGCCGGTGCTGTCGGTGTTCTGGGCGACCGTCGTCACGTTCGCGATGAGCTTCCTCGACCGCCAGAACGCGCTCTTCCCGCGCCGCCTCGTCACGGCGCTCAAGGACGGGTCCGGGCAGATGCTGAACGTCGCGGCGACCTGCGCGGCGGCGGGCATCATCGTGGGCGTCGTCGCGAAGACCGGGCTCGGCCTCAAGTTCTCGGCGATCGTGATCGCGTACGCGGGGGGCAGCCTCGCGCTGACGGCGCTCTACACCGCGGCGATCGTCTGGATCATCGGGCTCGCGGTGCCAGTCACCGCGAGCTACATCATCTGCGCCGTGATCGCGGCGCCCGCGCTCACGAAGCTCGGCGTGCCCGACTACGCGGCGCACATGTTCATCTTCTACTACGCGGTGCTCTCCGAGGTCTCGCCGCCGACGGCGCTCTCGCCGTTCGCGGCCGCGGCGATCACCGGCGGCGACCCGTACCGGACGACGCTGCATTCGTGGAAGTACACGCTGCCCGCGTTCGTCGTGCCGTTCGTGTTCGTGCTGTCGCCCGAAGGCGTCGGCCTCCTGCTCAAGACGCCGCCCGAGGGCTCGTGGCTCGGCGTCGCGTGGATCGCCGCGACCGCGCTCGCCGGCATCACCTCGCTCGCGTTCGGCGTGCAGGGATGGCTTGCGGGGCGGCTCTCCGCGTTCGAGCGGGCGATCCTGATCCTCGCGGGGCTGGCGCTCGTCTATCCGGCGCCGTGGAGCGACATCGGGCGCTGCGGGCATCCTCGCCGTCGCCGCGCGCAATGGTTCGTGCCGCCGCGGGCGGCGGCGTCACCGGCGCCAGCCGCCGTTCGCGCCCCTGGGGGGCGGCTCGGGGGTCCGGCGACCGACGGGCCGCAGGTCGCCGGCCCTCCGCACGGGGTGCGACGTCCGCGCAGGGCTAGGCCTGGGGGCAGCCAGCGTCGGGTGGACGCACTGTTCGACCGCTACGGCGAGTTGCACCGCGACCCGACGAACCGGGCGATCCACGGGGTCTGCGTGCCGCTGGTCGCCTGGAGCCTGCTCGCGCTGGCGTGGTCGTGGTCGCCCGCCGCGGCCTACGTGCTGATCGGCGTGGCGGTCGCCTGCTACCTGACGCTCTCGTTCCCGATCGCCATGGGCGTGCTCGCCGTCGCCGCGGTGATGGTCTATCCGCTCACGCTACTCGGCACGTCGACGCTGCGGGTCGCGATCGCCGTGTTCGTCGCCGCGTGGATCGGGCTGATCGTCGGCCACCGGATCGAGGGCCGGAAGCCTTCGTTCCTCGAGGGCGTCCGGCTATTGCTCGTCGGTCCCGCGTGGCTGCTCGGGCGGATCTACCGGCGCGTGGGCATCGCGTACTGACGCATTCAGGCAACGACGCGGATGCCCGCGTCGCCGAGCGCGCCGTGCAGCGCCTTCACGTGGTCGTGACCGGTCGTCTCGACGACGCAGACGACACGCACGGCGGAGAGATCCGGCCCGGAGAACGCGCGGTCGTGCACGATTTCCTTGATCGACGCGCCGCTCGCGGCGATCACCGCGGTGAGTCGCGCGAGGCCACCCGGGCGGTCGGAGATCGAGACGGTGAAGCGCGTGAGGCGTCCGTCGGTCACCAGGCCGGTCTCGATCACGCGGTCGAGGATCGTGAGGTCGATGTTGCCGCCGCACAGGACGAGCACGACCACCTTGCGCTTCAGGTGGTCGAGCTTCCCGGCGAGGAAGCCGGCGAGCGGCGCCGCGCCCGCACCCTCGACGACGCTCTTCTCGAGCTCGATCAGGCGCAGGATCGCGAGCGCGATCGACGCCTCGTCGACGGTGCAGAGCCGGTCGACGACGCGCCGGGCGATCGGGTAGTTGATCTCCCCCGTCTTCGCGACGGCCAGGCCGTCGGCGAGCGTCGGCGAGAGCGCGACCTGCACCGGGCCGTGCCGCGCGAACGCCGCGGCGAGCGACGGCGCGTTCTCCGGCTCGACGCCGACGATCTCGACCGCGGGCTTCTTCGCCTTCGCGACCAGCCCGATGCCGCTGATGAGGCCGCCGCCGCCGACCGGGACGACGATCGCCTCGACGCCGGGCGTCTGCTCGAGGATCTCGAGCCCCATCGTGCCCTGGCCCGCGATCACGTCCGCGTTGTCGTAGGGATGGATGAACGCGAGGCCGCGTTCGGCCGCGATCTCCATCGCCTTGACGCGCGCCTCGGTCAGGTCCTCGCCGTGGAGGACGACCTCGGCGCCGAGCTGGCGGCAGTTGGTGACCTTGACCAGCGGCGCGAAGCGCGGCATCACGACGGCGACCGGGATGCCGAGCAGGCTGCCGTGGTAGGCGACGCCCTGCGCGTGGTTGCCGGCGGAGGCCGCGATCACGCCGCGGCGGCGCGCCTCGTCGGGCAGTCGCAGGAGCGCGTTGCGCGCGCCTCGCTCCTTGAAGCTGCCGGTGCGCTGCAGGTAGTCGAGCTTGCAGAAGACGTGCGCGCCCGTCAGCTTCGACAGCGGGATCGACTCGACGCAGGGGCTCTCGTAGATGCCGCCGCGGATGCGTTCGCGCGCGGCCTCGACGTCCGCCAGCGTAACGGTGGGCCCTTCCATCGGGGGCGCTTCGGGGGTCAGAACGGCAGACTCGCGGCGGGCCGGATCTCGGCGAGCGCGCGGCGGAACTCGCCCTGGATGCGCGCGAGCGCCGCGTCGTCGTCGGCCTCGAAGCGCAGCACCAGCATCGGCGTGGTGTTCGACGCCCGCGCGAGGCCGAAGCCGTCGGCGTACTCGGCGCGCACGCCGTCGATGCGGATCACGTCGGTCGCGCCCGGAAAGCTCGCGCGCTGCTGCAGGTCTCGCACGATCGCGTGCTGCTCGCCCTCGGGGCAGGGAATCTGAAGTTCCGGCGTCGACCGGGCATCGGGCAGCGCGTCGAGCACCGCCGACGGGTCGGCGTGCCGCGACAGGATCTCGAGCAGTCGCGCCGCGGCGTAGAGCCCGTCGTCGAAGCCGTACCAGCGCTCGCCGAAGAACGTGTGGCCGCTCATCTCGCCGGCGAGCGCCGCGTGCGTCTCCTTCATCTTCGCCTTGATGAACGAGTGCCCGGTCTTCCAGAGGAGCGGCTTGCCGCCGTGCCTCGTAATCCAGGGGCCGAGGTTGCGCGTCGACTTGACGTCGTAGATGACGGTCGCGCCGGGCACGCGCGAGAGAACGTCGGCGGCGAACAGCATCAGCTGCCGGTCCGGGTAGATCATGTGCCCGTCCTTCGTGACGACGCCCAGCCGGTCGCCGTCGCCGTCGAACGCGAGCCCGATCTCGCAGTCGCCTCGCGCGAGGCGCTCGGTCAGGTCGGCGAGGTTCTTCGGCTGCGACGGGTCCGGGTGGTGGTTCGGGAACCGGCCGTCCACGTCGCAGTAGAGCTCGACCAAGTCGCAGCCCAGGCGCCGGAACAGCGTCGGCGCGAAGGCGCCGGCGACGCCGTTGCCGCAGTCGACCGCGATCCGCATCGGGCGCGCGAGCTTGACGTCGTGCGCGATCCGGTCGAGGTACGCGCCGCCGACGTCGTGAACGCGATAGTGGCCGGTACCGGTCGCGACGTCGCCGCGCTCGAGGCGGGCGCGAAGCGACTGGATCGCGTCGCCGGCGAGCGTCGTGCCGTCGATCACCATCTTGAGCCCGTTGTAGTCGGGCGGGTTGTGGCTGCCCGTCACCATCACGCTGCAGCCGGTGTCGAGCGCGTACGACGCGAAGTAGGTCATCGGCGTGACGACCATGCCGAGGTCGACCACGTCGGTGCCTGCGGCGCGGATGCCGTCGGACAGCGCGCCGGCGAGCTCGGGGCCGGAAAGCCGGCCGTCACGGCCGATCGCGATCGACGCGCGACCCGCTTCGCGTGCGAGCGTGCCCAGCCCCCGGCCGATCGTGCGCACGATGTCCGGCGTCAGCGTCCGGCCGACGATGCCGCGGATGTCGTAGGCCTTGAAGATCTCGGGAGGGAGCATGAGCGACGCCGGAGGAGGGGTGGACGAAGGGGACGGCGCGCCATGATACCGCCCCGGGCGTTCCGGGGCGCTCGCGTCACGCCGAGGTCCCCGGGCCGCCGGGGGCAATCTCCGAAGACGCCCCGTGGCCGCCCTCGTCCCTCGGGGCGCCGTCGAACCACGCCAGCAGCCGCCGCGGAAGCCAGTCGAGCCTGCCGGGAAACGGTCCCGTCGCGAACCCCGCGTGCCCGCCGTGCTCGGGCTGTTCCAGCAGGACCTGCGGCGAGACCTCCGCGGTCCGCGCCAGCGATGCGGCGGGGATGAACGGGTCGTTCCTCGCGTTGAGGACGAGCGTCGGTACCGCGATGCGCGCGAGCCACGGCTTCGACGACGCGCGCGTCCAGTAGTCGTCGGTTCCGCCGAACCCGTGCAGCGGCGCGGTCACCGCGTCGTCGAACGCCCACATCGTCGTCAGGCGCGAGAGCCGCGACGCGTCGAGGCGCCCGGGAAAGCGCGAAGCCATCGCGCGCGCCTTCGGCGCGAGCGTCCGCAGGAAGTGCCACGCATAGATCCGGTTCGAGCCGCGGTCGATCGATCGCCCGGCCGCCATCAGGTCGAGCGGCGCGGACACCGCAGCGGCGCGCGCGACGATCGAACCGGCGCCCGCCCCCGCGCGCCCGAGCCAGTTGAGCAGCGCGGATCCGCCCAGCGACACGCCGACGACGTGGAGCGGGGCGCCGGGACCCGCGCGCTCGCGCACGGCCGCGAGCATCGCGCCGACCTCCTCGTGGTCGCCGGAGTGGTAGGCGCGCGGCAGGCGGTTCGGCTTGCCGCCGCAGCCGCGAAAATGGGGCACGACGCCGCGCCAGCGGCGCCTCGCCACCGCGGCCATCAGCGAGCGCGCGTAGTGCAGATCGAGCTTCCCTCGAGGCCGTGGAACAGCACGACGATCGGGGCGCCGGGCGCCGCGGGCGCGTCGAGCCAGTCGAACTCCCAGACGTCGCCGTCGGGCGCGGCGACGGACTCGCGGCGCCATCGGACCGGAGGACGCGCGAGGAACGCCGGCCAGATCGTCTGCGCGTGCCCTCCGTGCAGCCACGCCGGCGCGCGGTGCGGGCCCGGTTCGCCGCCATCCCGCATCCTGCTTCAGCCCCGCTTCCAGAATGGCGCGACGGCCTCGAATGCCGCCCACGCGGCGGCAATGCCCCGGCCGCTCGCGCCGGCGCGCCCCGCGGACCACGACTCGATCGCGACCGTCGCCGCAGCGGTCGGTCCCGCGAGTGCGGCGGCGACGCGCGGCGCGACCGCGGCGTCGTTGAAGGCGCCGAGCTCGTCCTGAAGCACGGCGAGCGCCTTCCGGTAGGCCCGCGCGCGCCTGGCGGGAAAGAGCGTCGCGAAGAACTCGGTGGCGTAGCGCAGCTTCTTCGCGGCGATGCGGATCGCGTGACGCTCGTCGACGCCTCCGTCCGCGAGACGGCGCGCGGCCCTGGCGAGCCGCCGTGCGCGCCGGTCGATGATGCGCGCGGCGTAGCGTCGCGCGTCTTCCGCAGCCGCACCGGCTGCCGCGTCGTCCCGAGGCGCCGGCGCCGGCAGCGCGGTCCCGTACGTCGCGAGCACGAAGCGGGTGAAGCGCGGCGACGTCACGCAGTCGACGGAGTCCGGTCGCGCGGCGCGGCGTCGCGCTGCAGTTCGGCGGGTCAGCGACCGCAGCGTGGCGGTAGTCGCGCTGCCGTCGCCCGCCGTGCGCACGAGGTCGGCTTCGACCGCGGGCAGCGTCTCGAGCGCTGAAGACGTCGAGGTCGCGCGCCGGGCCCAGCGTGCGAGGCACCCAGCGTGTCTCGTGCCTGAGGCGCTCGATCGCCCCGGGCGCGAGGACGCCGTCGGCGAGCGCGATGCACGAGCGCAGGCGTCGCACCGCGATGCGCATCTGGTGGATCCACTCGGGATCGCGCAACGCGGTGCCGCGGAAACCGAGGGTGTTGCGCTCGATCTGCCGCACGCACTCGGCAACGACCGCTGCGACCGCGGCGGAGGCGGTGGCTCCGTCCGCGTGCACGATCTCGCCCGCGCGCGAGGGCTCGTCGGCCGCCCGGTCGGCGAGCGCATAGCCGCGTTCCGGCCTGCTGCGCGGCTCGATCGCGAGCAGCAGGTCCGCCGCGAGGCTCGACGAGGTCGACGAGCCGGCGCCGGATCGCCTTCCCGCAACTCGATCTCGATCTCGGCGATGCCCGCCCAGGTCGCGGCATGCCGATCGCTCGCGGGCGCATCGAGGCGACCGAGGTCGATCGCGAGCGTCGCTGTCGTGCCGTCCGGGAACGCGAGCGGCAGCGACGTGCGGCGGAAATCGGTCGAGAACGCCGGCGCGAGCCCGCCCTTGCGCAGCGCCTTCACGACCACGGCGCGCCACGGCGTCGTCGCGAGCCGCATCGTGTCGATCTGCGGTCCCGCGAGCGGCCATTCGTACTCGGGCCGCGAGACGACGCCGGACGCCGCTCCCGGGAGCGGCGCGCCCTTCAGCCGTCATCAGCCAGCGCTGCCCGTCGCGGCGCAGCCTGCAGCGCCACGCCTTCGCGCCTCAAGCGCTGGTCGGGCGTGCCGAAGTAGGTCGAGACGATGCTCGCGGTGCGCGCGCGTCCGCGCACGACCGCACGGAGCGCGGGATGCGCGCGCAACGCGGCCACCGCGGCCGGTCGATCGCGAGCTTGAAACCGACTTCGACCGGGGCGGAGGGCGTCGCTCACGCGTTCGCCGCGGTCAGGGTCCGTCGGCGAGCGCGAGGTGGCGCGACCGGACCGCGTCGGCGAGCCTGCGCAGCGTCTCGACCGTCGTGTCCCAGCCGAGGCACGCGTCGGTGATCGATACGCCGTATTGGAGCGCCTCGTTGGGCCGCAGGTCCTGGCGGCCGGGGTTCAGGTGGCTCTCGATCATCACGCCGATGATGCGCGTGTCGCCGCCAGCGACCTGGGCGGCGACGTCCGCCGCCACGTCGACCTGGCGCTCGTGCTTCTTCTCGCTGTTCGCGTGCGAGCAGTCGATCATCACCGGGCGGCGAGTCCCGCGTGCGCCGAGACCCCCAGGTCGCCCCACACCGCCGCATCTGTAGCTTGGCGCCTTGCCGCCGCGGATGATGTGGCAGTCCCCGTTGCCCCCCGTTTGGACGATCGCCGAGTGGCCGCCCTTACGTGACCGACAGGTGGTGCGGCGCGCTCGCCGCCTTGATCGCGTCGACCGCGATGCGGACGTCGCCGTTCGTGTTCTTGAAGCCGACCGGGCACGAGAGCCCGCCCGCGAGCTCCCGGTGCACCTGGCTCTCGGTCGTCCGCGCGCCGATCGCGCCCAGCTGACTGGGGTCGGCGTGTACTGCGGCGTGATCGTGTCGAGATACTCGGTGCCCGCGGGCAGCCCGAGCCCGTTCACCTCGAGGAGGATGCGCCGCGCCAGGCGCAGCCCTCGTTGATCCGGAAGCTGCCGTCCGAGGCGGATCGTTGATCAGCCCTTCCAGCCCACGGTCGTGCGCGGCCTCGACGTGGAGCGCATCACGATCGCGAGCTGCCGCGGCAGTTCGCGGCGCAGCGCCGCGAGTCGCGTCGCGCGTCGTCGCCGCGTCGTAATCGTGGATCGATAGACGCCGACGACGACGAGCCTGTCGTCGGCGCCGCAGGATCCGGTGGATCGCCCGCCGCGCGTCAGGTGGTCGGCGTGGCGAATTCTCGGACACCGTGACCCGCAGCAGGTGCGCGAAGGCGGCGCGAGCTCGGTGATCTCGGTGATCCGCGTGTCGTCGACGGGCCGGCTGGCCGCGGGCGAGCCGGGCGGGCGGCATGGCGGTTGCGTCGGGCCGCTGGAAGTGGCAAGCGCGCCCCGCAGTGCGAATCTGTATAAAACAATAGCCACACCTGAAACGGGCTGGCGTCACCGTCGTCCCGCGACGCGTGCTCCCGTGGTAAGCGGAATTGTGCAGCATGATGCAACGGCGCAACAACGCGGAGCGCGGGCGCACCGCGACGCTGCGTCGCGCGTTAGCGCCTCTTCTGCGTAGACTGGCCTACGATCCGTCGCCCACGGAGGTGGCGGGCAGGTTTGATCCTGAGTCCTTCCGACCCCGTCCCAGGAGAATTCCAGATGAAGTCACTCGTCGCTCCGCGCTTGCCGGGCGCGGTCAGCGTTCACCCCTGCTGCGTTCGCCGCGGATCCACCTTAAGGCTGCCGTGGTACTATTGCCTTCCTGCCGCTGCCTGGCGAAGCCCGAGTAGTGCCGCCGCGCCTGCGTTCGGCGTTGCGAGGCGAAGGCGCCCAACGCCCAGCAGGAGCGGATGAAGTCCTGCAACGAGAAGGCCACGGCGTGAGCGGTTATTGAGCGCAAAACGGCGAGCAAACCGCCGAAGCAGACGTGCCGCCGAAGATGACGGAGCAGGAGAAGATGGGTTCCGCCAGAATACAGGCCACCGGCAAGACCGGTGACGATCGTGGTGCAAGAGTTTCGGCGAGCCTGGCGCCTGTCGGGCCGACCTGCTGATCGAACCTGGGCCGGACGACCTCCTGTCCGTCCGGTCCTAAGTCGATGGAGCCGCCAACGCGATCGGTGGCGGCTTCGTTTT